>CAYMWL010000023.1:0-94427 GCA_964394305.1 uncultured Pirellulaceae bacterium
CCCCCAAGACCTGCTCAAATTCCTCCGCATCGTGAAACAGTGAGTTGCCCTGTCACCGAGGGGCTGCCAGTTGTCCAGCACTCGCCACTGAGCTATGGTGAAGGGTCCGAGCAGACCCACCTTGGCTGTTGCCTCACCCACCCACCTAACTACTGATTTTGCAGAGGAACCGGCATGAAACCGGAAGTGATTAGTGACGCGGAAATGGAAACCCGCGCGAAAGCTGCGAAGGATAAGCTCGATGCTCACGCGGTCGAAACCGTACAGTGGCATTTTCACGACTCGACCGGTTCGCCGTTCTGGCTGCAGAAAAAGAGCGAACTGAAGTTCGATCCCCTCAAGGAAGTGAAATGCTTCGACGACATCAAGAAATTTCCCGAGTTTGAAGACGAATGGCTCCGCGGCGGTCCAATCACGCGCTGGGTGCCGAAGGGTTTGGCTGGCCAGCCGGTGTATGTGTTTGAAACGGGCGGCACGACGGGCATTCCGAAAAGCCGCATGGTCGTGACCGATCACTGGACCGACTACGAAAACTTCAGCCACACGCTGCCTGACAAGTATTTCCCCAAGGGGGCCAACTGGCTGATGCTCGGCCCAAGTGGCCCGCGCAGGCTGCGGCTCGCGGTCGAGCACTTGTGTCAATATCGCGGCGGCATTTGCTTCTGCGTCGATCTCGATCCGCGGTGGGTCGTGAAGTTGATCAAGAAGGGGTGGATGGAACATCTCGAAGCGTACAAAGAACATTGCATCGATCAGGCTCTGACCGTACTGGAAGCCGGCCACGATGTGAAGTGCATGTTCACGACGCCGAAGCTGCTCGAAGCGCTCTGCCAGGCGCTCGAGAAGAAGGGTAAGACCTTCGCCGACACCGGCATCACCGGCATCTTCAGCGGCGGCACCGAATTCACGCCGCAGTTCACGCGGTTTTGCATTGAAGAGTACTTCGGTGGTCCGCCCGAGGAGAGCGGCATTTATATGACGCCCACCTACGGCAACACGCTGATGGGCCTCGCCTGCAGCAAGCCGGTGACGAAGGCCGATGGCTACAAGATCGCCTACTACGCTCCGCAACCGCGGGCCGTGGTCGAGGTCGTCGAGTTCGACAATTACAATCAACCGGTGGCGTATGGCGCCAGCGGCCGTGTGAAGTTGACGACGCTGACGAAAGAGTTCTTCGTCCCCGGCTTCATGGAACGCGACGAAGGCGAACGGGAAAAGCCCTACGCAGCGTATCCATGGGACGGCGTGAGCGGTGTGAAGCCCTGGCGTGGGATTGCGAGCCAAACGACGGTGGGTGTGTACTAGGACGTTGTAAGCAGATAGTCGTACTCCCTCGCCCCTGTACTCAGGGGAGAGGGTTGGGGTGAGGGGCCAGGAGCAGCGAGATGACGAAGAGCTGCGAATGGTTTCAGAATGAATCGCTCACAGATGACCAATTGCTCGCTCGCTGCAATGAACAATTCTGTCGTGGGCCGATTGGTTTGTGGTCGACTTATGGTAACGAACTGACACTATTTACCGGCCTCTCCATTTGGTTTTCTGCGAATAGAAGCGGGATCGTTTATTTTTGGGACATACCGGAAACCAAGTACGAGTTGACAACTGAATTTCGCTGGCGCTGTGATCGCGATTTCGAAGTCGAACTCGACCCAATTAATCATGCAAATCCAGCGGATCGCTGGGGGAAGGATCAAATACAAGTTCCAAATAACCCACAACGAATACAACATCCGGCGGATTCAGATTGTCGAAGTTGATTCGCCCGAGGGGGTCGGAAGCGATGATTTACTCTGGTCTGTCCGCCCACTGCACTTGCTGACTCAAAGGTTCTCGGAGGAACATTTGCTGCCTGGTGAAGATGTGTAAGGAATTACGCTTTCAGTTGTAATCCTTTCGTCCGTCCATCCTCCTGCCGCATTGCGCCTCACCCAAACCCTCTCCCCTGAGTACAGGGGCGAGGGAGATAATACGAATGATTCCCTGCCCTAACCCCTAATCTCTAGCCCCTAACCCCATTCCCGCCATGCTCAACATCCCCGTGCTCCGTTGGGGCGAACCTTACGAATCGCTCGAAGTTGACGAGATCAAGCACTTCTACACCGGCGAGCCGGTGGCCAAGGTCAGCCAGGCTAATGGTGGCATTGTCAAGCGCGACATGACCAAGGCTTGGAAGTGCCGCGACATTCTGCGGCAGTTTCCGATCAGCGATCTTCTCGCCAAGTTAAAGGTTGCGGCCGATCTCTACGAGAACGCCACGCTGCCGATGGGTGACGGCCAACAGTCGCCGGCAGATTTCGTCAAGCAGCAGTCTTCGACCACCGGCCTGCCGGAAGTCCTGTGCAAGGCCAACATTCCGAAGAACAGCTTCGTGCTGCGGAACATGGACAAGATCATGGACTGCCTGACGCGCGGTCTCGATCTGAATATCCTCACGAAGGGCTGGGGCCTCGAAAACCGCGGCGTGATTGTCAGTTATCAATGTCAGGCACCGGTGCTTGGCGCGGTGCTTCCATCGAACTCGCCCGGCGTGCACACGCTTTGGCTGCCCGTCATTCCGCTGCAAGTGGGGCTGGCGCTCAAGCCAGGTTCGCAAGAACCGTGGACCGCGTATCGCATTGTGTCGGCCTTTACGCAGGCTGGCATTCCTAAAGAAGTTTTCGGCCTTTATCCCGGTGGTCACGATGCGGGTGGCGCGCTGCTTGAAGCGCTCGATCGTTCAATGATCTTCGGCAGCGCTCAAACCGTGGAGAAGTACAAAGGTAATCCACGCGTGCAAGCCCACGGGCCGGGCTTCTCGAAGATCATTCTCGGCGACGACGAAGTCGACAACTGGGAACAACACATCGAACTGATGGCCGAGAGCATCGCGACCAACAGCGGCCGCGGATGCATTAACGCCAGCGGCGTGTGGGCCTCTCGGCATACTGAAGAAATCGCAGCCGCGCTCGCGGCCAAACTGGGCCCGATCGATGTGTTGCCGCCCGATGATCCGAACTCGAAGCTCGCTGCCTTCACCGTGCCAGGCCAAGGCAAGAGCGTGTGGGGCGTGATCGAACAGGACCTGAAAGAAAGCGGCGTGAAGGACATGACCGGCAAGTACGGAGAGCGACTCGTCGAGAAGGAGCTTTGCTCTTATCTGCGTCCCGTTATCGCGCACAGCAGTTCGCCCGACACCGGCATTGTAAAGAAGGAATACATGTTCCCCTTCGCGACCGTTGTGAAATGTCCTGAAGATCAACTGCTGAAGAAGATGGGGTACACGCTGGTTTGCACGGCGATCACGAAGAATGAAAAGTTGATCGCGCAGCTGAGCGACGCGACCTACATCGATCGCTTGAACATCGGCCCGATCCCGACAACGCGACTCAACTGGCTGCAGCCGCATGAAGGGAGCATCATCGACTTCTTGTATCGCTCGCGGGCGTATCAAGTGGCGGGAGTTTAATGAATCTCGGCGGACAATCTGTCGTGCACTGGCGATTTCCCGCCGAAATCGCCAGGCCGATAGTTACACGCAGCGTTCGTCGCACTACTCTATGTGGTGACGCCTTCAATCCCACCCACCTCGATAAGCCCACCTGATGACTGCTTTCGACTTCCAGCCCCGCACCCGGATCGTGTTTGGTCCGGACAAAATCGAAGTGCTGGGGGAATTGGCGTCGGAGATTGGTGGGCGGCGAGCATTACTCGTCAGCGATCCTGGTGTGATTACGGCCGGCCATGCCAATCGCGGTATTGCTTCACTGGTGAATGCTGGGATTGAAACCCATCTCTTCGGCGCGGTACACGAGAACCCGAACACCGACGACGTGGAAGCCGGCGTGAAACTCGCGCGACGGCACGATGTGCAATTGATCGTCGGCCTCGGTGGCGGCAGTGCGATGGACTGCGCGAAAGGGATTAACTTCATTTTCACCAACGGTGGTGAGATGAAAGATTATTGGGGCGTCGGCAAAGCGCTCAAGCCGATGTTGCCGATGATCGCTGTCCCGACGACGGCTGGAACCGGCAGCGAAACACAATCGTTCGCGCTCATCAGCGATGCTCAGACGCACGTAAAGATGGCCTGTGGCGATAAGAAAGCCGCCTGCCGCGTGGCAATCCTCGATCCCAAGTTGACCGTAACGCAACCCGCCCGGGTGACGGCGCTCACGGGCATTGATGCCATATCGCATGCGCTCGAAACGTTTGTCTGCAGCAAGCGGAACGCCGCATCCTTGGCGTTCAGTCGGGAGTCTTGGCGGTTGCTTGCCGGCCACTTTGCACGCGTGATCGATCATCCTCAGGATGTCGAAGCCCGCGGCGCGATGTTACTGGGCGCCAGCTTCGCGGGACTCGCGATCGAAAATAGCATGCTGGGCGCCGCGCACGCGCTGGCAAATCCATTGACGACTCACTTTGATGTTCCGCATGGCCAGGCCGTCGGTTTGATGTTGCCGCATGTGATTCGTTTCAACAGCGCAGTGGTCGAGAGTTGGTATCTCGATTTACTCAGCACGATGCCGGCCAACGGCGCGGGGCCGGTGCCGGAAACGGTTGATGAGTTGGCCCATTTCGTGGCGGCGCTCGCGATCAAGGCGGGACTGTCCACCAGGCTGGAGGAATTACGCGTCGAATACGACAAATTGCCGCAACTGGCCGCAGAAGCGGCCAAACAGTGGACCGGCACGTTCAACCCGCGAAAGGTGGAGCCCAACGAACTTTTGACGCTTTATCAACAGGCGTTCTGATATAATTTCAACCTGCCTCCATCGTGCCACTGGCCAGAACTTCTGCCAGGGTGGATTGTCTCGTGAAAAGTCGTTGCCCATCAGGTGTCGCTATGCGCTCTGTCGAATTCATGCTTTCGCGTCGCAGCGTTCTCCGCTCCTTGACTGCAACGTCGCTTTTAGCCGCACCGATTTTTCGCAGTTTAGCCCTGGCTGCGGACGCACCGGCGGCCACGACATTGCCTGTCGCGACAGAAAAGAACTGGCCCATCTTCCGCGGTGATGTGCTGGCGAGCGGTATCGCCAGAACCAAGGTGACGGACAATCCCGAGCAACTGTGGAAGATGGAAGTTCCCAATGGCGCGTTCGAAGCCACGCCGGCAATCGTCGATGGCGTGGTCTATATCGGCGATCTCGATGGCAAGCTATTCGCGCTCGATCTGCAAGACGGCAAAGAAAAATGGAACTGGAAGATCGACAGCGGCTTTATGGCGTCACCTGCGATTCGTGATGGCTTGATCTTTCTCGGTGATGTCGACGGCGTGTGCCACTGCATCGACGCCGCGACCGGTAAAGAAAAATGGAAATTTGCAGCCGAAGCGGAAGTCGATTCCAGCGCCAACTTCTGGCAAGACAAAGTGCTGTTCGGCTCGCAGGATCGGCATTTGTACTGTTTGGAAGCGCAGACCGGCAAACTCGTTTGGAAGCATGCCATTGAAGATCAAATTCGTTGCACGCCGACGGTGGTCGGCGATCGCTGCTTTGTCGCCGGCTGCGACAGCAAGTTGCACATCATCGACTTGACAAAAGGGGCCGGTGCTGCCGAAGTGCCGATCGAAGCGCCGACCGGCGTCACGCCCGCGGTTCTGGGCGATCAAGTTTTCTTCGGCACCGAGGCAGGCACGCTCTTCAGCGTCGATTGGAAGCAAGGGAAAGTCGCCTGGCAAACCGATCATGGCCAAGGACAACCGTTCCGCAGTTCGCCGGCCGTGATGGAAGGCCTGATGATTGTCGGCAGTCGTTCGCGTCAGGTGCTGGCCTTGAATCCTGCGAACGGTGATGAGATTTGGAGTTTCACGACCAAGCAACGCATCGACAGTTCGCCCGTCATCGCTGGCGACCGTGTGATTGTGGGCGCTGCGGACGGCCGCTTGTATGGCCTTGATCGCAAGACCGGCGCCGAAGTCTGGCAAAAGCAGGCAACCGGTGGCTTTGTCGGTTCGGCAGCTGTTGCAGATGGCAAAGTTGTCGTCGCGAGCGATCGCGGAATCGTGTATTGCTATGGGGCGAAAGGGTAAAGGAGATTGGCCATGTCAACGGCATCTTCGTTTGCCGAAAAGCTATTTACGGCAGAGGAATATTTGTTGTTCGCCGACAACGGACGGCCGACAGAACTCGTCCTCGGGAGAATCGTGGAGATGTATCCACCGGGATCGCTTCATGGGAAATATTGCGGAAATATTGTGCGGGCGCTTGCCGTGTATCTTGATCGTCATGATGTTGCTCACCTGGTCAGCAACGACTCTGGCGTGATCACTCATCGCACGCCAGATTCTGTTCGTGGGCCTGATGTGGCTATTTATAGCTGTCAACACATTCCTCGTGAGAATCCACCCGATGGATATCGGCCAGCCGCCCCAGAGCTGGTTTTCGAAGTTCGCTCGCCGAGCGATCGCTGGGTTGATGTCGTCGCCAAAGCAGCAGAGTTTCTCAACGCAGGAGTTCTTGTGGCAGCAGTGCTTGCCCCACAGGAGCGCAAACTGCACGTTTATTCTGCCGAACGTCCAACGCAAATTCTTGCCGAAAATGAACTATTTGCAGTTGGTCAATTTCTCCCCCAAGCAATGCCAGATTGCACGCTCGCTATCCGTGATTTTTTGAAGTAACACCTGCCCACGTCCGTCAGCCAACCGATTCCATTTTCCCACCGAATCCCGTGACCATCGAAACCATCAAAACCGAAGTTGGCAGTTACTTCATCTCCAACTATCCGCCGTTCTCGCAATGGCAGGCAGAAGCGTTGCCAGAGATTGAAGCAGCGCTGCATTCGCCGCCCAAAACTGCGACTCCGTTGGGGTTGTATCTGCACATTCCCTTCTGCCGCAAACGCTGCAAGTTCTGCTACTTCCGTGTCTACACCGACAAAAACGCGCATGATGTCGAGTATTACGTCTCGGCCCTTTCCAAAGAAATCGAACTCGTCAGTCAGTTGCCCGTGATGGGCGGTCGGCCGTTTCGCTTCGTCTATTTTGGCGGCGGTACGCCTTCGTTTTTGAGTGCCAAGCAATTGACCGCGCTGGTCGATCGCTTGAAGAAGCATGTGAATTGGGATCATGCGGAAGAAGTGACGTTTGAATGCGAGCCGGGCACGCTGTCGGAACCAAAGGTTCACACGCTGAAGGAACTGGGCGTGACACGTTTGAGTTTGGGTGTCGAAAACTTCAGCGATGCGGTATTGGAAGAGAATGGCCGGGCGCATTTGTCCGGCGAAGTCTACAAGGCATGGAAGTGGATTCAGGATGCCAACTTTCACAACGTCAACATCGATTTGATCAGCGGGATGGTAGGCGAGTCGTGGGACAACTGGCGCGATTGCATCAAGAAAACGATTGAGCTCTCGCCGGACAGCGTGACCATTTATCAAATGGAGCTGCCGTTCAACACGGTTTATTCAAAGGATATTCTCGGCAACCAGATCGAAACGCCGGTCGCCGATTGGCCGACGAAACGAGCCTGGCTCAACTATGCCTACGACGAGCTACAAGCCGTTGGCTATCACATCTCGAGCGCGTACACCCTGGTCAAAGATCCCCAGAAAGTGAACTTTAGCTATCGAGACAATCTGTGGCAGGGTTCCGATCTGCTCGCCACCGGCGTGGCCAGCTTTGGCCACGCGGCCGGCGTCCATTATCAGAACAAGACGGAGTGGGGCGACTACACCAAAACATTGCTCGAAGAGAACAAGTTACCGCTGTTCCGCGCCATGCGGCCGACGCGGCATCAGTTGCTGATCCGCGAGTTGATTCTGCTGCTGAAGAAAGGATACCTCGACGTCAACTACTTCCGCCGCAAGTATGGCGTGAACGTGCTCGATGAATTTCGCGAAGCCTGGCTGCAGCACGCGGCGGAAGGGATGCTCACGATTGGCGACGATCGCGTAACGCTCACGCGGGACGGCCTGCTGCGAGTCGATGCACTGTTGCCGGCGTTCTTCGAGCCACAGCATCAGGGTGTTCGCTACACATGAGCGAGCCGTTGACGTTTGAAATGGGAAAGTTCGTCGCCGAGTTTCCCACCGATCGCCGCTATGCCAGGAATCACATGTGGGCAGAGGAGCGAAACGGCGTGCTGCGCTGCGGGTTCTCGGCCTATGCGGTGCGGCTGCTGCAAGACGTCTATTTTTTAGATTGGACCGTCGATGCCGGCAGCGTGCTGAAAGAGAAGCAGGAGATTGGCAGTATCGAGAGCAAAAAGGCGGAAAGCAGTTTATACTCACCCATCGCTGGCACATTGCTGGAGTTCAACGGCGAGCTGCTTTCCGATCCCTCGGCAATCAATGTCGATAAATACGGCAGCGGTTGGCTGTTTGAAATGCAGCCAACGGACTCAACAAACGTTCCGCTCCTCACGCCGGCGCAATACATCGAACACCTGGCCGCGGTTTGGGAAGTGACGCAGCGGACAATCAAAGGACAAATGAACGAGTAGGTAACACCATGGCCAAAAGAATCGCCGTCGTCCTCTCGCAGGGCCAAAGCGCACATCCTGCCAAGCGGCAGTTGGAAGAAGACATCGCCGCTGCGCTTTTGATGGAACCGGGCATCGATCTGGTGATCATTCCGCATCTGTACGACTTGAAGCCCGACGGCACCGGCACGCTCGCGCTCACCAACATCAAGGGGAACATGATCGTTCTCAGTTGGCTCTACGACCGCGGCACACGCTGGACGCTCGACCGCATGGGCATCCGCGGCAAAGAGGGATTGTCGCTGCTGAAGTCTCCTACTGAAGACGATGAAGATGAAGACGAGGAAGCTGCCGAAGCAAAGGAAGATGTCAGCGACGAAAAGGTTCGTGTCAACGATTCGCGTGATTTGCCGAATCGCAAGATCTACTGCATCGACCTCCGCGTGGCAAATCAAGCTGCAGCGTTTGTCTCTGAAGTGAAACGCATCGCGAACGAAGCCTCAATGCAGTTGCTTGGTCTCGGCGGCTTGGGGATGTCACCCATTCGGCCTGCTCCTTCGCCAGAAGTGCTCGCCCGGTTTGCGCAACCGACGAACAACACCGCGCTGCCGCTCACTTCGGCTACTCAGCCCGATCTTTCGCCCCTCGTGCTCAGCGAAGCCAAATCGACGAACGGCAACGGGGAAACACCATCGCAGTTGATTCGCATCGCCGAAACGGGCGACCGCCGCTGGTATCCGGTCATCGATTACAGCCGCTGCACCAATTGCATGGAGTGCATCGACTTCTGCCTGTTCGGCGTCTATGGCCTCGACAAGGCCGACACCATTCTGGTCGAACAGCCCGACAACTGTCGCAAGGGCTGCCCGGCCTGCAGTCGCGTTTGTCCGGAAAATGCGATCATCTTTCCACAGCACAAAACGCCGTCGATCGCCGGTTCGCCGGAAGTTGCCGGCAGCATGAAGATCGATCTCTCGCGATTGTTTGGTGCGCCCGACGGTAGCGAATCGGCCGAAGAGATCGCCGTTCGCGAACGGGACGAACAACTGCAACTCGCCGGCCGTTCCGCTGTTGGCGCCACCATTGGGCTTCCCAAACGCCAGCCCGCAACTGCACAGCCCAAGGACGAACTCGATAGCTTGCTCGATAAGTTGAATGAACTCGATATCTAATCGACTTTGCAGCACATACGACTCTACGCAATCGGGCGAATGTATACATGACGTACGAATTTCGATTGCACAGTTTACTGATGGCTGATGAAACTGAAGTTGCGATTGGAAATCTGACCGTTCTTTTGGGCCCAAATAATGCAGGCAAGAGTCGTGCACTAAGAGATATCTTGGACGCAATTACAAGTGTTCCAACGACGCCAGCGGTTGTGAAGGGCGTTCATTACAACAAGCCAGCGACCGTAGCCGAAGTGATCGCGGCATACCCACTAAAAGAAGTTGCAACCAGAGTCGGTCAGCGCAAGTTTCGCGGCCTAAATCCTAATCTCATTTCAGAGTATCAAATTGAGGTTCCCGTCGAGATATTTGACGACAAGTCATTTGATACGGAACTGCGTCGGCGATCATTTGAGCAAACATTTTCAAGGCTGATGGTCGCTAATCTGACCACAGAGAGCCGGCTAGTGCTCGTCAAACGATGGCCGCCGTTCCCGGATAGACCTAATCCAACTGAAAAACTCGTAAACTCACTGTTATACGATCTTGTTTATGCCGCACCCGCAACTAAGAACTTGTTGCGAGCTCAACTGAAGTCGGCATTTGATTCCGACGTATTTGTCGACTACACCGCGCTCACAGATGTCTTGCTCCGTGTTGGCCCAGACTTTAGCTACGTATCGCCCGATCCTAGCGTGAGCCATGAAGAATTGAAGGCCTTTGACTCAATCGATGAGCAGGGCGATGGTATGCGTGCGTTCTTGGGGATCATCGCCGCAATGTGTGCGATCAACCGCAATGTATGGCTTATTGATGAGCCCGAAGCATTTCTGCATCCCCCTCAGGCGTTTCGCATCGGCGCATTCTTGGCAGAGCAAGCCCGCCAGAATCGACAGATCGTCGTTGCGACGCATAGTGTCGACGTCCTGCGAGGAATCATCCATTCGACCCGCAACGTCGACATTGTGCGGCTCGATCGATCTACTGGGACGACTTTGATTAGACGGTTGGACGCGAACCGGCTTAGAGAGATAGTCGATGATCCGCTGATGACTTCAGCAAGAGTCTTAGATGGTCTGTTCTATTCGGCAGCAGTGGTGACTGAGGCAGATGCCGATTCTCGATTTTATCACGCAGTCTCTGCGAAGCGAAATCCAACTCTGGACGTGCACTTCGTTAATGCAGACAACAAACAGACTGTTTCTCGAATTATTCGACTATATAAGGATATGGGGGTTCGATCTGCCGGAATCGTTGACATTGATGTCGTGAACGACAGAAGAGAGCTTGAAAAAACTCTGCGCGAGTTGGACGTTTCTGAGGATGTTGTTTCTGATTGCCTTGAGCGGCAGATTGTAATTGCAAAAGCAGTCCAAGAAGTCCTGCCAGATGATCGCATCAACGCGATACACAAAAGTATTGACGAGATCTCAGCTTTGATTGAACGGGGGCTCCGCGACGCGGTATCGGATAAGGATCCCAGGCGATCTAAGGACGGGTTGCTGAAAAAGCTTGCGAGTCGGTTTCATGAACTTGCTGAACAAGCGAAGCCATGGAAAGATTTGAAAAGGTCAGGAATTGGCGTGCTTCCCCCGGACGCCGCAGCTGCGTTTGGACAAATTGCTCACAAGTGTGGTCTTGGGGGATTGTTCATCACTTCAGTTGGTGAACTTGAATCGATGTTAAGTGATTATGGGATCAAGCATTCCAATGACAAAAGGGCTTGGATTACTCAGGCGCTTGGCATAGTGGCGGGATTGACGCCCGATGACTCGAAGCACCCGTGGAAGTTCATGAAACATGTGCATGACTTCTTGAGCATTGACAAAACGTTGGCAGCGAGAGCATCGGCGATGTCCGGTCCATAACGGTCGTTTTGTGGCACTTCTTGCCCCATTGCACCTATGCAGCTATGTTAGGTCCCTGCGGGCACTGGCCTCCCAGTTGCATTGCTTTATCTTGTCCTGCCTCTTGAATTTCCCCTCTCGCTTCTCATAGATCGATCCATGCGAAACGTCATTTCTCTCGTCCTCGGCGGTGGCCGCGGTACTCGACTTTATCCGCTGACCAAATTTCGCTCGAAGCCAGCCGTGCCGCTCGCCGGCAAGTATCGGCTCATCGATATTCCGCTCTCGAACTGCATCAATAGCGGCCTGAACCGCATGTACGTGCTGACGCAGTTCATGTCGGTCAGTTTGCACCGGCACATCCGGCAGACCTATCGCTTTGATCACTTCAGTGGCGGCTTCGTTGAACTCCTTGCTGCTCAACAAACGACCAATGACGAAAAGAAGGACTGGTACCAAGGCACGGCCGACGCCGTGCGCAAAAACCTGCGCTACTTGCAGCAGCCCGGCATCGACTATGTTTTGATCCTCTCTGGCGATCAGCTTTATCGCATGGACTATCGCGAAATGATCGAAACACATCAGGCGACCAAAGCCGATGTGACGATTGCGGGCATTCCTGTCGATCGCGAAGCGGCCAAGGGCTTCGGCGTGATGCGGATCAACGACGAAGGTCGGGTGCAGGGCTTTTTGGAAAAGCCGCAGACGCACCAAGAGATGGACATGGTCAAAATGGAACCCAGTTGGATCGATGCTCGCGGCATCGCCAGCAAGGGACGCGATCTGATTGCGAGCATGGGCATTTATTTGTTCAATCGCGACATGCTGGTAGAAGCGCTTGAGAAGACCGACTATCCCGACTTCGGCAAGGAGATCTTCCCCGCGGTCGTTCGTTCGAAGCGGTGCATGCTGCACATGTTCGACGGCTATTGGGAAGACATCGGCACGATTAAGGCTTTTTACGAAGCCAACCTCAGTCTGGCCGGCACGCATCCCCCCTTTGATCTCTCGGCCGCTGTTGCGCCGATTTATTCCCGGCCGCGGTTCTTGCCGCCGACCTTGTTCGATGGCGCCACGATCAAGCGTAGCCTGATCGCCGACGGCTGCCAGATCGGCCAGGGCGCAGTTATTGAAAACAGTGTGATTGGCTTGCGGACGATCATTGGCGAAGGGGTGACCATTCGCAACACCGTGATCATGGGCGCCGATTCATACGATACCGATGCGGCAAAGGTCAAGCATTCCTCGGCTGGCAGGCCTCAACTCGGCATTGCCGATCGTTCGTATATCGAAGGTGCGATCATCGACAAGAACGTCCGCATCGGTCGCGGCGTGCGGATCGTTAATGAACAGGGCGTGGAAAATCGCGGCGATGACGAACCCTGTATCATTCGCGACGGGATTCCTTGCGTCGTCAAGGACGGCGTCATTCCGGATAATTTCCGGCTGTAATCCGGCAGATCGAACCTCAAAAAAATTTGCAAACTGCTGTCCAGCGCGCTATGATCCGCGGGCAGCAGTCGGCGGGCGTGCTGATTCTTTTCTGAGCCATTTCCGCTTTTTTCATAACGCCTGGCTGGCTGTCGATTCGGTTGGATGCCGCCCTGATACAAGTTGCTTCATTCGAGGCAACCGCGGGAGAAATCGATGCGCACGCCATCTCACCAAGCAGTTACTCCCGGCAAAAGGTCGGGGTTTACCCTGGTCGAATTGTTGGTGGTGATTGCCATCATCGGCGTCTTAGTAGCCCTGTTGCTGCCGGCAGTGCAGGCCGCGCGCGAAGCTGCCCGCCGGGCGCAATGCACTAACAATCTCAAGCAAATCGGCCTGGCACTGCACAACTATCACGATACGCTGCAGACACTCCCTTCCGGCTGGATCATGAAGGCTGGCAACGAAGCGGAATGGGGCTGGCCAGCGTTGCTGCTCTCTTTCTCGGAACAGCAGCCATTACATGAGCAGTTGGGCGTGACGCGCCGCCGGCTGTGGGATGTGGTCCGCGATGCCACGGATCAAAAGCTGCTGCAGACGAAATTAAAAATGTATCGTTGCCCCTCCGACATCACACCCGGATTGTCGCCGGCGGGGCTCAGCGGACTGGCTTGTCATCGGCACTTTCAATGCAGCGGCTGCGACATCAATTTTGAACTCGCGGCCAGCAACTACATGGGAAACGGCGGTTTTTTTGACCCCAGCGGCCTGGCCGAACACAACAACGAAATCCTCCGCACGGGCATCTTGCACGCCAACCGCGCTTACAACTTCAAAGACATCACTGACGGTCTCAGCCAGACGGTCGCCGTCGGTGAGCGGGATTTTCGCTGCCGCTCGGGAGTATGGGCAGGGTCGCGCAATCCTCCGGGGCCCGATATGTGGGGCTCGTACCATATTCGCGGCCGCGTGAGTGTGAAAGTGAATGATCCACGGCAACCGCCATCTTTCTGCAGCGAGACTTCCTGCACGGAAGGCTTCGGCAGTTTGCACCCTGGCGGCGCGATGTTTCTCTTTTGCGACGGCAGCGTGCATTACCTCAGCAACGGCATTCACTACGATATCAACGGCGCCGATCCGCAAAGTCCATCGGGGACGATCGATCTCAATCAGATAGGCGCATATCAGCGATTGGGCATGCGCGCGGATGGCACACAGGTTTCGGGGTACTAGTTGCGCATGAAACCCATGCATTGTTTCGCAAGCCTGTTGCTGGTCGCTTTTCTCGCTCTCACCAGTTGCAGCGGCAATCAATTCGGCGGTGTGAGTGGCACCGTGCTGCTCGACGGCAAACCGCTGGCCGGCGCCACGGTTGAGTTCAGCCCCGAGGGAGGTTCGCCCGCATACGGCGTGACGGATGAGGACGGCAAGTACACACTGCTCTGGTCCGCCGATCAGCAAGGTGCGCCGATTGGACTAAACCGCGTACGAATCACCAGCTTTAACGAAGGGAAACCGCGGATCAAAGAACGCGTGCCGGTGAAGTACAATCGACAGTCAGAGCTGACGCGCGAAGTCGGCCGAGGCCAACAAGTCTTTGATTTCGAACTCTTTACGCAGTGACCACCGAACCTCCAGCCGATGAATTGCCCCGCGCGGGGAGGCTTGCCGCCATCGATTACGGCAGCGTCCGCATCGGCGTGGCGATCACCGATCCCGATCAGCGTTTTGCCAGCCCGTTGGAAAACTATACTCGCCGCACGCTTCCCAAAGATGGCGAATGGCTGACACAACTCGTCAAGCTCGAGCGTGTTGTGGGATTGGTCGTCGGTTTGCCGCTGCATACGAGTGGCAGCGAAAGTCAGAAGTCGGCGGAGGTTCGGCAGTTTGTCGCCTGGTTGCGGCCGCTCGTCGCCGTGCCGATCGTGCTGTTCGATGAACGCTTCACCACGTCACAAGCAAATGAACTGCTGGCCGAAGCAGGCTTCAGCGCGAAGCAGCGGAAGGAGCGGCGGGATAAAATCGCCGCGCAAATCTTACTGGTGAGTTACCTGGAATCGGATCGAGGTGGCGGCAGTGGTGCTGCGGCGCTGGATGACTCGTCTGCGTAGGAGGGAGTTTAGCGCCGTAGCGTTGCATAAAGCGCGACGCCCCAAGTTGCCGCGGCGCACAGCCAGGCAAACCCATCACCGAGGAAGTGATACGGACTACGGCGGCCATCGGGAACGACGCTCGCGATCAGCACTTTCGTCGCTCGCTTCGGACCGCGCTGCAATACACGGCCGTTGCCGTCGATGTGCGCGGAGATTCCTGTATTCGCTGCGATGATCACCGGCTTGCGATTCTCGATTGCGCGGAACACGCTGCAGCGGAAGTGGAGATCGAGAATCGAACTTCCCTTGAACCAGCCATCGTTGCTGACGTTGACGATGGCATCGAGCGATTGTTTGTTTTTCTGCTCCAACTCGCTGACCTGTTCGCGAATCAAATGTGGCACGGTGCTCTCAAAGCAGATGTTCGGCGCGAGCGAATAGTCGCGCACCGTCATCAGCACCGGCTTGTCGCCGATCGACATGCCACCGCCCATCGGCGTGAAGGAATACAAAAACGGCATCAGATCGGCCAGCGGAATGAACTCGCCGAACATCACAGGATGCATCTTGTAATACCGGCTGGTCACGCGTTCGCCTGGCAGGGCTAGCAACGCGGCGTTGTAGTTTCTCGCGGGCCATTGCTGTTCTTTCGTCAGGTCGAAATGCAGCGTCGTCGTGCCGAAGAGGAACGCGCTCTGCGGCATGATCTTTTGGACTTCCTGCAACGTCAGATCAAACGGCTGTTGCCAGGCCGCGAGCAATTCGCGTTTGGCGCTGGGAATTGCCGGATCGGTAACCTGCGTGCCTGTGAGCGCCGCGCATTCCGGAATCGTGAACATCGACTCCGGCCACACAACCAGATCAAGCTGCGGTTCTTTCGCGATAGCTGCGCGCGTCAACGGATCGAACTGACCAAACGTCTGTTGCGTTCGCTCCTCGTGAGGTTGATCGAAACGGGTGTCGAGCGAGCCTTGAATGAGTCCCACGCGCAGCGGCTGCTTGTTAGTGAGCGGCAATTTTTCCTGCAACCGAAACCAGCCGTAGCCCAACGTGAGCATGACAATCGTTAACGCAATCGCCACGGGAACAAGCTTGCTGGTCGTAGCGGGCGACTGCTGTGCGAACCAACCCGAGGGCAAATACATCGCCACAACGGAGGCAACCAGCATCATGACAAAGCTCAGCAGATAACCGCCGCCTAAATCTGCGATCTGCAGCACGATGGGCAGCGGCGTTTGCGTATGGGCGAGGAGTCCGCAAGCAAAACCAGAAATCAAACTTGCTCGCAGAAATTCCAGCCCGGTCCAAACAATTGGAGCGACGAGAAACAGCGGCCAATGGAGTCGTTGCACGGCGACACGACTGATGCTGATGAACAGCACGAGATACATCGCCAGATAAAGCGAGAGCGCCACCCAACCGCCATAGAGCGCCGGATGCGCGAGCCGCACGCCTTGCAACATCAGCAGCCAATGGACGAAACCCGCGAGCGTGATCTGCCAATAGGGCCTCTTGCCCAGCAACTTTTCCTGGCAGATCAAAACCAACCACGGCAGCGGCGCGAACCAGGCGAGCGGCCACAGGTTCAGTGGCGGAAACGATGCCCAGAGGAGTAAGGAGCCAGCGAGTGCTAGCACCCAAGTTCGCGCAAAGAAGTGCGGAGCGGGTACGGATGGCGATGTTGGAGAAGCGGCTTTGCGTTTCATCTACTCCGTTTCATAGCAAAAGAATAAAACTTTTGCACGACCGTTCCTTTCTCTCACCAGCCTGAAGCGCAAGCGCAGGAACCAGCCCGATTTCTTTGCTCGCGTTTCATCCTAGGCGGATAGTGGGCCTCGCAAAGTACCGCTCGACCCACCCTACATAACCGCTGACCGCCGTGCTTTTAGCAAAAACGCGTTCGCCCGTTCATAGTCCGGCCGTTCCGGAAGTTTCGTCGTCCGAAATGCAGCATCGAATTGCGCGTGGAGTTCCGCTCGCCAGCGTTCACTTTCCGCCCACGGCATTTCGCCCCGTTTGATTTGCAGCAGCGTGTCGCGATGTTCGCTGACCTGCACCGGCACGTAGCCTTCGCGGAGGATACAAATGCCGGCGAGCAGCAAACGAATCAAATGCATCACGTGCTTCGGCTTGGGTGTGCCGTGCTGCCGCAGGTCGGTTTGCATCTTTTTGAACTGAGACATCACGTAGCCGTTGTACGTTTGATAGACGAGTTGCGAAAGGAACGAATGGCGCAGCTGCAGCAGCTCTTCACCGAGTTCTGTCTGATGCACAATGATCGGCGAGTAGAGCGTCTCCAGCACACTCGGATTCGACTTCAAGGCGAGCACTAAAAACCGCTGCACTTCCCAATAGTGCTCTTGCGTTTCCTCGCGCTCGAGTTGATCGGGCACGCCGACGAGCGACCAATGCGCGGCCGCAGGCGGCAAATAAATGCCGCGAAAATCGGTGTCCGAGTTCTCATCCTCCAAACCATACGCGCGCGAGCCGAGCACGCAGCGATAGAAAACATGCGCGAACAAATCGTCATTCGCGCGGGCTGATCCCAACAAACCGTTCTGAAACTGCGTGAGGAGGCAAACGGCATCTTGCGGCACGGCTTCTTCCAAGCCATCCGGAAAGCGCAACCGATAGCTATGCTCCAAATCACGCGGCGCGCGGACAACCACAGCGACGGAGCCCCGTGGATGAAGCACACGACCGGCTTCGCCGGAGAGCGGGCGCAAGATGACAACCTGCGTGCCCACGCTGTAGGGATGTTTGGGATGGGTATCGTTTGACATGGGCCTATTATCACATTCTTCGCGCGGCCAGCCGCGATCCGGTTTAAAAAAAGCGGGCCTGGCAACTGCGGAAACGTTCCGTCAAGAAACACTTTCGGCCGGGACACTTGCGTTCCCGGCCGAAAGCGTTTGCTTGCTTTTTGCTAACCCGTTGCAGCGGACGCTGCGACGTTGGCTAGTCGCTTGCCGACTAGCGGAGACCTGGCTTCAGACGCTTTTGGATGTCCGTTTCGAGAACGCCGAAGACGGCTTCGTGCCGCTGAACCGACAGCGACAGAGCGTGCAGCAGGCGCTTGGCGGTGAAGTAGTTCACAATCACGCGCTGGGTGACCGGAATGGCCTTGGTCGGGATGCCGACCGGTTGCGGATTTAGACCAAAATCGATGATCAGCTCTTCCGGCGAACCGGTGACGCGGCAGAAGTTCGAATAGGTCGCGGTGACGTGGCCGTCATCCACTTCCACTTGAACCATCTGCTGTTGAGCGGGGGCGGCTGCTTCTGGGGCTGCGCCTTCTGCGGTGTTCTCTGTGGACATGCTGTGAATCTCCCTAGCCGCGTGAGCGGCAAAACTTGGTGTGGCACCTTCAGTCGCCACAAACTAGAACCAACGACGAGAACGGCAAGGATGTCAGTATTGTGAAGGCAACACTGTTTGAAAACATCTAGCCGATGAATACACAAAATCTTGAGTCATTTCGATGCAGTTGTGGGTGATTTAGTTCCCCAAAAATAACCAGCCCCTGCATTTAATTGGGTACTTCTTAACTTAGCCTACAGTTCTCCCGTCAGCTGTCCGGGGGGCGAACTTTACAAATCAAAGTGGAAAGTCTTGGCCACGTACCGATAAACACGGCGGGCAATCGGTTGCCAGCCCGTGTAAATCCGGCCCTGTCCTTGCATTCCCACCTGCACCGTACCGGCCGCGACATTTAGAGGGGCTCGCACCGGATACGACGAACTTAACGGTCGCGTTAATCCGCTGGGGTCGGTCACTGTTTCCAGACGACCACCCGTGCGGCTCGATAGGGCAGGGTTCACCGCTTCCAATTCGTTAGCTCCAATTTCGGCCACATGCGATTGGATGGCCGTATGCGTTTGCGAATCGAGCAGCAGCCGCACCTTGTGGGCTGCGGCGCCATCGTGCACCAGGTCGATGTAGGCCTGATCGACGATCAACACGGCCTCCAGATCTTTTGGATCGCCGATTTGGCAGAGCAAGTCGGTCGGCGTGATGGGTGCGCCGATGTTTTTCTTTTGGAACGGATTGCCCGACCAAGAAGCGAGGCGGTCTTTCGTTTCGCCGGGCTTTGCTTCGCGGGTCGGTGGTGGAATGACCATGCCGTCGCGCGGAGCGCGGATCAGCAGTCGCTCGACTTCTGCCAGTTTTTGCTGGTACTGCTTTTCAGCACCGGCCAGCACTTCTTCGGCGGTTTCGAGTTGGTCGACTGCGGCCTGATCGGTAAAGCGCAGGTCATACAAATTGTCACGAGCTTGTCGGGCCGCGTCTCTACGTCCTTTCAAACGAACCAATTCCAACTGCAAATCGGGATTCTCCAACCGCAGCAGCTTGTCCCCTTCTTTCACCCAATCGCCTGGCTTGACGAAGATCTCGGCAATATTGCCAGGCTCCGCCGAAAAGACCTGGGCCGCTTTGTGCGCTTGCACTTCGAACGGGCTGTAAACCGAATACGGCAGCGGGACGAAGAAGATCGCCGCCACGGTCGCAACCAGCACGCAAGCCGTCGCGATAATGCGTTCTTTTTTCATTTTGTGCATTCTTCCCGGCGTATAGAAAAACTTGCCCAACTCCCACATAGGCTGTACCACCAGGCCCACAAAGCCCGAGAGTGCGATCAACTGACCGATGATCTTCAAGCCGTAGGGCTCAAAGACGCTATTGAGAAAGAACAGAATCGAAAACACCACTACCCAGCGATACATGGCCGAGGCCACCGTATACAAACCGAAGATCCACTTGTTGCCCTGCGGCAGGAAGGGATTCTCGGGCTGCTCGATGCCGAGGCAGAGATCGATCATGAACCGCCGCAGAACTTCCTTGGCCTTCTGTTGAAGGTTGGGAATTTCGAGCAAATCCATCAGGATGTAATAACCGTCGAACCGCAGCAGCGGGTTGCCGTTGAACATCACCGTACTGACGGAGCAGATAAACATCACGCTCAAGCAGATGTGATTGAGAAGTCCCGGCGAACTGAACCACCAAATGAAGGTGGCGATCGATGCCAAGACCAACTCGACATACATCCCCGCCGCGCCGATCGCAGCGCGGGCATATTTATTCGGCAGCATCCAGCTATCGGATACGTTGCAATATAAGGCCGGCGTAAACACGAGGAGCATCGCCCCGAGCTCGTGACATTCGCCGCCGAAGTGTTTGCACGACAGGCCGTGACCAAACTCGTGCAGCACTTTTACGGTGCCCATCACCGCTGCCAGAATGAACCAGTTGCGAGGGCCGAAGAACTCATGAAACGCGGGCAACCGCGCCGTGAATTGATCGAACTGCACCACCACCAGCGATAACGCCGCCAGTCCGATGCCCAAGTTGATGAACAGGGCGGTCCAGGTGAAAAACCACCAAGTGTATTTGTAGAGCCAGTTGAGAAAGCGTTCCGGATCGACGCCGCGAAACCGCAGCGCGAAGACGTTGGCCAACTTGCCCATCAGCTCGCGATGCTTCTTTTCATCGCGGCGCTTCTTGAGTGCTTTGCCTTGGCCTGGTGATTCGCTGATGACGAGGCCGCTGCGGTGCAACATGCCTACGAACTGCAGCAGATCGGTGTAAGTGATCTTTTGCGGCGCGAACTGCGCTTCGAATTGTTCCTTGATCGTTTCCAAGCTCGTCATGCCGTCGAGCATGCCGAGAATTGCATACTCTTCTTCATGGAAACGGAAGTAATTCAGTCCGACCGGCTCCTTCACCACCCAAAACGCCTGGCCGCGATAGCGATGCCGCCGTGCTTGCAGATCGGGTCGCATGCGCAGCAGCAGCGGTCGGCTGGTACTGCTCACTAAGCTTTCTGCAAGGGTGGCCATGGAGTTGGATCAGTTCTGAGTTGGGAAGCGGGAGTCAGGTGTCGGAAATCAGGAGTCAGGTGTTAGCGAGGTTGGGCCATCGGTCGCGGCGCGGCAGTAGGATTTCGCGGAGCCATGGGAGCTGCTGCTGGCGCGACAGGACGCGCAGCTCCGGCCGGAGTTGCCATCGGCTGAGCAGCCGGAGCGGCGGCGGCAGGCATTGGCATCGGGGTGGCAGCAGGTGCAACCGCAGCAGGAGCCGGCACAGCTTCCGGTGTCTCTGGCTTGAGACGAGTTTCCGTCGCAGGTGCATCCCCTTCGGGCAATTCGCTACGAGGACCAAAGCCGCTGACCGGCGCGATCGCAGGTGCTGATTCCGCAGCGGGGGCAGGGAGCTTTGCAGCGAGCGTATCAATGGTCATTTCCGCCGAGGCGCCCGGCTGAATCAGGAAGTTGCCGTCGACGAATTGATTTTCGACTTCGGCCCAGATGCGGTACTGCCGATTACGGCCCGAACCTTCGATAAGCGGGCTGACGTAATCGACGCGGCCGTTAAGCGTCGTTTCCTTTTCGCCTGGCAGGTGCACCTTCACCTTGACGGGCTTGCCCTCGACATCGCCGCGGCCCGCTTCGGCTGCATACACGAAACCTTCGACGCGCACTTTGTCGAGCCGCACGAGCCGCAGCACCGCGTCGCCGGGCTGCACCCATTCACCCATGTGCTTGTAAACTTCGACAACCTGGCCTTGGATCGGCGCTTCGATTTTCTTCTTGCCGAGTTCGATATCGGTGGCATCCAGCTGAGCTTTTTTCATCTTCGCGGTCAGGCCAGCAACGAGGTTGTCCGTTTCGGCGACTTGAATCTGAGCCCAAGCTCGCTGAGCTTGAAACTCGGCCCGGCGGTATTCTTGTTCCGAAATCGCCCCTGGGCGCTGACGCTTGATTTCCTTGGCTTGTTCCCATTCGTTGTTGGCGACTTCGTAACCCTTCTTGGCGGCTTCGATCTCGGCCTTGCTGTTGAACTGAGCGTTCGCAGCGTCGAGTTCCCCCTGGGCGATTCGTTGCTTGGCCAGAGTGTCGCGCTCATCAACCGTGCCGAGAACAAAGTCGGCGTTGACGAGCTCGCCTCCCTTCACATTCAACTTGGTGATGGTGCCGGCATCGCGAGCGGGAACCTTTACGTCGTCGATGGCCGTCACGAGGGCGTACGGCACGTTCACCACGCCACGCTGAGTCGAGCGACCGTTGCTTACCGGCGGTGCACCCGTCGGATTCGAAAACGCGGGCGGAGCAGCAGGCGCGGCCGGCGGTACACTGAGGGCGGGATTCAGATTCAGCGGCCGTGGCGGCGCGGCTTGCTGGGCCGCCACGGTCGTGAGCCAACCGAGAGCCACGATGCCAACCGTACCAGCGAGATATTTGGGGAAGTGTTTCATGATTGGATCCCTTGTTCCTTCAACAATTCAACTCGAGCGACTCAATCCGTTGACTGATAGTGCGTGCGTGATTCGAAACTGGCATTACATGAAGAAGACGTTGGCTTGCAGCCATTCCCACGCTTCGTGCAGCTTGGCCCAGCCGAGCACAGTTTTTCCGCAATTGACATGGGCTTTCACACTGGCGCCGGGGCGAGCTTTGGCACCCAGGTCATCCTTCGTCTTCACACGAATGCGAACCATGTGTCCCTGCTGCTCATGCGGTTCGGCGGTCCAGTGAATCTCTTGCACTTCGCCGCTGTGTTGAATGCCAGGCTGCGTCATCAGTACGTAACTGACTGGCAGGTTCGGCGATTTGCCGGCGGCTTTGAGCTTTTCCTGTTGCCGCACGATGTGATTCACGCGCCGCTCGGGCATGTAGAGCTCCAGTTCCCAGGCAGTCTTATCGGCGGCCACAGTCAGCAACACTTGTCCGGTTTCCACCGGGCGATTTTCGAGTTGGCGACGAGCATCCCAAGTAATGATGCGGCCCTTGATGGGGCTGCGGACCGTAAGTTTCTTTTCGCGGGCTTCCAGCAACTCTCGTTGCTCTTCCAGACTCTTCAACTCTACGGTGACGGAAGAAAAATCGGCCTGATCGCGATCGCGTTCCTGGCGTGTGGCCTGGCTGCTGGTGTCGGTCAAACGCTGGCGGATGGCATTGAGCTGTTCGCGTTTCGCGCCGAGTTCACCATCGACTCGCTTCATTTCTTGTTCGAGTTCATCGCTGCGCAGTTCCACCAAGATATCGCCGGCATTCACTTCCGAGTTGTTGTCGACGAACACCTTGTCAACGACCGTCCGTTCCGGAACGAACAGCACAATGGGGTTCACAGGCTGCACCGCGCCGTTGGCGGGCATGTCGAAATCCCACGGCACGATGAACAGCGCGAGAATGATCGCCAGGATCGAACCGCCGATGGTTAGCGTCCGTGGCAAGTTGCGGGCCTGCACCATAACCTGCGAATGGCCGATCGCGCGCCACACCGGCATCAGGAACAGCGTGTTGTAGTTGAGCGAGTTCGATAGCGCACGGGCACTGTGTTCGAACACCAGATCGAGCCGCGGATCGAGCACTTCGCGAGGAATTTCGCTTTCGATTTGCTCGACGATCAACACGCCGATGATTTCGCCCAATTGCTGAGTGCCGTCGCCGCCGGTGACATTGGCCCGGCTCGAATCCACGGTCTGCGGCTTGCGGAGCGGCAACACGCAGAGCGACTTGGTGTAAGAATGGTCGACGTATTCTTCGAGGGCTTCTTCGATTTGCGGCGGCATGTCCTCGGTTGAACCCATGTACCACAGCGGTTCACCCGATGCGGCGACGCGGGTCGCGAGCTTGCCCAGCATCGTCATGACGTTCGAACGATTATCGACGGTGTCTTGTCCGCTGACTGCCTCCACTTCGCACTTGCCGGCACGCTTGATGGCGACGCTGACTCGATCGACACCCAGCAGCCGACGACCTTCGTTAACGATCGTATAGCAGGTCTCGCGCAGATCGAGCGTCTCGTGCACTGCGCGGCTGAATTGATCGGCTTCGCTCCACAGCGAGTGCTTGTCGGTGAGTTGTCCGAGCTTACGATTCTTGAACCACTCCGACGCGAGCTCGCACATCTGCTGCAAGAAGCGGAGATAGCCCTTTTGCGTCGCGGGCTGCGTATCGGGCCGCTGGAAGATTTCGATCAACCCTTCCACGATGCCGTCGTGGCCCAGCGGATGAACCACCATCAACTGCCGCGTGGGATTGCCGCCGAGGCGTTCATCGCCAGCTGACGACAGCGGCGGAATGAGTTGTCCTTGGTTGGTGTTGACGATGTATTCCAGCAGTTTGCTGTGCTTGCTGGCGTCTTCGCTCTCGGTGTCGAGCAGCGTGGGGCTGATGTTTACCTGGTAGGCGAGCTTCGGCTTTTTGCCTTCACCTAAAATCCAGATGGCGCCACCGATGGCGGCCAGAGCTTGCATCACGCGTTGCAAAAAGGCTGAGTAATACTCTTCGTCGGTGAGATCGCTCTTCGAGAGCTGTTGAATCTCACCCACCAGGCCGCGAATCTGCTGCTTGGTTTTTTCGATGGTCTCAGAGTTCACTTGCGACATGGGAGCATCGTTTCTGACAGAGTTCGGCGAAAGACCAGGGCGGCGGAGTGGACTGATCCGTTCTCAGATCAACCGATCAGCGAACTCGGGCCTGCAATTCAATGTAAAGGTGACTGGACGTGGGCTCAACGTTTTTAACGGCGATGTTCGGCATTCAGCACGAAACGTTCGTCGACTTGAACGATTGAATAAAATGTATCGATTGTTGAACGAGCAACGAACAGACCGCAGTTGCGAGCCCACTTGACAGCTGTCGGCCCAGGCAGAATTTCCTGGATCTTTTCTGGCAGTGAATTCGGGTGGCTGCAGCGTGTTCGCAAACCTCGTGCCTTGCGGGAATAAACGGCTTGTAAGAGTATCGAATCAGTGCAAAAGCGTGCGTTGGATGACTTGTGATGAGTGTCTTGATAAGGGAATGTTGCCAAAACGCCTCGTCCCGTGGCGGAGTAGCAACAGTCCGTTGTGTGCATTAATCGGGTGTATCCAAATACGGATCTTGTCCCATTTCCTGCTGCATCTTCTTTCGTTCTTTTTCGTGAAACAGCAGCACAAAGCGATCGCGCAGGTGGCGGCGTTCGACTTTCTGCTGTGCTCGTTGCAGCAAGCGCAAGTATTTCTGAGGATTCGCTGAGTCCTTCTCGCCGAGGGCGATCATCTTCTCCGCCGTGGCGGGACCGAAGCCGGTGCGGAGCACGTCGTCGTCGAGTGACATGTATTGCTGCACAGTTCCGGGATCACCTTGGCGGCCGCAACGGCCCATGAGCTGACGATCGATACGGGCCGAGTCATGTAACTCGGTGCAGATCACGTGCAAACCGCCGGCAGCGCGAACGTCGGGTGTAAGTTTGATGTCGGTACCGCGGCCCGCCATGTTCGTAGCGACTGTCACTTTGCCAGGCTCACCGGCTTTGGCGACGATTTCGGCTTCGAGGGCCACTTCGTGCGCATTCAAGATCTGATGCGGAATGCCTTTGTCGGTGAGCAACTTCGAAAGGAGCACCGATTTGTCGATCGAACGCGTGCCGACCAGCACGGGACGCCCCTTGAGATGTTGCTCGCGCACATCGTCGGCAATCGCTTTCCACTTCTGATCGCTCGTGCCAAACACGCGGTCTGGCAGATGCTTCCGCTGCACGGGACGGTTCGTGGGAACGGGAATCACCCGCATTTTGTAGACTTTTTTGAACTCGCGCGTCGCGGAGCGGGCGGTACCTGTCATGCCGGCGAGATGCTTATAACGCAGGAAGAGGTCCTGCACCGTGATCCGCGCGGCCTGCCCGGTCGGCACGCTGACTTCGATCTTTTCTTTGGCTTCGATGGCTTGGTGAATCCCGTCCCGCCACTTTCGTCCTTCCGCAAGGCGGCCAGTGTTTTCGTCGACAATGACGATCTCGCCTTCCTTCACCACATATGAGCGATCGAGCAAAAAGTCGCGATCGACTTTGATGGCGCGTTCGACGTATTGATACAAATCGATCAAGCCCACGCCGCGGAGAATCTCCGGTTTGGGCAACGCGCGCACGAGCTGACGACCTTCGGTCGAGAGTTCGATCTTCTTGTCGTCGTGCTCATATTCGTAGTGCTCGTCTTCGCGGAACTGCGGCACCACTTCGGCGGCCCAGCGATAGAGCGTGACGATGCGTTCGATGGCCTTATCGCCGAGCGAGCCGATAATCAGCGGCGTACGTGCGTCGTCAATCAAAATGCTGTCGGCTTCGTCGACCAGACAGAAGTGATGTTCGCGCTGCACGGGCATTTCGCCGCCCGGTTCGAGCCGCGCGGAAGTGAGTTGATTCAGCAGATTGGCCTGGGCCATGCCCATGCGACGCAGCAACAAACGGTCACGAAGAAAGTCGAAGCCAAATTCTTTGGCCGTGCCATAAGTGATGTCGCAGGAGTAATTTTTCCGGCGAGTGTCTTGCGTATCCGGCGTGAGAATCACCCCGGTCGACATGCCGAGCAATTCATACACGGGGCGCATGATCGAAGCGTCGCGCTCGGCGAGATAGTCGTTGACCGTGGCAACGTGCGAGCCTTTGCCAATCAAGGCGTGCAAATAGGTGGGCAGCGTCGCGGTAAGCGTTTTGCCTTCGCCCGTTTCCATTTCGGCGATGCAGCCATAAAACAGCGCCATGCCGCCGATCATTTGCACATCGTAATGGCGTTGATTGATGGCTCGCTTGGCTGCTTCGCGCACGAGCGCATAACCTTCGGGAACCAGGCTCGAAAGCGCTTCGCCGGCCTTGGCGCGATAACGCAGCGCCAGGCTCCGCTTCCGCAAATCGCGGTTGTCTTCGGCGGCAAGGATCGGCTCAAACGTGTTGATCTGTTGCAGCTGGCCGCCCCAAGTCGCCAGCCGGCGCTTGACAGGCCCGCCCAACCAGGAGAGCACTTTGGCCTGCCAGCCCTGAGGGATTCCGTTGACGGCGGTGTTAGAGCTCATAGGGTGGTGACGCGGCTGCGGGGTAACTCAAGACAAGGTATCTCAATCCGTAACTCTACAATTGGTTCGTTGCTCCGTCCGACAACGGCCATCCTTCTTTGACGCAAAGGTTAGCCGCGAATTCCCATTTTTCGGCGCAATCGAAACAAAAGCAACGAAATCGATCTCCCACAAACATGCTGCAATTCACTGCATGAATGGTTCGTTCGACTGCCAAAAATGGCGGTTCCATTTTGGCGGCAAACATTAAGCACGCGCTGCGCCAAACACCTGCTGCACCCTCATGAAGATTTGCTGCCGCGACTCCTATACGCAGTCGTCGGCGGCTAAGTTCGCTAGGGCTAATGTCTTAGCACCCGCCCCGGAAAAAGCTGCTAGCAGTCGTACGACTCCGATTTCCGGCATTTTTTGCTCATTCGATACATCTTGCCAAACCGAAAATCTCCCTAGCGGAGGAAGTGCGCTGCCGTATTGGCATGCGTTCGTTGCTTCGCCACCCCTTCGTAATGCGACTAGCCAATTCGGACAATTTTTGACGCGCAGTTAAACTTGTCTGGATTGTCCGTTTCTGCCGGTCGATTCGATGGTAGCGATTGTGCGTGCGTTGGTGCGCTCCAACCACTGCAGCCGTCAGCATTCCAGGAACGAGACTGTCTATGAAGACGAATCTTCGCTTTGCCAGCGCTGTGTTGGCCCTGCTCTTTTTGACCACGACGCAAGTCCCGGCTCAAGAAGTACGCCAGGCCATGGCCGACACGTACGACGTTCTGCGTCAGGCAACCTGGTGGAACGACTGGGATGGCACGTTCAATCCGGCGCCTGCCGAAGACAACTGGTGCGGCCAGGATGTTTGCGACTGCTGCAACCAATGCAAGCCGCTGGACGTCTGGGCTCAGGCCGAATACTTGATGTGGTGGGGCAAGGGCTCCTCGACGCCACCGCTCGTAACCACGAGTGTTCCTTCGATCGGCATCGCCCGCGATGACGCCGGCCAACTGGGCATCCCCACGACGCAAATTCTGTTCGGCGGTGAAACGCTGGGCGACACGATTCAGTCCGGAGTTCGCTTGGGCCTCGGCGTGTGGCTCGATACTGCTCACAACGTGGGTATTGGTGTTCGCGCTTATGGTCTCGAAGGTGACTCGGAAAACTTTTTTCAAGCTTCCAATGGCGACCCGATTCTCGCCATTCCATTTTTCAACCCGGACCTTGGCGTCAACGGTGAGGAAGATGCGTTGCTGATTGCTTATATCAATCCCGATCCGATGATCGGTTTGGAAACCACCGGCAGCATTGGCGTTGACTACAGCACTTCCTTTGTCGGCACCGATGTTTTCACTCGCATCATGATGGAACGGAGTCAACTGAACCGTATTGATCTGATCGGCGGCTATACTTACTTTCGCCTGGCCGACAACTTTTCGATGCGGAGCATTGCGAACCCACAAGATCCGGTCGTGGCGGGCACGGTCATCGACATTCGCGATCAATTTGCCTCTTCCAACGTATTCCACGGCGGCATGCTCGGGCTCGCCGGCAGCCGTGGTCGCGGTCGCTGGTCGCTCGATTGGCTCACGAAGCTCTCGCTGGGTTCCAACAGCCAACGTGTCCGCATCAACGGCACTACCATCATCACACCGCCAGTCGGGCCGCCGGCCGTGAACCCCACAGGCTTCTTCGCCCGGGCGAGCAACATCGGCGAATACGAGAACAGCCAGACGGTCTTTGTGCCGGAACTCACCGTCAATCTTCACTATCACATGAGCAGCAACTGGAGCGTGGGCATCGGTTACAACCTGATGTGGATGTCGTCGGTCGTGACTGCGGGCGAACAGATTGACCGCGTGGTTGACACGAACTTCCCCCAGAACGTCCAACGCCCAGCCTTTAACTTCAACACCGACGATTACTGGCTGACGGGCATCAACTTTTCGCTGCGAGCGGAGTACTAATTCACTCGCCTGCGAGCACAAAAAATGCCGCGAGTTTTCACTCGCGGCATTCTCGTGTTTTGGATTTGCTGGATCAGCAAATTTACTCGCGGCCCAGTTCCCAGTGGATGAACTTCTTGATCTTCAGGCCCGTTTGTTCAGCAAACTTGCTGACGCTCATGCTCGGTTCCTTCACAAAGGGCTGTTCGAGCAGCGCCTTTTCGGCATAGAAGTTACGCAGCCGGCCTTCGACCATCTTGTCGACGATGTTGGCAGGCTTGCCTTCCTTGAGCGCGGCTTCTTTCAGGATTTCGCGTTCCTTTTCGATCAACTTCGAGTCGATGTCTTCCTTGGCGAGGGCCAGCGGTCGCATCGCCGCCACGTGCATCGCCACATCCTTGGCAGCTTCATCCGTGCCCCCCTCGACTTGCAGCAGCACCCCGGCCACAGTGCCGCTGTTGTGGCTATAAGCGCCGGTGCCACCGTCAAACTTCTGCATCCGCCCGACATTGAACACTTCGCGGATGCGATTGAACATGTCGTCCTTCACATCGCGAAGCTTCTTGCCTGGCTTGCTCGGGCAAGGCTGATCGAGCAACTCATCGGCAGTCTTGGCGCCGGGGCCAGTCGCCAACTGTTGTGCCATGTCGTTCGCAAGTTGGATGAACTCGGCGCTGCCCGCGACAGGAGCGCTTTCGCACTTCAATTCAACCAGAGCACCGGCGGTTTTGCCGACACCATGATAAATGCCGAAGCGGCCAAATGCGGTTTCGCGGTCGCTGCGCTTCGCCATGATGGCAATGCCGTTCTTCCGCAGCGTTTCCTTGGCCTTCTCCTTGTCGCCGCCCGATTCGGTCAGTGCCTTCTTGCAATCCATCATGGGGAGGCCGGTCTCGTCGCGCAATTCGCGGACCAGCGTGGCGGTGATTTCTGCCATGGTCGTATCTCCTGAGTATCTCGATGAGGGTTCTTATTCATTGTCCCCTCTCCTCGGTACTCCGGGGAGAGGATTAAGGTGAGTGGCTGACGCGGGTATTAGCGTCGCCAACTTATTGATGACAGCCAATTGATATCGAGGGTTTATTAGGTAGCCGAGTCCTAACCGCCTCGGCCCCTCACCCCAGCCCTCTCCCCGGCGTACCGGGGCAAGGGAGTTTTCGCGCGAGCTGCGCCCGCGAAATGATTTAGCAAACAAGAAGCAAACTAGGCATTGCCATCTTTCGCCGCTGCGGCAGCCGCCGCTTCGTTCTGTTGCGGGGCCTTCGCGTCCTTATCTTTGCCCTTCGCGGCAGCGGCTGCCTGGGAGCCGATGAGAATTGCTTCGGCCAGGTGACGCATGATCAATTCGACGCTGCGGATACCGTCGTCGTTGCCAGGAATCGGCAAATCGACCACATCCGGATCGCAATCGGTATCAATCAAGGCAACGGTGGTGATGCCCAGCGCGCGAGCTTCCTTGATGCAGTTCTTTTCCTTGTTCGGATCAACGACCACGAGGCATTCCGGCATGCGGTTCAGAGTGCGGATACCGTTCAGGTTGCGATACATCTTGCGATATTCGCGAGCCAGCGACGATTGCATCTTTTTGCTGTAGGTCGCCAATTCTTCGCCGCCGCGGATCTTTTCGACCTGCTCGAGACGCGTGAGCCGGCTGCGGACCGTGCGGAAATTCGTCAAGCAGCCCCCGAGCCAGCGTTCGCTGACGAACGGCATGTGGCAGCGGAGGGATTCGCGTTCGACGGCGGGACCGGCTTGACGCTTAGTGCCGACGAACAGAATGAGCGAGCCTTGCGAGGCAACCTGAGCCAAGTACTTTTTGGCCCGCAACAAACCGCGGATCGTTTCGCGGATATCGATAATGTGAATGCCGTTCTTACGGGCATAGATATAAGGCGCCATCTTGGGATTCCACCGGCTGGCCCGGTGACCAAAGTGGACGCCCGCTTCAATCAATTCTTGGACGAGAGTATCGCTCACGAACCTTGCTCCTTGTACGCTGCCGACGGGACATGGGGCCGAAACCACCACAGGCTCCGCAGATCACGCTCGTGAATCACGGTTAGCCTTCGCCCTGTCTCTTAGCCATAACTGGCTAGAAACAAACAGCTTGGAAAAAATATTTGCCCACCCGGACATCGGGTTGACCCGAAACGAATCGCTCATCTTATCAGGCTTAGGCGGGTGGTCAAGGTGAAGTCGGGTTTGGGCGGGTTTGGGCCCAGGTTGCCACGAGATGTCGCCCGAGTGGTCTTACTGGGTGAAATCATCATCCCACCCGGAACTGACGGTTTGCCGCAGGGTTTACTCTCTTAGATTAGACCGCCGCATTTTGGGGAAACTCCCATGAATCATTCACGAACTTGGCTATTACTTGTTGCATGCGCTATCTGCGGCCCGCTCGTCGCTTCTGGCGCTGATACGCCGGCCGCAGTGGCTAGTCGTGCCGATCAACTGCTGTCCAGTGAAACGGGCTCGGCCGGTGCCACGAGCAAACCGGCGCCGCTAGCGGATGACGAAATCTTTCTCCGCCGCGTGACGCTCGATCTGCATGGCCGCTTGCCATCGGCCAGTGAGATCACCGCCTTCGCGCTCGATCCCGCCACCGACAAACGGAGCACCTTGATTCGCAAGCTCCTCGCCGATCCGCAGTATGGCGACAATTGGTCGCGCTACTGGCGCGATGTGATCATGTACCGCGCCACGGAGCAACGGGCCCAACTCATCTCCGGCGTTTTGAGCACGTATCTGAAAGACTCCCTCAATCAAAACAAGCCCTGGAGCCAGGTCGCCACGGACTTCATCACGGCTTCGGGCGATGCATTGGAAAAAGGCGAAGCTGCCTTGATTGTGGCGCAAGAAGGAAAGCCGGAAGAAACCGTCGCCGAAATCTCGCGGATCTTTTTGGGTGTGCAGATTCAATGCGCGCAGTGTCACGATCATCCAACCGATCGTTGGAAGCGGGAACAGTTTCATGAACTGGCTGCGTTCTTTCCGCGGGTTTCGTCCCGTGTGATTCTCACACCCGACAATCGCTCGATCACCGTTGCGGTGACGGAGTTCGGCAACGAACCTTTCGAACGCAATGGCAACCGCGTGCGTGGTTCCGCCGAACATCGCATGCCCGATCTAAAGGATCCGAGTGCTCGCGGCACGCTGATGACGCCGGTGCTGTTTGCCACGGGCGACAAGCTGCCTGGCAACACGCGTGACTCAGTCCGCCGCGGCACACTGGCGCAGTGGATCACCAAGCCTGAGAATCCTTACTTTGCCAGAGCCTTCGTCAATCGCCTCTGGTCGGAGCTCGTCGGCGAGGGCTTTTACGAACCGGTCGATGACATGGGCCCCGATCGCCAGTGCGACGCGCCGCAAACGCTCGATCATTTGGCCGTGGCGTTTACGAACAGCAACTATGACGTGAAGTGGCTGTTCGAAACGATCATGTCGACGGAGTCGTACCAGCGCGTCAGCCGGTCGCGCCGCTCGCCCGATCAACCGGCGTTCACGACGAACGTGCCGCAGCGGCTGCGGGCCGATCAGCTCTTCGATAATTTGCTCTCCGCGCTTGGCAGTCGCGAACCAACGCAATTTGGCGGCGGTATGGCCGGTCCCGGCGCACGCTTTGGCCGCAGTCCCCGTCAATCGTTTGCAGCCGTGTTTGGTTACGACCCAAGCGAACGCCGCGACGAGGTTGCGGGCACGATTCCGCAGGCGCTGTCGATGATGAACTCCACGTTCATAGCCGGTCTGCTCGATGCCAAATCAGCACGCACGGGTTTGGGGAAGATGCTGAATGAGATCAAAGACGATCGGGCCTTGATCAGCGAACTTTACCTGCGAACACTCGCTCGCGAACCGAGCAAGAAAGAAGTGGATACTTGCCTCGCTCATATTGCAGCCGTGAAGGATCGAACCGAGGCGTTTGAAGACATCCATTGGTCGCTGATTAACTCGACCGAGTTTCTGTATCGGCGTTAATCCTGAATTTCTCACTCTCCTGTACTCCGCGGAGAGGGAACTAGAGCCAAACACAACAAGTGCAAGCATGACAGTCCACCACCAAATGACTCTCGACTTCCGCGGCGGCCAACTTCAACGGCGCGACTTTCTGAAAACCATCGCCGGAACGGTGGCTGCCGCGGGTGGCTTGAGCTGGGCCGATCGCATGACGGCGAGCGCCGCCGATCTCCGCAAGCAAGGGAAGGCCTGCATCCTGCTTTGGATGCAAGGCGGCCCGAGTCAGTTTGAAACCTTCTCGCCGAAGCCTGATCATCCCAACGGCGGCGAAACAAAAGCGATTAGCACCGCAGTCCCCGGCATCGAGATCGCAGCCGCACTGCCGAACACGGCGAAGGTGATGAATGATCTCTGTCTCATTCGCTCGATGAACAGTCGCGAAGGTGCGCATCCGCGGGCCACCTACTTGATGCACACCGGTTATCTGCCGACTGCGAGTGTGAAATATCCCACACTCGGTTCGATCGTGTCGCACGAAATCGGCCATCATGCTGGCGAACTGCCGAGTTTCGTGCGCATCGGCGGCGGGCGGTTTGGTGACAGCGCGGGATTACTCGGCGTGGACTTCGATCCCTTCGTGATGCAATCGGCCGGCCGCTCACCCGATAATACTTCGCTGCCGACGTCGGCCACGCGCTATCAGCGGCGACTGAACCTGCTCGGCAAATTGGAGGAGGATTACGCGGCTAATGGCGGCGCGCAGGAAGTGGCCGACCACCGCAAAGTGTACGATCGCGCGGCGAGGATGATTCTCAGCCCACAAATGAAGGCTTTTGAAATCGACAAAGAATCGTCTGCCACGCGCAAGCTGTATGGCGATTCGGAATTCGGCAAGGGGTGTCTCCTTGCCCGTCGACTCGTGCAGGCCGGCGTGACGTTTATCGAAGTCAGTCTCGGCAACTGGGACACGCATGCGGACAATGCGTCCAACACGACGCGGCTCTGCGGTCAACTCGATCAACCGTTTGCCGCACTGATTGAAGATCTGAAGCGGCAAGGGATGCTCGACAACACGCTCGTTCTCTGGATGGGTGAATTCGGCCGCACGCCGCGGATGAATCCCCGCGCGGGCCGCGATCACTTTCCGCGCGCGTTCAACATGGTGCTCGCTGGCGGCGGCGTGAAAGGTGGACAGGTCATCGGCAAGACCGACAAGGCCGGCGAATCGGTGGTCGATCGCCCCGTCAACGTCAACGATATGCTGCGCACCGTTTGCCACGGCCTGGGAATCGATGCCGACAAAGAAAACATGAGCAGCATCGGCCGGCCGATCCGCATCGTCGATGGCGGTGCGCCGGTGAAAGAAGTGTTTGGTTAGTCGTCGATTGCTCCGCGATCGATGAATGCGGTTTGGTCATCTAAAACGGTCGCGCGGCGATTCCGCGTCGCTTCCTCGATCGCATGCATCGAAGAGGATCACTTCAACGTCGACAAATACTCTACCACATCGCGAATCTCGCGCAACGTCAGCACTTTGTCCATCGGCGGCATCGCCGAGGTTGGCTGCGAACGTTCTTCAACATCGGCAGTTTTGATCTTCAGCGTCGAGCCCTGTGGCGTGAGCAGTTCGATCAGTCCGTCCTTTTCCGCTTTGATCTGTCCGCCGACGGAAGTGCCGTCCGTCAGCAACAGCGTGACGCTGCCAAAGCCGGGAGCAATTTGCAGATTCGGCAGGATCAGCGAGGCAAGCAAATGCTGTCGCTCTGCCGTCGCGGAAATGCGAGTCAGATTCGGCCCTGCATCGCCACCGACGGTATCGACTTTATGGCACCGACTGCACTGCGCCTGGCGATGTCCGGTGAAAATCAGTCGCCCGCGCTCGGCATCGCCGCCAGCTAGGGCAATTCGATAAGGCGAAATTGAATCTCCTTCCAGGCGGCGTTTCTCAAAACTTTCGAGCGCTTGCTTCAACTCAGGTGTGCCACGCTGCGTGACGGCGTCGAGAACATCGAGTTGCAACTCGGCTGGTACGCTGCCACGCGACAATCGGCCGGCCCAGGCCAGGAGTAGTTGATCGGCGGCAGCGTTCTTGAGGCCCGCCAACGACGCAATCGCCAGCTGTTTCTCGCCGACGGTGCCGGTCGATGAAGTCAAAATCTCCGTGATCGGAGCAATCGCTTGCTCGGGGAAATGCGTGCTGAGAACACGGAACGCGCCGGCACGCACCTGCGGCTTCGTATCCTGAAGCGCTTCGAGCAGCAGCTCACTTGCCTGTGCATTCTTATTGACCGCGAGCAATTCGAGCGCCGCCACACGCGTGTCGGCGTCGCGATCGCGATCCTTCGCCCAGAGGAGAAACGATTCCTCGTCAACCTTGAGATCGAGTTTGGTGATGACGTTGGTCGCAAGTGTCTGCAACTCGCGGTTGCTGCTCGTCCGGATGAGTGCCAAGAGTGGCGCAGCTGCGGCCCGCGCGTTCGTCGGATTGCGCGGAGCCAATGGCCGCCAATTCCCCGTCACACGATCGCGGGGCCCGGGCGTTGTCCACTCGGCCAGCGACTGCAAGGCTTCGCGGCGAATGGCGAGGGAGAATTTTTCGCTCGCCGCGATCTTGGCCACCGTGGCCGCGTTCTTCGTATCGCCCCCACGCAGGTTCGCGTAGATGACTCGTCGCAGCAGTGCCTCGGGAATTTCGCCGCTCGTGGTCAGCAATGGTTCCGCGAGAGCTGCCACCTGTCGCAAGGCCGCATCCAGATGCAAATCGTTGATCGCGCGGGCGGCTTCGGTGACGATTTGCCAGTCGCTATCGGCCAGGAACCGCGCGACCTCAACATCATTCCACCGCCGCAGCACGAGCACCGCCGCCAAGCGGACCGCAGCATCTTGACCATGAACGAGGGCGAGAATCGCTTGCTTGTCTCCCTGCTCACCAAGAGCATAAACGCATGCGTGTCGCAGAAACTTATCGGTTGTTTTGCGCAGCAGCGCGATGAGTTGCGCCTGCGAATTCCCCTTCAGTCGGCCCATCGCGATAATTGCATGCAGCAAAACACGGGGCTGATTCATGGCGGCAGCTTCGCGTTCGACCAGTTCGCGCAGCTCTTTTTCTGCCAGCACATACCGCACATCGCCGAGTGTCCGCGCTGCCTGTGTGCGAACTTCTGGATCGGCGTCGCGCAGCAGTGTGAGTAGCGTGGGAAGTGCCGATGGATCCTTGCGGCCGATCATGCCGAGCGCCCAGATTGCATGCAACCTTGCGAACAAGGAAGGGCTGTTCGCTGCCAGTTCGACCAGCGCGGGTGTTGCTTCCTTGCCGCGGGCGGCCAGTTCAAATTGCGCTCGCTGACGAACGCGCATGTCATCGTGGCCGAGCATTTTCAGCAGTTCGTCACGCTTGCGTTGTTTAAAGCCGGCGGCGAACAGCTCCTTAACGGCAATTACTTCAGGCATGGCGATCGCTTGTGGAGCGAACGCGGTATACACACGCCCACCGCGAGTTTTGCCGCCCCAATCAAGGCCGACAAAGTCAGAAAGATACAGTTTGCCGTCGTAACCAAAGTCACAGTCGGTGATCGACAGCGGCTTCAGAAAATCTTCGTACGCTTCGATCTCAAACGCGGCGCCCTTGGGCTTCAGGCGAATCGACTCGATGCCGCCATTGCCGGTGTAGTTGCAATGAAAGAACCGGCCACGGAGTTCCTTACTCCAGCCAACAGCGCCGCAATAGGCAAAGCCGCTCGGCCCTGCGCCGAGCTTGCCGACCGGCGGCAGAACCCAGGCCGGTTTGATCTTCTCGGTCTGCGGGTCGCCATCGAGATGCCAGATCCGCTCGGCATGCCACGGGCCCGTTTCGTAAGGCTGCGGAATCGTTTGATAGGCCATATTCCAGCCGCTGTCAGCCCCTTCCAGCACATAGACCAGCCGCGCGTGATCTCCCTTGTCGCAGTTGTTGTCGTCGGCAAATAAGTTGCCGAACTCATCGAAAGCGAGCTCCTGCGGATTCCGCAAGCCGCGGTGCACCACTTCGAGTTCGCTGCCATCGGCATTGCAGCGGAAGACCGCGCCGCGGCGCGGTTCGGCGAGGCTTGTCCCTTCTTTCGTTTGCACATGAAAGCCGCGATCACCAACGCTGAAATACAACTTGCCATCCGGTCCCCACACCAGGCCATGCAGATCGTGCCCCAGAAACGCCGCATTCACACCAAAGCCGTGCAGCAGCGCTTCGCGCTTCTCGGCCACGCCATCGCCGTCCTCGTCGCGGAGCTTCCAGAGCTTGGGAATGCACGTGAGATAAACATCGCCGTCGCGGGCAATCACGCCCGCGGCCAAACCATCGAGCGGGTTGTTGAAACCCGCAGCAAAAACGGTGGAAATCTCAGCCCGGCCATCGCCATCTTTGTCTTCGAGTCGTCGCACCTGATCGGTGAACTTGCTGAACCAATTCATGCCGCCATCGAACTTGCTTTCGAACTTGCGAAACATCGCGAGTCGATCGTCGACGGTTTTCAGTTGCAAATCGTCGTCGAGCAGGAATGGCCGGGTACGGTTTTCCTCCGTGCCGCGATTGAAGCGAAACTCTTCGGCGACGTAGACGCGATTTTTTTCATCCAGACAAATCGCCACGGGACTCGCCAGTTGTGGCTCGGCGGCAAAGAGTTCGACTTTGATTCCCTGGGGCACACGCAGCGTGGCGATCTTCGCGGCGGCGTCGCGACTGCCATCGGGCAACTCAGGATCGACGATCCCAGGCTCCTCGGCCAGCAAACGAGTTGTGAACAGGATCGCCAGCAGCAGGGTGAGGTGCGAGAGTTTCATGCGTTGCTGTTCTTCAGAAAGAGTCATCAGTGGCCAGTGCAGCATAAGTCACCAAAGTCCAGCTCGCGATGGCCTGGTTTATCGACCTGAGTAGAATACCACGTTGGATCCGAACCCTTACGAATCGCCGCAAGTCCCCAACCCAAGCTGAACAAGCCGGACGTGCGACGGACCATTGGCCTGACCACGATCCTGAAGTTGACACCCCTTGCGGTCCTGATTGCGTTCGGTGGGAGCTGTGCCGCCACTTTTGCGTTTTTAAACACCAACCTCGTTGGCCAAAACTACGGGCTAATCTTTCTCGTGGGTTGGGGCATTTTTCTGATTCCCCCGGCAGTTGTTCTGATCGCGATGGTGCCGTGGGCGATCCGCGCCAGTCAGAAATCGAAGCAATAGATGCAACTACTATTTCGCAACTTCGGTCACTGGTTCGCTCCAATGACTGGCGCGACCAGTGGAATCGTGAAAGCGAGCACGAATGCGATACGTGCCCGGTTCGGCGAATAGCTTGCGGGAAAGGAACTGCTTTACATCCGACTTCAAGTCGTTCGCGGGCGTTCGCCAATGTTCCTCTATTTCATACTGGTACGGCTCACTCGCCTGCCATCCGGCTACACCAAACGTGCCAATCCGGCCAATTCGCCATTCGATTCGCAATAGCTGATCTGCGGGTCGCTCAACTTTCGCCACGGAATAGACGTCCTTTCCTTCGCGCTTGATCACCGGTCGCGGCGGAATGTCTTTGTCTTGTGCTTCATGCGCAACGTATCCCCAGCCATAGCCCAACGGATTGCCGTCGTTCGGCGCATAGTTTTTCGTCGGCCGCGAATCCGTGCAGAAGTCAACGAGATATTTTTCAAAGCCTCGCATGTCATTCGTTGCCAGCTTGCGTTCCCAACGTCCGCCGAAGTGATCGCCATGTGCCGGGTTGACGAAGAAGCTTCCCTTTTGATGAAACCGCGGATGCCAGTTCCACATCGCTTCATCGAGCTGTGCCCAGTTCGTTTCGAAACCGGATGGCGAAATCACTCGCGCCAGATCTGCGACGAGCTGGCCGATTTGTCCGCCCGTCGGCGACGCATCAGCACAGAATAGATCGAGAATCTCGCGGGCCCGATTTTGATACTCCAGTTTGATCTTCGCATGGTCGAGACAACGAATCGCATCGATATGCCCCGGCTGATGATGCCGCGGCACGAAGCACATGTCGTTGTCCCACGGCAGCGGGCACCACCGGCCATCCGGCGGACGATAGTAGCCATGGTTGCCATCGGGGCGAATGTCGACATTGCCCATCAAGCGATTGAGCGCGTGAAAGCTGAAGTACTTGTGCAGATCGAGATTTTTTCGCCACCATTCTTCCGGCGGATTCGAACGCATGCCGCCGAGAAACTGATCCCACTCTTTCTGCCCCGCGCTCATATCGGCGGGCAGATGCTTGATGCCACTTTGCATGCTTACGATCAGGCCATCGGGCAGTTTCTGTTCGTCGAGAATCTCTTCATCGAGATCACCGATCGCCAGATACAAACCGTTGAGGTCACCCTCGTATTGATCCTTGGGATTACTCTCCGCTGCGGTATCGATGACGCGAAAATGAACCCAATGCGTCGACGACGCCGGAATGCCGGCCAGTTGATAAGCGCGAAACGTCGTGGCTTCATCGAGCCCCGCAATGCCGCGATGCACGGGAATGTACGGCGTGTGCGTTCCGGGATTCAGGTCGACTCCGTTCCACGCCACTTGATAGCGGCGACCGCGATTGTCAGTGAGGGGAACGGGCTGTTCCTTATTGAACTTGAGCGCCCATTTGTTTTTGCCCGAGATGTGCGCACTGCCTTGGCCGCGATTGGTGAACGCGATGTGGTCGTAAACGATACCGTCATAAACAAATGTGCCGGGAAAACGCCTCTTGTGGGCGCCGCCGTCCCACTGACTGGCAGCGATATCTTCGGCGCGAGCGATTAAGTGGTAAGGCTTGATCGTGTTTAAAAACTCGGCAGAGAATTTTTGCGCAGGTGTTTTGCCGGGTTCGCGCGCACCGGTCCAGGCAGGAACGCCGTCGTAGCAGAAGAACGCGCTGTTTCCTCCTTCGCTGGGAAAGAAAAGTTTCTTTTCTTCGGGAGTCGTGGCGATGACGCGATAGCGATAGAGCCAGCGGTGCTTCATCTGCTCGCCGGGGATTGTCACGCTGAAGGTTTGTCGGCCAAAGAAGGGTTGCTTGGCATCGCTCGTCAGCGGTAGCTCGACCCATTTCTTCTTGAACTCGGGATCCGTCTTGCGCAGGTATTCGCCGGGCGGGACAGCTTGCAATTGCAGCACGACGCTCTTCGCGCCGAAGTGAAAGCAGTCGAAGATTACACGCACGCTTTGGCCCGCTTTGGGCTGCTGTGGCGAATGCTTTGGCGGTATGAACGGAGGCGGCGGTTCGGCAGAACACGCCGCGTAGCCCGCAACGAATCCCGCCCAAACCAAAATCAGTATTAGAAATGACCGAACCATCGCGCGACTCCAGCCGTTCGTTTCGTCAAACAACTTGCCGACTGATAGGATAGCGGAAAATCGCTGCACTACTTCTCCGCGTGACATTTCCATGACGATCATCATCCGCCCTTATCAATCCATCGACTTAGTGGTCATCAAAGAGCTGACTGTTTCCGCATTCGACGGCGTGACGCTGGAGCAAAACGTCGAGCAGGTGTTGGGCGTACTGAACGGCCACGATTGGCAATGGCGGAAAGCCCGGCATGTGGAAGATGACGTTGCGGCGAATGCGGCGGGCCTGTTTGTGGCCGAGCAAGCTGGAAAAGTCGTCGGTTATATTTCGACGGTCATCGATCGCGCTGCGGGGCGCGGGCGGATTCCCAACCTGGCCGTCGCTGCAGAGTTGCGCGGGCAAGGTTTGGGACGGCAGTTGATCGAGCATGCCCTAGCGTATTTTCGCGCTGAGGAATTGGCCTACGCCACGATCGAAACGATGGCCCAGAATGCCATTGGCCAGCATCTCTACACCGCCTGCGGTTTTCAGGAAGTTGCCCGCCAAGTTCACTTTGCACAGCGTCTCTAAGGAAGCCCGAACCGTGAGGCAAGGGAGCTGGCAGAAAAGACTTGGCTGCAGGCAACCGTGCGATAGCACGAACAACACCAGTCGAACTGCAGCCGCGGCAATTCTCACATCAACTCACCCAGCTCCCTCGCCTCACGGCTCGGAAGGCTCGGGCCACCTTTTCGAAATCTGTCGTCGATCGACTATGATGGGAAACCATGTTTCCGCACATCATTGACCGTCGTCGCTTTCTCGCTCAGGGTTCACTCGGCTCGCTTGCGCTGGCTCTCCTGTTGGCCAAAGAAAATCAGGCCCGCGCAGCTGAGCCGATTCGCCCGCAGTTTTCACCAGACAAACCGCATGCTCCGCGGAAGCCGCATTTCCAACCGGCAGCCCAGCAGGTGCTGGTCATTTTTTGCTCCGGCGCGCTCAGCCATGTCGATGCCTGGGATCACAAACCCGAACTGGTGAAACGACATGATCAGCCGCTGCCCGGCGCCGATGGCTTGGTGACCTTTCAAGGCGCTCAGGGAAATCTGGTGCAGCCCCTGTGGCCGTTCAAGCCGCGTGGCGAAAGTGGCAAGATGATTTCGGACTTGCTGCCGAACATCGCCGAGCTGGCCGATGACTTGTGCTTCATTCATTCGATGACGGCCAAGTCGAACACGCACGGGCCGGCTGAAAATCAGATGAGCACGGGCTTTGTGCTCGACGGTTTTCCCAGCATGGGTGCCTGGGTTAGTTACGCGCTGGGCAGTGTGGCCGATGACTTGCCGTCGTTCGTGGCGATCCCTGATCCAAGAGGCGTGCCACAGGTCGGCCCCAATCATTGGAACAGCGCATTCCTGCCCGCGATGTTTCAAGGCACGCCGTTCAATGCCAACAAGCCGATTCCGAACCTGGCCACTCCCGCGCAAATCACGCCAGCGATGGAACGGGCCACGCGCGATCTGCTGAAGAAGCTCAACGAAAAGCATCTCGAAAAACATCCGCAGGATATCGAGCTCAGCAGTCGCATCGCCAGTTACGAATTAGCCGCCCGCATGCAACTGGGCGCTGCAGAAGCCGGCGACCTGGCTAAAGAAACCGCCACAACGCAGCGCGACTATGGCCTGGAAGACGCCAACCAACTGAAAGCCCGCTTCGGCAAGAACTGCTTGCTCGCGCGGCGGCTGCTTGAGCGGGGCGTGCGGTTTGTGCAGCTCTTCAACGGCAGCTACGCAATGGGCGAAGGGGTTGGCAATTGGGATGGGCACAAAACGCTGAAGACCCAATACGATGTTCATCGGCAAATTCTCGATCAGCCTGCCGCGGCGTTGCTGCGTGATCTGCGGCAACGGGGCATGCTCGAGAAAACCCTCGTCGCCTTCGTCACCGAGTTCGGCCGTATGCCCACGTTTCAAAAAGGAGCGAGCGGCCGAGATCACAATCCGCACGGCTTCACGGTTTGGTTGACCGGTGCTGGTGTGAAGCGCGGCCATAGCTACGGCGCGACCGACGAGTTTGGCTACAAAGCCGTCGAGAACGTCGCCACTATTTACGACTTGCACGCCACGCTGTTGCACTTGCTCGGCATCGATCACGAGCGGCTAAGCTTCTATCACAACGGCATCGAGCGCCGCCTGACCGATGTGCATGGGCATGTGATCAAAGATATTTTCGTCTAGTACGTAAACATCTCGCTCTGCCGAGATGACACGCCGCAAGCGGCGAGCGGCGGATAGCGACGATGCCGTGGCCGAAAGACCAAGCTACCTAGCATGCGCGACAGCCGCGATGGTGCGCTGTTCCATGTTGGTTGCCTCCTGGCTGGACGCCAGTTCCGAACATCTCGGCAGAGCGAGATGAGTACCTACTTTTTTCCCACCAACTTCTTCAGCTGCGGCCAGGTGCGCGTGTTGGCGACGTCGGCCTTGGTCAGCCCCGCGCGTCGCGCTTGCAAGATGCCATAACGCAGCACGCTTAAACCCTCGGTGCTGTGAGCATCGGTGTTGATGACAATCGGGATGCCGTGTTGCTTGGCCGCGATGAGATGAATGTCGTTCAAGTCGAGTCGCATTGGGTTAGCATTCAATTCCAGCAACTTGCCGTGCTCCTTCGCGGCAGCGTAGACAGCATCGAGATCCACTTCATAGGCTTCGCGGCGATTGAGCAAACGGCCTGTTGGATGTGCGACCAGGCAGACGTGCGGATTGGCAATTGCGCCGAGGATCCGATCGGTGATTTGTTCGCGCGGTTGCTTTTGGCCGTAGTGAATGCTGGCGATGACCCAATCGGCTTCGGCCAGCACGTCATCGGGCAAGTCCATGCCACCTTTCTCCAAAATGTCGCACTCGATTCCTTTGAGGATGCGAAAGCCTTGCGGCTGATCTTTGTTGATGCGGTCGATTTCCTTCCATTGGGCGAGCGCCCGTTCGGGCGTCAAGCCATTGGCCATCGACACGCGCTGCGAGTGATCCGTAATGGCGATGTACGACAGGCCTCGCGCGCGAGCAGCGGCGGCCATCTCTTCGATCGAAGCCGTGCCGTCAGTGGCATGCGTGTGCATGTGCAGATCGCCGCGGATGTCTTCGACGGTGATCAATTCAGGCAGTTCATCTTTCTCGGCCCACTCAAATTCTTTGCGATTCTCGCGCAGTTCTGGCGGAAACGCCGGCAGGCCGAGCGTTGCGTAGACATCAGTTTCGGTTTTGCCGGCGACGTAGGTTTCTTTCTCGCCGTTGATTTTGAAGACGCCCCATTCATTGATCTTCAACCCCTTGGCCTTGGCCAGGCCGCGGACGACGACGTTGTGCTCCTTGCTGCCGGTGAAGTACTGCAGCGCGGCGCCGAACGATTCTGCAGGGACAACGCGGAGGTCGACTTGAAAACCCGTGTGCGTCCGAATGCTCATCTTGGTTTCGCCACGTGTGATGATGTCTTTGGTTTGTTCGAAGGAAGCCAGGCGATCCATGGCCTCCTTTTCATTCGCAGCGACGATGAGAATATCGAGATCACCGACGGTCTCTTTGCCGCGGCGATAACTGCCGCCAAATTCGAACTGCTGCACGCCGGGGCAGTCCTTAAAATGTTCCCGCAGCGACTGCGCGAGCGCGTCGGCTTCGGCCCAGAGCATCCGCAGGTTCGCCGTCGCGGCCAAACCGATGCCGGCGAGAATCAGTTGTTCCGTCTTATCGCCAAAGCCCTTCAGTTCGCGCACCTTGTGCTCTTCACAGGCCGCCCGGAGTTGATCGAGCGTGGCGATGCCCAGTTGCTTGTGCAGCGCTGCTGCCTTCTTCGGACCAACACCGGGAATTCGCAACAGTGCCAGGACACTCTGCGGCACTTGCGATTTCAGCTCCGCCAGCATCGGCACATCGCCCGTTTCGCAGAGCGTGACGATCTTCAGCGCGAGATCGTCTCCAATGCCTTCGATATCCGTCAATTTGCCTTTGTCCGTCGCCACTACGGACGAGAGCGACTCCGCATAATCACGAATCGTCCGCGCGCTGTTCCGATACGCCCGCACGCGAAAGGGATTGGCGGCTTGAAACTCCAGCAGGTCCGCAATCATGTCAAAGGCATCAGCGATTTGGGCGTTGGTCATCGGAATGACAAATCGTTTGGGAATGGGGTTTGAGAATTCGTTTGGCGAAGCGGCATGCGCATTCACTATAGTAACGCACTCCCTCGCCCCGGTACTCGTGTACTCCACGCAATACAGGGAGAGGGCTGGGGAGAGGGGGCGGTGCTGCGAAAGACTTCAACTGGCGAGAGGTTCCAATGCTTAACTCCATCCATCGATCGTTGCTTACCGCGTTACTCATTGCGATATCTTCGCAACTTTCCCTCGCGGACGATTCATCTCAAAAGGAACTCACTGCCGCGCTGCAAAAATTCACTCTCCCCGAACTCTCCGACGAACTGAAACAAAAACTTCGCGACTATGTGCCGAACGATCTGAAACGCCGCCGCGACGAAGGGAACGCCCGCAGCACGGCCGAGTGGGAAAAGATCAAGTCGCGCGAAGAATGGGAAGCGTTTCGCAAGCAGAAAGTGAAGCTGCTCCGCGAGTCGCTAGGGCACTCTTTCCGCAAAGACGACTGGAAACCGCCGCAGATGCTCGGCGCGGCGGAGATCAGCGGCGCGATCAAAGGCGAAGGTTATCGCATCGACAAGTTGCTTTATCGCAGCACGTATGGCTCGTGGATCTCGGCGAATCTGTATGTCCCGGAACCCGCCCGCGAAAAAATGCCGGGCTTCATCATCAGCCATGCGCATCACACGCCCAAGGAGAACGGTGAACTGCAAGACATGGGCGTGCTGTGGGCCCGTGCGGGCTGCTATGTGCTGGTGCCCGATCACTTGGGACACGGCGAACGGCGGCAGCATCCGTTTAGGTCGAAAGACGACTACGACAAGCCGTTTCAAGTCAGCCGGCAGGACTATTACTTTCGCTACGACGTCAATCTGCAGCTCAACCTCGTCGGCGAAAGCTTGATGGGCTGTCTCGCGCTCGATCTGATGACCGGCGTGAGTCTGCTGCATTCGTTGCCGGGTATCGATAAGGACAAAATAATTCTGCTCGGTGCTGTCGCCGGCGGCGGCGATCCTTGTGCGGTGACGGCTGCCATTGATGAGCGGATCACGTGCGCGGCGCCTTTCAACTTCGGCGGACCGCAGCCGGAGACTCGCTATCCCTTGCCCGAAGGAGTCGACTTCAACTACGGCGGAAGTGGCGGTTGGGAATCGACGCGCAACCTGGCCTACTCTTATCGCGACGGCACGTTGCCCTGGGCCATCGTCGGCAGCATCGCGCCGCGGCGGCTGATCTATGCCCACGAATTTGCCTGGGATCGTGAGCATGATCCCGTTTGGAAGCGCTTCGAAAAAATCTACGCCTGGTACGACAAGCCCGATCATCTTTCCTTCGCCCATGGCCATGGCACGCTCACTTCCAAAGATCCACCCGGCAGCCATTGCACACACATCGGCAAGACGCATCGCAAGCAGATGCACGAAGCGTTCGCCAAGTGGTTTGCTATTCAATTGCCCGGCGGTGAAGAATCGACCGATCGGCACGACGCGGCGGAGTTGCGGTGCTGGACCGATGAACTGCGCGCCAAGCTCAAGCCACAGCCCTTGCGGGAGATTGTGGCGACACGGCGAGTGCAACGGGCGGGATATAGCCTGCCTACGGTCCACGGGCTGAGCGCAGGTTGGAAAGGGGAACCTGTTGATCTCGCCCAGGCCAAAGCGCAACTGCAACTGCTCGAAAATGATGACGGCCGCCTGATTCCTCTGCTCACCCTGCAGCCCAACAAAGCGTTGGGCAAATCGAGGCCCACCGTCTTGGTCATCAGTCGCGCGGGGAAGCAGGAATTCATCCGCCAGCGCGCTCAAATGGTGGCTCAACTTTTGGACGCGGGTGTCACCTTGCTCTTGCCCGACTTCTACAACACTGGATTGACGGGAAGCGGCAGTGATCTGGGACGGCGTAGTAGCGCGACGAGCCGCGCTTCTACTTTGGCGATGCTCGGAATTCGACTGCATGATGAGCAAGCGGCCGAAGCATTCACCCTCCAAGCTTGGTACCGCCGACAAGGACCGAATACGCTCGTCCTGTGGAGCGATAGCTTGGTTCCACCTGGCACGTCCGATCCCGGTCCTCAGCTTCCGCGAGATGACGATGGTTTGCTGCCGCGCGGTCCCGATCCGCTGCCCCATTTGGTTACCTGGCGTGTAATTGGTTACACTCCCCACTCGGCGTTCATTCGGGGCGGCGTCGACTCCCTCCAAGCGGCACTTGGGCAGGCAATCGTACTGCTGCCGCAAGATAGCGTGCAGTTGCCGGCGGCAGGCTCCGACACGTTCTATAGCGAACCGCGGTATCCCGCGCGCATGGAGCAAACCGTCGATGCGCTGAACCGCCCCGTTGCCGACTTGACGAAGAATACGCCGCAAACCGCCGTCGAATGGATGATTGAAAGGCTGCTGCGCGAATAAAGTTACTCACGCGATGTGAGCGTGGTCAAGTACGTGGTCGTCAGATCCACTGTGATCGTCGAATCGCGATATTGGCTCTCGGTGACGAGACGCTGCGTGATCTCACTAGCCAGCAACCGGCCAGGTTCCTTGGCAAACCAGGCCGTGCCGGTTTGACCTTGCGTTTTGAGTTGCGACGCGCCCTTGGGAGCCGCTGATGCGGGAGCGACTTCCAGCACTCCCTTGATGGTGATCTTGTGCGCCGGTTGGCCAGCGCGATCTTCGGTGCCCGCGAGCGTGAAGGTGCGCTTTTGCGTGACTTCGCCGAGGGCAGCCGTAGTTTTCCGTTCGTCGGTCCAAGTTGGCTCACTGCCGCTGAGTTCCTTCGCCAGCGGCAAGAGCGGTTGCTTCAGGAGTTTCTCGACAGTTTCTTTACTCATCGCAGCAGCTTTGGCTGCTTCACCGGCGGGAACTGCAGCGGCCGTCGCTGGAGAAATTCGCTCCGCAGCCGAGATGCCACCTTGAGCGTTCATTGTGATTTGGAACTTTGCACTTAGCAGTCCGGAAACCGCGCCGGCCAGTTCTTTGGCTGCGCCAACCAGGGCTTTCTTTTCGCGCGAATCGTAATTGACTGGATCCTGATCGGGGCCCTTCATTTCGATGCGAATCGCGTCGATCGTTTGTTCGATAACAAATGTCTCATCTTCGGCGGCGGTCACTTCCCAGCCGACATTCACCTGCAAATCGACTGTCGACGAAAGCTTCTTGCTGCTCAGACTAACGAGCGAATCGGTGTGCTGCTTCATCTGCAGCGTGAACTTCTCGCCCTTCTGCAGTTCCCAGCGAAGTGTTTGTGCGGACACTTCCTGCAAGGACAGACGGGTGAGCGAAATACAAACGGCAAACAACAGCATCCAGGTCTTCATAGCGAAAAGCTTTCTCCCGGCTCCAGCACGCGGGGCTGGGCCGTGGTTTCTTGGCTGACGCGTTTTGCCCAGGCTTGGGCGTTTTGTGCGATCGCGGGCCAGGTGTTGAAATGCGACGGCGCGACCAGCTTGGGTTGCAGCAGTCGGGTTGCCACGAGCGAATCGTTGATTCCCATCGTATAGAGATCGCCAATAGGAAGCACCGCCAGGTCGAGGTCCAGGTCGCCGCGGATCAATTTCATATCGCTGAAAAGCGCGGTATCGCAAGCGAAATAGATCCTCTTCCCTTCGTCTTGAAGCAGCAATACAAAGCCGGCCGGCGCACCGCCGTAAGTGCCATCGGGCAGCACTGACGAATGCCAGGCGATGGTCATGGTCACGCTGCCAAATGAAGTTGGCGTAGTGCCGCCGAGATTCATGCCGATCGTGTTTTCGTAGTTGTTGTTCTTCGCAGCGAACCAAGTGGCAATTTCGTAATTGGTGATCAACGTCGCTTTGTTGTTGAGCACAATGGTGGCAGCATCGGCGATGTGATCGAAATGGCCGTGCGAAACCAGCACGTAGTCGGCGCGGATGTCTTTCGCTTTGCAGGATGCAGTTGGCGATGAGTCCAAAAACGGATCGAGCAGAATGGAGTGCTCGCCGGTTTGGATGAGCCAGCAGGCGTGACCGAGCCAGGTGATGGTTGCCATGTTCTTGATCCATTCCCTCACCCCAGAGAACCAGAGCAGAGAACCGGAGACAAACAAATACTACCGCCCCAAAATCCGTTTCATCGCACCCTTATACATCTGCACGCCGGGCTGCCCGTATGGATTAATGCCAAGCAGGCGGCCTTCGACAACGGTGGCGATCATCAGCCATTGAAAATACTGGCCCATGACGGTGACGTCGGTCGATGGCAAATGCAAATCGATCGTCGGTCGGCCGTCGCCTGCGTAGGCTTCGTTTGTCCCTTGAATCGCGGCCGACATCAGTTCGGGCAGAGTCTTCGCAGCAATGTCGTTCAGTTTGTCCTGATCGAATTCGCTCTTGCCGACGGCGAGGGCGTCGAACCGCCACTTGTCGACGATGACGTTGACGAACAGCTTGTCGCGTCGGCCTTGTTGATGTTGCTGAGCCCGGCTGTGCAGGTCGCGGGTGTTGACGGTCGTCAGCGGCGTCGCGCCAAGAAAGCGTTTGCCCAAGCTTTCGGCCAGGAGTTGGTCATACCAGAGCCCAGCACACTCGAGCGACTTGGCCCACATGCAGAGGATCCGCAAGTTGGCCATGCGGCGCGTTTCCATCAGGTGACTGACGGCAACGAACTGCAGCACCGCGTTCTCTTCCGGCGGCGCTTCGCGGAAGTGCTTCGTCATCAGCGCGGCGCCTTGCAGGATGCGAATCACATCCAGTCCCATCAGCGCGGCTGGCAGCAATCCCACGGCAGACAAAATCGAGAAGCGGCCACCCACGCCATCCGGCACCGGGAACCACTCTTTGCAGCCGAGTGCTTTTGACAGATCGGCGAGCCGACCTTTTTCGCCCATCACCGGAATGATGAGTTCAGCCGCCTTCTTCACATCGCCGCCGCAGCTCTTGATCAGTGCCGCGGTGAACTGCCGAAAGGCGACGGCGGTTTCCAGCGTTTCGCCACTCTTGCTGATGACGACTATGCCCCAGCGAGTTTCCGGCGTAGTCCCTTGCTGTGTGCCGAGCAAGTGGAGCAGCCCTTGCGAGGCATCGTTGTCGATGTTGTTCCCTTCGAAATAAATCCGCGGATATCCACCCCGCTCGGCCCGGCTCAACTCGTTGAAGTAGGGTTGGCAGCAAGCGTCCATCAACGCTTTGGCTCCCATGTACGAACCGCCGATGCCGAGAACCACAACGCGGTCGACTTGCTCGCGTAGTTTGGCGGCCGCGGTCATGATGCGGCCCAGTTCGCTCTCGGCCCGCTTCTCTTGATATTCCTTCAGCAGCCGATCGGGCAGATCGAGAAAGCCGTGATCGAGCGGATCTTTTTCGGCGGGGATTTTTTGCGTGTCGTAGGCCTTGGCATCGGCTTCGAGCACTTCTTTTTGAGCGTACACGAGCGACGGGCGGAGGGCGGCGAGTTCGCTTTCGGTCACGCCGAATTCGGGATGAAGAGCGCCGCGGATATCGAGTTTCAGGGGAACAATGGCAGCGGCCATGAGAGAATGCCTGCAAAAAACGGGGACGAAACGGCAAATGGAGAGCGTGCGATTGAAGATACTAGCTGCAGCCCACCTTGTGAATCGGCCGGATTTTGAGAGAGTAAGTCTACTTCCTGTCACCTCGCCCCAACCCTCTCCCCTGAGTACAGAGGAGAGGGAATGAAGACTGTAAATCATTAATAGAATTGAGATCCGCCATGGACATCCACGCTCTTACCCGCGAACTGCAGACCAAGAACGATTCTAAAATTGTGATGCTGGTCGCCGATGGGTTGGGTGGCCTGCCGATGACGCCGGGCGGTAAGACGGAGCTCGAAACCGCGATCAAGCCAAACCTCGATGCTTTGGCGAAAATCGGCGTGCAGGGCGCGAGCCTGCCGGTTTGTCCTGGCATTGCCCCTGGCAGCGGACCAGGCCACCTCGGTTTGTTCGGTTACGATCCCATTCAATATGTCATCGGCCGCGGCGCTCTCGAAGCGACCGGCATTGGCTTCTCCATGCAGCCCGGCGATGTCGCTGCGCGAGGCAATTACTGCACGCTCGATGCAAAGGGCCTCATCAGCGATCGCCGCGCGGGGCGGATTGCGTCGGAAGAAAGCGCACCGCTCGCCACATTGCTCCGCGATGTGAAAATCCCCGGCGTGCAAGTGTTTGTGGAACCGGTGAAGGAACATCGTTTTGTGGTGGTTTTCCGCGGCGACGGGCTTGCCGGCAACGTGAAAGACACCGATCCACAAGCCGTCGGCAAAGCGCCCCTGGCTGCCGTGGGTCACGATGGCCCTAGCGAGCGCGCGGCCGTCATTGCGAATGAATTCGTCAAACAAGCGACGAAGATTCTTTCCAGCCAACCGAAGGCCAACGGCCTCACGCTCCGCGGTTTTAGTGGCCGACCTGCTCTGCCTTCGTACGACGAAGTGTATGGCCTTCGCGCCGGCGCGATTGCCGTATATCCGATGTACAAAGGCCTCGCTCAACTCGTCGGCATGAAGATCCTCGGCAAGGCCCAGACGCTCGACGAGCAAGTCGACGTGATGACGCAGTACTGGAAAGATTTTGACTTCTTCTTCCTGCACTACAAATACACCGACAGCACCGGCGAAGACGGCAACTTCGCTGCCAAAGTGAAGAAGATCGAAGAGTTTGACGCCGTCCTGCCGCGCGTGCAAGCGCTCAAGCCGGACGTGCTGATCGTCACCGGCGATCACAGCACGCCCAGCTACCTGAAGGCCCACAGCTGGCATCCCGTGCCGACGCTGCTGGTCAGCAATTGCTGCCGTACCGATGGTCACACCACCTTCGGCGAAAACACCGCGATCCGCGGCGGCCTGGGACAGTTCGAGGCGAAGTACTTGATGACACTGGCCCTCGCGAATGCGGGCCGGCTGCAGAAGTACGGTGCCTAAAATTAGGCCGGCTCAAGCGGTACCTACTTTCGTCGCCGAACACGGCTTGCTCAAAGTGGCCTGCAGTTGCTACACTTCTGGGTTCGCGAATGACAGATTCACGGTTTTTAGACGGGTGAGATGATTTCACATGGGTGTTAAGAAGACGGGTCGCGGTCGACGGAAGTTGGGACGTAAAAAGCGGCGGATGCGGGCTCGCATTCGGCACCGCAAGTAATCGCCAGGCAACACTCTTGCCGGCGAAATTCGCTTTTCACTTTCGCCGGCCTGCGGGTCGTTTGGCGGCCTCGGATTGCTGCGCAATTGGAAGCTGAATTCAGGATCTAACGCATGATCGACCTGGCTGTTCCGCGAGCTCGCCGCGCGACGCTTAATCTAGCCACGTTGTGCGATAACTGCTCGGCCAAATGCTGCAAGTACTTTGCCCTGCCGATCGATACGCCGACGGAAACCAAGGACTTTGATTACATTCGCTGGTACCTGCTGCACGACCGGGCCAGCGTCTTTATCGACGACGATACCTGGTATCTGTTGGTCCACACGCGCTGTCGGCATCTGCAAGATGACAATCGCTGCGGCATTTATTTCACGCGGCCGCAGATCTGTCGCGATTACACGACCGACGCCTGCGAGTTCGAAGACGACTGGACCTACGACCATTACTTTGAAACGCCGGAGCAGGTCGAGGAATATTGCGAAGCCCGCTTCGGCCGCGGCAAGGGAAAAAGCATCCGCAGCCCGCAGCCCGAAGGCTTGCCGATGGTGTAGCTCCCAGGAAGCTCGCGGCGTAAGCCGAGAAAGCCCCGCAACTGCTCGCGGCTACCGGCAAACGTGCGGCAGCACAGAAGCGGCTGCCGCAATTCATCGGCCAACTGCGCTTCCGTTGTGCTGCCGCACGAGCGAGAATCTGAGGCAACTCGCAGTGCTCCCTCGGCTCACGACTCGGGCTACGTTTTTGGCCTCTGACCACTACCTTACGCCATGTCCAAACAACAACTCATCGAACCGCGCACGCTCAAAGGATTTCGCGATTACTTGCCCGCCGCGATGATTCCGCGCGAACGGTTGATCGCCACGGCGCAGCGCGTCTATCGCTCGTTCGGCTTTAGTCCGATCGATACGCCCGCGCTCGAGTATCTCGAAGTGCTGACGGGCAAGGGTGGCGATGAATCCGACCGCCAACTCTATCAATTCGAAGACAATGGCGGTCGCAAAGTCGGTATGCGTTTCGATTTGACGGTGCCGCTCGCGCGCTTCTCAGCGCAACACTTCGCAGAACTCGGCACGCCCTTCAAGCGTTATCACATCGGCATGGTCTGGCGCGGCGAAAACGCACAGCGCGGACGATATCGCGAGTTCATGCAATGCGACTTCGACACCATCGGCACGAAGAGCGTCGCGGCCGATATCGAAACTGCCGTCGTCATTCACGAGCTGATGCAGGCCATCGGTTTTACTAGTTTCACGATCCGCGTGAATAATCGCCAGGTTCTCAGCGGATTGCTCGCGAAGTTAAATCTCGCGGAGAAGAGCGTGCCGATCCTTCGTGCACTCGACAAGCTCGCCAAGGTCGGCCGCGAAGCCGTCGCGGCCGAAATGATGACCGCGGCCGAAGCGACCGCGGAACAAGCCGAGCAAGTGTTGAAGCTCGCCGAAATCAGTGGCAGCAGCGACGAGATGCTTTCGCAACTCAGCACGTTGCTCGCCGGCAACGCGGTCGGCGAAGAAGGCATCGAACGCCTGCGGCAGATTCTCCGCGGCGCCAAAGTGAGCGGTGTCGCAGCAGACAAACTGCAGCTCGATGTGAGCATCGCTCGCGGTCTCGATTATTACACCGGCGCCATTTTCGAAACGTTCCTCGGCGATCTGCCGACGATCGGCAGCGTTTGTTCGGGTGGCCGATACGACAACCTCGCCGGTTTGTTCACGAAGCAAGAACTTCCAGGCATCGGTGCTTCATTGGGCCTCGATCGACTGCTCGCTGCGATGGAAGAACTGAAGCTGCTCGAGAAAGTTAGCACACCCGCGCCGGTGCTGGTGGCGTTTTTTGATAAAGAACGACTGGAAGATTATCTCCGCATCGCCGCTCTCATCCGCCGCGGCGGAATTGGCGTGGAACTCTTTCCCGATGCCAAGAAGCTTGGGCAGCAGCTGCAATACGCCGACAAGCGCGGTTTCAAGATCGCGCTGATCGCCGGCTCACGCGAGCTCGACGCCGGCATCGTGCAGGTGAAGAACCTGGCCACCACGCAGACGGAAGAAGTGCCGCTGGAACTGACCAGCGCCGTGCCAGGTGCGCAGTTGATCGCGGCGATCCAGCGGTTGCTGGGCTAAGGAAAAATGGCACAACTGGGACCCAAGGTGTCATTCAACAAGTAAATACTTACTTGCTTGTTACTTGGCAATCTGGTTGTGTTTTCCTGACCGGAACGGCTCCGCGAATTCGCTGTAAGTCGCGAGACGCTCAGCCGGGGCGTTCGAACGTGGTCGACTTTTTGAACGATTACGACGTGGCAGGCAACTGCAGCACGCCACTTCGGGCGACAGCAAATTGCCAAATTCGTCATAAGTCGATCGCCGCCACGCCAGGAGGTTGTCCAACAATTCGGTCCATTGTTGGACAGTCAGTCGCGCCATTCACGGGTTTGGCTGTGGGAGGCTGTCCAACAATCGACGCCAAAAGTGGACAAGTAGGCTGAAATCGAGGTCGGCAGTCGCGCGACTTACGACGCCGCGTAATTATCGACCCCGGCGGTGCGTGGCACTTTGAGCCAACCGCCTGCGTTGATTACAATCCGCTTTGCGTTTTTCACCGTTTCTTGCCCGCGAAGGTTCTGCTCGGTTCTGCCTCCATGAATTCGATCCGTTTCAAGCTCGGCGTGATGATGTTCCTGCAGTTCCTGATTTGGGGAGCCTGGTTGCCCCCCAGCTTTGCTTTTTTTGGCAAGGGCGCGCTGGGCTTCGAGCCCTGGCAGCAAGATTTGCTCAACATCTGCTTTCCCGTCGCGGCGATCATTGCGATGTTTGGCGCCAATCAGCTCGTCGATCGCAACTTTGCCGCCGAACGCTTTCTGGCGTTCAGTCACATGGTGGGCGGGATCGCGATGCTCGGGTTTGGAATCATGTCCTGGATGGCCTTTCAAGGCGATACTCCGAAGGTGCCTAATTTTTGGCTGTTCTTCGTCTGCATGGCCGTGCATTGCTTCTTCTACGTACCGACCATGTCGGTGACGAATACGCTGGCGTTTGCGAATTTGAAAGATCCGCAGACGGAGTTCGGCCCGGTGCGATTGTGGGGCACTATCGGCTGGATCGCCGTGAGTTGGCCGTTCGTGTTTATCCTCGCCGACTGGGCGCAGATTGACCTTAAATGGAAGGCGATTCAGGCCGACCCGGAAGCTGCCAAGGGGGTGATCGAGTACTTGGGCATCGTCTTTGGGACTTCACGATCGGGGAAAGACCTGAATCAATACTTGAGCATTGCGTTCATCACAGCGGGGGTTGCTTCGCTGATCCTAGCGGCCTTCAGCTTGACGTTGCCGCACACGCCGCCCAAACCGGTGGAGCCTAAGAAGGGGAACGATCCGCTGCACGCCGAAGGAAGTTCGCTGGCCTGGCTCGAAGCGCTCAAGTTGCTGAAGCATCCGTTTCTGCTGGTGCTGTTTATCGTGACCTACATCGATGCCACAGTGCACGACGGGTTTTTCTTCTACGGGTTTCGTTATCTCGGCAAAGTGGGTGTCCCCTCGAACTGGATTCAGCCGGCAATGACGATCGGTCAGATTTCGGAAATTCTGACGATGGCCGTGTTGGGTTGGGTGCTGAAGACGCTGGGTTGGCGGTTCACCATGATCGTCGGCATTCTGGGACACGCGCTGCGGTTCGCCGTGTTTGCCCTGCTCCCCGATCCGTACTTTGCGGTCGGCGTGAATATTGTGCACGGCGTGTGCTATGCGTTCTTCTTCGCTACACTCTACATCTTTGTCGATGCGGTGTTTCCGAAGGATGCTCGCACGAGTGCTCAGGGGTTGTTCAACTTTTTGATCTTCGGCATGGGACCAATCACGTCGCGGTTTTTATGGCGGAGCTTGCAGGATGCCTACACCGTCAAGACCACGAACGTCGTGAACGGCGTCGAAGTTGTTACGGAAACGATCAACGACCGCGCGTTGCTGCTGTATCCCGCCAGCGCGGCAATTGTCGCTGCCGTGTTGCTGCTGCTCTTCTTCCATCCGCCGAAAGAGATCGACGAATCGACGGTGAAGGCAGGGCACTAACACCCCGCCGGGGCCTTTCTTGGCTTCAGCCACGATTCATCCAAGAAACACCAAAGGCGAATGAGCAATGCTGCTCATTCGCCTTTGATCGTTAAGAGGCGCTGGTGAGAGTCGAACTCACGATGGCGGATTTGCAATCCGCTGCCTTAGCCACTTGGCTACAGCGCCGTAATGTCAGTCAATCTACATCTGTGAGCGTAGGGAAAGCTTGCGGATCGGTCAAGTGGCGTCGTTTGCGTGGGCTGGTCCGCTTAAGGAGCAAGACACACTTGCGGCAACTTGTTCGATCGCGTGGTCCGCAGCGATCAGGATGATGCAAACCGATTGCTAGGTTTGTATCGGGTTTTTGTCCGCCGCGGTTTAATCATCCTGACGAAATCAATCGCTAGCACTTCTCGTTCTTGCCTGCCACCAGTTTCGCCAACTGGTCCAGACCGGCGCACTGGCCGCCGCGTCAAGTTGCTGGCACCGCCGAATCGATTTCATTCCATGTCCGTGCCGTCGTGGCGATCGTCGCTCGGCCGCCGGCGCTCCCCCCACGCTTGGAAGGATTGTGGTTATGGGTCTCACTCAATGGATGGTCGATTTCTTCGTTACCGATAAAGTGGCGCACCTCGCCGAAAGAATCGCAGGCCGCAGCCGGCTGGCGACTTATCAGCGGGTGTGCGAACGCCTCCACACGCTCGATGCCCACGAAGCTCGCGGTTACATCCGGGCTCGAGCGGCGGCCGTCGTCACCCAAGAGGCCGATAAACTGATTGCTCAGGAAGGCGCCGGCGTGCAACGGCTGCGCAGCCAACTGATCTCTACGGCGATGGACTCGCTCGTCACTGCCATTCTGCAGCAGATGGAACAGACGCGGAAAGCGCGGCCTGCAGCGCGGCGACTGGCTGCATAGCAGGAAGGAGTCGGGAGTCAGAGATCAGGTGGCAGAAGCGAATTTGCCGCTGCTCTAATGATGACCTGACTCCGGACCCCCGATTCCTGACTCCTGTCCACCGACTCCCGAGCCCCGCCCCATGCTTCCATCTCCTCGCGACATTGCCGGCGTCAATCAAAAGTTGGCGAACAACAACGCGCGCGTGATGTCGGCGATGAATTCACTGCCGGGCTGGCTCGATCAATTGATCGCGGCAGCCGATCGGCGTGATTGGCAGGAAGTAACCAGGCAGAGCGAACTGCTCGCCGAGATGGGCCGATCGCTGAAATGCGATACGCTGGCGAAACCCGCCAGTGAACTAGCCGCAGTCGCTGAAGCTCGCAGCAGCGAACATGAGATCAAACGCCACCTGCTGCGCGTGATTAGCGCGGCAGGGATGGCGCGGAAGACGTCGTTCTTAGCGGGCCGCTGAGTAAGAACGGTCAGCTTCAAGGCGTAGCCCGGCGGGGCCGGGCTGGAAAGTCAATCACGTCAAGCTGCTGCCACGACGCTCGCCAATTTGGTCTTATTTCTTATTCTTCAAATTGACATACGTCATCTGCAACTGACTCGTCGCCGCGGCGAGCAGCTGCGATTCATCGCTGGTGAGGTTTCCTTGCGTCTTCCCTTCGAGCAGGGCCAGCGTATCGATGAAGTGCTTCGCCAGGTCGAGATTCACTTCCGGCTTGTTCGTACGCGGATCGGCGATCAGGCCCAGTGCGACGCTCGCTTGCGTAGCGATCGTCGAAATCAGCACGGTGAACGATGCTGGTGGAATTTGCTGTTTGTCGTCGGCCATAGTTTTTTCCTACTCGCTTAACTCGTAGGGCGGGTCGAGCGAGGCCCACCGAACTCAGGTGGGGCCCATGAGTACATTCGACCCTCCCACCAACACCGACTACGAAGCACTCACTTCTGCGATCCGCTCCCCACGTTGCGATCGCCGCTCAATCGCCGCGTTCACAAAACCAGCGAACAGCGGATGGGCCTGAATCGGCTTTGATTTGAACTCGGGATGGAACTGCACCGCGAGGAACCACGGATGGTCGGGGATCTCGACGATCTCGACCAGCTTGCCGTCGGGGCTCGTGCCGGTGACGTGCAGACCATGTGCGGCGAATTGTTGACGATAGGCATTGTTGAATTCATACCGATGCCGATGCCGTTCTTGCACTTGCTCTTTGCCGTAGCATTCGCGGGCATGGCTGTCTTCGGCGAGAACGGCGGGATGAGTGCCCAGTCGCATCGTGCCACCTTTGTCGATGATGTTCTTCTGATCGTCGAGCAAGCAGATGACCGGGTGCTGCGTGTCTTTGCTGAACTCGGTCGAGTGGGCGCCGCTCAAGTTCACCACGTTGCGGGCAAACTCAATGACTGCGCATTGCATGCCCAAGCAAATGCCGAAGAACGGAATGCCGCGCTCGCGAGCGAATTTGATCGCTTCGATCTTTCCTTCGATTCCGCGCTCACCGAAGCCGCCGGGAACGAGAATGCCGTCGTAGCCCTGTAACAGCGAGGCAGCCCCTTCGCGTTCGATCTCTTCGCTCTGAATGCGGCCGATGCGCACCTGCGCCTGATGATGCATGCCGGCGTGATCGATTGATTCGTAGATCGACTTGTATGCGTCCTTGTGTTCCGCATACTTACCAACCACGGCGATGCTGATTTCGTGCTTTGGATTGCGCAGCACGTGCAGCAGGTGCTTCCAGTCGTCCATCGCTAGATTGCCAGCCGGCAGTTGCAACCGTTTGACGATGAACTTATCCAAGCCGTTGTCGACCAGGCTCAGAGGCACTTCGTAGATCGAAAAATCCTTGTCCTTTTCCTCGACGACGGCTTCAATGGGTACGTTGCAGAAGAGGGCGATCTTTTCGCGGTCATCGCGATCGATGGTTCTCTCGGTGCGGCAAATGAGAATGTCGGGTTGAATACCAATCTGCCTCAAAATACCGACGGAATGCTGCGTCGGCTTTGTCTTTAGTTCGCCAGCCGCCTTCAAGTACGGCACCAGCGTCAAGTGAATGTAGAGGCAATTCTCTTTGCCGACATCGAGCGAAAACTGGCGGATCGCTTCGAGAAACGGTTGGCTCTCGATGTCGCCCGCCGTGCCGCCGATTTCGGTAATGACCACATCCACGTCGGGTGTGGCCAGCTTGGCGATGCAGCGTTTGATTTCGTTGGTGATGTGCGGAATGACCTGGACCGTCTTGCCGAGAAACTCGCCGCGGCGTTCCTGGTTGATGACGGACAGATAAATCTGCCCCGTCGTGTAGTTCGAATCGCGGGTCAGCGGACCATCGGTGAACCGCTCGTAGTGGCCCAGGTCGAGATCGGTTTCGCTGCCGTCGTCGAGCACATAGACTTCACCGTGCTGATACGGACTCATGGTGCCGGGATCGACGTTGATATACGGATCGAGCTTTTGCATCCGCACTCGCAGCCCGCGGCGCTCGAGCAACATACCGATCGACGCGCTGGTCAGCCCTTTTCCCAAAGAACTGACCACGCCACCCGTCACAAAAATATGCTTCGTCATGAAAACGACATCCAGTCAAATACCGACCGCTCAAGAAATGCCCGCTGCGCCGCCGCTCGCCTGCGTGCATCTTAGCAAATCCACCCGCTCTTCTCCCAGGGGCAGCAAGTGGCAGTTCGTCGTCACTTCGCTCCACGAACGATGAATACGGCAGAGAAGCGTCAGCTGGAACCAGCGGTATTCCGCGGCCTTCCAACATTGGGTAAAGAGCCGTAGCGGCCGAGTATCAAACGTTGTTATCGAATGATGTCAGTTGGCGACCGGCATTTGCCAAAACATGGGAGCAGCGCGCATTACCGCTCGACCTTAACTGAGCAAGTCGCCGCTGTTGGGCAGATAGAGAAAGTCCAAAGACAGAGCCAACAGCCAGTCGTTATCAGCACCGCCGTGCAGACAATCATGCACACCGTCGTCAGCCACTGTATCGCTGACTGCCACGCGCACTCCTCCTGCCAGCCCGATTTGCAGATGCGTCCGCCGAGTGGCGATTGAGGACGCAGAGGCCCATTCTGCCAGCATCGCTCGCAGCGCTGCCAGATTCGCGTCGTACGTTGTTGTGCCCCCAATCAACAAGTCTTCGCCCGTGCCGCCAGCGATCGTGTCGCGGCCGCTGCCACCGATCAACACATCGTTGCCCGCAAAGCCAAACAGTCGATCGTCCCCCTCACCACCGACGATCAAGTCATTCCCTTCACGACCATCGACGATGTCATTTTCCGTGCCACCAAAAATCTGATCATGCCCCAGGCCCCCGCTGATGCGATCGAAGTCCGCTCCGCCATCGAGCACATCGTCGTGACATCCGCCATGGATCCAGTCATTTCCGGCCTCGCCATATACAGTGACCGGCGCCGCGCTGCTCGTCGCATTCACGCGATCGGCTCCCTCGCCGGCGTACACAATCACCCGGCCACCCGCGCCCAGCGTGAATGCTTGTTGGCTCGCACCGTTCAATGCGACCAGCACCTGCCCGGCGCCGTTTGTGGAGATGATGATCCAGTCTGCGTTTTCCGTCCCTTGCACCACAATATTCTCGCCGACCTGCGAAACCGGCCCCGGCATCGATTCCATGACATCGCGGAGCGTGATGGAGACTTGCGCATAGCCGCTGAGCGGCGGAACTGCATTATCTGTGACCTGAATCAAGAGGGAGAAAGTGGGGAACGTTTCATAATCGAGTGTCGCGGCATTCGCCACTGTGAGTTGGCCCGTCGCCGCGTTGATGGCGAATGCGTTGTACAAGTTGCCGCCGACAATTGCGTAGTTCAGGGATTGTCCTGCATTCGCATCAGTAGCCAGGACTTGCCCCACGACATTTCCCGCCGTGCTCCCTTCGTCAATCATCAACGGTTCCGCACTCACCACCGGCGGTACATTCACTTCTTCGGCCCATAGCCGCTCCGCGATCACGCGGCCGAAATGGCGGGCGGAGAAGTTGTTCTCGCCGGTGATGATCCGGCCGTCGACCGTCACGTCGTCGGTATCGGTCGCGCGATTGCCGACCCAACCATGCGGCAGCGGCGTGGCGCCGTTGGCGGTCATTTGCACATGCTGCTGGAGTTGGCTGGGGCTATAGCTCGTGCCGTTCCAAAAGACGCCGGGCGAACCGAGATAGGGAACGGAAACCGTTTTGCCAGCCAGCGGACTAACGCCATTGACCCGCGCCCAGGCCAGTACCGTTGTCGCGTGACAAACCGCGGCAATGTATTTGTTCTGCGCGCTGAACTCATTGATCAGGTTGTTGACGACGGTCTTCGTCGCAGCGTGACCATCGTAAAGATCGTCGTAATAATTGCCGGTAAAGGCATATTGATACATCGACGAACCCCAGCCGCCGACAAACACAATCGCGCTGTAGTCCGCCGAGTTCACCGCCGACAACGGCAGATCGGGTGTAACGATGCCGCTGCTGGCCCCTTGGCCGCTGTTCCAATGCGGCGTGCTGGGATTGGTCGTCCGGGCAGCCACCCGCACTGCCAGCCCCGATTCGATCAGCGACTGCCGCGTATCGCCATACTCCTGATAAAAAAAGTCCCGCTGATCAGCAATGACCATCAGCACCGGCAGCGGTGCGAACACTTCGCGGCGTTCGAGTTGCTCAAAAAAAGCTTGCCGGCTGCGACAGGGAAACATGGCCTACCTCAATACTCAGACTGCAGCGAAAGTGGGGGCCGAGGTAGATGTCGCCCGCACGGCAGACCTTTCAGCAAAATTCGCTCGGGCAATAACCGAAAACAACACGACACAACTGGCACTTCCCGACAGCTCTCTTTAAGGAGGGTAGCCTGATAACAGTTATCAACTCGGCGTAAAACTCCCAAGTCATTTCAAAACAAGACTTTGCTGCAATTTCGATAGAACAACCGATAACAAGTGATAACACTGTTCCTCCTGATTTGAGTCCCGAGTTTTTTGGCCACTTTGCCATTTGCTCCGCAACTTGATAACCGCCGGGCGTCAGAACCTGTCGGGCCGAACCGTTGAGCGCGCTTTGACCGCCAAGAAGTAGCCCACACACGCCTGACGGAATCCATCAGCCGTTTTACGTCTAACGAGATGCCAAAGAATGCGGCCGCCAGTAGATCACAATTGCACACACACATTCCCATCGGCGCGAAATGGGACGGGTTCGCGCCCATCACTTTTTCATACTCCGCCTGCGTGACTTCGTTCACGCCCAGGTAGATCGGCTGCGTCAGGATCGCCTTGTGCTGCGGGGCTTCCGACTTGATGATCTCCTGCCAGAGATTGCTTTCATCGAGTCCCTTGAGGGCCGCTTCAATCTCGTCGGCTGTGCCGCCCATCGTGAACTCGCCGGGAGGGTTGGAGGAGCGATGAACTACAAATCGCAAGGTTGTGCGTTCTCCGGTTTTGATCTGCCGCTCGCTGTGGATCACCTGGCCCTGCAAACGCGAACCAAAATGCATGCCATGGGCACCGGGTGGATCGAAAACCAGCAGGCATTCGCCATTATTCGTCGGCAGATTGAGATTGAGGCCATTCTATCCCTTGCGGCGCGTAAAATCGAGTTCGCATTCATACGCGGGCCAGTCGGAGTCGAGCGGCAGCTGAAGTTTGGAAGAGAGCGAGTCGCCGCCCACGACCAGTTCACCTTGCTCGATTCGCCACGCATTCTGACCCGTCTGCTTGGCAACGTTCAGCTTGTCTTGTGCAGGTTCGATCAGGGGAATGACGTCGATCCATTCGCCGCTGGTGAAATTTTGGATTTGAGTGGTCGGAACGGCGACTTCTGTCGGGTTGCCGTTCGCGGGCTGGCTTACCGCGGTGAATGGATACCACCGATCGACCGCACGATTGATCAAATACAAGCCGAGCAAGAATACGACGACGAGCGCTGGAGCAGCGACGAGCCAGCGGCTGCCTTTAGCTGCTGACTTGTCGGCTGCAGGCGTCGCTGCGGGTTCGCTGGGCAGCCCAGCGGGCTGCCCAGTCGCCGACACGCAGGTCACCTTGCCACGTAACTGCAATTCGTTCTGGCAACGCGCAAACAGTTCTGCCACTTCTTTCGCCGATTGGAAGCGTTTTTCCGGCTCCTTTTCGAGCAGCTTTTGCACGATCGTTTCCAGCCACGGCGGCAGGTCGGCGATAATTTCGCTCATCGGTAGCGGCGTATCCTCGACGACGCGGAGGAGGACAGCGATGGTGTTTGGCGCGCGGAACGGCGGCCGGCCAGTGGCCAATGGATAGATGACGCTGCCGAGGCCGAAGAGATCACTCCGCGCGTCGAGCGTGCGGCCTTCGGCTTGCTCCGGCGACATGTAGAGCGGGGTGCCCGCGATTACACCGTTGCGGGTCATGCTCGCGTCGTCGGCCGCGCGAGTCAGGCCGAAGTCGGTGATTTTTACCTTTTGCTCGGGCCCTTGACCGAGCAGAATGTTCCCCGGCTTCACGTCGCGATGAATCATGTTCAAGGCATGCGCGGCCGCGAGCCCCGCGGCCATCTGCCGGCCGAGATGCAGAATCTCCGGCACTTCCAAAGGGCCGTTGCCGTCGAGTTTCTGTTGCAGCGTTTGCCCCAGCACAAATTCCATCACCAGATAAAGCAGCGGCTGTTCTTCGACGCTGTAAATCTGCTCGATGTTTTCGTGTTTGATGGCGGCGACGGACCGGGCTTCACGGAGAAAGCGCTTTCGCGGACGGCGACCTGGCGATGCAACTTTTCGTCGAAGGCGCGAAACACCACGCCGAACGCGCCCTGGCCGAGGACTTGCAGAATTTCGTAATGACCAAGGCTGCCGATGGAGCCAGGCTTGGTTGCAGGCTGCAAAAAACTGAGGTCCGGGCCGTCGCTGCCTTCATCGATCTTGACTTCATCGTTTGGTTTTGCCACCGAATGATCGAGCGTCCGATCCAGCCCTTTGTCGCCGCCCTGCAATTGTTCGACGGCTGGAGTATTTAAGAACTGACTCGCCGCGTCGTGTGCCGCGAGCAGCATTTCAAAGCTGGATCGCAACGCGAAATCGGCGCCGCACGCCTGATCGAGAAACGCCCGGCGATCGGCAAGGGTTTTGTACTCGATTGCCCTTCAAAGATCTGACGTTCGTTCATGGACGGGCTCGGGCAGGGTCAGGGGGATTTGCGACAACGCTTGTATAACCCAATGCGCCGTCCCGCTGCCGCTCGCAACAGCCACATGTTCCGTCCGCTGGGGCGTGGTCCGGGGTCGGGACTCTAGGACGAACAATGTCGCTTCAGATGCGCTCGACGTAGCGTCCAGCCCCCGCGCGTTGGCGAGCACTACGGGCCAAATCCACCCTGGAACGCATCCGGATTGAAACCACCAGGCCGAGCACCGCCGCCTGGTGGTGGCGTGCTCGGGATCGTTTGCTTGATGCCGTCGGCTTCCAGCTTGCGGAAGGCGTCGATGCCGAAGCCTTCGTCCTTGGCGCCGCTGGCTTCCTTGATGATGTCGGCCCGGCTGAGATGAATCTTCTTATACACATCTTCCGAGATCACGTAGTACCAATCCGCAAACCGGGCGTTGAGCTCGGTGACGCGGGCGGTCGCTTTCTTTTTGCGATCTTCATAGTCTTCCATCTTGCGCCGGTTTTCTTTGCGGATTTTTTCGATGGCCGCTTGAGCCGGATCGACCATCGGCGGCGGCCCCGGCTTCGGCGTTTCCGCCTTGGACGAATCCGTCGGCGGCAGCTTCGGCTCATCCGCTGGTTGGCAGTCGCTCCCTTCGTCAGCACCGCCACCGCCTGACTTTTTCTCTTCGGTTGGCTTGGCGGGCACGGCCGGTTCGGGACCTGCGGGACCAGCCGGTTCCGCTTCGAGTTTCGGCGGCGTGAGGACATCCGGCGCAAGTTGCGCAGAAACGAACAAGTAGCGGTTCAGCTCCCCTTTCACCGCACCGGCAACGTCGCTGGAAACATTGCCGAAGCGAAGAACATATTGCACACCGTCTTTCATATCGATGACAACTTCGCCGTTCGCCGACGAGATCTCCAGCTTGCCGTCCTTTTCGCCGGTCGGATAAAAGCCCAGCTCTTGCAGTGAGATCAAGCCATCCCGATTGTTCATCAACTCCTGGCTGATTTTCAGTTCGCTATCGATGCCGGCCGGCTTGCGCTTGACGTTAACGATCTTCAGATCATCGAGCGCGGTCTTCAATTCATCGAGCTTGGTCTTGTTGAGCTCTTCCTGCTCGCTGATGCCATCGGCGACGGGGGTGTTTTGCGCGTAGCGAGTCAACTTCTCCAGCTCCCAGGCGCCCTTCTCGGCGTTCCAGGCAACCGCTGCTTCCATGCGCGGGAACAGGCCATAACGGCCGTCGCCAGCGGGTGAGAGAACGTTGTAGTCCTTGAGCGTGACCTTGCTCACGTCGAGGGCGTTGAGTTGCAGCAAGTCTTTCTCGATCCACTGATCGAAGTCCACGGGCAATTTGGCCATGTCAATCTTGGCGACATAAACGATGTCTTCGCCTGGCTTACGCACGAAGCGCTGACCGGCAGCGGCGGTATCACCTTCGGCGGCAGCGGCTTTGCCGACGATTAGCTTGAAGAGATCGTCGCCCTTTTCGTTCTCAACAACGACGAGTTCGCCGATGCCTTGATCACCGGCCTTGGTTTGCCCCTTCACCGGCTCGATCACGCCGTACAACTGGTGGTCTTCGGCCACCTCCGAGGCAATGCCGATCGGCTTGAGATCGATGAGTGTGGTGGCCACATCGCGGAGACGGTCCTTGGCGTCGGCGGGGTAATTGTCCTGCGACGGAATCGACCAGCGGCCCTTCACTTCGGCGACTTCAAATTCCTTGAGCAAGCCGAGCTTCTCGTCGAACTTGACGATCTTCAAGCTCTTGGCGGCGAGCGGATCTTTGAAATCGGGATAGAGAGGTTTATCAAGCGTGCGGTCAATCGGCGGCTCGCTGACAACATTGCTGCTGACTTCATAAGCCACCAACAAACCGACGACAGCGGCGATGACGACGTGAATGATCGTGCGATTCTGTTCGTTCATGGGAGGAATCGGGGGCTAGGTTCTGGGAACTAGGAACTGGGGAACGAAAAATCGACAAACACTAGTATCGCAATCGCGATTTGGAAACGCCTTCACGCTCGCGAACGCGGCGTTGAGCATAAACCGACAGGCCAATCAACAGCGGGAAAATCAAGGGCAACACGGTGGCCGCAATCTTCACCGAGTTTTGCGTCGACTCGATATCGCGATCACCGTCTCGGCGGAGCTTGTCGCCGGCCCGCTCGAGTTCTTGTTCCAGCTGCTTTTTGCGGACCTCGATACGCTGGTTGATGATCGCTTCTTTTACTTGTTGCTGACGTTCCTTTTCACGGAAGTCGGCGACCTTCGCCGCATCAAGTTTCCCTTCGCTCTGCTCTTTACGGAGCGCGTCCAATTCTTTTTTAAACTCCGCCAGCTCTTTTTCTTTCTCGGCTTCCAACTCGGCGACACTCTTGTCGAACTGTTCCTGATACTTTTTCAGGGCGTTCGTTTCTTCGTCGCGAGTACGGGAGACTTTTTCTTCGATCATTCGCAGCGTACTGTGCTGCGGCTTGCGAATGCGGATGCGAAGGAAGCGATCGTCATCGGCAGCGGCATCGATCGCGTTGAGCGCGAACACGACGTTATCGAAGCGGAAGTTGAACAACGCGTTCGGCATGTTGCGGTTCTGCAGGAAGAAGCCGTCGAGCATATCGACGTCGCAGACATACACCACATGAATGTGCCGCTTCTTGTCTTCCGGTGACTTCTCCCCCTCTTTGTCATCGGCCTTTTCATCTTTCTTGGCCGACGTCGGCTTCACCTCCGGCGTGGAGATTTCCGGTCCGATGATCTCGGCAGCCAGGGTGTAAGTCTTATCCGATTGAGTATTCTCGTATTCTTTTTCCAGCAGCCGGCGATTCCCTTGGATGCCGCGGAGTTTTTGCGAATCGATCGTACCCGTGCCTCGCCCCGCGGTTGTTACCAGACGGGTCATTTTCGTCTTCGCGCCGATGGCTTCTTCAATACCGCCCGGAATCAGCAGTAGCAATTCTTCCATGCCGGCGACCATCTTGGCGTCTTTGTTGAACACGTTGTTAGCGCCGGGGGCTTCTTCGCGAATGAAGACAAGTTCCGGACCTAAACCCGTACGTGTGAATCGCGGATAGGGGTTGTACGCTTGCCAAACGATGTTGCCGGGGACGGCACCCGCAGGGCCGGCATCGCCGATGGGCTTGATACCGAGGACATCCCACAGCGCGCGGATGTCGCCCTTCGGCGGCGGCGGACCGCCGCCCATCCCCATGAAGCCACCTTGCGGCGGCTTGTCCATGCTGGTGCCGACCAGCGAACCGCCGGCAAAAATGCTGGGCATTGGATCTTCGAAGATTGCGGCGGGCTGGCCTTGGCGGATGGCATCGACGACGTTCGAAAGTTCTTGCGGGCCCAGGCTCGATGGCTGCACGATAAGCAACGCGTCGTACTTGCCCACTTCGATCGGCGAAGTTGGATCGACTTGTTCAACGCGATACTGTTTTTCCAGTTCGTCAATGATCGGCTGCTTGGGAATTTGCCGTGGCGACATCCCTTGCATCGAGAAACCGCCGTACATCTGCGCGTCGGTCGTCACCACGCCCAGTTTCTTGCGCTCGCCCTTCGAGACCGTTGCAATCGAGCGAATCAACTCATATTCCACCGGCAAGCCGTGACCGAAGAACGGCACCACGACTTTTTCCAAACCACACGTGAATGCGGCGCCGAGGATCAATTCTTCCTGGCTCATCTTTTCGCGGTTCTGCAGTTGCACGGTTTGCTTCTTGATGCCGAAGCGTGTTTCCGCGAGCGCGGCTTCTTCCGAGAAGAGCTCCAAATTGTCGTGCATCTTCACTTTGATTTTGCCACCGCTATAGCTGGCCAGTTCCTTCAAGCTGCTGACCAGATTGTAGCGCGTGCGGATGAAATCCTTCGGCATGTCCGCGCTGATGAAGGCATCGATCGTCACGGGCCGCTTGGCGTCGAGTTCGCGAATCAACTTGATCGTATCGGGCGAGAGTGAACTGACCGAGCCCTGGGTCATGTCTTGCCGCACCACTTCATGCCGCGACAGGTAAAAACACAAGCCAAGGGCCGCAATCACCAGACATTCCACCCGCAGCATGAAGTGCCCGAGCATGCCGCCTTGCATGGCGTTGATGATCGCACTGGCGTTGATCGTGAGCAGCGACAAGATCAACAGCGCACCGCCCGACCATTGTAGGGCGAGCAAAAACCGTGGATGACTCGTTAGGGTAGTTCCCAAGAAGCACAGCAGGCCCAGCACCAACAGGCCGAGCGACACACCGATGGTCAGCGTGGTCAATTCGCTTTGAGTTTGATCGCGGCCTCGGCCCGACCAATGGCGGCGTCCGATGAGAATGACGCTGATATAAATGCCGATCGCCAGGATCGACACAAAGTACAAAATCGACGCCAAGCTGAGCACACCGCGGCCGAAGTCATCAAATTGCGCCCACAAGCTCCAGCGCATCGCGGTGTTGGCAACCGCGGGGGCCGAGATGGCGTGATCCATCCAAGCAATCGCAACAAGCAGTGAGTTCAGCAGCATGCCGAGCACAAAGCTGACCGTCATGTTATTCGTGAGGAACGACGCCACCATCCCGAGCGCGAGCATCGCGAGCCCCATCAGCCAGTAGCCGATGTAGGTCGTGAAGATCAGGCCGACATCAAGATCACCGAGCGACAACAACGTGAGGACCGTGAACGTCGAGATCTGAGCGAACAACAACGAGAACGTGAAAATGACGGCTGCGGCCAGGTACTTGCCCCAAACGATCTCCGCATCCGTCGCCGGTAGGGTCAGGAGGAGTTCATCGGTTCCTTGGCGGCGTTCTTCTGACCAGATGCTCATGGTGATGGCAGGAATGAACAGCAACAAAATCAGCGGCATGTAGCGGCTGAGTTCATCTAGGTTCGCCAGATTCGCCGTGAAGAACTTGTCGGTCCAAAACGCAAACGCCGAGGTGAGCAAGACGAACAGGCACAAAAAGACGTAGCCCGTCGGGTTGCTGAAATAACCCAGCACGTTCCGCTTGACCAGCGCGAACGAGGCCTTGTTGTACATGGCCACCGGCGCGAGGACGAGCGCCAAGAGACCAATGAACACGACATCGATTACCAGGAGCTTGACTAACTGCAATAAGATGGGGCCCATGATCTCTTCCCGTTCTGCAAATCAATTCGCGGAGATTGCGTGTTCTTCTTGAAGCGTGTTTGAATCGAGCAATGGCCTAGGCTTCATTCGCGCCAGGTGCTCGCGTCAACCGATGGAAGGCGGCGTCGAGTCCCTGACCATCGCGGTCCAAGTCCTTCACCGTGCCGTCATACACCAGCCGGCCTTCATTGATCATCACCACGCGACTGGCGATGGCTTCGACTTCCTGCAAGATGTGCGTCGAGAGCAGGATCGTTTTCGTTTCGCTGATCCGCCGCAAAGTTCGCCGCACTTCCAAGATTTGGTTCGGATCAAGGCCCGCCGTCGGTTCGTCCATGATCAGCACATCGGGCTCGTGCAATAACGCTTGAGCCATGCCCACGCGTTGCCGGAAACCTTTCGACAGCTTGCTGATTGGCTTGTAGACCACGCTCGACAAGATGCAGAGATCGATCACCGCATCAATGCGATCTTCTTTCCGTTTGCCGGTGATGCCGCGAGCATCGGCGAAAAAATCGAGCAGCGAGTGGGGAGTCATATCCGGATAAAGCGGACCGTTTTCCGGCAGATAGCCCAGTTTCTCGGCGCCGGCCAAACGGTCGGTGTTCATGTCGTGGCCGGCGACGCGAGCGATCCCCTCGGAAGGAGAGAGGTAGCCAGTGAGCAACTTCATCGTCGTGCTCTTGCCAGCACCGTTAGGGCCGAGAAACGCGACCAACTCGCCCTGGTTCACACGAAAGGAGACATTATTGACGGCAGCAAACGCGCCGTAAAACTTGCTCAACCCAACGGCCTCGATCATAGCAGGCCCAGCCGTGCTGGCTTGGGGGCGACTCTTCGTTTGCGGGTCAGTCATAGACCTAATACCTAACAACCGGGGAGGAAACGAACTATGTTGGTCACTCACACGGCTCTAAAAAAGCGTGTGATTACCGCTGCATGGAGATGTGGTGATGGTGGGTGCATCCCTGCTTAAAGTGCCACAGTATAACGGCTTGCTGCGCCGGCTCAACCGGCTTAGGGGACAAAGCCGTCCCCAGTAACCCAGTTTAACGCGCGCAATGCTACGCAGGCGTTACGCAGCCAGCAGGCAATTGGTTCGGGTATTTGGGGTGGGCGAAGCTCCGGCCCGACCGTTGGCAGGGCGTTGAAATTGATCCGCCATCGTACGCTTGCCAGGCCCGCTAGCACGCGAATTGCTGCCGTTTCGGCTCGGAGGGAGCCTCGCCCTCCCTGGAAAAGACTTCGCCTTGCCCTCTCCGCGGCTGCTCACTAGAATCCCGCCGCTTGTCGTAAGGTCTTTCCGCAGCGGACCTTATTCCACTGCAAGCCCCGAACCCGTGAAACAGTCCCTGGCAAGGAAGCCTAGCTGAAGACGTTCCCACCATCTCCGCATTGCTCACCGAGCAGCGCGCCGTTGTCGGCGCGCCACGGGGATGTCGTTGCGCGCCGTGATCGGCATATTGCTGCCGTGTTCTTGAGTGAAACATTTCGTTTTCTTCAAAAGTCGATCGGCAATCGCTGGAAACATACTGCGGCTGTCTGCTGTACTTTGCTCGCACTCCTCGGCAATCTTTCGCCCGCGCTCGCCGTCGGCGTCATTGAGCTGCCGCAAGAAGACACCAACGTGCCGGTCAGCATCCGTGCGGCATCGGCCACGCATTGGAAGCAAGGACAATACGACGTCTATGTCCTCCGCGGCGATCTGGAAATCAAACAAGGCGACTGCATCGCCACCGCGCCCGAAGCTGTCCTGTGGCTCGATCGCGCTGAACCTTACACGGGCCGCGCGAGCAAAGTGATCGCCTATTTGGAAGGGCCGCAAGGAAGCGTCTGCGTCGACTTCGGCCGCAAGGGTGATCCGCACGCGATGAGTGGTCGTTCGGCCCAAACGCTTGTCGACCGCAGCTGGCTCGGCTGGTTCTACACACAGGCCGGCATCGAGCTCGCGTTGCCTGTTCCCATCGAAGAACCAAACGTCAAGCCGGCGATCTTCGAGCGTGGACTCGAGGCCCGCGATCCCGCGCGGTTCGATGTCAAACCCGCTCAGCTCACGCGTCCCGAAGAGCTTGCGGCCCCGTCCGCTCAGCCCGTCGCCACACAAGGCCGCCGCGTTCGCCTCTTTCCACGGGGCGGTGGCCGGTGGAATCTGCGGGCCGAAACGGACAAGACAACCGGCGAACTCATCACGACCGTCAACTCGGGCGTGCAAATCGTCATCGACGGCATCGATCAGTTGGGCACCGTCTCGGTCGAAACCGATCGCGCAGTCATCTGGTCCGCGTCCACGGGCTTGCCGGGCGGCGGCGGCGCGACCATCGACATGAAAGATGGTCCGCTCGAAGTGTACCTCGAAGGAAACATTGTCTTCCGCCAGGGAGACCGCGTGATCTATGCCGATCGGCTGTATTACAACGCACGGACCGAAGCCGGCATCGTGCTACGGGCAGAAATGCTCACGCCAGTGCCGAGCTATCAGGGGCTGCTGCGCGTGAAAGCCGATGTGCTGCAACAAGTGAATCGTCAGCAGTTCCAAGCCTACAATGCGGCGATGACCTCCAGCCGCATCGGCGTGCCGCGGTACTGGTTCCAATCCGAAAACATCAACGTCATCGATCAGCAGCGACAAGTGATCGATCCCGGCACCGGTTTGCCCGCGGTAAATCCCGCCAACGGCGAGCCCCAGGTCGATCATCGATTTCTGGCGACCGCGCGCAACAACTACATCTATTTCTTCGAAACGCCCGTCCTCTATTGGCCGGTGATTGCCACCGACCTGACCACCCCTACGTATTACGTCGATAACTTCCGCGTGAAGAGCGACCAGGTCTTCGGCACGCAGGTGCTGCTCGACCTAGACCTTTATCAACTCCTGGGCATTCAAGATCCGCCGCAAGGGACGAAGTGGACGTTGTCGACCGACTTTCTCAGTGAGCGCGGCCTGGCATTGGGAACCAACTACAAATACGAGGGACAAAATCTGTATGGCATGCCCGGCGCGTATCGCGGCTTCATCGATGCCTGGGGCTTGAAGGACGACGGCATCGATAACCTCGGCTTCGATCGCCGCGCGATTGTGCCCGAAGCCGATTTCCGCGGCCGCATCCTGGCGAATCATCGTCAGTATCTGCCCAACGATTTTCAGTTGACGGCCGAAGTGGGCCTGGTCAGCGACCGCAACTTTTTGGAAGCCTATTACGAACTCGAGTGGGACACGCTCAAGGATCAGAACACCGGCTTCGAGCTGAAGCAGTACATCGAAAACAGTTCGTGGAGCATCTCCGGCGATGTGCGCTTGAATGACTTTTTCACGCAGACGCAGGGCTTGCGCGTCGATCACTTCACGATGGGGCAATCGTTCCTCTTCGATTGGCTGACCTGGCACGAGCACTCCAGCGTCGGTTATGCGGACCTGCAAGTGGCGAGCACGCCGACGAATCCGGTCGACCTCGCGAAGTTCCAGTTGCTGCCATGGGAAATTGCCGATCGCGCCGGACCGAAAGCTTTCACTCGCCAGGAAGTGGATCTGCCGCTCGAAGCGGGCCCCGTGAAAGTGGTGCCATACATTCTCGGCGAAGCTGCCTATTGGGGGAGCGACATCAACGATGAATCGGCCTCGCGTCTGTATGCTCAAGGTGGCATTCGCGCCAGCTTGCCGATGTGGACCGCCGACTGCAGCGTGCAGAGCGAGTTGTTCAATCTGAACGGCCTGGCGCACAAAGTGACTTGGGAAGCAGACTACTTCTATGCCAAGTCGAATCTCGACGTCGACCAACTGCCAGGCTACGATCCGCTTGATGACGATTCGACCGAATGGTTCCGCCGCCGGTCGCTGTTCAACACGTTCGGCCTGACCTTTGGCGACGAAATTCCGCAGCAGTTCGATGCTCGCTACTTCGCGCTGCGGCGCAACTTACAAGGAAGCGTTGCTTCGCCGGTGACCGAAATCGCCGATGACCTGACCGAACTCAAGCTGGGCCTCAAGCAACGGTGGCAAACCAAACGCGGCTTGCCTGGACAAGAACGGATCATCGATTGGATTGTGCTCGACATCGATGCCGTCCTCTTCCCGCAGGCCGACCGAGACAATTTTGGCGAACCGCTGGGGCTCATCGATTACGACTTCCAATGGCATGTCGGCGATCGCTTGACGTTCCTCTCGGATGGCTTTTTCGATCTCTTCGATCAAGGCTTGAAGCAAGTGACCGTCGGCGCCCTGCTGAGCCGACCGGAATCGGGCAACCTTTACCTGGGCGTCCGCTCGACCGAAGGGCCAATCAGCAGCAACGTACTCGCGGCGTCGTCGAGTTATCGCATGAGTGAAAAGTGGGTGGCCACGTTCGGCGCTACGTACGACTTTTCGAAGGCGGGCAACTTGGGACAGAACCTGGCCTTCACGCGGGTCGGCGAGTCGTTTCTGATCAAGGTGGGCTTCAACTACGACGCCAGCCGCGACAACTTCGGCATCGCCTTTGGGATCGAACCCCGCTTTCTGCCGAGCAGCCGTCTCGGACGCGTCGGCGGCGTGCAAATTCCACCAGCAGGAGCGTTTGGTTTGGAGTAACCAAACCCTGCGCAGATTCTCGTTTTGCTCTGCTCTCACAGGCTGAGTGCAGAGCATAGGAGCGGCTAGTTAGTTATTCCGTAATGATATCGTCGACCGTTTTGCCGGCTGGAATCATCGGCAGCACGTGTTCTTGGTAGGGAACCTGGACGTTCAACACATACGGGCCCTTGTAGTTGATCATTTCCGTGAGCGCGGCGGTGAGATCTTCTTTCTTGCTCACGTTGGCAGCGCCCCAGCCGTAGCCTTTGGCGATCGTGACGAAATCCGGGTAGCGGTGGTGTTCAGCCATGTAGGCGTTTTCGCCCCAGGTTCGCTTGCCGCTGGCGTGTTCGTGGTCGATCGGGCCCATGTAGGTGTGGGCGCGGTTGCTCGCGTAGAAGCGGTCTTCCCACTGCACCACCATGCCCAAGTGTTGGTTGTCGAGCAACAGCACTTTCACCGGCAAGTTTTCGCAATAGCAGGTGGCCATTTCTTGGATGTTCATCTGGTAGCTGCCATCGCCGTCAATGTCGACGACGAGCGCGTCGGGATGAGCCGCTTGCACACCCATCGCGGCCGGCAGGCCGAAGCCCATAGTGCCCAGGCCGCTGCTCGACAGCCAGGTCCGCGGGTGCTTGAACTTGTAGAACTGCGCGGCCCACATTTGATGCTGACCGACGCCCACCGCGATGTAGGCCTTTTTGTCTTGCGTCAGCCGGCTGAGTTCGGCGATGGCGTGCTGCTGCAGAATGCCCTTGGCATTCTGATCGTACTTGAACGGCTGGGCCTTCTTCCAATCCTGACAGAGCTTGACCCACGGGCCGATCTCGGCGGGAGCTTCGACCGTCTTGTTGATTTCCTTCAGCGCGTATTTCACATCGCTGCAAACCGGAATGTGAGCTGGCTTGTTCTTGTTGAGCTCCGAAGGATCGATGTCGATGTGCACGATCTTCGCATGCTTGGCAAAGGCTTCGAGCTTGCCGGTCACGCGGTCGTCGAATCGCACGCCGAGAGCGAGCAGCAGATCGCAATCGCGGACGGCCCAGTTCGAATAGACGCTGCCGTGCATGCCGAGCATGTCGAGCGACAGCGGGCCGTCGTTGGGATAAGCGCCGAGCCCCATCACCGTCATCGCGACAGGAATGCCCGTCTTCTTGATCAGCGTGCGGAGCTCCTCGGAGGCTTCGGAAGCAATAATGCCGCCGCCCGCGTAAATCACCGGCCGCTTGGCCAGCTTGATCGCCGCGACGATTTGCTTGATCTGTTCCGGCTTCGCCTTGGGGGCTGCGCCGCTGTAGCCAGGCAGGTTCATCTTCACATCCCAATCGGGAATGCAGTCGCGGTTCTGCACGTCCTTCGGCATGTCGATGAGCACCGGGCCCGGGCGGCCGGTCGTGGCGATGTGAAATGCTTCCTTCATCACGCGGGCCAGGTCATTCACATTGGTGACCAGGAAGTGATGCTTGGTGATCGGCCGGCAGACTTCGACGATGGGCGTTTCTTGAAATCCATCGGTGCCGATCATCGGCGTGGGAACCTGGCCGGTGATGGCGATCATCGGAATGCTGTCGAGCTTGGCATCGGCGATGGCCGTGACCAGGTTCGTGGCGCCCGGACCGCTGGTGGCAAACACGACGCCGACCTTGCCGGTCGAGCGAGCATAACCCTGGGCTGCGAACGCGCCGCCCTGTTCGTGGCGGGGCAGAATGGTGCGGATCTTGTCGGCGTAGCGGGTGAGAGCCTGGTGCATGGGCATCGAGGCACCGCCTGGATAGGCGAAGACGACTTCGACACCGTGATCGACCAGCGACTTGACGAGGATATCGGCCCCGCTCATGAGTTGCGTTGCGGTGGCGGGGGAAGTCGTGGTAGCCATCTCAGTCTCTCCTGCAAAAACTCTTCAGCAAACTCGTCAAAATCGGCATTTTCAGCCCTGCTTGCTCGCAGCGATGCTGTGAGCGCAGCTTCGCCGCCAAGGGGGAACCCTTCAGATTATGCCACATGCTGGACTTCGACAAGGCAGCGGCCGGGCGGGTTCGGGTGAATGGTTCAGAATTTGCCCTTGAGGGTGTAATAAACGTCAATTTCGCCCGAAAGAGCCCCTTACTCGATGCGGGGCTCTTTTCATCGTTATGCGCGGCATTTCGTTGACGTAAGTCTCATGAAATTCTACGATTCAGGTCACGCCGCGGTGCTTGCCATCCCGCCTGTGGTAAGTTTTCCTGGCAACCTTTTTCTCCTTGCTGCGTCGTCGCGATATGGGCATTACCTATTTCAAGCGCTTCCGCATGGAAATTGATCTGCGACTCCTCGGCGCCGAGCCACCGCCGCTACCTGCCGACTATGCCTTGCTGGCCTGGTCGGAGCAGATGATTCCGTTGCATGCCGACGTCAAGTTTCGCTGTTTTGTCGACGAAATGGACGCCAGCGTGTTTCCTTGTCTCGGCAGTCGCGCGGGCTGTCGCCGGCTGATGGAAGAAATCGCGGCCCGAGACGGATTCTTGCCCTCGGCCACTTGGCTCGTGCAACATTGGCCCGAAGAGAACCGTCGACCGGAGATCTGCGGCACGATTCAGGGTGTCGCCGAAGGTGGCGGCATTGGTGCGATTCAAAACGTCGGCATCACGGCCGATCATCGCGGTCGAGGCCTCGGTGGAATTCTCGTCTGGCATTCGCTGCTGGGTTTCAAGCAAGCCGGATTGCAGCGGGTCTTTCTCGAAGTGACCGCTCAAAACACGCCGGCCATCCGCCTTTATCAGCGGCTCGGTTTTCGCAAGACGAAAACCGTCTACAAGGCTAGTGAGGTTGCGTACGTCTAGCAGCAGGGATAGGCTCGGGAATGCGTGGGAGGGCGAGGCTCCCGCCGAGCCGCCGCGGCGGTCAACGTCAACTCGCAGCTCACGGCTCCGCGGGAGCCTCGACCTCCCAAAGATCTGCAATCAGGAATTCCATGCCCGCTACTGCTGCTCAAAAAATCCACGTTCATCCGCTCGCGAATGGCTTAACGCTGGTCGCTGAAGAAATGGATTGGCTCGAATCGGCGGCCTTTGCAATGTTGCTCCCCGCCGGCTGCGTGCATGAGAAGCCCAATCAGGCCGGGCTCGCATCGCTCACTTGCGAAATGCTGCAACGTGGCGCTGGCGACCGCGACAGCCGGCAGTTCGTCGCCGATCTGGAAAACCTCGGCGCCGATTGCAGCGCGTCGGTCAGCGTCACGCACACCACCTTCGGCGGCAGCATGCCCTGCGAGAGCCTTCCCAAGGTCCTCAGCATTTATGCCGACGTTGTTCGCCGCCCACACTTGCCCGAGGACCAGTTCGATGACGCGCAGCTATCGTGCCTGCAAGAAGTGCGCGCCGTCGAAGATGACCTCGGCCAGCGCGTGATGCAAGAATTGCGGCGGCGATACTATGGCGATCCTTGGGGCCGCAGTTCGCAGGGCAAAGTCGAAACGCTGACGGCCGCGACGCAGAAAGACGTCACCAACTTTTTCACTGAACGCATTCGTCCCAACCGCGGCATCATCAGCATCGCCGGCAAAATCGATTGGCCGCAGGTGCGCGATCAGATCGAAACGCTCTTCGGCGATTGGCGGCCGGGGCTTGATCAACTGATTTCAGAAGTCCCCGGCGAGCGCGGCTATCACCACATTCAACACGAATCGAGCCAAACGCTCGTCGGCCTCGCCATCGATGGCTTGTCGTACGCCAACGACGATTACTTTCAACTCCGCGGCGCCATCGGCGCTCTCAGCGACGGTATGAGCAGCCGGCTGTTCACCGAAGTCCGCGAGAAGCGTGGCTACGTCTACAGCGTCTACGCGATGTGCAACTCGCTGAAGGATCGCGGCAGCGTCATCGCCTTCGCCGGCACCACACCCGAACATGGTCAAGACACGTTCGATGTCACCTGGGGCGAACTGAAACGAATGTACGCCGGCATCGAACAAGCTGAACTCGATCGCTTGAAGGGCCGGATCAAACGCTCACTAATCATTCAACAAGAATCGAGCCCCTCACGGGCCGGCAACATCGCCCTCGATTGGTACTACCTGAAGCACGTGCGCACGAAGGAAGAATTGCAGGCACTGATCGACAACCTCACAGTGGAGTCGATCAATGGCTGGCTGGAAAAGCACCCGCCGAAGAATCTGACGGTGGTGTCGCTGGGGCCGGAGCCGATTAAGGTGGGTTAGGTTGGAATACAGGAGTCGGGGGACAAAGGTCAGGAGTCAGGTGGTTGGATCATGTGTTCCAGATTCCTAGCACTGATCTTATTCTCGTTTGCGATTCTCTCTCCGTTCACGTTTCGCGAGAGCCACGCGCAATCGCGCGATCAACAGTTAGTCTCCGGACTGCGCGAACGTCGTCTCTTTGAGCTCGCGGAGTCGTTTTGCCAAGAACGCCTCACGGTTCCCAATCTCGATCCCGGCACCAAGACCGATCTGACGGTCGAACTCCTTCGCACTTACGCGCTCCACGCGATCAACGAATCGCCAGCCGAGCGTACCAAGTGGTTCAAGCAAGCGCACGATCTCGCCGCGGAATTCGCGGTCAAAAAAACGCCTCGCGGCATTCTCGTGCAATTGCAGGATGCGCTCACCTGGATGGCCGAAGGAGATCTCGCTGCAGCGGAAATTCGCGCGGGAGCCGCACCGGCGAGCGAACTCGATCGCGCACTCACACCGCTGCGCACTGCGACGAGCGCGCTCGACGATTTGAATAAGTTTCTGACGAAGGAAATCCCGCTGCTGCGCCGGCAAGCTCCAGCCGCCGGCGAACTTTCGGCCGACGGACTTTTTTCGCTGCAGCAAAATGTCCTCTATCACTGGGCCCGCGTCTGTCGTACCCGCGGTGAACTTTATCCGCCGAAATCGCCGGACCGCATTGCACTGCTGCAGCAGACGCAAGAGATCTTGCGCACGCCCTTCACGCAACTCGCGCCGGAAGATCCGCTCGCCGATCAAGTCCGTTTGGAACTAGCACTCAGCGAGCGTCTGCTCGGGAACTTGCAAAACGCCGACCAAATGCTGGCCACACTCGATCATCCAACCAAGTCGCCCGAATTCCGACTGCGTGCGCGGGCCGAACGCGTCCGCGCGGCGCTCGACGCCAAGGATGTCAAAGTTGCGTTGCAAATTCAAAGCGAAGGTCGCGAACTTGCGGGCAAAGCGTCTCCCGAACTGGATCTCGCCTGGCAGGAAACGTTTATCGCTGCGTGGCAACTGGCACAGCAACAGATGAACGCCGCGGACTCACAAGCCTGGCAGGAGAAAGCGGCCGCGATGGCGCGGTTCCTGCAAACCGCGCATGGCGCGTACTGGGGTCGGCGCGGCGATCAACTCCTCGTCCACGCGCTCGGCGGCAGCGCAGGGGGCGCGGGAGCAGCAGTCCTTGCCCGCACCGCGGACAATTTTTATCGCCAGGGAGAATTTGAGCAGGCCGCAGCCACTTACGAAAAAGCGGCCGAACAAGCCTTTGCCGGTGGCGATCCGAAGGCTGCCTTTGAACTCACGTTCAAAGGCGCACTCGTCCAGAAAGAGCGGCAGCTCTTTGCTGATGCCGCGCGACGCCTGCGCACTGCCGGTTTGAAAGAGCCAGGCCACGCCCAAGCGCCGACCGCGCATCTGCAAGCCGCTTTGTACGCTGCACAGGAAGTTCGCCGCGATCCGAATTCTGCTGCGACTTACGTCGAGATCTTGAATGAACACCTGAAAACGTGGCCCGAAGATGATTCCTCCGGTCAGGCCGCGGTTTGGCTCGGACAATGGTACGCCGCGAAGAATCAGCCGCGCGAAGCGTTCGCCGCTTATTCGCTCACGCCGCGGGCTTCGACGAAACTCGCCGCCGCCGTTCCCGCCGCAGCAGCCATCGTCAAACAATGGTTTGCCGAGATGACCGCCACGGGCAAATCACCGACAGCAGAGTTACCGGTGGTGATCGACTTCTTTCAGCAGGTGCTGTTCGAAGGGGACAACCGCCTGCCCGAACGTTGGACGCAAACGCATCGCGACGCCGCGCTCGCACTCGCGGAATTGCGCTTGGCTTATGACTCGAATGCGGCCGCTGAAGTTGAATCACTGCTGGGCGCTGCGTTGCAAAGCACCACGGAACCGCCAGCCGCGTGGCAGCAAGAGGCGCAGCTGCAACGGTTGCTCGCACTCGCTGTGCTCCCAGGCCGTGAGCGCGAAGCCCAAGCCGCCATCCAACAAGCAGCCGGCGCTGCGCCACAGCAGTTGCTCGCCAGCGTCGAGCGGCTGGGAAAAATCGCCGATACTTCGCCGCCATCGCTCCGCAGCGTCGTGGCGAGATTGCAGTTGCAAACCATCGCGCTGCTCGACAGCAAACGGAATCAACTGCCAGCGGCCGAACAGGTCACGCTCGATCGCGTGCGCGCTGCCGGGCTGTTACTCGCGGGCAAACGCGATGATGCCCTCAAACTCTTTGTGCAACTGGCCAAAGATCACGCCGACAACGGCCCCATTCAGGAAGGTTATGCCGACGCGCTGCTCGCCGGCAGCGACAAGCAGTCGCTGCAGCAGGCGCTGGATCAATGGCGACGTATCGCCTCTCGCAGCAAAGCTCGCACGCCGCGATGGTTCAAGGCGAAATACAGCGTCGCGCTGGCGCAGTACAAACTGGGAGAAAAAGCCGCCGCGAAACAGTTGCTGCAATATTCCCTGGAAACGCCGCCAGGCCTCGAAGGGACCGGCTGGCAGCAGCAATTCACTGAGTTGCTGAAACTGTGCGAGAAGTAGTCCACCACGTGCGACGGCCGCTAGCAGCGGTCATTCGCCACGAGTTCGCATTGTTCGAAACCGCGGCCCGACTTACAATTCCCGCGGTTCCTTCTCTCAACTCAGCTAACGTCAAGGATGACGCGATGAGTGCGCTATCTGCGAACAGCTATGGAATGCTGTCGAGTCTCGAACAATTGCGACAAGGGCGGGAAGTGATCCGCGCCGAAGCGCAAACCCTCAGCGCGCTCGCCGATCATCTGGGCGAAGATTTTTGCGCCGCCGTGAACCGTCTCCACGCTTGTCGTGGCAGCGTGCTCGTCGCCGGCATGGGCAAGGCCGGACTGATAGGCCAGAAGATTGTTGCGACGCTCGCCTCGACCGGTACGCGCAGTCACTTTGTACATCCCAGCGAAGCGATCCACGGCGACCTGGGTCGCATTCATCGCGACGATGTGCTGCTGATTCTTTCCTACAGCGGCGAGACCGACGAAGTTGTCCGCTTGCTGCCCTCCGTCAAGCAACTCGGCGCTACGATTATCGCCATCACCGGTCAGCCCGCCAGCACATTGGGAAAGGCGGCACAGGTCACGCTCGATCTCGGCTCGATTCGCGAAGCGTGCCCGCTCGGCCTCGCGCCGAGCGCCAGCACCACCGCGATGCTCGCGCTGGGTGACGCTCTCGCTCTCGTGCTGAGTCAGATGCGACACTTCAGCGAAGAAGATTTCGCCCGCTTTCATCCCGGCGGAAGTCTCGGTCGCAAATTGGCGAAGGTCGAAGAAGCAATGCGACCGCTGGATCAATGCCGCATTGCGCGCGTGGAACAAACGGTGCGCGAGGCGCTCTTGCTGCAAAGTCGTCCCGGCCGGCGTACCGGTGCCGTGATGATCGTCGATGAAACCGGCTGCCTCGCGGGAATTTTTACGGATAGCGACCTGGCCAAATTGCTCGAAGCTCGTCGCGAGTCGTGTATCGATGGTCCTTTGGCAGCAGTGATGACCAAGCGACCGACGGCGGTCGAACTCGGCACGCGACTGGTCGTTGCGTGCCAGTTATTGGCCGATCGCAAGATCAGCGAACTTCCCGTCGTCGATGCGCAGGGCCATCCTGTCGGTTTGATCGATATCACCGACGTGTGGAACGTGCCTGTGACGGAAAGTTCGGCGGCGGTGGCGGCGGGCCATGATGACGCTGCCGGATTGCCGATTTTGAAATTACATGCACCGTATGGACCAATCGTTCCGCTTGTTCCGCGGACGAGCATTCCGGAGTTGAACGAGCGTTTTGTTGGTGATGCCGAGAATTGCTGGGATTAATCGCGCATCGGCCCTTGCCCCCGACCCGGAGTACCGGGACGAGGGAGCTTGTTCAACGAATGATTTCCTGACTCGTAGCCCCTGACACCAAAATCCTGTCCCCGATGAAACTCACCGACCGCTGCCGCCGAATTGAACTTCTGCTCTCCGATGTCGATGGCGTGCTGACCGATGGCGGCATTACTTATGACAACCAAGGGATCGAGCAGAAGAAGTTTCATATTCGCGACGGCTTGGGAATCAAGCTTTGGCAACGAGCGGGGTTCAAATTTGGTGTGCTCACTGCGCGGACGTCGCACATTGTCAAACTACGTGCTAGTGAGCTCGGCATTGAAATTGTGCGGCAAGGCTTTGAACAAAAACTGCCGGTGCTGCGCGAGGTCCTGAAGCAACTGAACTTGAAGCCCGAGCAATGTGCGTACATCGGCGACGATCTGACCGATCTGCCCTGCATTCGCAACGTGGGCCTCGGCGTGGCTGTTGCTGACTCGGTGCCCGAGGTGCAAGCCACGGCAGGATACATCACACGGCTCGCGGGTGGCCAAGGCGCTGTGCGCGAATTGATCGAGGTGCTGCTAAAAGCGAAAGAACGCTGGGACGAAACGATTCAAACTTACCTGGCAGATTAGGTTCCAATTGTGATTCACCTGCGGCGATGGATTTTTGCGACGAGCGTCCTGCTGGTAGCCTATGCCGGCTACGCGTGGGGCATTGCGCCGTTGCTGGAACCACCACCGGTTGTCGTGGCACCGCCAGAACCGCCAAGAGAACCCGGCGATCAACTGCCGACTGGTCGTGACGAATTGATGGCGCTCTTTGTCGAAGACGCCTGGGAGCGGAATGCGGCCAAGATCATTGAAACGGAACAGTTCACGCTGCTGCTGAAGGACTATCAAACCACGCCCGATGGCCGCTTGGAACTCAAGCCGGCCACGCTGGTCTTTTATGCAACCAGCGAGAAAAATGCGGCTGGCAAGTTAAGCACCAAAGGTCGCCCGATTGTATTGCGGGCTCCGCAGGGTGCTGTGCTGCAGTTCGATAAGCCGCTCGACTTTTCACGCGCGGAATTCGGGCGGCTCACCGGTGGTCGCCTGCCCGGCGAAATCGTGATCTTCAGTCCCCCGAGCAAGCCCGGCGCTAATGACGCGTTGGAGTTGAAGACGCGCAATTTGCAGATGGATTCGCAGCGCGCGTTCACCCCCAGCGACGTCGACTTTACGTACGGCGACAGTTACGGCCGTGGTCGCGACATGACGTTGTTCCTCAAGCCAAGCGAAAAGAGTGGCGCTGAAACGGCCTTCGGCGGCGTCAGCACGTTGCAACTCTCGCGCATCGAGCGGCTGCATCTCGATCTGCCCGGCGACAGTCTGGTTCCCAACCTTTCGGGCAAACCGGCGGCACCGAACAAGAAGAAAGCGCCGATCGAAATCACCTGCCGCGGCATGTTTGTCTTCGACTTTGAACAGCGGCTCGCCGCGTTTGATGATCAAGTGGAGATCATGCGACTCCTGCCCGGCGGCTTGCCCGACAAACTGAGTTGCTCGCGGTTGCGGATCTACATGGGGGACGAAGCCACCAAGAAAGCCGCTGCCGAAAAACTCACGGCAGCCGCAGCGGCCGGCTTGGAAGTTCCGAGCGATCCGCTACGCAGCGTCGCCGTTTCCAAGATTGTTGCCACCGGCAATCCGGTCGTCCTGGAAGGGCCGAGCACTGGTCTCTATGTAAAAGCAGCCCGCGTCGAACTCATTCCGCCGTTGCGGCGAATCGCGCTCGAGAGTGGCCAGGGCCTCAAGCAAGTCACGCTCCGACAAGGGCCGCATGCCTTCGACGCGGTGGAGTTGCAATACGAAATGTCGGCGACCGGCGGTCTCGGCCGGTTGTGGGCTGCGGGACCAGGACGATTGCAGACGATGCAACTCCTCAGCGGTCAGCCGCGCACGCTCGACGCCAAGTGGAACAAAGAGTTGCGGATTCAGCCGCAAGACGGCGCGCAAGTGGTTTCGCTGGTCTCGCAGGCGGCGGTCTCGATGCAAGCTCTCGGCACGTTCGTCGCCGACGAACTTCACTTCTGGCTGCACGAAGTTCCCGCCTCTACTCAAGGCGGAATGCTCCCGACTGAAACCAACATGCTTGGCTCGACGGCCTATGGTGCTCAGCCCAATGCTGCCGCGGGGCCTGCGAAAGTGCAAATCGTTCCCGATCGTTTGCTCGCTTTGCGCGGCGTCGAAGTCGAATCGCCGAAGTTGCACGCCAAGACCGAGCGACTCGAAGCGTGGTTCTTCAAACCCGATCCTGATGCAGTTGCCGCCGCGAAGCAACAGACGCCGCCGTTCAAGCCCGGCCGGCTGATGGGTGGTGGCGCCGATGCCAATCAAGGACCGCCGCAGAAGTTTGACGTGAGCGGACAACTCGTGCAGATGCGCGTCGCCAGCGGCGGTGATGTGACGGGGGTGGAAGACCTGACGATTCAGGGCAACGCCTCGATCGATGAAGTACAAACGTCGCAGCCAGGCCAATCGCCGCTAAAACTCCGCGGCGAAGCGGTCGAACTCCGCGGTGGCACGACGCCTGATGCAGTGGTACATGTTGTCGGTCAGCCAGCGAAGATCTCTGCGCGGGGTATGTCCCTGCAAGGCGATGCCATTCACTTGCACCGTGGCGAAAATCGCGTCTGGATCGATGGCCCTGGCGATGCCACGTTCCCGCTGCCGCAGAAAATTCCGCCGCCGGGTCGTCCCGTCGAACCGCCAGAGTTCATGCGCGTCACCTGGCAGCGAAAGATGAGCTTCGATGGTCAGTCCATTCACTTGGAAGAAGACATTCAGGCCCGCACTGCCACGCAGTTGGTGCTCTGTGGTTTGCTCGATGCCTCGATCACCGAACGGATTGATTTCGCGCAGCCGCAGGTCAACGGCAAGGTCGGCCTGGCCGAAATGAAACTCGATGGCGGCGTGTATCTCGAGAATCGCACGCTCGATGAACTCGGTCAGCAAACGTCGTTCGATACGCTCGAAACGCCCAACCTTTACATCAATCAACTCACCGGTGCGATGAAAGCGTACGGCAAAGGGAAGTTGCTGACGATTCGCAAAGGAGCGATCAAGGTTCCCGGCGCGCCGATTCCCACCGCACCTGCCGCGCCCGGCGACGACAACACACTCACCCATTTGCTCGTCTCGTTTCAACGCGGCATGGCCGGCGATTTGAACAAGCGGACCGTGCAGTTCGAGCAGAACGTCGAAACGGTTTACACGCGCGTCGCCGACTGGCGCGATCGGTTGACCATCGAAATGATCGATCAGCGGGGACTCGCGGCACTCGGCGAACAAGGCATTCTCATGACCAGCGACACGATGCAAGTTGCCCAGGTCATTCCACCGCAGGGTGGCGAACCGTCCTACGAGCTGATCTCCGAAGGGAACACCCGCGTCGATGGCCGCGAGTTCACCGCGCGGGCTCATCGCATCACGTACACTTCGGCCAAAGACATGCTCGTCGTCAAAGGCGACGGCCGCGCCGATGCCGAGCTGTGGTACAAGCAAAAGGGAACCGCCAACAGCGCCTACTTGCCCGCGCGTGAGATTCACTTCTGGCCGAAGACCAACACCATCGAAATCCAAGGCGGCAGCAACAGCGCGATCGAACTGCAGCAGCTGGGGAGTAAACCGCGGCCCAATCGGCAACGGTAACTTACGCCAGCCAATTTGCTCGGTTGGTTAGCGACTCAGTGACTTCGTAATCTTCGACCGTTGCGCCAATGACGTAGCGCAGCACGATCAGCGTTGACCGCGGGACGACGGAGTTCCACGCGTCGATCGCTTCCTGCAGTCGTGAGAAATAAACGTCGCATTCGGGAAACTGTTGCGGCCCCGCCGAGTCAAGATGGCGCGCCAGCCAACCATCGTCGGGCAACTGATAAGCGAAGATTTCGAAGCGGTCACCATAAACTGTGGTTGGCGGCGATGACTTGGCTGGCGACAGTCCACGCATAAAGACGTCGCCCATGGACCATAAATCCGACCACTCAACGAAGTGGCAAACGGGCAACTCGCACCCATGAATCCGCAGCTCATCAGCGAACGTATCAGCAGCGCGACGAACCGACGCAGGCAATTGCTCAGGACTCCATTCATTTGGGTCGTTTGCAGTGCGAGCTGCAGCCCAAGATGTGAGACGCTCAAACGCCAACTCGCCGCTGAGACCGGCGAGCTTTGCGATGGTTAGGCGTTGAGCTGGCACGATAAATCGGGCCCTAGAGTAGAAGACGCGTGCTTTTGTGGAGCAAAAGACGACTTTACTTCACCTTGCCGCTCGCCATCAGTTTGCTGGCGTTGCCGGCCTGGCCGAAGCTGACCATGCGGGCGACGCAAACTTTTTTCATCGCGTCGCGAGCAGGCTTGAGGTAGTCGCGCGGGTCGAACTTTTCGGGGCTTTCCATCAGAGCCTTGCGGACCGCGGCGGTGATGGCCATGCGGTTGTCGGTGTCGACGTTGATCTTCCGCACGCCGTTCTTGATGCCGAGCTGAATCTCTTCGACCGGCACCCCCCAAGTCGGCTTCATCTTGCCGCCGTACTTGTTCAGTTCGTCTTGAAGGTCCTGCGGCACGCTGCTGCTGCCGTGCATGACGAGGTGGCAGTTGGGCAGCAACTTGTGAATCGCAATGATGCGATCCATGGCCAGTACGTCACCCTTCGGCGGACGCGTGAACTTATAAGCACCGTGGCTGGTGCCGATTGCGACGGCCAATGCGTCGATGCCGGTCTTGGCGACGAAGTCTTGCGCTTGCACCGGATCGGTCAACAGCTGATCATGAGACAACACGCCTTCAGCGCCGTGGCCGTCTTCTGCTTCGCCTTCGCCACTTTCGAGCGAACCCAAGCAACCGAGTTCACCTTCGACACCCACGCCCTTGGCATGAGCGAGCTTGACCACTTCGCTGGTCACTTTCACGTTGTACTCGTAGCTGGCCGGAGTCTTGCCGTCTTCTTCGAGGCTGCCGTCCATCATCACGCTGGTGAAGCCATTTTCGATCGCCGACAAGCAAGTCTTCACGCTGTTGCCGTGATCCTGGTGCATGACGATCGGAATTTGCGGATAGAGTTCCGCAGCAGCGAGCATCAAGTGGCGGAGATAGTTGTCTTGCGAATAGCTGCGGGCGCCGCGGCTGGCTTGCACGATCACAGGCGAATCGGTTTCCTTCGCCGCTTCCATGATCGACTGGATCTGTTCCATGTTGTTGACGTTGAACGCCGCCACGCCGTAATTGTTTTCGGCCGCATGATCGAGGACGGTACGCAGGGTGACGAGTGGCATGGAAGTAACTCCTCGGATCAAGAAAATTTGAAAACAGGTCGCTCGCATGTTTGCGGTCGGCGACCAACGGGTCCGACGCGTCAACGAGGGAGGCGCCGCGAGTTTTGTCATTTCGCGCGATTCACGTCGAAGCGGTGATTATCGGAACAAGTTGATTCGGCTGCAATGGCCGGCAAATTCAGGCATTATTCGACGATTTAGGCAAGTCGGCGTAAGGGCAGAACGACCCGCTTTGCCTGCCGCGGAGGGAGTTTTTCGGCCCGCAGAATGTTATGATGAAGGCGTAGAAATTCCCGCTCCGCCTCCTTACAAAGGCCCGCCGATGCCCCGCTATGCCCCCCTATCGCTCGCCCTGCTACTGCTCCTCACTTCCGCTGGAATCGCGACTGCCCAGGATTATAAAGTCGAAAAGCTCGACCAACCCGCGCCCGACGCCGTTTCGGCGGAGATCGCCGCGCTGCTGCACCCCACCGGTCTGAAGTTCGTCAAAGGGGAATCGCGCACCGTCTGCGAACTCTGGTTCTGCAAAGAATGGCCCATCAGCAAAGAAGCCAAAGTGACGGCGGAGGTGAACTATCCACTCACGCCCGGGCAGATCATCGGCGTGGCTCGCTATCCGCGCAAGGGGAACGACTTCCGCGATTCGGACATTCTTGCCGGCACGTATGTGCTGCGCTACAGCCAACAGCCCGTCGATGGAGCCCACGTCGGCACATCGCCGACGCGCGATTTCCTCGCGCTGCTCCCCTCCGCCAAAGACAAGTCCGCGGCCATTCTCGAATACAAACCGCTCGTCGCTGCGTCGAAAGAGACGACTGGCGCAACTCATCCGGCGATTCTTTCCATGCAACGCCTGAGCGATTCGACCGCCGATTTGGAAGTTCGTCACAACGAAGAAAAAGAATGGTGGCTGCTGCGGTTCAAAGGGAAGACCGTGCGCGATGGGAAAGCGGCGGACCAGGCGATTGAGTTGGTGTTGGTGGGACACGCGGAGGAATAACAATGCGGAGTGCGGAGTGCGGAATGCGGAGTGATCGGCGGGAGCGTAGCACGAACCCCTTGGTTCGTGCGTCGCTGGCGATCGCCTGCGTGCTCATTTGCACATCGTCAATTGCGGACGAGCCTAAGTCCCCTGCGAAAGCCGATTCCGCTTTCGAACTGCAAACGCATCGCGGCAAGGTTGTTTATCTCGCCGAAGCGCTGCAGCGGTTGCATGGAATCAAATCAGTCGATGAAGCCAAGGACCGCACGCTGGCAGTCGAAACGGCCGAAGGGAATCTGATTCCGTTGGTCGAAGATGTTCGCGGCCGGGCGTTTCGCGCGGACAAACGGCTGCGTGAAATGGAAGTCGAACTGCTGCTACGAAAGTTCAAAGGCTCTCCGGCTGGGCAAGTCATTCGCGTGTATGAACTGACCAAAGAGGGGAAGTTTGAAATCGATTACTGGTGCGAGATCTGCTCGATCGCGATGTATGAGTTGAAAATTTGCGAATGCTGCCAGGGTGATATCGAGTTGCGGCGTACGAAGGTCAAGCCGTAGCGTTTGCAAAGCAGTATTCGAACAACAATTTCCATTCCGCTTGCGCGACTTCTCTGGCAAGCGTCTCTTGTTTCGCACGTCCTGTCGCCAACTGTTCACACCAATCGACAAAGCGATACGGCTCCCAGTTTTTTGCACCAGCTATTTCGTGAGCGATGTCATCGGTGGCCTTCGCCGCGGAGATCAATTTTTTGGCCGCGGTGAGCAGTTCCGGAAAAATTGCATGATTCCCCACGCGGCGGAACCAGTACTTGCTGTTGAAATAATCAGGCTCGCGACGGTGCATGATGCCGTGCCAATAGCTGCCGTCGACGGTTTCGATCTCCTGGCTGATCGTGTGCGATTCATCGAGAAAGTCGTGCAGCAACCACACGGCGGACAGACAACAGCGGGCTGCGTTGTGATCGGTGATTGCCTTGCCGGCGAATAACTGGGCGACGCTCAGTGCAGCCAATTTCGGCCGCAGCGCTGCGTTTGGTTTGCCAGGGCCCAGTTCGCACAGGCGATCGGTTGGAATCAGATCGTTCATGGATTAATGATTGGTCAGCGCTTCATCGAGATTGAGAACTACCGTCGCCAGATTCGTCCACGCGGCCAGTTCCGTCGGCAGCAAATCGACTGGCACGTGCGCCTGTCCAACTCCGAGGAGCTTTTCGGCTTCAGTTGTTTTGCCGCGAAAATGTTCCATGTCGGCCTGCAACTGCGCCTGCAAAATCGTCAATTCTTCGGCGGTCGCTTCACGGCTAAGCACGATGCGCACCAGTTGTTGAACCTGCTCTGCGCGAGAACGTTCTTTGTGCGATAGCACCCGCGCGGCGAGCACGCGGGCCGCTTCCACAAACGTCGGGTCGTTGAGCAGCACGAGCGCTTGCAGCGGCGTGTTGGTGCGGCCGCGGGCGACGGTGCACGTTTCGCGATTCGGAGCGTCGAATGTCGTCAGGTTCACCGGCGGCGCATTTCGCTTCCAAAACAAATAGACGCTGCGGCGATACATGGCCGAGCCGGTGGTCGTGTTGTACAGCTGCGCGGTCAAGTCGTTGGGATAGTACGACAACTCTTTCCACAAATCGCCCGGCTGATAAGGCTTCACTCCAGGACCGCCGTGCGCGAAATTGAGCAAACCGGCAGTTTGCAGCGCCACATCGCGAATGGCCTCAGCGGAAAGTCGCTGGCGGGGGAAGTTCTGCTGGCGAAACGTTGCCGAGTTTACGAGCAACCGATGCAGTCGCTTAGGATCCCAGCCGGTGTCGACAAACTCACGCGCGAGCCAATCGAGCAACGCGGGCTGCGCCGGCTTCGCGCCGCGAACACCGAAATCTTCTGGCGTCGCGACAAAGCCTTCGCCAAATACTTGCTGCCAGGCGCGATTCACAGCGACGCGGCCGGTGAGTGGATGCTGCGGATCAATCAGCCAGCGGGCGAAACCGAGCCGGTCCGCGTTCGCCAACTTTACTTGCTGCGAAAGGTAGTTGGGCGTCTGCCGCAGCACACGTTCGCCGGGCTGATCGTATTGGCCGTTCGTCAGCACAAACGCAGGGCGAGGTTGCGGCAGTTCCTGCGAAACGATCACGCTGGGGATCTGCTGCAAAAGCAAATCGCGCCGGGCTCGCAGCGCTTGCAGTTGGGCGCTGATCCGCTGATGTTCCCCGTCGTGATGTTCGAGAAAATAGCGACTCAGCGTTTGTTGTTGTTCTGCTGATCGCTTCTCGGCAGGAAGAAGAACAATGTCTGCAATGGGATTGCCGCCTGCGAGGAGCTCGACTTCGTTGTGATCGAGCGCGCGCGGATAAAGGCGGATTTCATCGAGTAGGCCGCGGAACGAGTTTTCGGGGCTCAGCCCGCCGATTCGCAGCGGTCCAGCAGCAGCACAGCCAGTTGCCGGCAATTTTCCGCTGACTTCGACTGCGAGCGGTTTGCCGTTACGCGTGAGCGATACATGCTCCGGATTTTTCGCATCAAAGACAACGGCCAGATGTTGCCATCGATTCAGTTCGACCGTCTCTTTGCTGCGGATAATCAACTCTTGGCTGCCACGCCTTTGCGTCAAGCGCAATTGCACCTGACCATCGACCAGGCTCCAGTCGACGCCGCGGAAAAAAAGGACTTCATCGACCTGCGCGACCAACGTAAGTTCGTCGCGCGTCGTGGGGAAAACCCAAGCCGAGAGCGTCCATGAGTTGTTGCTGGTCAGCGCTGCCCAGTGCGGCAGCTCTAAATACGTGGCGCCATCGCCAAGGATCGCTTCGCCGAATTTTCCTGTGCTGAACTCCGGCACGCCGTAGATCTTTGCAGGAGACGATCGTCGAGCAAGATCGGGCGTTTGATCTTTTTCCGCGGCTTCCAGCGGCAAGTGAATCGCCATCGCAGCGGGTGGGCTGTTGAGTTCACCTTTGGCGGCTTGCGCTTCCCAGCGTTGCTGGTCCGCAGTTGCTGCGGCCGTTCGACGCTGCAGAGCCGTTTGTGCGGCGGTTAACCGAAAAGCGAGTTGATCGAGCTCAGCTTGTTGCTCGCGCGTCGGAGCTCGCAGTCGAGGCTCGACACTCGCTTGCTTAATCACCAGCGGCGATTCATCCAAGCTGTTGAAGAACGCAACCATGCTGTAGAACTCGCGCTGAGAGAGCTGTTCGTACTTGTGATCGTGGCAGCGAGCACAGACAAATGTCTGCCCGAGAAACGCCGTGCCCGTCGTCACGACGCGGTCGATCGCATGTTCGGCGAGCAACTCTTCGGGAATCGCGCCGTTTTCGCCGCTCATGCGATGGTTGCGATTGAACCCCGTCGCGATCCGTTGCGACAGTGTCGCGTGCGGCAGCAAGTCGCCGGCCAGTTGTTCGAGCGCGAATTGATCGAACGGCTGCCCCGCGTTCAATTGTTCGATGACCCAATCCCGCCAGCGCCACTGTTGCCGCTCGGTGTCGGCGTGATAACCGTGGGTGTCGGCATAGCGGGCCAGGTCGAGCCAATCGCTGGCCATACGCTGTCCGTACAGCGGTGAAGCGAGCAAACGATCGACTTGCTGCTCGTAAGCATCGGGCGCGCGATCGCGAACGAAGGCTTCAACATCCTTCACTTCCGGCACGAGGCCATGCAACACGAGTGTCAACCGCCGCAGCAAGGTGCGGCGATCCGCTTCAGTTCGTTCCGCTTGAATAAAGGTATCGACGGGTTCGCGAACCGTCGTCGGTGCAAATGGCGGAAGAGTTGCTCGCTGCGGCGTTTGGTATGCCCAGTGCCCTTCTGCGGCCAACAAGGCGAACGGGCACGCACAGCTGAGGACTGTGGTGAGGACAAGGATCGAGCTGGAGCGCGCCGCGCTCGCGAACATCGGGGATCTCCGTATCTCTATCGTAGTTCAACAACCGCCCGGGAGGGCGAGGCTCCTGCCGAGCCGCCTCGGCAAAAAGAGGAACACTCGCAGTTCACGGCTCCGCGGGAGCGTCGCCCTCCCAGCTACGGACCAGTCGCAGGAATTAGCCGCACACTCATCAATTGAAACGTATCCGCCGGCAACGCTTCGGTCGGACGGAAGGTGAGCGTGTGCTGGCCGCCGCGTTTGATCACGATGATGTGCGAATCGCGCACCAGTTCACCGCTTTCGTTGCTGCGCAACCGCACGGTTTTGCTCCCCTCGCCCCATTCGATTTTGACGAGTTTGCCGGCCAGGCTCGGATGACTAACGTATTGCAGCTCGAGCTCAAAAAAGCCGGGTTTGACGAGTTTGAATTGCCATTCGGCGATGTCGCTCGCAGCAGTCCATTTGGCGAGTACTTCGTGCGTGCCCACCACTTCGCGCACCAGGCCCCCTTCCACCAGCGCAGTCGCGGGAGTGAGATTCAATTCTCCGGAACCTTCTTGCAGCACGACAATGGCTTCGGGCGGCGGCTCTTCGACAGGAGGTGGCAGCGGTGATGCAGTTTGTTGCTCGGAGGTTGGCTCAGGCGCTGCCTCATACGCGGTGTCTGTCGCCGACTTTGAATCCACATCGTTCACGGGCGGATACATCACCCGCATGATCAGGGCCACACCGAGCACGCCGATGAGCACAATCGCGCCACCGAGGCCGGCGACCAGAACAAGCGGCTGCACTTTTTTCGGTTGGCCTGTGGTTGCTTCCGCAGGTGGCGTGTGGACAGATCCATTCGGCAGCGCATATGCTGAAGGTGGAACAGGAGGTGCGACGGGTAGCGACGAGCCATCCCAGCCGGGCGGCATGATGTCTTCCAGCCGGCGTCGCGGTGGCGGCGGAGCTGCGGTGGCTGACGGCGTGACGGGCGGCGGATAAAGCAGCTGATGCAGCGCCTGATCGTAGGCCGGCTTGCTCACGGGGTTCAGCAGGCAGATCTTGGCGCGGGCCAGCTCGTTCAAAATCTTTTGCGTGAAGACGCCGCGCGGCCCAGCTTGATACTGGCGAATGACCCGCATTCGTTCATCCGCCGCGGCGGAGATCTTGACGGGGTCCGCTTCAAAGAGCGACAACCCCAGCAGCGAATAATGATTCACTGGCCGAGCGGCGGCATCGATTCCCAGCCAATGCAGATAGGGATCGAAAACTTCAGGACTGCCGCTCATAAAACCAATTTTACTTCGATCTATTGCGCCAGCGAACCGGCGAACATCGTTTGCGCCCGATCAGGGCCAACCGAAACCACTTCCACCGGCTTGCCGACGAGTTCCGCAATGCGGTCGATGTACTGCCGAGCGCCCAGCGGCAGGTCGGCGATCTTCCGCACCTTCGTCACATCGGTTTGCCAACCAGGAATCGTTTCGTAAATCGGCACCACTTTGCGCAGATCATCCACATGACTGGGGAATTGCTTCGTCCGCTGCCCGTCGATTTCGTACTCGGTGCAAATTTTGATCTCCGGCAACAAGCTGAGCACATCCATCATCATCAGCGAAATGGCATCCACACCGCTGAGCCGCGACGTATATCGCACAGCGACCGCATCGAACCAACCGCAACGCCGGGGCCGCCCGGTCGTCGTGCCATATTCCCGTCCCAGTTCGCGGATCTTGTTTCCCATTTCGTTGTTCAGCTCGGTGGGGAACGGGCCGCCGCCGACGCGGGTCGTATAAGCCTTGCACACGCCGATGATCTTGTTGATCCACTTGCCCGGCACGCCCGAACCCGAGGAGACGCCCACGCCCGAAGCATTGCTGCTCGTCACATAAGGGAAGGTGCCGTGATCGATGTCGAGCAACGAACCTTGGGCCCCTTCGAACAACATCTTCTTGCCCGCTTCGACCTGGTCGAGCAAGTACGCCGTCGTGTCGGTGACAAACGGCTTCAGGCGGGCTGCATAGCCGCTGTATTGATCGTAAATCGCAGCCGCATCGAGCAGATCGGCCGTGCTGCCGAGCGCTGCCAGAAAACGGTTCTTGCCAGTCACGATCCGTTCGACATTCGCTTTGAAATCAGGGCGAAACATATCGCCCAAGCGGACCGCATTCATGCGGCCGACTTTGTCGCCATAGCAAGGGCCAATGCCGCGCATCGTGGTGCCGATGCTTTCGCGATCGCCGGTTCCTTCGTTCCGCAGGCGATCTTCGGCAATGTGCCACGGAAAGACGACGTGGGCCCGGTCGCTGAGCATCAGGTTTTCGGCCACCCGCACGCCTTGCGACGCGAGTGAATCGAGTTCCTGCAAGATCGTCGGCGGGTTGATCACCACGCCGGGCGTGACCACGTTCATCACGTTGGCATTCAAGATGCCGCTGGGAATGTGGTGCAGTTTATAGGTTTTGTCGCCAACGACGACGGTGTGACCGGCATTGGCTCCCCCCTGATATCGCACCACGATATCGAACCGCGAAGTGAGCAGGTCGACGAGCTTACCCTTGGCCTCGTCACCCCACTGCAAACCAATTACGCAAGTCCCAGCCACGCGAGCTCACCTTATACATAGCCACGCCCAAGCCGACGGGCCCGGGCAAACATATTACTCTGACCGCTGCGGCCCCCATGGTCAAGGCGGAGAGGGCCCGGCGGCTGCAGGTCGTTGTGTCGTAAGCACTTCCTTTCCCATTCCCTCGCCCCGGTACCCCGGGGATAGCGTTGGTGAGAGGGGCGGAGGTGGCGTTTGACTCTCCTGGCGACTTTCCCGGGCCTTGGCCTCTGCTCGCAGTAATGCTCGGTACAGTTGCTCTTCTTCCGAGAAGAAGTCTTCGTAGCTTTTGCTCACGGCCATCTCGGCGGCGGTTCCCATCAGGCGGTAGCGGGGAACTTGCGGGGTGTTGCGCGATAATATTTTCTCCGCAGGTGCCGAATTAGTAACTACTAGTTGTTGCGATACTTGCGCCGATTCCGGTGTGTTTCTGGTGGCGATTTCTGTTGCTTTCTGTTGATTTTTGTTGGGTAAGTGTTCAGGGAGTGTTGCGGTATTAATAGCGATGTTGGCAGGAGTGGCTGGGGTGTTGCTGTGGTATTCCTGGGAAATGGATGAGTCATTGCGCAGCTCAGGGCCCTCGCCTTGCTGACGCGGGGGCAGCGGCTTGGCAGGAGCCTCGCCCTCCCAGGCCCGCGTCTCGCCCTCCCGGGCCCGCGCCTCGCCCTCCCGGGAATGCGCCTCTTCACTTCTGCCATTCACCGCC
>CAYMWL010000024.1:0-88909 GCA_964394305.1 uncultured Pirellulaceae bacterium
ACTTCCGGAGGTTCAATGCAAGACTAACGCCAAATTAGATGCGATTGCCCTGGGGTCGGCCGATCTCGACAAATCCCACGTCATCAGCCCCTGCATCGAGAACGAGTTGCTTCGACCACAGCCGGCATCAAGCGGCGCGTCCGTGGCCGAAGCGGCCGGTTTCGTTTTGGAGCGAAACCGCTCCACTGTCGGGTGGTCTTCGAGCGTCATGGACGGCCCTTGTTGTATATGCAACTATATTGGTAAAAAAAGATCAGCTGTCCGTGCCACCCTAACTGACTCGCTTCATGGCCTGATTCAACTGATCCACGAATTCGTCTCCAAGCACCTCTTTGACCTGCTGTTGCGCCTCGCTCCAGGCCGGAATCGCCTTTTCCAGGAGTTTGCGTCCCTGTGGTGTCAGACGAAAAGGCTGCGAGCGGCCGTCCTCATCGGACACCACCTCCAGCCAGCCGCGCACTTTCATTCGTTCGACATTGCGGCTGAGCGTCGAAGCGTCGAGATGCAGATACTCGCAAACTTCAATGGGCCGGGCCGTTCCCATCTTGGCGGCGGCGACGAGAATGTTCATTTGGCTCACCTTCAAGTCGAGCGACCGCAGGGCGTCGTCGTAAATCTTCGTGACGACGCGATTCACCATGCGCAGCCGAACGGCAACACACTCGCTGGCGACCTGGTCGATTTTCTCCTGCATATCCGCAGCTCTCAATTCTCGATCTCGTCAAATTGGTTGTATATGCAAATATACATCTGTCAAGAGGCGCGATTCTTAGGCTCAGCGAAGTGAATTCGCAATCTCTATGGTGCAGACTTCACGGTGCAAGACCCCGAACAGCGGCCGGTCAGTTGCAATCGATGGCGGGCGAAGACCTGGTAGCCCAGATCAAGCAGGTGCGAAATGCCGGGGCAGCGGCTCATCCACACGAACGGTCCCAGGCCAACTGCGGCATACATTCGTCGAAAAACTTCAACGCCACGGACCCAGGTTCCGTCCGGTAAGCGACCGTGCATTTGGGCCATCAAATCTTCGTAGGTCTTATCGAAAGCCGCACTCTGGAATGTTTCGGCATCGATGTCGATGAAGCGGATTCGGTGCTTGCGATCCCAGCGTTTGAGCAGTTTGACTTCGCGCAAACAAAGTGGACAGCCGCCATCGAAGAATACTTCGATGTCAAACGTCTCGGTCTGTATTTTGGTCGTTTGTTCAGTCATTGGCTTGCCAGGTTATCGCATGGTCGTGGATGTATGGCCGATTCGTACAGTTACGTAGTAACCGCAAGCCGAACATTCGGTTAACACTCGACTGCCCAAGTCTACCTGGCGACGGGCACAATCTTCAGACGCAGGGATTCGACGGCATCGAATTTCAAATCCACTTCGCCTTTGGCAACGAGCTCCTTGGTGATCTCTAATTCGGTCTGACCTAACAAGTCGTGCGCTGCCAGATCGATATCGTTCACAAATACCGATACTTTGTCCCCCAGCGTCACCAGCAGTTCTCCGTCCGTGAGTTTGGTGAGGAGCGAATCGGTGATGACGGTCGTATCTGCCGCGAATTTGCTGCGGGCATCCTTAAGTTGCTGATCTTGATGGGCCGCGATAGTAGCGCCGCAGCGAAGCGACAATAGAGCATTTCGCGCAAACAGTTCGCGGAATTGTGGCGGGACGGGTTGGCCCAAGTCCTTCATCCGACGTTCAGTTGCTTGCCTCAACAACTCGGTGGCCAGGCGAATTTGCTTTTCATCGTGCCGCAGGAGGGTGACTTGCAGGTCGGGACGCACGAAAGCGCCGATGCCCGTGTCCCAAGGATTTCCATCGGTTCGCGTCGGTGCAACTTCGAGTAGGGTGGGCTGCATTCGGTGCGTTGGCCTGTGAACATTCGCTGGCGGTTTCTGAGCGTAAGCGGTCGGCAGCCAGCAACACCAAACAGCCACCACGATGATCCCGCCACAACACAGGAAGAGGCTTCGCAACATCGCATTCGTCCCGGAGAAGAAGGCCAACCGCAGTGCCCATGGGGATCAGGCCAATTGCAACGAAGCGTTCGCTTCTTGATCAAGCAGCCATTGCTTCTTGGCCACGCCTCCGGCATAACCCGTCAATTTTCCGTTCGCACCGATCACACGATGACATGGCACGATGATCGAAATCGGATTTCGGCCGTTGGCGTTGCCGACGGCCCGCGAGGCTGAGGGCTGCCCGACTCGCTGGGCAAGTTCCACGTAAGTGATGGTCGTGCCAAAAGGAATTTTCACGAGCTCGCGCCAAACAAGCAGCTGAAACGGAGTTCCTGCTAACTGGAGCGGCACATCAAACTGCCGCCGCTGACCGGCAAAGTACTCCGCGAGTTGCTCGCGCACCGGTGTGAGTAAAAAGTCTGAACGTTGGTAGTTCGCTGCCGGTCCTGGCCAGCCCTTGTGATCGGGCAGGAACAATCCGGTGAGTAAGGTACCGTTACTTCGCAGCGTTAAATCACCCAGCGGACTTTCGCAGTAGCCGTAGTAAATTGGGACGGACATCGGTGGGCCTCGCAGCAATTTTTAGGGTGATCGGCCGGTCGTCGCGACAACGTCGATTGTAACCCATTCGTTCGAACCTTTCAGGCAGTAACGAGTCGTGTGCCAGCATTCAATGTGTACTGCGAAATCGACTCGCTGCTGCCTTAGCGACCGGAGTTCGAGTTTCTCCGCGCGAGCGCGGCCACGCAAGCCACGCCGAACAAGCCGCGAGACGCGGAATTCACATACTCTTCAAAACTGGCTGCTTGTCCGCAATAATTCATGAAGGATACGCATCTTAACAAAGCAGTTGGAGCGGTTTGGACAATCCAAGGCGGAGCTTTTCCATGCGTGCGATCATATTTGGGGCCGTTTTATTGACAGTATGGGGCTCGTTGGCAATTGCCCAGGACAAAAACAAGCAGAATCAGAATAAGAAAAACGACGAAGCCGAGATCCGCGCTGCTCAGGAAAAGTTGACCGCGGCTCAGAAAGAGGCCACCGACGCCAACAAGGATGCCCAAGAGGCCAAGCAACACGTGACCAAGGTTCGCGGCGAATTGATTGCCTTGCGGCGGAAGATCGAAGATCAAGCCGAGAATTCGAGCGAAGTTAAAAAGGCCCATGAGCGGGTCGATCAGGCCAAGAAGGCCCTGGAGCCGCTGGTCACGCCGTTGCTCGCGGGCGTTCATCAGACGCCCGAATACATCGCTGCAATGAAGCAGCGTGATCAATTGCGAGCTAATCTTAGCTCCGCAGTCGATCGTGCGGCAGCGGCCAGGCAAGTTGCCGATGCTGAAGCTGGGCTACGAAAACTCGAAGCCGCTGCGTTCGAAAAATCGCCGGCGGCTGTGCGTGCAAAAGAGGCACTTACCAAAGCAGAATCGCGGCTGCGCGAGGCGCTCGCGGCCGCCGATGACGTGCTGCTCAAAGATCAACGCTATTTGGCGGCCAAGCGGGAACTAGAAAAAGCCGAGAATCAGGCCGAAGCTGCTGCCGCCAAACTGGTTGCCAAGCAACGCGCCGTGGCTGCCGCGCAAAGCAAAGTGCAAAGCGAAATTGCCGAAGAACGCCGCGAAGACGCTCGCGAACGGCAACAACAGCAGCAGAAGAAAAAGAATAACAATAAGAAGTAGTTGACGTCGAATTAAACGCAGCCAACTACTTGGCGTCGCTCTTTAGTTCCAATGCCGGCAATTCCGTGTTAGCGCTGGTGATCTCCACTTTTAATGGGCTGCGCGTACGGTCCTGATAGATCGTGGAGACGAGTTCACGGGTTGCTCCCATGCCGCCGCCGGGCATCGACGCCGCATCAGGCGGCAATTCTGTTTTGCTCACCAGCACCACATAGCTGCCGGGTTGGATTGGATTATTCGAACTCCCCGCTTCGGCAAATCGGAAACTGCCACTGGAATCGGTCGTTTGCGAGTGCATGCCCAGTGTGTCATTACCACTGGGAATTAACTGCACTGAGGCACCGGCCAGCGGCTGGCCGTCGAGCAGCACTTTCCCCGACACCGCCGAAGGGACGCCTTTGCTGCATCCCAAGAAACCGGCGCTAAGGATCAATGCAGCCAAAAAGAAATATGATTTGGACATGATGCTTATCATTGAAAGAGAAATGTCAACGATGTCTCGTTCGAATAGCAATCGCCAGCTTAAAAATCACCGGCCACGTTGCCATCTTGGGGATCACAAATGTACGACCAGGTCGTGCCGTTGATATTTCCCGTGATCCCGCGAACGCTGCCATCACCCATACCGACATTCATTACGCCTGGATGTGACGACTGGCCGCCGGATGTCGAGTCGTTAGCGACGGTGTAATGCACACTCACTTGAAACTTCGGGCATGGCGCGTAACCAGCAGTCTTGGTGTTGCTGGATCCCAACGCACGGCAAATTTGAGGACTCCAGCGGTTCTCGGAATTCGCCCACAAGCACGACAAGGCCGTGCCTCCACCGTACCAGCCATAACGTTCGCCGATGAAAACCTGATTCGACGTCCCATCGGTGAACGACGCCATCTTCGAGGCGCCTTCCTGTGTCCCTGCCGCGGGGTCGCCGAAGGCCAAAAAGTTTGCGCCGTAGTTACTCACCGCGTGTGTCGCATCGGGGCCGGCTGGATTGCCAAAACCGCGCGTTAAACCGGGACTTCTGTCCGAAGGGCAGCGGAACGACTTCAGCACGTGGTTGTAAACGAGCTTGCCATTGACGTTGCTGTCCATGCCGCCGCCCGCTGCGACGGCGCCGGTGTGGAGATTGCTTTGCTCGATATACGGCAGGATATGGAAGAACCACGAACCAGCCAATCCCTTGAACGGGCCGTCGCGCACCACGCGTCCGTTCCAGCCGTTGCCGGCAGCGCCGGCGGGCTGAAAGACGTTGTATGTGTCGTGCAAATTGTGCGAAGCGAGCACCAGTTGCTTGACATTATTGCTGCATTGCATGCGGCGGGCAGCTTCGCGGGCGGCTTGAACTGCCGGAAGAAGTAATGCCACCAAGACGCCGATGATGGCAATCACCACCAACAGCTCAACCAACGTAAACCCATTCCGCCTCTGCGCCGGTGCATGCATCTCGCCCTCAATTCTGTTCCAGGGCAGCGCGCGGTGACAAGTGGAGGGTGCGCTGCCTTGAGCATTGAATCTTATCGATTAGCGCGCTAATGATGGGGTGAAAAAGAATATATTTTCCGATTAGCGGGAAATCGCAACCGCCGTCAGGCACTATCAGGGGGATTCCACCCGCTGCTCGCCGGCATCGAGCAGAATGGCGACCTGCAGATCGCCCATCACGTTCACTGCCGAACGAAGCCTCGCGATGATGAAATCGATGCTGTAAACAATCGGCAGCGCGTAATTCACGACGTCATCAGGCAGCTTCGCTGCTTTCAGCACGAGTGTGAGAATGATGAGGCCCGAGTTCGGAATGCCTGCGATTCCCATGCTGCCGGCGAGGGCTGCGAGCAGGATCGTTATCTGCTGAGCGATCGAGAGGTCCATCCCCGCGGCCTGGGCGATGAAGAGCGCGGTCATCGCTTCATAGAGCGTGATGCCGTCGTTGTTGAAATTTGTTCCGACGCACGCGCTCAATCGCGCCGACGAATCGCTGACCTGCAAACGTTCGAGCGCCTGCAACGTGAGAGGCGCCGTTGCCAGGCTGCTATTGAGCGAGAAGCCGGTCAGGATGGCGCCGATGCCTTCGCTGAAATAACGCCCGGGATTCTTGCCGCCGATCAGCCAGGCGGTCAGTGGATAGTACAGAAACGCATGAATGCTCAGCGCGACGGTGGTGGTCAGGAAGAACACTCCCACAAGTTTGAATGTCTGCAGGCCTGTCGAACCGACGACGCCAGCGACGGCAAAACAGATGGCAAAGGGAGCGATCTCGATCAGCCACATCAGTATTTTGATGATGAGCTGGTAGATGGCCATGATCAGCTGTTCGAATGTGACCAGCGACGGGTGCAATTCCTCATCGGCAGCTGCTTTCAACGACCGGAGCGCGGCGCCGACCAGGATGCCGAACACGGCGACTGTCAGCACCATGTTTTCGACGAAAGGTTGCAACACACTCTTCGGCACGTAGGACTTAAAGATCTCCAGCGGTGAGAGGGAGGCCTGTTTCGCGTCTTCCGCGTTGACGGGCGGTTTGCCAGCGGGCGGCGCCGCGACGGTTGCTTCGCGTTGTTGCAAATGAGTCGTAAAATCGTTTCGCCAAGCCTCGCCGGGGCGAAAGACATTCAGAATGAGCAAGCCGATCGCAAACGCGAAGGCAATGTTCACGAGGCAGATGGCAAACATCTTCAGCCCCTGCCGGCCACTGATGTGCGTGCGGATAAACGCGTCGACGACGGCAAAGAAGATCAGTGGCGTTGCGAGCGCGGTGAGTAACTGGATATAGAGCTTGGCGATTTCACCTAGATGCGCGGTCGTCCAACCTAAGACGATGCTCCGCGGCTGCAGGTTGCCGTTTTCCAATCGGTCGGAGCAGAAGTAGCCTATCAAAGCGCCGACGATCACGCCCAATACCACGCGCAGCGGCAGCGGCCAATGGAGCGGCGACCACTTCCAGGTCGGCTGCTTCTCGTTTTTTTTGCTGGGTTGGCATTCGTCCAAGTTCTGTTCCTCAATGCAGGCGGAGTTGGAGAGAAGCTAACAGCCAGCGATTGGCTTGGCTAGGTTTGCGGCTGGGAATTTACGCTGCGCATTTACCAGGCAAGGCGGGGCTGCTGCTTTCCCCACGGTCCCGCACTGTTTGAACTTATTGCTGACTTCAGGCGTAGAGTCATAATCAGGGCCTAATGGAGTGCCCTTTGCCGTTGATTATGGAGATTTTCTGTGACTGCACCCGTTGCTGGGAGTTTGCCGGCGTTGCTGGCAGGCATTCCTGATCCTCGCGGGCGCCAGGGACTGCGCCATCCGTTAGCGGCCACGCTGGCTGCGACTGTTTGTGGAATTCTCACCGGTGCCCGAGGCTGCGAGGCGATCGCACAATGGGTCCGCAATCAAGATCGAACGATTTGGCACGCCTTGGGTTTCATTCGCAAACCGCCCTGTGCCAACATGTATCGCAAACTGCTCAGGCGTTTGCCCGCTGAAGCTCTCGAAACGGCCGTCGCACGGTGGGTGAAGGATCTCGTTCCCGATCCTGTGCCGAATGGCCCGCTGGAGGGTGTGGCGCTCGACGGCAAATCGCTCTGTGGCACGCTCGACAAGCATGCGCGGAGCATTCACCTGCTATCGCTCTTCGATCAGCAGACTGGCGGTGTGTTGCGGCAACTCGCCATGCCGTCCGACACGAATGAGCACAAAGCCGCTCTGAAACTGCTCAAGCAGATCGTGCTGCGGGGCCGCGTCATCACCGCCGATGCGATGTTCTGCCAGCGTGACCTGTGTCAGCAAATCGTCGACGATGGCGGCGACTATCTGATCGCCGTGAAAGACAACCAACCCGAGTTGAAGGCGGCCATCGAAGCCGAATTTCAACCGGGATTTTCCCCCCTATAGTGAACGTGAGCGACAGGAGCAGCTCACCGAACATCGCACGCAAGATAAAGGCCACGGCCGCCTCACGAAGCGGCACCTACAAGCCAGTTCGCGCTTGGCGAAATTCTTTGACTGGCCGGGCCTCGCTCAGGTCTGCCGCATCGAACGCGTCACCAAAGAGAAGGAACGCGTAACGACAGAAATCGCCTACGCCATCACCAGCCTCTCGGCTGAACGAGCGACCGCCGCCGATTTACTGGCTCTCAACCGCGGCCACTGGGGCATCGAAAACCGGCTGCACTGGATTCGTGACGTCAGTCTGGGCGAAGACGCCTGCCGGGCCAAAGCCGAGCACTGCCCGCAAAATCTGGCGGCATTACGCAATGTCGGACTCACGCTCATGCGAGCCACCGGCATTAAAGAGATTCTCCCCGCCCTTCGCGACTTCGCCACCCGACCCCGAGATCTACTTAAACTACTGCGGATTGTGAAACAGTGAGTTGCCCTGCTGCTTTCCCTGCCATTCTTGTTCCTTAACCTCAATCCGTTTACAGTAAACCGGCGATCGTACTTATGGCGTCGAATGGCTTGGAACGGGTGCATGACGGACGGAAAGAAGACCACCGAGGAAAATGCTGAACCGCAAGTTCCGCAGGCCGTGGTCAGCCGCTTGAGCCTCTATTTGCGCGAATTGCAGCATCTGGTCCGCGATGGGCACGAAACTACGAGCTCCACTCAGCTCGGCAGACTGTTGGGCTTCACCGACGCCCAAGTCCGGAAGGATCTGGCCTATTTCGGCCAGTTTGGTTATCCGGGCATTGGTTACCGCTGTGCAGAGCTGATTACGGCGATCAAAAAAATCCTGGGGACCAACCAATCGTGGAACCTGGCGATCGTCGGCATGGGTAACCTGGGCCGCGCGTTGATCGGTTACCGGGGATTTCATCAGCAAGGTTTCGAGATTGTCGCCGGCTTTGATACGGATCCGGAAAAAATCGGCACGCATATCGAAGGTGTGGAGGTCTTTCATCTCGATAATGCAAGCCAAATTATTCAGGATAAAAAGATCCGCATGGCGATTATCGCCGTTCCTGCAGTCGTTGCTCAGCGAGTGGCCGATTCCTTGGTTACGGCGGGCATCGAAGGGATTCTCAATTTTGCCCCGGTGACGCTGGCTTTGCCGAAGCACATTCACACGGTGGGGGTGGATCTGGCCATTGAATTGGAGCAGCTGTCGTTTAATGTGGTGAGCAAAGTTCCGAAGGAATGAGGCTGCACGGTCGGGACAAATTTCGGGCCGCCCCGTTTTGGCCATGACGAGAATTCACTCGCCCGAAATTAGTCACGACCCCGGCTCCAAGTCCCGTTGCCGAATCGCGTTAAATCACTAAAATGCCGACATGGTCTACGCTTCGGCAGTGACCTATTCGGGGATGGTGTAATGGTAGCACAGCAGATTTTGGTTCTGCTTGTCTAGGTTCGAATCCTAGTCCCCGAATTTCGTTGGTGAACTCTAGACGGCGATTTCTGCTGTTCGCCCTTCTGCGGCTCCCTGCATTTCTTTCTGGCGGAATCCCTCTCATGTACATGCCTCGTTGCTCGTGCGCGCTGATTTTGCTCATCTCGTTTGGTTGCTACCCGATCGAGGCAGCGGATCCACCCAAGGTGGATGTGGCCACGAACTCGATCGGCATGAAGCTCGCGCTCATTCCCGCCGGCGAATTCCTGATGGGGAGCCACGAGTCGCTCGATCAAATCGAAGCCAACTATCCGGGCTTGAATTACAAAGCAAAACTCGAAAAGAAGATTCTCGACACCGACGAATGGCCGCAACACAAAGTACGCATCACCAAGCCGTTTCGCTTCGGCGTGTTTGAAGTGACAGTGGGGCAATTTCGTGAGTTCTGCAAAGATTCGGGCTACAAGTCGCAAGCAGAAAGTGATGGCACCGGCGGCTGGGGAATCAATGCGGAAACCGGGAAATTCGAAGGCCGCAAGCCGGAATACAACTGGCAGAAAACCGGCTACGAACTGACCGACAATCATCCCGTGGTGAACGTCACTTGGAACGACGCCAAGGCTTTTTGTGAATGGCTGAGTAAAAAGGAAGGGAAGAAATATCGGCTGCCGACCGAGGCAGAGTGGGAATATAGTTGCCGCGCTGGCACCAAGACACGTTATTCGAGCGGCGATGATCCGGAGTCAGTAGCCAAGAGTGGCAACATCGCCGATGCTTCGGGCGTAGAACAAGGGTTGAAAGAATTCAACGACTACAAACAGCACGCGCTCAAGGCCAGCGATGGCCATTTCACACCCGCGCCGGTCGGCAGTTTTGCACCCAACGCGTTTGGTCTGTACGACATGCACGGCAACGTGTGGGAATGGTGCCAGGATTTCTACGACGAAAATTACTACAGCAAATCGCCCGTCGATGATCCGCAGGGACCTGCCGAAGGGCGGATTTACGTTCGCCGCGGCGGCGCGTTTCATACCTATCCGCTGTATGTCCGTTCGTCATTCCGCAATTGGAACGTGCCCAAGACGCGGTATTTGAATTTGGGGTTCCGCGTTGTTCGTGAGGAGCTGTGAGCGAAGTTTGCCGCGATTGAGCTCGGCGAGGTGCGGCGCCATTTGCCCTTGCACCAGATGCAGTGACAGGCATTAGTGCAAAATCTCTTCGATAGCGTCTCTCTTTAACAATCACTTTCGCTAGCAATTGCCAGCGAAAGCGAGATGCTTGCTTCTGCATCTCGACATGCTACATTGCAACTTCTTTGGCTGACTAGGCTACTGTCATCGTGCAAATTCTTTTGGCCTAATTGCATGGAGAGTCAAGCATGGCAAGGTGTCTACTTCAAGCATTGGCGTTTTTTCTGCTATTGGCAACTTCATCATTCACTGCACCGCCTGGCGCAGTGCACGGCGAGCATAAAGAATTCATTCCATCCGCTGGATACACGCGGACGGTTAAAGCGATGCGCGCCCGCCGTCTGGCTGGTATTCCGCTGGCTCCCGGTGAAACTCGTAGTCTGAAGGCTCCCCAGGATAAGCCTCGTTTAATTCCAGTGATTTGCGTCGAGTTTAGTAATAAGGCCGCTCTTTTCCCTGCAGCTCAGTATCAAACTCTGCTCTTCGCCGAGGGAGCTGATAAATGGAGCATGAAGACTTATTATCGAGACATTTCCAATAAGATTTTTAACATCGATGGTCGGGTGATTGGTCCGTACAAACTTCCCGACAAGGACACTGACTACGAAGGCGGCAACAATGGCTTAGGCGGCGCACATTTCGGCGGCTTGTTGAAAACTGCGTTCACCACGGCAGACGGCGACATTGATTTTGGTCAGTTTGATAATGATGGCCCGGACGGTGTGCCAAATTCTGGCGATGACGATGGGAAAGTCGACACCTTGTTCATCATCCATCCTGAAGTTGGTGGGGAATGCGAGAAGGCCGGAAACCTGCAGAATATTTGGTCGCATTCATGGCACTACAGCGAAGGACTTGGCCACTCAGCCCCATTCGAAACCGCTGACAAGAGCAATCGGGTCGACCCTGAAACAAATCAACCGATTCCTGGTGCAAAGATTCTGATTGAGGATTACACCATCCAGCCTGGACTGTCTTGTAGTTCAACTCCGACGGCCCCGAAGATCATCGAAATTGGTGTCTTTTGTCATGAGTATGGTCATGCCTTGGGTCTGCCAGATCTCTATGATCGCACCGAACCAAAAGCCGAATGCGTCGGTTGCTGGTGTCTGATGGGCAGCGGCAGTTACGGAGGAGACAACTTGCATGCAGACCGGCCATCGCACATGTCGCCATGGTGCAAGCAATATCTCGGCTGGGCCGATGTAAAGCCTCTATTGAGTGTGGCTAGTCACTCGTTTGAACCAGTGGATGTGAAGAATCGAGTTTACAAATTTGTCGTTCCCGGAACTAGCAATCTGGAGTACTTCCTTGTGGAATATCGCCGGAAAAAAGGCTGGGACGAATTCCTGCACGGCGAAGGACTCGCTATTTGGCATATCGATGAACGGATGGGTGCTGAGAGTCCCAATTGGCCCTTTGCCCCTGAAGACCAAGGGCAAAACGATTCGCCGAATGTCGTCACAGCGGGAAGTTTCGAACCGTCTCATCAGTTAGTCGCTTTGATTCAATCCGACGGCGCGAATCAGCTGGAAATACCCGGCGCCAGCAATCGCGGAGATGCGAGCGACCTCTTTAAGAGTGGCGATTTCGATGATGATCCGACGCTTAAAAAGGGATCGCGGGCCTATAGCGGAAGCAAGACTGGACTGGCATTAAAGGGAATCAGTTCCGCGCCAATGGACATGATGAAAGCCCAAGTGGTAATTCCTGCGACACCGCTCGCCGCGCCCGCTTCTTTTGCTGCGCCTGCCCCACCAGCTTTGACCGCAGAACAAAGCGAATCGGTTCGTTTTGTGAAAGGCATCGCTGCGACGCTGAAGAATCAAGGCGTCAAAGGATTGAATGCTGCCGACAAAGTGAAGCTTGATCAGGTTCCAAATCATTTGTTGCATGCGGCGGAATACGATTCATCGATTCTATTGAAACGCATTGCCGGATCTGGCCGTACGAAGATCATTGACAAATCGATGATGGCAGCGATGCCTGATCTCCCGCTGGTGCAAGGTTTAGTGAATTCCGATAGCGACAACAAGATTACGGTGCAGTTTGATTCAACTGGCAAAATCATCGAACGCGTAACCGAGATTAGTGCGGATCTGGGAACGATGACGACGGCAGCTGACGCGGAACAGCGGATCAGCCGTTGGCAGCAGTTTGTCAGCAACAAGGAGGTTACGTTGACGAAAGTGCCGGCTGAGACTAGCTCGGTGGCTGGTCAGACTGAGAGGTTCACTCAGAATATCAAGGTCGACGATAAGTCGCTGCCGATCTTCGGCAAGCAATTGGTGTATTACTATGCCGGCAATAAGCTTGTTGGCGTTTCGAATAGTCCCGTGGAATCTGATTTGCAAATTATTGGCAAGCCAGGGGAATTAACGGAGGCTCACGCAAGAGAAATGGTTGCGCGAGTCATGGGATTGCCTGAAAAGGTTACGGACAAGTTGACAATAATCGAGGGGTTGTATATCGCTGATGAACAACCCAACAAAGCTCGGGTCGCCACGAAAGTGTTGGTTCCCGCCGGTTCGAATCAACGCGATATCGAGGTGTATCTGGATGGTGCTGGGAAGGTGCTAGAGATCAAGTAGATCTAGCGTTTAAAAACTGGGTTGCGTCGCGGGGAATTGAATCAGCCCGCTGCGAAACAGTATGCGTTCGCAAGAAACAAAAAAGCGACGGCCCATTCCGAGGAATGGACCGCCGCAGCGTTTCGACCAGATCAGTCAATTTCTACCAGCGAACTTCTTCCACAGTGCGAGTTAGTTGCAACCGCAACCGCGGCGGCCACCGCAGCACGGATCGCAGCAAGGCGTGGGGCAGCAGACCTGCACCGGCACTTGCTTGCAAACGCACTTCGGCACGCAGCGAGTCACCGTGTAGGGGACTTGCTTGCACACGCAGCGAGGGCACTTCACGGTTTGCGTGTAGTGCACCGGCTTGCAGACGCAGTAAGGAACTTGCTTCACGCACTTGGTTTCCACCATGTTGCACACAGTGTACGGCACTTGCTTGGTGTGCTGTTCTTGTGTCATGTGGCAGGTGCGATAGGTCACGATCTTGGTCCGTTGTTCCGGCACCATGTGGCAGCATTGGTAAGCGATCTGCTTCGTCTTCTGCTCGCGAACCATGTGGCAGCAAGTGTAGTTGACGATTTTCGTCCGCTTTTCTGGAACCATGCAGCAAGTGGTGTAGGTAACAATCTTCGACTTCTTCTCAGGAACCATGCAGCAGGTCGTGTAATTCACGATCTTGGTCCGCTTTTCAGGAACCATCGTGCACACCTGGTAGGTGCAGGTCTTGCGGATGACTTCAGGAACCATGCAGCAGGTGGTGTAGTTCACCAGCTTGGTCTTGTGTTCCTGAACCATGTGGCAGCAGGTGTACGTGCAGGTCTTGGTCTGCTGTTCGTTCACATACTTGCACACGGTGTAAGGAATCATCTTCTTGACGACTTCCCGCTCGTAACGGCAGCAGTTGATCGTCTTTTCTTCCACGGTCGGCACCCACACTTTCGTGCAGATCTTCCGCGGCGGGCATTGAACTTGAACTTGCTTGCATTCGCCGGGGCAATAAACGCAACGGCAGCAGCAAGGGTCCCAAGTCCAGCAGCCAGGTTCTTGCACGCACTTGGTGATGACCGGGCCGGGGCATTCGGTCACTTTCGTGTCCCAATGGCCGCCGCAGACTTGCACGGTCTTGGTGTAGTGAACCGGCTTGCAAATGACTTCGCAGCATTCGCGATGGCAGGTTTCATACACGGGCTTGCACACGTTCACGCAGTAGGTACGAGTCTTGGTTTCGTACACAGGCTTGCACACCGTGTAGCAGACTTCCTTCTGGTGAGTCGTATAGACAGGCTTGCACACGGTGTAGCAATATTCCTTGGTACGGGTTTCGTACACAGGCTTGCACACGGTGTAGCAGATTTCTTTCTGGTGAGTCGTATAAACCGGCTTGCAGACCGTATAGCAAATCTCCTTCTGGTGAGTCGTGTACACCGGCTTGCACACCGTGTAGCAGATCTCCTTCTGGTGAGTCGTATAGACAGGTTTGCAAACGGTGTAGCACACCGTGCGATACTTGGTCTCGTAGACCGGCTTGCAGACCGTGTAGCACACCGTCTTCTGGTGCGTTTGATACACAGGCTTGCAGACGGTGTAGCAGCAAGTTTTGTAGTGCGTGGTATACACGGGCTTGCAAACCGTGTATTCGCAGTTGCGGTAGTGCGTCTCGTTGACGTACTTCACGCAATCAATCGTTTTTTCGTCGTAGACCGTCTCATAGACGTTCTTGTAGCACGTGTACTGTTGTTGTTCGTACACGGTCTCACGCACGGTTTTCATCACCGTGTGGCACTGCTGTTTGCAGGGCTCATAACCAACTGGGTCGCAGCAGCCTACGTGCTTGTAGCTGACTGCGCCGCAGCAGGCGGCGGAGCTGGTGTTCACCGAGATAACGGTCAGCAGAACCGCTACCAACGGTAGACCCATGAGGGCTTTCATTGTCCGATCTCCTTGTCTCACTGTGGCTGTACCTGGGGAAACGCTGTTTTCTGGTCGGCGAAACGCTCGCCTGGAGGACCACTCCGGGACGACTCGGGGCCTGTACTGCACGTCCTTAACTCGCTGGCATTCCTAAGGCGGGCAGAAATGGGCCGTTAAACTGCGCGGCAATACGAAAAGTCCGCCAGCGCAGCGGTCGGTCTTGAGAATTCATCGTCAGTCTGGGAAGACAGCTTGAGATAGGGGGACTAGGTGAAGTTGATTTACAGGGCAAAGCTGTCCAGCTAGCACTCCCTTAACGAATACGTTTGCCGTTTGCTTGCAAGCGACTGCAATGGTTGGGAGGGCTTTAAGGATTACGAATGCTGCCAGCCGTTTAGGTGGCTGTTTTCTCGGCACACGGACAATCCTTGAGCTAGGTTTCGATGACTGGAGCATGCCGCGCTTGCGTGCCGCCAGGCCGCTGACTGACAAACCGGAATTGATCGGACTGGGTGGACTTGATCCCCACGAGTCGTCAATCCATTAAGTGACGGAAGATGATGAAAGCTGTTGCCCCTCATACGATGAAAGTGACTTGGTACTTGACCGGGCGCCTTAGCGTCATGGGGAAGGTCGAAAGTATTGACGTCACTGCGGTGCCGTTTCAAATTGGTCGCCGGCATGGCCTGCCGCTGTCATTGTCTTATGCAACTGTCTCGGGCGTGCATGCGGAAATCTTGATCGAAGAGGGCTACTTACAGATTCGCGACGCTGGCAGCACGAACGGCACGTTCGTCAACGGCAAGCAAGTGCACGGCGTGGAAACGCTGAGCGACGGCGATTTGATTCAATTTGCCGACGTTCCCTTCCGCGTCGGCATGAAAGTGCCGCAAGGCACGAGTTCGACGCTCTGCGATCCTTCCGGAGCATCCGAGCGGGCGCTGTCGCTCATCCAATTCGATAAGTTGATGACCGATCGCGCGGTCGTGCCGCACTTTCAACCCATTCTCGATATTCGCAGCGGTAAAGTCACCGGCTACGAAGTCCTGGGCCGCAGCAACTTGTTCGGCTTGAAGACGCCGCGGGACATGTTTCTCGCCGCTTCGCAACTCGATCTCGAGGCCGAACTCAGCACCATGTTGCGAGTCGCCGGCCTCGAATGTGCGCCGCAGGCTGATACGTCGCTCAGCCTCTATTTAAATACCCATCCGGCCGAAATCGTGACGGCAGGGTTGTTCGAATCACTCGTCCATCTCCGGCAGACATTTCCCCATCAAGCCATCACGCTCGAAGTGCACGAAGCTTCGGCGACAGACCTGGCTTCGATGAAGGAATTGAAACGCCGCCTGCATGAACTGGGGATCAAGCTCGCATACGACGACTTCGGCGTCGGCCAATCGCGGCTCGTCGAGCTCGCGGAAGTCAGCCCCGATGTCGTGAAATTCGACATGCAGTTGATCCGCGACATTCATCTCTCTCCGCCACGGCATCAGCAAATGGTGGCGAAACTCGTGCAGATGGTTCGCGAACTCGGCAGCGCGTCGCTGGCTGAAGGGGTCGAATCCGAAGCCGAACACCGCTGCTGTTGCGAAATGGGCTTTGAGCTGGGCCAGGGATATTACTACGGCAAGCCGATGCCAGCGCCCGATCTGCCCACGCCGACGATCGGTCGGTTACGGCCGCTGTTTTAATCGCAGAAGTCGGAACGCAGAGCGCAGAACGGAAAATGCATTCTGAACTCCGCGCTCCATCGCTTTTCTTGTTCTGCATCCTGCATTCTTCAATCCGCCTTTTGCATTCCATTTTTAGCGAATGCGCCAACAAGCACCCCTCCTTAAGGCTTCTTCAGGGAATTTTTTTGACCGGCGCGTGCCTGCAACCTAATTACTTGCAGGAGCAATTCGCGACACACCGCGGTTCGCATTGCCTCCGAACATTGATTCGCTCAGCTGACTCAAGCCGACTTGCACATCCCCTCTCCTGCTGAGGTAACACGTGCAGACGAGATGAGACAGGCGGTTGCAAACACTGGTTACCGTTCAACACATTTCCCTTCGCGAGATTCCCATGAAAAGCAAACTTCGTTCAGCGTTCACCCTGGTTGAGATCTTGATCGTGGTCGTGATCATGGCCATCCTGGCCGCCACCATCATTCCGCAGTTCACCGACTCGGCCACCGATGCCAAGAAGGGAACGGCAGTGTTCAATCTGTCGACTCTCCGCGGCCAAATCGAAACCTACAAGAGCAATCACGAAGGCCTCAAGCCGGGCGCTACGTTGATTGAACTCACTCAGTCGACCAACAAGGCTGGCACCGCCGGCACTGGCGCTGCGTTCCCGTATGGTCCCTATCTACGAGAAATTCCAGCCAACCCGATCACCGGAAGCCAGGCCGTGAAGGCTGTCACCAATAACCCGCCGACGGCCGGCGATGTTTCGTCGAGCAACGGCGGCTGGTTGTATCATGCTGCCAGTGGCAACGTGTGGATTGACGACGCGACGCTGTACACCGAGTAAGTGAACCGCGACTCAGCAGGCGGTTAGCCCTTTGCCAGCGCCATTGAAAATCGTTGAACATTCGAAGTAACCAAGGCTTGGTTCGCAGCCAACTGCGAATCAGGCCTTTTTTTGTTAATTGTGTCAATGATTTGGTTCGCCAACTCTCTCACTCGGCTTGATATTCGCCCCCATTCAGTTGGGTTTGAAATGCTGGCAGCGGCGGGTTAAGATCAGCGGTACCTGCTGGTTGCCCTTCTTCTCTCCCTTCGCGAGGGCCGCGATGTTTCGTTCGAACGCATACCGTTTTCATAGCCTGAAGTCGCAACGTGCTTTCACGCTGGTCGAACTGCTGGTCGTCATCGCGATTATTGGCGTGTTGGTGGCTCTTTTGCTCCCTGCCGTGCAGGCCGCGCGTGAATCGGCACGCCGAACCCAGTGCATCAACCACATCAAGCAGTGGAGCCTCGCAATTCATAACCATCATGACACGCACCTCCGGCTGCCATACGGGGCGACGAACGACAGCCATCCGAATAAGCGAAAGACTTGGGTTCTGTTTGTGTGGCCCTACATCGAAGCCAACAACCTGGCCGACAAAGGTGACCCGAACGTCCCGTTTTACAATCCGCCTTACACCATTCACAACACCTTAAATGGTCTCTGCGGCCAGCCGTTGAAAATGTATTACTGCCCCAGTGATGGCAAGGGAACGCGGATGCAAAGCGTCGGGCAATATCAACGAGCCCGGGGCAACTATGGGATCAACTGGGGCAATGCGTTGTATGATGACGTTTCGGCAACGGGTACGGCAGCGATGTCAAAAACCAATCATGGGCCGTTTCTGCACGAGGACGGCAGTCGCTCGAAGCCAGGCTTAGTGGCCCTCAAGAACATCACCGATGGCACCTCGAACACGGCGCTCGTCAGCGAAATGTTAATGGCACTCGTTAATAGTGATTCCGATTGGCGCGGCGACATTCACAACGACGACGGCATCTTTCGGTTCCACACGGTGACCACGCCCAACTCCACCGCGCCCGATTTGATCAGCAGTACCTCGTTTTTCCAACCGAACAGCGACCCGCTGATGCCCGTGGCCTTGGGCAGTCCGCAACGTTCTGCCGCCCGCAGTCGTCATCCTGCTGGCGTGAATGTCAGCATGTGCGATGGCAGCGTCCGCTTCGTCACCAACAATATTGGTCTGACGGAATGGAGCGCGCTTGGCACGATGGCGGGTGGTGAAGTTAACAATTAAGTGACCAGCACCAAGAGTCCACATCTCCGGCAGCAAGGAATCGTTTGTGTCTCCGATGAAACTGCGTGTCTGCTTCGTGGTGGTCGCGTTCGTAGGTTTTCTGGTCGGTTGCGGCGGTGAAAAGGGAATGGGGCACGTCAGTGGCAAGGTAACCGTCGACGGACAGGTTCCCGCGGTGGGATCGTCGATCACGTTTTTCCCCAGCGATGGCAAGCAGTCGGCCGGTGCGATGCTGAAAGATGGGCTCTATTCCGTTGACGTGCCCATCGGCGAATCGCGCGTGGAGATTCGCATCCCGCGACCTGTCGCAAATGGCCCCGCACAGCCAAAAGAAGGGCCCGGATCGGGACCAGGCCCTGGTGGCGACGGTGGCGGTTACATCACCGAATCGTTGCCCAAAAAATACAACGATGAAAGTACATTGACGCTGAAGGTCGAAAGCGGCAGCAACACCAAAGACTGGGAAGTCTCGACCACGCCCTAGCTACCGTCGATTTTGCCAAGCGTCGTGAAGTTGATCTTTCTGCGCGGGACCTCACTCCCCGATGCAAAATAAATGCTGTTGGCCGCGAAGATACATCCGTTTGCCGGCAAAGATCGGGTTGCTGCCGTAGTTCTCGAGCTTGTTGAGCGCCACCTGTTCAAACTCCCGGCCGGCCTTGAGCACCAGTGTTGTGCCGCGGGTGCAGCCCAGAAAAATGTAATCGCCAGCCGCAGTCACGCTCGCGTAGAGGTTGCCGTCAAAATCCAATCGCTTGCGAAACACAATCTCGCCGCTCTCGACGTCGGTCACTTCCAAAATGCCTTCCGTCGTCGCGCCGTAGAGCAGGCCTTTGTGCAATACGGGTGAAGGTGTGCGGCGGCCGCGCGACGCACTTACCTGCCACAGGATTTCCAGTGCGCCATCCGCCTGATCAGGCGGCGGCAATTGGATTGCACTCGTTTTCCCTTCCTGCACATACAGGATGTCGTTGTGCGCGATGGCCGAGCACTCTGATGTGCGCAGCGCGTTGTCCTTGAACAGCACCTTGCCATCGCTGGCTCGCAGCACACTTCCCGCGGGCGAAACGATCGTGTTCTGTGCGCCCCAGCGAAACACGATCGGGCTGGCATGCGTCGCGGCGAGCTCCGTTCGCCAGGCTTCAGCGCCGGTCGCAGCATCGAGGGCAACGAGATCCTGAAAGTGCACGATCAATTTACCATCGACCAGCAGCGGCGAACTCGAATGGCCAAAGCCGATCGTCGAGCCCTCGATGAACCTCCGCCAGCGCAACTCACCGGCAAGGGTGTAGCAAGCCACGATGCCGTTGCCGAACACGGCATAGACATGCTTGCCGTCGCTAACGGGCGTCGCCGTCGAATTGCCGCTGCCGCGATCGGTGGCGATCGGATTCTTGCGCCTGAACGAATCCAATTGCCGTTCAAAATCTTCGACCTGACCGCGCAACCGGTCATGCTCTTCCTTGGCCTCGGGTTTCGATTTGCGCAGCTCGTCGAAGGTCTGCTGCGTGGTTTTTTTTTGTTCGTTCAGCTCGCGCCACTTGGTCTCGAGTTCGGCCGCAGCTTTTTCGCCGAGCAGTTCCGCGGCGGAATTTGTTTTTTGCCAGACGATCCGGCCGTCACTCGCTTGCACGCAAAGCAACTCGGCTGGATCGGACGGCACGAAGAGTTGTTCACCGACGAGAATCGGCGAGCCCCAACTCTTGCCGGGCATTTTGGTCTGCCACACAATCTTCTCGCGTGCCGACCAGGTCGTGGGCGGATCAGCCTGCGGATAATCACCGCGCGCATCGGTGCGCCAACCGATGTTTTGCTGACCGACTAGTTGGCTGCTGAAAACGAATGGCAAAGCGAGTAACGCAAGTAGCAAAGGCTGAGAACGCATGTGGGTTAGACCTCCGTGCAGACGTTTGGTTTTCGCAGAACGCAAGCGCAAGGTATCGCATGCGGTGGTGCTTGCAAAGCATTTCCCTCCCCAGCCTGTCAGGCTAAAACTCCGCAGCCCAGGGGCGCCGCGCCAGCAGCGCGCCCCGGCAGCATTCGGCGTAAAAATCACATTGACAGCAAGTAGTGTACTTATGTACAATATCCTGCGTTTTGGCAACGCCGTGTTGCCGAGTGGGGGGCATTTGTTGTGGAGTCATGTCATGAACACTGCCGAGGGGAATGGGAAAGTAGAAGTCACCAGTGTCGCGGTCGGTGTCAGGGTATTCGCGCAGCGTCCTGTGGAATTGCGAGATTCTACGATCGTGGAATCGGCGCAAGTCGTCGACGAGAACTCGCAGCCGCAATCGGGGGGCGTCCAACAATTGGCGCCATTGTTGGACAGTGATTCGTGTATTTCTCGAGAAATCTTGGCAACCTCTGTCCAACAATCGACTTCAAAAGTGGACAACTTGGCTGAAACGGGGGGCGCATTCGGATGTGGTCAACAGCTAGTTACGTATGCAAGCCAGCGCGCCGCGCGGCAACATTCCGCGGCAGAACTGCTCGACCTGCCACCGCAAACCAAGCTGGGGCGACCGGGTCGCAAACCCGTCGTAACACCGGAACTTGCCGAGCAACTTTGCATGTTGCTCTCGATCGGATTTTCGCGGCGGCAGGCGGCCGCCTATTTGGGAATCTCGCCGATGTCGATCACCAACGCTGTTACCCGCGATCCGGCGTTGGGAGAAGAACTGCGCCAAGCGGAAGAGTTGCAGACGCTGCAACCTGAACTCACGATCATGGCCGAAGCGCGGCGTAATTGGCGGGCAGCGGCCTGGTACCTGAACTTCAAGGCGAAGCAACCGCGCAGCGCCGCCGAAATCTCGGAGGCCGAGAAAGAAGAGTTGCACCAGGCTCGATTGGCAGATCAGCGGCGCGAATCAGAACTGCTGCGGCAGAGCATGTTGAACATGCACGCCGGCATCAATGCAGCTCAGGAGGCAGACCTGGCCGCAAAAGGGCGGCAACGGAAACTAGTTCACTGAGGGCGAATTGCAGTTGCTCGACTGGAGCGGTTTGCTTCGCCAGTTGCTCGAGTCGCGCGGCGGCGGGTGTCAGTTGCGGAAAGCCATAGCTGCCGCCCGCCCCTTTCAGCTGGTGGGCGAACCGTGCGAGCTCGCTCCAGTTGCCTTGATCGAGGCATTGTTCCAATTGAGCCAGGCGGTCGGGCACTTCCTGCACAAACAGTTCCACGAGTTCGACCATGTCGGCGTCGTCGCACAGCGTGGAAAAGTAACCTGTGGTCATTTCGGCCATACGTTGCCTCTTCGGTCGGACGGCTGAATTCCGAGCATGAGCAGTGGTGCCCAGGAAATCTGCCTGTTTAAAAGTAGCTCAGCTGTGGAGGCTCGCAACTGGTAATCGTGGTCGGATAATCAGCATAGGAAGGTGAGTCACCTGCGGTCAGCGCGAAATCTGGCTGTTTACGCGGCAAACTCGTGCTAACCGGCAAGGCCGACTTAAGTGGCCCGGGGAGTTGGGGAAAATGACTGGAAATTTGCCGATTGGTCAAGCGGGGAAAGCAGGGAAGACGATAGCACTCTCAGAACGGTAATCCAATTACCGGTTCAGTCGCTGAACGTCAGAGTCACGGCTACCGCAAACGCCAAGAGCATCGCGGGGCCGGCGGTTCCGGCGACACGTAGTTCCCCGTTGTTTCCGTTTCCGTCTCCCTGTGTTTTGGTTTTTGGAGTTTTCCCATGAAGAGCCGTATTGTTGGTTTGTGTGTTGCTGCTGTGATGTTCTGTATCGCGTCGAGCGCTTCGGCGTTCGAATTCCTCGGTGGCTGCGGCTGCGAAGCTGCTCCTACTTGCTGCCAACCGAGCTGCTGCAAAGTGAAGTGCAAGAAAGTTCGCTGCTGCAAGCCGAAGTGCTGCGCTCCTTCGTGCTGCGAAGCCGCTCCTAGCTGCGGTGCTGCTGCTCCGACTTGTGCCGCTCCTGCCCCGACTTGCGCCGCTGCTGCTCCGACCTGCGCCGCTGAACCGACCTGCGCCGCTGCTCCTAGCTGCGGTTGCGACAATCACTGCAACAAGTGCTGCAAGCAGAAGTGCTGCAAGAGCCGCTGCTGCAAGCCGAAGTGCTGCAAGCAGAAGTGCTGCAAAGTCAAGTGCTGCAAGCAACGCTGCTGCAAGCCAGTTTGCTGCGTCGCTGCCCCGGTTTGCGGTGGTTGCGGTTGCGGTTAGTCTGTCATAAATCACAAGCATCTGCCTGCCGCATATACCACTGCGGCGGGCCGATCTGCCTGTAATAAATAAGAGCCCTCGGTCAGAAGATCGAGGGCTTTTTGCGTTCTTGTTGGGTTTTAATTTTTTAGAACAGTCCACCACCGTCCCTATCAGATCCGTCACCTCCACCTGCTATGCCCTGACCTTGGAAATTCAGTAAGCGGGCATTCAGGCGAGTTGGTTAAACCACACTCGACGGGCTTTTCATTCGCGGCAACTTCGCGCCGTGCTGTTCTTGCGTAACATCCCTAAGTCGCGCAAGACAAACCCTGCCAACCACGCGCGCTACAGCCAAGAGTGTTGCGGCACAAAGAGATGTGCCGAAGAGACGGTTGCCCCGTGGCTGCAGTTCGGGATGTTTCCAAGGAGCGGGTCAGAATCGGCCCATTCGCCGGGCTTAACCCGGCAACAGCAGATGCTTACGGGCTAGCGAGGGCAGCGCGTCTTCCAGCACCTTGCCCAGAATCATGCGCACCTGATCGGGATCAGAAACTTGCTTTCCCTTTTCGTGCACGACCAGTGTTTTGTCGGCGACGAGTTGGGCGAGCGTTTCGATCACGGCGGCTCGATCGCGTGTGCCGTCAAGCAGTTTCGCAACTTGCCGTTCGAAATCACCGAGTTGAACGACCTCGTGCTGCAGGTTCGTGACGGCCATACCAGGTTGGCTCGCTTGCAATCGCGCGAGCCGTGAGAGCATCGGAAGTTCCGGAATCGAACTCGCCACTTCCGGCGGAAATGCATGGAGATCGACGTGCGTGGTGGCGTAACAGCGGAGCAACGGACGGGCCAGGTTGCGAGCATCGTTGGCCGCTCGCTCAGCATCAATCACCTGTGTCCCGGGATGCAGACGCCCGCGGGCTGCGGCTAACAATTCGCGAAATTGAATCGGCCGAGGCCAGGCCTCGCGGAGTTCGAGCATCGCGGCTTTCAGCAGCGGCTCTTTTGTCGAAAGGGTCGAGCCTGGCCGTTTGAAAGTCACGGGGTCCCAACTACGCGGATCGAACTCCTTGCCACCTTCGGGTTCTGACGACGAACCAACATACATGTCAAAGAGTCGTTCTGGAGGAATACTGCGGTCGAGCACGGCATCCTTATGGCAGAGCAACGTTTGTCGGAACAGTCGGTTCCGCACCAGGTCCATGTATTGCTCGGTCTCGATGATGTCGGCGCCGAGTTTTTTAAGGGTCGCTTCGACTTCCGGTGGAAAGTTGCTGGCGAGCATCGTGCTGTAATCGGCTTCGCCGAGGTACTGCAACTGATTCGCATGCGCGCGATCCATGAATTGATGGAAATAATCCGGCTCATTTACTTCTTCGAGATACTCGTGAATGAGATACCAGTCTTGCTTGGGCCGAATGTGATTCACTTCGTCGGCGAGCAGAATGCCATAGGCATTGTTCTTGGTCGGCACTGACTCGGCGAGAAAGTCGAGCAAGGCCCGGGCTTCGCGGAGCTTTTCGGCCGGATTGCTGATGTTGCGGCTGCGATAGGTCATGATGTCGCGAATCATGCCGCGCAGGCGCCAACCCGGATTGGTGTTGTAACTGATATAAGCAATGCCATTCGGCGACAGGTGCTGCTGGCAGATTCGCAGAATGGCATCTTGCACATCGCGTGGCACCCACGAGAACACCCCGTGCGTGATGATGTAGTCGAATTGGCCGTAGTGCGGCGAAAACTTGAGGATATCTTCGTGCAGCAGCGAAAGATTTTTTAATCCGAGCGTTTGCAGCGTTTCTTTGCCAATTGCGATCTGCCGAGCGGAAGCATCAATGCCCACGAACTCACTGTTCGGATAACGCTCGGCTAAGGGGAGGATGTTACCGCCACTCGAGCAACCCAATTCCAGCACCCGGCAATTATTTATTGGCGCCGGCGACATGCCAAATAGTTTGCCGATGGTAGCCAGCCGATTGGGATGCGTCTGTGCAAAGGGATGGCTTTCGTACAGGACCTCGTCATATGCATTTCGCGCTGTCATCCTGAACTCCGTGTTGCCGGCAGATGCCCGTTAAGAAAAGATGCAATCACATAACTCTACCCGGTTGGGGACGAAGGCCGTTACTATTGCGATCAAATTGTACAGAAGCAACTCCCTCCAAGCTGTTGCGATCGCGCCAGCATGCATAGGTCGCAGCGAGGATTTTGTGCTCAAGTACGCGGTCGCGGCGGCCCGAACCCGGGCCCTCCACACCTTGTCACTTTGTCGTCTGCCGAGGATGATGACTGGCTTGAAATTTCCCTTTCCTGCGAAGCAACACGAACATGGCTCTTGCTGAGTATTTGACCGAACTTGAAGCGCTGCTGACCGACGCCCAGGCGGCCTTCGCAGCTGCCAAATCGCCCGAGGCGCTCGAAGCCGCGCGGATCGAGTTTCTCGGCGCAAAAAGCGGCCGCCTGAAGTCGGCACAAAAGGGGTTGGGCCAGGTTACGGGACCCGACAAGCCAGGGGCCGGCAAACGCTTCAACGAAGTGAAGCAAGCCATGGAAGCTGCTTTCAATGACATTCAGCAGAAGTTGCGAACGGGTGAAGTTGTCGATCCCACGGCTCCGCGGTTCGATATCACGCTGCCAGGAATTCGACCCCGCATCGGCCGCTTGCATCCGATTTCACAGACGATCGACGAGCTCAAAGACATCATGGGCCGGCTTGGATTTTCGATTGCCGATGGACCCGAGGTCGAAGACGAATGGCATAACTTCGAAGCGCTCAACATTCCGCCAGAGCATCCCGCGCGCAATCCGCTCGACAACTTTTATCTGCATGTGGCCGAGGCAACAGTTCCTGCTTCGACCACGTCGGCAACTTCGCACACGACGACGACGAATCCCACGTCGCCCTGCGGTCAGTTGCTCCTTCGCAGCCAAACGAGCACCGTGCAGATTCGGACGATGGAAACGGTGAAGCCTCCGGTCCGGGTTATTTCGCTCGGCCGGGTGTATCGTCCTGACGAAGCCGATGCAACCCATTTCCCGATGTTCCATCAGATGGAAGGGCTGCTGATCGATAAGAGTGTCACGCTCGCCGATCTGAAGAGTGTGTTGCGAATGTTCGCGACGACGTATCTCGGCCGCGACGTGCATGTGCGGTTCCGCCCGTCGTTCTTCCCGTTCACCGAGCCCAGCGTGGAGGTCGACATGAGTTGGGGGGAGCGCTGGATCGAATTCGGCGGCGCTGGTGTGGTCGATCCGAACGTGCTGCGGGCAGTTGGCTACGACCCGGAAGATGTCTGCGGCTTTGCCTTTGGCCTGGGGATCGAACGCCTCTGCATGCGCCGACATGGCATCACGGATATCCGTGAGCTGTATCGGAACGACGTGCGGTTTTTGGAACAGTTTTGAGAAAAAAGTACCAGCCCGATGCGTAAGCGAGGGAGTAACTGGTGCCCGCGTCTCCCTCGCATTCGCGTCGGGCTTGTAGCTGGAGCTAGGAATGTTAGTTAGTTGGAAATGGTTGCAAGAATACGTCGCCCTCAGCGTCTCACACGCGGAGCTTTCGCACCGCTTGATGATGGCGGGGCTGAACCATGAGTCGACGGAGCAAGCGGCCGGCGGTGATTTTTGCATCGACTTAGAAATCACCAGCAATCGTCCCGATTGCTTGGGGCACATTGGTGTTGCCCGCGAAGCATCGGTCTTGCTGCAACAACCGCTGAAGGTGCCACAGCCTGCACCGCAGACCGCGGGCGAGTCAATCGAAAAATCGGCCAAGATTCAAATCGACGCGCCGGAACTTTGCCCACGCTATTCCGCTCGCTTGTTGCGCGGCGTGAAGGTCAGGCCGAGCCCCGCGTGGTTGACTGAGCGACTGGCCACGATTGGCCAGCCGGCGATCAACAATGTCGTTGATGTGACCAACTATGTGCTGATGGAATGTGGTCAGCCATTGCATGCGTTCGATTTCAAAAAGCTCGCCGGGGGGCAGATCATTGTTCGCCGCGCGATGAACAACGAAGAGTTTCCCGCCATCGATCATAAGACCTACACGCTCACCAGCGACATGTGCGTAATCGCGGATGCGCAACGTCCCGTTGCGCTCGCGGGTGTGATGGGTGGCCTCGATACAGAAGTCTCTGCCTCAACTACCGACGTGCTGATTGAATCCGCCCAGTTCGCGCCGCTGGCAGTGCGGGGTGCTTCGCGACGGTTGAAACTTTCCAGCGATTCTTCGTATCGCTTCGAACGGGGCACCGATCCAGGCGGCGTCGATTGGGCCAGCTTGCGGGCTTGTGAATTGATCCTGCAAATCGCCGGTGGTGAACTTGCGCCCGGCGTGATCGACCTGGGCGCGTCATTCGCCAAGCCCCAGCCCATCACACTGCGGCTGTCGCAGGTGAAGCGAATTCTGGGCATCGAGATTCCTGCCGCGGAAGTCGAACGAATTCTGGCTGCCCTCGGCTGCGCGGTTTCTGCATCTTCGGCGACAGCGATCACAGCGATCGCGCCGACCTGGCGACGCGACTTGACGCGCGAGATCGATCTGATCGAAGAAGCGGCGCGGATTCATGGTTACGACAAAATCCCCGAGGACATCGGCGTGCCGATGGCTGCTTCGCACAAGAGCGATTCGGATCGGGTGTTGCAAAAGGTCCGTAATGTCTTCACCGCCGCCGGTTTCGATGAAGCGCTGACAACGAGCGTCGTGCCCGAAACCTGGTCGAGTGCGTTCAGTCCCTGGACAAACGCCGCGCCACTTGTTTGCAATCAACCGATGTTGAAGGGGGCCGATCGCTTGCGGCGGAGCATTGTGCCGAGCCTGCTGGAAGCGCGGCGGCTCAACGAATCGGTCGGCAACGACAGCAGCCAGTTGTTTGAAACGGCTCGCATCTACTTGCCGCAGGGCAACAGCTTGCCGAATGAACAATGGACCTTGGCGGCCGTGTGCGGTCAGGATTTTCTCACGGTGAAAGGTGTTTTGGAAACCGTGCTGCAGCGTGTGAACCCCGAACTCCAATTGCAGGTTCACGACTTCAAGCATCCCTTGCTCGTGGCCGATCAAGCGGCTGAGTTGCGAATGGGCGGACAGCGTTGGGGATTCCTTGGCAAGCTTTCGCCGGCAGGTTTGAAGCAGTTCGGCCTGCGGCGCGATGCACTGATCGCCGAGTTCGATCTCGGCGCGCTGGTGCCGATCGCCGTCCTCACTCCACAGCATCAGCAGCAAAGTGCCTACCCGGCGATTGCTCGCGACCTGAATTTGATTGTCGACGAAGCGGTTCGCTGGTCACAGCTGTCGGCGTCTGTCAAAGGTGCTGCGGGCGAGCGCTTGCAGGCCGTGAACTACTTGGATACTTATCGGGCGACCGACAAAGACGGCGCCGGCAAAAAGCGGCTGCTCTTCAACGTGCAGCTACGCTCCACAGAGCGTACGCTAACCGGTGAAGAAGCAGATCAGATCATTGATCACATCGTCACTGCTTGCAGTGAAATGCACGGCGCCGTGTTGCTCAAATAGTTGTCGTGGAGGTGCTAGCAGGCTATTTCCTGCGCTTGTGCCGGGTTCGTAACGTTGCTACAGTTCGCAACGATTCGCTGACATTGCCCCGAATTCGAACACGTTACCTCCTATGTTTGGTTTCACTGCCGCAACCCGCATCTTTGCTCTCGCTGCCGTCAGCTGCCTGGCACTCTTGGCCACAGGTTGCAGCCCTGCGCAAGTGGTAGTTGGCACTTGGGAGCTCGACACGAACAATGCGATCTCCAACGATCTGCAAAAGTCGGCTCCAGCCCTCGCGGCGCAGATGCTGTTTTTGAAGCCAGAGATTCGTGTCACGTTTGAAGGAACGGGCGGTTTTGCGGCGTCAACCAAGATTGCCGGTCAGGGGGGCGAGGTCAAAGGTTCGTGGCGATTTGTCAAAGCGGACGGCAAAGCTTTAATTTTGATGGTGAAAGAAGCAGGTAAAACGGATGAAAATGAAGTCCGCTTCACCCTGCTGGACGATAATGATCATGCAGAAATCAGCCGCGACTTGAACTTTGCCGGCCAATCAATGAAGCCGGCCATCAAGTTCGTGCGGGTGAAGCCTGCCAGTTGATGCCTGCGAGTTGCTGCTAGCGGCACCAATTACAGTTCCGTTACCCCTGGTCGATCAAGGAGGATCACCATGCTTCGAAATGCGAAATGGACTTATGTTAGTTTCTGCACCGGCGCCTTTCTGATTGGCGCTGCACTTGTGTCCGCCATTGGTTGCGGCCAAAGCGCTCCGCCCCCTGCCCAACGTTTGCCTGGCAAATGGTACGGCAAGGTGGTGCTGGAAAAGGAGACGATTGGCAACTCGCTAACCCAGGACCAAATCAACAATCTGGCGAAAATGGAAATGGCCATCGAGTTCACGAAAGACGGCGGCATGGATTCGTCGGGTGTCGAGAACAACGTTCCATACAAGACGCAAGGCAAGTGGCAATTCGTCAGCCAGGAAGGCGATGTGCTGACGATCAATGCGATCGAAAGCACCGGGCAGCAAAAGCCTGCTATCCTGGTTTTCGAAGGAAACGATCACTTCACGATTCCGCTGAAGACCGAAGTCGCCAACATCGGTGGCATGAAGTTTGAACGCGTGCGTTAATCGTTCGCTGGTTCGTTCGATCGTATTACATGCCAGCCAAACCTGCCAAGTCGGCGACCAGGTCTGCCAGATCGAAAAAACCTGTAAAGCGATCTGCGAAAGCAGTGCCCAAAGTCGAGGGCGAGCACGATGTCGATTCCGTGCTCGCGGCGCTGAAGAAACTTTCTGCGAAGAAAGTTCGCGACGGCATGTCGCGCTTTGCCATACCCAACGAGAACGCGCTGGGCGTGGCCGTGGGCGATATGCGAAAGCTCGCCAAAAAGATCGGCCACGATCACGAGTTGTCCGTGGCACTTTGGCAGACGAATGTTTACGAAGCACGGATGATGGCCGCCTTTTTGGGCGAGGCCGAGAAAGTCACCGCCGACCAAATGGACGAATGGTGCAACGAGTTCGACAGCTGGGCAATTTGCGATACCGTTTGTTTCGCACTCTTCGATCGCGCTCCTGCGGCTTGGGACAAGGTCACGCAGTGGGCCTATCGCAATGAAGAATTCGTGAAACGAGCCGCTTTTGCACTCCTTGCCAGTTTGGTTGCCCATGACAAACAGGCCGACGACGCCCGCTTCATGGAAGGGCTGCAGTTGATTGAAGCAGTTGCGGACGACGAGCGCAACTTTGTGAAAAAGGGAGTGAACTGGGCGCTGCGATGTATCGGCAAGTACAAGCCAGCTTTGCATGCTGCCGCAGTCGCAGTGGCGGTGCGGCTGGCTGCCTCGACCAACGCCTCAGCCCGCTGGGTGGGCAAGGATGCACTGCGGGAACTCAACAGCCCTGCGGTCAAGAAACGTCTGGCGAAGGGCAAACGCAAATAACTTAAGAATTAGCCGGTCGAACCCAAGCCAGCTGCCAACGAATTCACAGTGAGCAACAAATGCGTGAGGAGCGACTCCGCCTTCGTGGTTTCACCCGTTTGACTCACCGCTCGCCATTCGCGGAGCAGCGTGATTTGCTGACGGTGCAGGGTCCGTAAGCCATCGCGTCGCATTTGTTGCATGGCAAACCAGTTTGGCCGCCGTTCGTCGAGGCTGCCGCCGTACAATTCTTCGAGGGCGTGCAACGTCCGATCGTACTCGGACAGGATCAACTTCATCGCGTTATTGCGTACGGTTTCGTCCCGCACGAGGCTGGCATACTCACGAACGACGTCGAGATCCACCGTCGCAATGCTTGTGGCCGCATTGCTCATCGCGTAGTGCAACGGCGCCCAGGTAAGCAAGTGATGCTTCACCGCGGCGAATTCGTCGGGATGCTCAAGCCGCAACTGTTCGAGAGCCGTCCCCACTCCATACCAGCCGCTGATAAAGAATCGCGCTTGTCCCCAACTAAAAACCCAGGGAATGGCCCGCAAGTCGGCCAGCGATGGCTTGCCTGTTCGTCGTGCGGGGCGCGAACCGATGCGGCTGTGTTCGAGCACATCGACCGGAGTGGCTTCGCGAAAGAAGCTGAAAAAGCCGGGCGATTCGAGCAGCGCTTCGTAGGATTTTCGGCTGACCGCGGCGATGCGGTCCATCGTCTTTTCGAGCGGATGGTCCGGATCGGGCGCATACCAGTCGAGCAACGACGCCCGCGTAGTTCCGGCGAGCAGCAGTTCTAGTTGATAAACGGCCGTGATCTTGTTCGCATAGTTTTGCGCGATCGTTTCACCTTGTTCGGTCATCCGCAAATCGCCGGATAACGCATCATGCGGCAAGGCCTTGAGAAAGCGATGCGTCGGCCCGGCGCCGCGGCTGATTGTGCCGCCGCGGCCATGAAAGAAGCGTGTCCGCACGCCGAACTTCTTGCCGGTTTCCGTGAGCCGCAGTTGGGCGCGATACAAATTCCACAAACTGGCAAGGATACCGCCGTCTTTGTTGCTGTCGCTGTAGCCAATCATGATCTGCTGGACCATGCCTGGCTCGCCACTTTGCTCGCGTTGATACTCCAAACTGCGGCGGACCAGCGGATGCTGAATCAGTGCTTCGAAAATGCTCGGGCTTCGTTCCAGGTCTTCGATCGTTTCGAACAGTGGCACGACCGGTAACGGCATGACGGAGCCGCAGGGCGTCATCTTCAGGAGGCCAACCTCGCGGGCGAAAAGATAGACGACCAGCAAGTCTGATAGGCTGCGCGTCATGCTAATGATCAGTGCGCCGATGCCGTCGGGGCCATGCTGTTTGATCTCGTCGACGACGACGCGATAACTGCCGAGCACCGCAGCGGCCTCGGGGCCCAGATCGGTATCGGGACGCGTGAAGGGCCGCGGCGATTCGAGTTCTCGGCAGAGAAACTCCAGCCGCTTCGCTTCATTCCATTCCGGAAAATCCGCATCAGCAATGCCGGCTGCGGTGAGCAACTGCGAAACAGCCAGATCGTGAAAGCGGCTGTTCTGCCGAATGTCGAGCACGGCTAGATGAAAGCCAAACGACTGCACGCTGCGAATCACTGGTTCGACCACGAGATCGGCAATGGATCGCGCGCCGATCGCCAGCAATGACTCATACATCGTATTCAGATCGGCCAAGGTTTCCGCCGAACGTTGGTAGATGAAATCGCTTTGCGGGGTGTTGGCTCCCTTTTGATTCGCAGGCATGCGCAGTTGCATGAGGTTGCAAAACTGACGATACGGCTCTTCCGGATTTCGCTTGAGCGCTGCTTTACCCGCCTCGCCAAATCGTTCGGCGTATTGCTGCAGCATCGCTTCGAACTCTGGCGGCGAGCGCCGCAATGAACAGGAAATGCTCACGCGGCGGCCCAGTTCGTTGATCTGATGCCGCAGATGCTTGAGTGCCGCCGCGCGAAGTTCGGCAAGCGTTTGCCTGGTGACATCGGCGGTAACCAGCGGATGGCCGTCGCGATCACCGCCGATCCACGTGCCGAATTTCAGCTTTGGCAAACTATAGGGGGAATCCAGTAAGCCGAGAGAATATCCAGCATCCTGCCAGGCCTGTCGCAGTCGCACATCGAGCAGCGGCAACACGTCAGGAAAGACGTTTTGCAAATAGTGCAAAATGTTCCGACGCTCGGAATCGAGATCGGGCTTTTGGAGATAGATTTCGCCCGTCAGCCATAGGGTTGCGAGGACCGTTTTGATTTGCTCGCGAGTTTGTTTTTGTTCGTAGGGCGTGCGCGATTGATTTTCGAGTTCGACGAGCAGCAGGTACAAACGGCGGTGCTGTTCGAGCACCGACTGCCGCTTGGCTTCTGTCGGGTGCGCCGTCAACACGAGTTCGACTTTCATCTGCGGCAGCGCAGCAGTAATCTGTTCCGTCGTTACGCCGCGGTTTTGCAGATCATCGAGCGATTGCCTCCACAGCGCACGTGGCGCGATGAGCCCTTCGTGCGTTTCGAGACCGCGGCGCGCTTGCGCGGCCGCGTTTTCCTCAACCATGCTCAGCAGCTGAAATGCAATCGAGTACGCCTGCACCAAGCGCACGGGCGGATGCAGGCCAACTGGCTCGTGCGGGGTGTGCGGCGTATCGCTCCAGGGGAGCAGCCGGGCTAATTCGGCGTCGCCCGCTTCGGCGAGCACCTCCCGGAAACAGCCCATGAGAAAACGAAGATCACGTTCGACTTTGGCCGAATCGACGGCGAGCAGGCCGGACAAATACACGGCGATTCCCTTAAGAATCTGAAAGAAAGAAAACCACTCGGCCGCCAGTCGAGTCGGCATTCATCGTAGTCGAAGGGGCCGAATTTCCGGAAGGGGTTGGCTGTGGGAATTAATTTGCCGAAAAGAGTGATCATCTCGCTCCGTCGAGACGAAGTGCCGACAGCGATAGCGTGGCGGCGGAACCGCGCGTGGTTCTGCATGGGTTGCACTGCTGGCTGGACGCCAGCAGCGCTCCTCTCGGCGGAGCGAGAGGAGTACTCTATTGCAGCAAAAACGCCAGCAAATCGCGGAGTTCCTGGGCAGTGAGCGCCGCCGCCAGTCCCTCCGGCATGATTGATTTGTCGCTGGCCTTCTTATCTTCAATGTCGCGCAGATGCAGCTTGAAGATTTTCCCTTCCGCGTCGGCATAACGAATGTGGCCGTCAACTTCTTCGCCTACATAGACGCCGTTTTTCACGGTACCATCGGCGGCTTGAATGACCCAGGGCGTGAACTGCGGTGCGATCTCGCGGCTGGGATCGACAATCGATTGCAACAGCCGTTCGCGCGTCATCGATTTGGCAACCGTCGACAGATCAGGTCCAATTCGCGCGCCGCGACCTTTGTATTCGTGGCACTTGAAACAGCTGGCAACTTTGGGGTGAAAGAACAGTCGTTCGCCGACTGCGGGATCGCCTTTGCCTTCTGCCAGTTTTTGCCAAGCTGCCTGATCCTTGGGATCGAGTCTCTGTTGGACTTCGACTCTCGCCAGCAATCGCTGCGCTTCGTGTTTCAGTTGCGAGAACTTCTGCTGCTGGGCGAGCTCATTCAACGACTTCTGATCCTGCGAATTCTCCGCGGACAAAACCAGCACCGCTTCGCAACGCAACTGCTCATCTGCGTTTTCGTCGGCAACGATTTCGCGCAACCGAGCGATCGCTTCATCGCCACCGCGCAGCCGCAGCGCGCGAACCGCTTCGCGCTGCAGCGTTCTATCTTCATGCTTCGATAGTTCAGCCAAAAACTTTGCCGACAAATCAGCATGGTTCGGTGAAACCATTCGCAGCGCCATGATTTTGGCTGGCACGCTCTTTGACGAACCGATCAGAAACTTTGCAGCGAAGTATTCGCCAGTGTTTTCGTGCGTGCGGCCGGAGATACGGTCGAGCGCGAGGAGGATGGCACCGAAATTGCGGGCATTGTCGGATTCTCGTTCCAGCATTTTTTCCAAGGACGGCGCGAGTTCGGTGAGCTTAGCTTCGGCAGCCCAACGAATGCCAATGAACCGGACTTCGGCATTCGGTGACTCAATCATTTTCGCTGCGAAGGGCCGAGTTGCTGCAACGTCGCGGCGTTGCATATCGGCGGCCTCCCAAACGGCGATTGGCGAATTGCTTAGTTCGACCAGGCGATCGAGATTCTCCTGTTCAAAGGCCATGTAGGCAGCCTGCGTCAGCCAGGGATCCTGCTGCAGCGTGGTGGAATGATCGAGATCTTCAAACCAATGCAGTCCGGTTAACGACAATGAAGCGCGCAGCAGCTCGGGAGTCTTGAGCAATTGTTTGGTGTCGCTGGGGGCGGGAAAACCGAGTTCAAAATGCTTGCCAGCTTCGAGTTCCTCTTCGCGCGTCAAACGCATGCCGGCCGCGTCTTTCGCGGCCAACACACCGACAAGTGCCAGAGAAGGAATTCGCTGCGGCTGGTACCGCGCGATCGTCTCTGTCAGATGACTGATCTCGATATCGCTGGCAGCATTCATCAAGGGGCGGTTCTTGGTTTTGATCAACGCCTGATCCCAATAAGGATTCGCAGCAAAAACTTGCTTGGCAGCCGCGGAGCGGGCCCGTTCATCTTTGGCTTTGCTTGCCACTTCAATGGCTTGCGCGCGAGTCAGTTTCTTAGCGGCGGCTTCGCGCCACGGCCGATGTGCATGAGCAAGTGCCAGCGCCGGATCATCGCTCAGTGGTTCACGTTTCTTCGGATTCTTCGCTCGCAGGTGCCAGATGCGCCCCTTGCCGTGGATCGGGTAACTCTTATCAACCCAATCGCTCATAAAGAGCGAACCATCCGGAGCCATGGCCAGGCCGACGGGGCGAAAGTTTTGATCGCCGGTGACGACGGGTTTCATTGTCGCTGAAAACGAAGCGCCACGTGGCTGCAGCGTGTAACGTTCCAAGCGGTGATCACCCCAACTGGTGACGAGCAATTCGCCGCGGTATTCAGCGGGCAGATGGTCGGACTCGTACGCCATCACCGCACAGGGGGCTTCCCCCGTGCCCGCAACCATTGGCAGCGTGGCTGGAAGTTCGCCATTCCATGCAGTAAACGGCGAGACACCCTTGCGGCCGTTGCGAAAACGAAAGCCGTAGTCGCCGCCATCGACCACATGCAGCAATCGGCACGGCGGGCGGCTGTCCGGATCGTTGTCGACCGTGAACAAGCGGCCGAATGTATCGAACGTCACATGAAACGGGTTCCAAAAACCAGTGGCGACCAGACGGAGATTCCCGCCGTCCGCTTTGCAGCAATAGATGTTGCCACCTTCGTTGCCTCCCGTAAGAAACTTGCCGTCCGCGCCGCTGATTTTGTAATCAGCTCCCAGGTTTTCACCGAAGCCGAAGAAGATATTGCCGCGAAAATCGAGCGCAAATCCGGCCAGGCCGTTGTGCGGATAGTTTCCTTTCGTTTCGAGCGTGATGAGATCCGTGCGCTCTTCCGCCTTCCCGTCGCCATCTTTGTCGCGGAGGCGAAAAATCTCCGAGCGAGTCGCCACGAGGAGCGCTCCATCGACCTCAAACTCCAGACTCATCGTGTTCCGCAGGCCAGTGTAAAACTCTTCGATCTTGTCGGCCCGGCCATCGCCGTCGGTGTCTTGCATTCGCAGGATGCGATCCAGTTCCGGCCGGTTGTACTCCTTCGGCCGGAAGTGGGTGTTGTTTTCCACCGCGTAGACGACGCCCGTGTCGTCAACCGCAATCCCCGTAGGCGTAGTGATCTGCGGATCGATGGCGAACAGCGAGATCTCGAGGCGGTCGTCGTTCACCTTGGGAGGCGCGGGGGCGGCTGCCAACAACGATAGACCGATGACGAAGAGGACAGAGTTCATGTGGTCGCGGGTTTCTGTTGGAAAGGTGACGATTCGCAGTGCGGCATTGTACGGAGAAGCTGCTGCGTTCGCTAGAATTCGTCGATCTTCGAAGCGGGGAGGCGATTTGCAACCATCGCAGATACACGATACCTTCGGAGCAAGCATTCGCCCCCAAACACTTCTCAGGAATCGACTATGTTGCGAGTCTCCATGTTGCGCTCAGTGACGTTGATCGGCTTGCTGTTAACAGTAGTCCCTTCGCTGTTGGCACAATCTAGCTTTCCACCCTTTGCCGATCTCAAGCCTCAAGCCGAGTTGCCGAATCCGTTGCTGATGCTTTCCGGCAAGAAGGTTGATAACACGCGCGACTGGGAAAGTCAGCGGCGGCCGGAACTCAAGCAACTGTTTCAACACTACATGTATGGTCGCTTGCCCGCCGCGCCAGTGGGTGTGGATGTCAAGCAACTGTTTGTGAACGACAAGTTCCTTGGCGGCAAAGCGACACTACAGGAACTGAGCGTTCGCTTCGCTCTCAAAGAATCGACGAAGAGCGGTTGGTCCCGGCACACCTTGAACGTGCTGCTCGTCACGCCCAATGAACGCGTCGCGCCCGCGCCGGTGTTCATCGGCATGAATTTTTGCGGCAACCATGCCGTCGTTGCTGATGAACAAGTGAAGATTCCAGAAAGCTGGGTTTATAAATCCTGTGTCGGTTCCAAGAACGATCATGCGACGGCGGAAGGTCGCGGCAGTCAGGCCGATACGTGGAACGTCGACTTGATCATCGAACGGGGCTATGCCTTTGCCGGTTTTTATAGCGGCGACATCGATCCCGACACGGCCGATTTCGGCGACGGCCTCGCGGGCGAGATCAAGCCCGATTTGAAATTCACCAGCGACGATCCCGGCGCTATTGCCTGTTGGGCCTGGGGTTATCATCGGGTGATCGATACGTTGGAAAAGGTGGCGAAAGAAAAAGGTCGCGAACTCGACTTGAAGAAGATTGCGGTGGTCGGTCATTCGCGCAACGGCAAGACGGCGCTCCTCGCGGCGGCCATGGACGAACGGATCGCACTCGCCATTCCCAGCCAGGCCGGCTGCGGCGGCACGGCGCCGAGTCGCGGGACGGTGGGTGAATCAGTGAAACGGATCAACACGTCTTTTCCGCACTGGTTCTGCGATGAGTTCACCAATTTCAACGATGAGCCGCAGCGGCTGCCGTTCGACCAGAACTGCCTCGCGGCTTTGTGCGCGCCGCGGCCTGTGTTGTTTGCCAATGCCGTGGAAGACACCTGGGCCAATCCGGATGGTCAACTTGAAGTGCTCAAAGCGGCTGCCCCAGCATATGCGTTGTACGGCAAACGGGGCATCGATGCCGATGCCAAGGCCGAAATGGGCAAGCTCGTGGGCCACGAGCTGGGATACTTCATTCGTCCGGGCAAGCATTCGATGACTCGGCAAGATTGGCAAGCGTATCTTGAGTTTGCAGACAAGCATTTTTCGAACTGAGTGCGAACATGTTCTGGTTGTCACGTTGCGCCTGTTTCGTTGTCGTGATGGTTGCTGCGAACGCCGGCGCTCAGCAGCCTGGTGCGCAGGTCATTAAGGAAAACTTCCAAGGCCGCGAGATCAAGTTTGAGGTCACGCCCCCTCTAGCTCCTGATGACGCGCTGAAATCGATTCAGGTCAAACCTGGCTTCAAAGTAGAACTCGTTGCTGCCGAGCCATTGATCGTCGATCCTGTCGCCTTCGATTGGGGTCCTGACGGCCGGTTGTGGGTGGTCGAAATGCGCGACTATCCCAACGGCCTCGATTGGCACGGCCCAGCCGATGCCAAGAACAAGCCCGGCGGACGGGTGAAGGTGCTGCGGGATAAGGAAGGCGACGGCCGGTATGACGAAGCCGTGACATTTCTCGATAACCTGTCGTTTCCCACGGGCATCAAGGTTTGGCGCAATGGTGTGCTGATCACCGCTGCGCCGGAAATCATCTACGCCGAAGATACGAACGGCGATGATGTGGCGGACGTGAAAAAGTCGCTATTTCGCGGGTTTGTCGAAGGAAATCAGCAGCATCGCGTGAATGGACTTCGCTGGGGTTACGACGGCTGGTTGTACGTCGGCAATGGCGACAGCGGCGGCCGGATCAAATCATTGATCACTGGCGACGAGCTCAACATGAGTGGCCGCGATTTGCGGATCAATCCCGATACCGGCGCCATGGAAGCCCAATCGGGGCAAACGCAATTCGGACGCGAACGAGATGACTATGGCAACTGGTTCGGCGGCAACAACAGCAATCCGATGTGGCACTATGTGCTCGACGATCACTACCTCCGCCGCAATCCGCACGTTGGGACGTCCGACATCAAGAAACAGATCAGCGCTCAACCGGGCCCGGCGCCGGTGTTTCCGAAAAGCAAAACGCTGGCTCGGTTCAATGATTTCGATCGGGCCAATCGCTTCACGAGCGCCTGCAGCCCGCTCATCTATCGCGACAATCTGCTCGGCAACGAGTACTACGGCAATTGCTTTATCTGTGAGCCAGTGCACAACCTGGTGCATCGCGAAATGGTGGAGCCCGATGGCCTTTCTTTTCGCAGCAAGCGGGCGGCTGACGAGCTGAACAGCGAGTTTCTCGCTTCGACCGACAGTTGGTTCCGACCCGTGATGTGCAGCACAGGACCAGACGGCGCTCTCTACATCGCCGATATGTACCGTTTCGTGATTGAGCATCCGCAGTGGATTCCCGAAGGGGTGCAGCGAAAGATTGATTTAAAGCTGGGCGACGATAAGGGGCGCATTTATCGAGTGTTTCGCGAGAATCAACCGCCGAAGGCAATCACGAGACTCGATAACCTCGATGCCGCCGGTCTGGCGGTGGTGCTGAACTCACCCCATGGGCCACTGCGTGATTTGGCTCAGCAAATGCTGGTGTGGAGCAAATCTGCCGAAGTGGCGCCGACCTTAATTGTGCTCGCCAAAGACGCCCAGATGGCGCAAGTTCGCGTGCAGACGCTTGCCACGTTGCAGCTGTTGAATGGACTGACGGAAGAGAGCCTGCTTACTTCGCTGCGAGATATACATCCAGGTGTACGTAAGGAAGCGGTGCGTTTGAGTGAGCCGCGGCTGGAAAAGTCCGCCGCGACTCGCGCTGCCGTTGGGAAATTGGCCGGCGATGCTGATCTGCAAGTTCGCTTACAGGTCGCTTATGCAGCCGGCGAAGTTCATCAGGGCGAAGAGGCACTCGCGTGGGCCGTGGAAACCTTATCGACAATCCGCCGCGGCAACCCGCGTGAACAGCATTTGCAAACCGCCGTGCTCAGTTCCCTCAACCGCGATAATGCCGCGGTACTTATCGAGCAATCGTTGACAGCAAGCGACGAAACATCGGCGACTAGTTCGCTTTTCACCGCAGCTTTGCCACTCTTGGATCAGGATGCAGTCCGCAAGGTCGCTGCGAAGTTGATCCAGGCAGAGCCAACTGCTGCGGATGAATCGACGCTCAAGAAGGTGACGTCGCTGCTAGCGCTGGTCAATCGTCAGAGAACGCCGCGTGAACAAATGCTAGGACTGGACTTAGTTCGCCGCATCGAAGCGTATGCCGCTCATGCGCGAGCGCTCGCTGCCACCCCAACACAGGATCGCGCTGCCAAGGCCGTTCGCAGCGAAGCGATCAAACTCCTCGGTCAGGTCCGCGGCAACGAAGACGCGGATCTGGAATTACTCGGCAAACTGCTCCGGCCGCAGGAACCTCCCGAAATTCAATCCGCCGCGTTACTGGCACTCGTGCAACGCGGCGCTGGTGAAACACCGAAGTTCCTGCTTGCTGAATGGAACTCGCATTCGCCCCAGACGCGGCAAAACATTTTGAACGTGCTGCTCGTTCGCGAAGACTGGGGGGGCCGGTTGCTCGCCGCGGTCGAAGCAGGGCAGATCGAACCTTCGCAGCTCGACGCGGCCCGCCGGCAAACGCTGCTCGTTCACAAGTCACCAGAATTGCGAGCTCGCGCGGAAAAGGTTTTCGCCACGGCTGGCAGTGAAGATCGCCGCCGGGTGATTGATGGTCATCAAGATGTGCTCAAGCTCGCTGCCGATGTGACACGTGGCCGTGCGGTGTTTGCCAAACGGTGTGCAGCCTGTCACAAGCTTGATGAAGTGGGGCATGATGTCGGCCCGAACCTCGCCGCGCTCAGCGATCGCTCGCCGCCAGTGATGCTCACGGCGATCCTCGATCCGAATCGCGCGGTCGAAGACAAGTTTCGCGACTACCAGGTGCTGCTGCACGATGGCCGCGTGCTCACGGGTTTGCTGCTCGCCGAAACGAGCACCAGTCTGACCGTCGCCGGTGCAGAGGGAAAACAAACGACGGTTCTGCGGACTGACATCGAGCAACTTCGCGCCACGGGCAAATCACTGATGCCGGATGGACTGGAAAAGGACCTCAGCAAGCAGGATCTGGCCGATTTGCTGGCGCTGCTCGCAGCGATCAAGAAGTGAGCGCTGAAGTAGCCCGTAGCCTCGGCGAGGGAGTCCGGAAGACGACTGCCGAACGAACTCTTGCTCAACTGGTAGCCGCCCTCGCTAACGCTACGGGCTACCTTTTCAGGTACGCAATCGCCATGCCCGCCAGCATGCCGGAAACGTGTGCCGTGTTGGCCACCGAACCGATGCCCATATCGATCACGCCATAGTTGCTGGCAAAGCACAGAATCAGCCAGGCGAACAAGAGCAGCGAGGTGCCGGGCTGCAGGCGATAGGTTGCATCCTGCAAGACGTAGGACCTGATGAAGACGTAGCCAAACAGGCCGTAGTTCACACCCGACATGCCGCCAAAGTTCCCCACTTGGGAAAACTCCGTCGTCTGTTCGAGACACGAGTTGACCAGCACCTGAGCGGAATTTGAAATGATCGCCAAGCCCAGCACCAGCAGCACAAACCAACCGCTCTTGAGCCGGCTCTCGATCTGCCCACCGAAGTCGTAGATGGCCATCATGTTGAACGCGATGTGCATGATGCCGAAGTGGATGAACATCGGTGTGACCAGCCGCCAGATTTCGCCGGCGCGAATGTTCATCCAAACGTCTGTGGCCGGTCCTCTGCCGTCTTTAAAGTACGCAATACTGCTGGAAAACTGCAGCATCGAACGCAAGCCTGGTCCTTCCTGTTCGCCCCAATTTGTCAGCACAAACACGAGTATGGAGATCAGGATCAGCGTCAGGACAACCGGCGTCGAACGATTTGGCTGCGCACCCGCTCCCCAGCGGCGGCCCATTTCGACCGTGTTCTTCTGCGCCCGCTCACGTTTCTGTTGCTCCGCCCGCTCGATACTCGCGGCCTGCTGCTGCGCGCTTCGATAACGCGGATTGTTGGGATCGGCTTGAAACTCGGCCAGTTGCTGTTTGGCTGCAGCCAACTGATCTTCATCCATGACCCAAATGGCCCAGCCGTCTTTTTCGGCATCGGCGCGGGCGTCGATCTTTTGGACCACTAGCCACGCCGCAAACCGCCGCGCCGCGGCTTCATCCTGAAGAGTGGTCAGTTGACGCATGGCAGAGAATCGAATTCACAAGTGACATGAATAACAAGCATGTCAGCATAGCGAATTTGCCGGCACCTGGGGCGCGACTTCATTGACAGCGGCCTGTTATTGCACAGTAACTCCGGCTGGAGAAAGCGTCGCCGAGACAATTGACAGACCGTTGGGATATTTCATCAACCGGCGCGGAATGCCGGGGTTGGCAAAAAACGCTGCGTTGGGCGACACTCGCACCGCATCCTCGATGGTCTGCCCTTCCTTCAGGTGCAGGAAATGTGGTGGGCCCCAGGTCGCCTTGTTTTGCCAGACAGGTTTCTCGTCATTGGGTGCCTTGAGCACCATTTCACCCTGCTGATAGGTCACCGAGACTTTCGACGTGGCGAAACCGCGACCGAACATGCGGTATTCGATCTCTTTGGTTTCGCCGGGCATCGCTTTCGCCGTCAGCGTGAAATCGCTGGCTTCGCCTGCAGCAGCAATTGCCCAGCCGTTGTTCACAAAAGCAGTCGTGGCAGATGCGCGAATCTTTTCAACTTCTGTCGCATCAAAGGGAAGATTCAAGTCCAGGCTGATTTTGGAACCGGGCTTGATCGCGAGCAGTGTTTCTTCTTTGACAGCGGCGGCTTTCTTCACCACATCGTCGCCAGGTAATACAAATTGCATCATGCCGCGCGTTTTGCCACCGGCGCCGCGATCTTCGGTCATGTAAAACTGACGCCCCGCAAACGACACGGCCGAGGACCAACTGCCGCTGTAGTGACAAGTCATCAGACCGCGGTCGATGTCAAATGCATAACGATGATCGATGATCAGATGCTTGTGCGAGCCGAACGACAACGCCGTTTCGTGACCGATGGGAATCGTCGTGCCCGAAATGTGCGAGGTGTTTTTTCCATCGGCCACATTCCAGACCCACAGATTCAGCGGACCGACAGCGGCCAGTTGTGAGCCGTCGTCGCTGAAGGCCACGCGATAAATGTTGATCCGGCCTTCGTCTTTTATTTCGAATTTGCCCAGGACTCTGCCGGTGAGCGGTTCGAGCAGGAACACCCCGCTGCTGGTGGCCACTGCCAACTGCTTGCGACCCGGGCTGAGAGTGCAGCTCATCGACCAGCCGGTGCCCAGCTCCGCTTGATAGCTGGCCTTGAGTGTCGCCAGGTCCCACAGCGCCAGTTTGCCGCCATCACTGAGCGTGAGCAAATGACCGCCGTCGACGAACTCGGCCCACTTAAAGGATTTCACCGAAAAGTGCTTCCCTTCGCCGTCGTCATACGGCTTGAAGCTTTGGGTGGCGCGTACTTCGTTGCCGTCGATCTCCCAGAGATCGAGTTGCTTGTTGCGATTGTGAAAATCGTCATCGCGGCTGGTCACCAAATAGCGGCCAGTCGGATCGACGCAAATTGGTTTCACGAGCGTGGGCATGGTCAACGGTGGCAGAATCAAACCGCTGGAAACATCGATCCGTTCCAGGCGGCAACTTTTTTGCCCACCGGGCGGTTCGTTCTTGATGCCGATCCACAGCCACGAATGGGCCGCGTCGACGATCATGGCGTCCGCTTTTTCGAAGAAGTCGTCTGTGCGGCCGTTCGCGCCGACCGTCGCACGCGCGGGAATGGTGCTGATGCGGTTGGCAACGGCTGGCGCGGGTTTCTCGGCAGGATTGGCCGTAACTGCCCATGCGGCCGGTGCATCGAGCGTGATGGTGGGAACGCCCTGAAGCGTGATTCTTTTTTCCACTCCCAGGCCAGCGATCGAAGGCTTGTCGCTGACGTTGGCCTCGAAGGGGTTTTCTTCCTTCATCGGCCGCGTTTTGGCAGTTTCAGCAGCAAGCTTGGCAAAGCTCTGATCGTCTGCGCTTAGTTTGTCGAGCGGCAGCGTAATGAATTTGCCGTCTGTCTTTCTCAGTTGGACTAGGCCTTTGTCGAGGCTGACGAAGGAAGCTTCGATCTTGAATTTTCCGGTGGCATCAGTCCAAGTACGCGGCGGTGCTGCAGCAGCTTCGAAGGGATTGGCTGCATCATTGCCGGCAGGAGGAGCGGGCCGCACTGGTGGTTGAGGTAAACTTGGCCGCGGTGCGACACCGCCGGGCAGACGGACGCGATTGCCGGGAAAAACTCGGATTTGCCCATCGTCCTGTTTGACGCGGACCATCGAAGTGCCGACCATCTCGACGAACTCGCCGGTTTGCACTTTGCCCTTGCCATCGAGAAACTCGATTTTGTCACCAGCCTTGATGCCTGCCGGTTGAGCGTGCAGGTCCGGCAAACGAAATGCGAGTGAAACAATTGCGATGAAACACCCATACCAAAAACAGCGATTCGCGATCATGGGTTCGCCCTTCCAACCATGGTCTAGATTTGCCTGCGGAAAGGGTTGCTCAGGCTGCTGGCAGGCTCAACAGGTGCTGATTCTAGCGAGAAACAAAGTTGCCGCCAAACATTGAGTCGCGGAAATCAGTGCGACGCCCAACAGGAAGCTATGCCTCAAGCTATCTGATTTCATCGAGCGCTCGATGCAACTCACCTTCCAATTCACGAGTCAAATGTTGAGCTGTGGGACTAATGCGGCTGTTGAACAGCACTGCCACGTTCAGCCCATCGAAGCGGCGTATGAGAATTGTCGAAGTGCCCGGCAAAGAACCGGTGTGCCACGCCGTTTTTCGCTCGCCGACCGGTCGCACTTGCCAACCGAGCGCGTAATAAGTTTCGCCGTGCTTGATGGGGGGCGGCGAGAACATGGCCGCGACCGATTCAGCTTTTAGGATTGGGCACTTGGCGGGATCGTCAAAGGCGCTGGCGAACTTCACCAGGTCCGTCGCGGAAGCAAGCCAGCCGCCGTGCGAATCAAGCACGGTTAGCTTGAATGCTCCGTAGGGGGAACTCCGCTGCTGACCTCGCTCCTTTTCAAACACAGAACCCGCCAGGCTTGGATCATAATAACGAACTTCCTGTGGCACGCGCTCTTCGAGCAGCGAGCCGCCGATCTGCATTGATGTGATTTGCAGCGGCGCGAGAACATGCTTCTTGACATACGCTTCGTAAGGCTGTTTTGTGATGTTTTCGATAACACGACCCAGCAGACAGTAACCGTAGTTCGAATAGGCATAGCGCTCGCCCGGCTCAAAATCGAGCGGCAGGCCGCGCATGTTGCGGATGATGTCGTGCAAGTCGGGCGGCGACGGCTTGCCGAGCGCATCAGCGAAGCGCAGCGATTGAAACATGCCGTCGAACGATTTATCGCGATCCCAGCCGCCGCGATGTTCGAGCAGTTGGCGAATCGTGATTTGGGACTGGCGCTCATCGATTTTTGCATCTTCGAGCAGCAGCGGTTCGTCTTGAATCAATTCATGCACGCGATCGTCGAGTTTCAGCTTGCCTTGCTCGATCAATTGCAGGATCGCAACCGCGGTAATCGGTTTCGAGATACTCGCGATCCGAAACAGGCTCTGCGGCGTGACCGGTTCGCGGCTCGAGACGTCGGCAAATCCAAACCCGCGGGCATAGATGACTTCCCCACCCTTCGCCACAGCAACAGCACAGCCGGGCACTCGGTGTTTGTCCAGAAACGCGGGTAAGACTCGATCAAACGGTGCTGTTTTGGCGGATGTAGTGCCAGTGCTCTGTTGCGAAGGAGGTCCTTTGTATCCCGGTCCGCGCAGCACGCGTCCCGGTCGTTGTTTGGTGATTTTGCCGTCGTCCCAAACGAGTTCGCCATTTACCAGCACAAACTTCATTCCTTCGGCCTGAGCGTGCGGCTGCGCGAACGTCGCCTTGTCGGTGAAACGGTCAAAGTCGAACACGATCACATCGGCTGCGGCGCCGATCGTCAGGCGGCCGCGATCAAAAGCAAGAATGTTGTTGGCCGCAGCTGCAGAGGCTTGCGAAACCGCGCGTTCCAGCGGAATGGTCTTTTGCTCCCGCACAAAATGGGCGAACACCCGCGGCAACGCGCCAAACGCCCGCGGATGCGATGCGATGCGAGAGCCACCAGCCGGGCCGACATCGGTGCAGTACGACACGAAAGGCTGTTGCATCGCCAGCTTGATGTTCGCCTCAGCCATACTCTCGGGCAGCACGAACGCACTGGCTTTAACGAGCTCGAAGAACGTATCCCAAGGATCTTCGTCGCGCTGCTTCGCGATCTCGGCGAGACTTTTTCCAGTCGTGCCGTTGAAACGCGAATCGCTTGCCGTGCCGACGATCAACTTGTTCCAATCGCTGCCGATGTGCCGGAACCAGTTCTCATATTCAGCTCCCCCCTCCATTTCAGCGCGGATGGTCTTTCGCAACTCAGCGTCGTCCAACTTCGTTCGCAGCGCGGCATCGCCGGCGGCAAAGTGCCGTGGATGAATCAACGCAGCGATTCCCAAGCCGTTGTTGATATAAGGATAGACATCGGCCGTCACCTGCTGGCCGCTGGCGCGAGCTGCTTTGATCTTTTCAATGGCTTGCGCCATCTTCGACCAGTTCTTTTGCCCTGCTGCCTTCAAATGAAAGATATGCACCGGCGTTTTTGCTTGCTGGCCGATCGCGAGCGCCTCGTCGATGGCTTCGAGCAAATGATCCCCTTCGTTACGCATGTGCGTGAAGTACTTGCCGCCGTACTCGCCGGCGACGCTCGCGAGCGCTGCGATCTCTTCTTGGCTGGCATACACCGCCGGCGGATAGATGAGCGAAGTCGACACGCCAATCGCGCCAGCCTCCATCCCTTCGCGGACCAACGCTTGCATTTGCTTGAGTTCGTCGGGTGATGGTCGGCGATCGACGTCGCCGAGCACCAGCAGCCGGGCTTGCGTGTGGCCGATCGTCTGCACCATGTTGACCGGCAGACCCTGCATGTCGAGCAACTGAAAATATTCTGCCGCCGTTTGCCAACCGGTCGACTTGGCGGCCTCGGCCGCTTGCGGCGCCTGCGAAACTCCTTCGCCGCAGTTAATGGTGGTGATGCCTTGCGACAGCAAGTTTGTCGCCGTCGCTGGATTGCGGAGCAGCGGCGTCGCGGTCTGTCCCATCATGTCGATGAAGCCGGGAGCGACGATCAATCCTTTGGCGTCAATGACGCGCTCGGCCTGGCTGGCATCGACGCGGCCGATCTTGGCAATCACACCGTGGCGAACGGCAACGTCGCCGATAAACCACGGCGCGCCGCTTCCATCGACGATGCGGCCACCTTGAATCACGACGTCGAAGCGCTCGGCGGCGGTGACTTCGCTGCAAAAAACAGCAAGGGCGAGAAAGACGAACGAGCAGCGCAGTCCCAACATAAGAAAGATCCGCATGGCCAAGGGCTGATGAAGTCTGCCCTTTTATAGCTGCCGCGGCGGATTACTTCACGCTGTTTTTCTCGAGGCCAAGTCCACTGCCGCGACAAACGCCCGCAGTTTCTGCGGATCGAGGGAGCCGTCGGTGCGCACACCCGAACAGACATCAACGCCAAAGGGCTGCACTTCGGCAATCGCCGCAGCGACGTTGCCGGCGTGCAAACCGCCCGCCAGAAACAATGGCACATTCACGCGCTCGCGAATCCGCCGGCTGATCGACCAGTCGTGCGTTCTCCCCGTGCCGCCAAGCTGCTTGACTGCCAGGCGTTGATCGCCCGAATCAAGCAACAGCGCATCGACTCCCAGTTCGGCGATTCTGCAGGCTTCGTCGAGCGCCTCTGGGCCCGTGATGTGAATCACTTGTACCAGCGAAATGCCCGGCAATACGGCCCGCAACTCGCCATAGGTTCCCGCCGTCAAGCGATCGACAATCTGCAACGTATTCACGCGGCAGTAGCGCTGCTGGGCAATGATTGGCTGAATGTCTTCTTCGCTCGTCAGCAGAAACGTGCCAATAGCGGGCGGAACCGTCGCCGCAATTTCCGCGATGAGCGATTCCGGAATCGGACCGGGCCCGCTGGGCATTTTGGAAACCAATCCCACTGCCGCAGCGCCGTGCTGCACCGCCGTGGTCGCCTCTGCAATGCTGGCGATGCAACAGATTTTGACGCGTGTACTAGCCATGCAGATGCAGACAAACGCCACGCAGATTGGTTCGCACTTGCTCCTCAGAACGCAAAATTGCAACTCACTCCGGCTTCTTGATCCGATCAATTTGCGGCGGCTCGGATTTGTCCCACTTTTCCTTTTCTTCGGCGGCCGTGGGTTCCGTCAGCGGCCGCACTACGCGAAAGCCCACGCCGAGAGCATCGGTCAGATACCAAATGCTCTGCGGCAACTGCGGGTCCTGTTGTTTCCAATCGAGATGCGAGGCATTGCGGGCGGCCGACCGCAACGAGGCCGCATCGCCATCCCACGAACCGCCACGCACCACGCGGTTGTACTCCGTCAGCGGAACGGCCAGCGGATTTACCGCGGTCTTGCCGGCCAACTTGCCGTAGAAATCGGTGGTGTGCTGATCGAGCACCCACTCGGCCACGTTGCCGTGCATGTCGTGCAAGCCCCACGGATTCGGCTTCTTCGTGCCGACCGTTTGATACTTCTCTTCGCTGTTGTCCATGTACCATGCATAGTCATCGAGCTGGTCTGGATCGTCGCCAAATGAATAGGCCGTGGTCGTGCCGGCGCGGCAGGCATATTCCCACTCCGCTTCGGTCGGCAAACGATAGTACCGCCCCGTCTTTTGCGACAACCATTTGCAAAAGATGCGGGCTGAGTGCTGCGTCATGCAGATCGCCGGATATTGCCGCTTCCCCATGCCGAAACTCATGTCGGTGTAGGGTTTGGTCGGTTGCGTCAGCTGATACTTTTCGGCGGCCTTGTCGCGAGCATTCGCCGGCACGCCGGTCACTTCGCGCTTGAAGATATCGAGGTCGGCCATCCACACTTCATAGGCGTCCCAGGTGATTTCGCACTTCGCCATCCAGTAGGGATCGAGCTGCACTTCGTGCTGTGGCCCTTCGTCGGCCTTGCGCCCTTTTTCACTTGCGGGACTTCCCATCAGAAACTTGCCACCTTTGATCGGCACCATCTCGATTTTGCCGTCCGAGTGCTCGATGAGCTCGGTGTACGGCTTCATCTCGGCTTCGGTGGTGGCAGTGGCGTTGGGGACTTCGAGCGGCGCTGGCTTTTCCTGCGCGCTCGTAACGGAAAAAACAAACGCGCAGGTAATTAGTGAGTAGAAGTAGCGTTGCATAGTCTCAAACAAAAGATTGGCGGGCGGTTCTGTGACTGGGATTCACTTATTAGAACATGCGATGCGCGAAACTGGAATTGAGCGCGCCGAGAAAGAGCCCGCACAAAGTAAGGGGAACCGCGCAGCGACCTCGCGCGAAATGCAATCTGCAATCCCCTTGCTGGGTGCGGGGCTTTTTACGCCGAAGGAACTGCTTGTTGCGACTCTTGCGACAGCGGAGAAGTCAGCAGTTGGGCAGGCGCATTGTTGCCGCCGCGCAAACCTTGCAGTTTGCCGACGAACGAGCGCCAGTAGTAACGGGCCCAAAACGGTTTCGCTAGTAGCGCCATCAGCAAGCTGCCGCCACCGCTGCGGATCAGCGTGTTGGCAATTTGAGACAGCGGAAAACGATGCTTCCGCAGCAGGTAGCCGCGGCCGCGGCTGTATTTGAAATTCCGCTCTTGCAGCTTCTCATCGAGAGTTTGCAATGGATTCGGATGATGTATCACCAGGTCCGGGCAATAATCGATCCGCAGCCCGCGGTCGATCATGCGCAAGAGCAAATCGGGCCCTTCGTCGCTGTTCCATGGACTGTCGCAGCCGACGCCCATCAGTTCATCGTAACGCAATTCCCCCAGCGCTTCACGCCGCGCGAACAGCCCGGCTTCCAAACAGCATTCGAGCACGTTGTTCCGCGTGATGGTGGCCGCCGGCGTTTCGGGCCGGCTCATGTGTTCGACGCTGGTCGAGATCGCATCTACCGCTGGATTGCGAAACTTCTCCAGCACCCGCAGCAAAAACTTGCGCGGATAGTGGCAGTCGTCATCGGGAAAAGTGATGAACTCGCCGCGGGCAAAACTCCAACCGAAGTTGCGCGCCCGCGATGCGCCGCGGCCTGCCATCGGCAAATGGATGATCGTGAACTCGGTGTCTTGTCGCGCGAGCAATTCACCCGTCTCTGGCTTGCCGCTTTGATCGACGACGAGCAATTCCAGTTCGCGCAGCTCCAATCCGTCACCTGCTTGCAATTGCAGATGGTCAATGAACCGCTGCAAATCGGCAGGTCGACCGACCGTGGGAACCACGAGCGAAAATTTCAAGGGAGCAGACATCACTGCGGTGACTCCGTCGGCGGCGGTGTGGTTTCCGCACTTTGCACCGCGGCTTGAATGAGAAACGGCGAAGCATGGCACCACACGCCCACGAAGTAGCGGGCAGCGAGCCATTCCAACGTGATTTGTGCCGCCGTGCAAAACGCCGATGCGAGCGCCAATCCCAACAGCCCGCCAAAGTAGGCAGCGATCGCACCAATCACAATCGCCGAGACTCCGCAGAGCAGCGTGATGCCCAGCACGGTCCAGCGCCTGCCAGTCATCAGCAGCACATAGCCACAGGGGCCCAAACAGTTCGCGGTAAGTTGGCCCAGCGTCAAAATCACCAGCACAGCTGCCGCCCCTTTGTACTCGGGACCGAATGCCAAACGGAGGACTTGTTCGGGTAACACAATCAAGGCGACAGCGGCCATGATTGCTGGAATCGCGGCGAGACTGGTCGCTTGCCGAATGACACGCTGCAACTTGGCGATTTGATGTTTAGCAAACAGACTTGGAATGATGCCGATGATCGTCAACATCGCGAGTTGCTCGGGAATGCCGAGCAGCAGTACCAGCCGCTTGGCGCTGCCATACAGCGCCACATCGTCGGTGCCGAAAAACTTGTCAACCAGCCATATGTCGGCAGAAATGGTGCAAAATGCTGCCAGTTGCGATAACGCGATCGGCAAGGCATCGAGCGCCAAGCCGCCGACGGTCGGAACCGATTCGGCCAACTCGGGCAAATTCTCGAACGCCGGCAACGTTTGCCACAAGCGCCAAAACGTCAAGCCACAGGTGGCAGCGACCGCAATCATGAGCAGTTGCGCCACGAGGGTGCTCGTGACCTCGGCATGTGGCAAGGTCAGAAACGCCGCGGCGAGCATCACCAAGAATGCAGTCACTGCGATCGGTCCACCCGATTGTCCACCCGATAACAAGTTTGCCCACTTCACTTCCTGCAAGCCACGCAGCACACCGGCGGCCACCATTTGCCAGCTGAGCGCCACGATGGTCACGCCCAGCACGACTGCGAGCAGCGCACTTCTTGGCAAATGAAACCATGCAAAGCCATGCAGCCAAAAATAGCCGGCCACGGCGATGGCAGTGATCGGTGTTGTCCAAATCAGCAGTTGGCCGCTGCGCAGCACGACCATGCGCAACGAGTTCCACTGCTGCAGCCCGAATTTCATGGCCGTGAGCCGAATCATCGTCTCGGGCAAGCCAAACGAACCGAGCATGCTCGCAATGCCCACCAGCGAGAGGAGCAGAATCACTTCGCCGCAAGCATCTTTGTTAGCGCCAAACCAACGCGGCAACATAAAGCTCAGCATGGCCGAAGCAGCGACGCTCCAACCGCGGGCCACAACGACCCACAACGCCGAGCGCGACAGGCCATTCGCCGAGTCGGTCGCAGAACCACTCTCCAACGGCGCGCTCGACTCTTCGGGTTGCTCGCTGCTGCCGGTTGTCGATTTCATTGAGGCAAGCGAAACCATGAATCGATCCGAAACGCGATTGGAAACACAGACCGTGGACGAAAGGGAGAGGAGAAGATGCCCGTCAAATTGTCAGACATTCCAATATAGTCGCGTGGTACAGGAGTCACAGTTACAATTTGCACACAAACAGACAGTCTCGGGCATTTGCGGGAACTTCTACGATCGTTGCGATCGCTACCACGTGCAGTTATGTGCAGATTTAACATGAATAGGCAGCTTCTTATCGGCTTCTTGAGCATCGCGACGCTGGTCCTGTTCGGCAGGTATTCCCCCACTGCCGCGGCAGCCGATGGAGAGGCACGTGAGCCCGTCAAAATCGATTTGTTCGCAGCAGGCAAAGAAGGGTATGGCCAGTTTCGCATTCCGGGCATTGTGGTGACGAAGAACGGAGTGGTGCTGGCCTATTGCGAAGCTCGGCGCGCCGCGAGCACCGATTGGGGGCAGATCGATGTGATGCTCCGTCGTAGTACCGATGGTGGACTTACCTGGTCGCCGATGAAGAAGATCGTCGAGCTCGATGGCAAGTTCGAACGCAATCCCGCCGCTGTCGCGCAAAAGCTCGGCAAAGAAGGTGAAATCACCGTCAACAATCCCGTTGCGATTGCCGATCCTCGGCCCGGCGTGGTCCATTTTCTCCACTGCGTCGAATACAACCGCTTGTTCTACATGCGGAGCGATGACGACGGCCTGACGTTTACCAAACCGGTCGAGATCACTGTCGCTGTCGAGAAACTTCGCCCCTCCTACGATTGGCAGAGCATCGCCGTTGGTCCTGGTCACGGCCTGCGCTTAAAGAACGGACGCTTGATCGCCGCCATCTGGCTCTCGACCGGCAAAGGTGGTCATGCGCATCGGCCTTCGATTGTCTCAACGATCTACAGCGACGACGACGGCCAGTCGTGGCGCATGGGCGATGTCGTCGCCAACGAAACCAAGCCGCTGGTGAACCCCAACGAATCGATCTTGCTGGAACTCGCCGACGGCCGCGTGCTGATCAACAGCCGGAGCGAATCGCCCGAACATCGCCGCGCTGTGGCCATCAGCCCCGACGGCAGCACGAAGTGGAGCGAGCCGAAATTTCACGACCAACTGCTCGAACCCATCTGCATGGCCAATATCATTCGTTGGACGAAAGCGAGCGATATGAATGCTGGCGGCAAGAACCGGATCGTCTTTTCGAACCCGCATAACCTCGAACGAGTGAACGCCAAACCGGGCCAAGGCCGCGATCGTAAAAACCTGTCGCTCAAGTTGAGTTACGACGAGGGCGAAACCTGGCCGATCAACAAAACGCTCGAAGCGGGCGCGAGTGGCTACAGCGATCTCGCCATCGCCGCGGATGGGACGCTGCTGTGCTTTTATGAACGCAGCAAGGTGGATGAAGCGACCAAGAAACGAACGGCGTATCTCACAATTGCACGCGTCACGCTCGACTGGCTGACGGATGGCAAGGATCAGTAAAACAGTGAATCGCGGCCCCCTACTGCTAACTGGGGGTGTTCAAAAGTCTTGGTTTGGCGGCGACTTTTTGAACAGCAGGGCCCCAAAAACCTCGGGAATGGCGCTAGGTACTGTTCAAAAAGTCGGCGGACTTATTGAACGTTTACAGTGCACTGGCTCGTCGCCCTACGAAGCCATCGGCGCCGGGCAGGAAGATGCCAAAGCCACCGCAGAAGCCCAGCAGTCCGCCGATCCCGGCAAACTGCAACGCCTGAGACCATGCGTTATTGCCTTGCACGAACGAGAGGATGAGGCCCAAGACCACGCCAACTCCCAGCATCGTCAGTGGAAAGCCGAACAGACCGAGCCAGTTTCGGTCTGTCCAGAGAATGCGGACTTTCACCCAAGAGCGAATCTCAGCCTGGGGCCGCCGCAAGGCGTTCCACGACAAACCGGCGATCACCAGGAGAAAAGTCAGCACGAGCTCGCCGGACGATGGGATGTCTTTGCCGCCCGACAGCGCATCGGCCAACCTCAGTGTCGCCCAGGCGGCGAACAACACGACGGCAAACAGCAGCAGCGCTGTCCAGGCTTGATAGCGAAGTACGCTGCGCGTCCGGTGGTTGATCGGCATGGCTAATTCTCTCGCGAACCTAAGAACGAAGCTGCTTACATCACCGCAAAATAGTTCTCAACCGCCAGGTCGAGAAAATCGGGGCTGAGCTCGGGTTGCTGCTTGAGATAGGCGCAGAAGTTTTTGACTTGCAACAACAAATCGCGCGGTTGGCAGGCGCGGAAGGGGCGATTCACACTCTTGTAGTGCTTCTCGATCAGATAGTCGATCGGCTTCGAATCGTATGTGAACCCCAGCTTCGGGCACATCAGCTCAAACAGCTTGCGGAACTCCTCTTCGCTGGGATTAAGCACTTCGATCTTGTACGGAATACGGCGGAGGAACGCTTCGTCGACGAGTTGCTTCGGCTCGAGGTTCGTCGAGAAGACGATCAACTGATCGAAGGGGACCTGAATCTTTTTGCCGTTTGGCAGGTTCAAGTAGTCGTAGCGCTTTTCCAGCGGCACGATCCAGCGATTGAGTAACTGATCGGTGCTCATCTTCTGCCGGCCGAAGTCGTCGATCACCAGCGTGCCGCAGTTGCTCTTGAGCTGCAGTGGCGCTTCGCTGATGCCGGTGGAGCGGTTGAGCGTCACTTCGAGCGAGTCCATCGTCAATTCACCACCGACGACAATCGTTGGCCTACGAATGCGGACCCAGCGGCGATCGAGCCGCGATTGATCGAGCAGCCCGGTGTTTTGCGGCAGTGGACATTCTTCGTGATTGACTGGATCGAACAGGCGGATGATTTCACCGTCAACGCCGATCGCGCGGGGGATCCAAATGTATTGACCGAAGGCCCTCGTCACGCGCTCGGCGATCGTCGTTTTGCCGTTACCAGCCGAGCCGTAGAGAAACAAACCGCGGCCGCTGTTGATCGCAGGACCCAGGCGGCGGAGCATGTTGCCGTTGACAAGGATATCGCTGAACGCGCGGCTGAGATCTTCCTGCGACGGATGCTGTTTGGTAAGCGATTGGGCCGTGACGCCGAGGATGTAATCCATGAGCGAAACCGGCGCCGAGCCGAAGTACGTGCAGTGCTCCATGTAGCGGCGGGAACGTTCGCGGCCGAGATCAGTCAGCTGATAAACGTAGTCGTTCATCGGCGCCGAACTGCGATAGATCAGCAGCTGATCCTGCTTGAGCTGCCGCAGCAGCGAATCGACCAGCACAAACGGCATGCGGACCTGGTCGGCCATTTCGCGGCCAGTGAGATCGCCGCGGGCCAGCAGGAATTTCAGCAGGAGCGCTTCAACTTCACTGTCGGTCAAACCCGCATCGCGCACCGTCGGCGGCTCGATCGGCAGGAACTCATCGGTCAGCGTCGGATCCACTTCGACTGCTGCAGCCACGGCTCCGACTGCAGTGGCGTTGGATTGTTCGGGGACTGCCGGCTTGGGGGCGGCAGTAGGACTGGCAGTCTTGCGCGGATCGGGCGGTGTCGTGAGTTGATTAATGCGCTGCAGCAGTTGTTGCAGCTTCGCATCTTTTTCGGGAGAACGCTGCTCGACCGGCTCATGCGCGGGCGCTTTCGCCTGGAGCGCAGTCCAAGTGTCGGTGCCGCCGGCTTTTTTGCCGAGCAGAGCCATCAAACTGTTGTCGGTCGACTTGGTCATGCAACACGCCTCTCTGGCCCAAACCTAGGTCGCTGCGGCGAGTGGGTCAAATCGCGAGCTGGCGTCAGTTTGTCGTTGCCTTGATTGGGTTGTACCGATCATGCGGAGCGTGCCGCCGGATGTTTTGCGCGGTTGCTGCCTGCGATCTCTGGGGCCGTCCGGGCAACGCCCTGTGAACTAGGTTTTCGGTGAGTCCTGCGTGTTTCCGCACGGTCCCTGAGCTGGCTCCAATCAGCACGTGACGACGCAGGCTTGTGGCGAGGCAGTAGTGACGCAAGCAACCCAGCCCATTTCAGCGACTCCGGCTACGGGATATCCCACGGCAGGAAAAATCGACTCGATCGAGCCAGCGCGGCGAGAATCGCTCGAGCGGCTGTTTGTTCGCATGGAGCAGGTGGCCACGCTGCCAGTGATCGCCCAGAAAGTGCTGCAGATCACTGACTCCGACAATGCGCAGCCCGATGAACTGCGCGAAACGATTCAAACCGATCCGATTCTCGTCGCGAGAATTCTGCGGCGGCTCAATTCTGCTTACTACGCACTCAGTACCAAGATCACCGACCTGCGGACGGCGATTAGCTTGCTGGGTTACCGCGAAATTCGCAATCTCGCGATGACGGTCTGCATGTCGCGGTTGTATGAAACGCCCGGACACCATGCGACATATCGTCGCGAAGCGTTGTGGGAACATTGCGTCGCCGTTGGCGCCGCGGCGCGGTTGGTTGCCCGCGTGTGTGGCCGCGGCGTGCCCGAGGAAGCGTATATCGCCGGGCTGTTGCACGATCTGGGCATTATCCTCATTGACCAATCGCTGCGGCGGCATTTCTGCCAGGTGGTCTCGTCGATCAGCGCGAATGTCCCCACCTGCCAGGCGGAACAGCAAGTGTTGTCGTTCGACCATGCGTTGCTGGGAGGATTCGTCGCGGCGAAATGGAATTTGGCAGAACCGGTGGTCGACGCAATTGCCTATCATCATTCGAGTGGTGACTACACGGGACCGCATCGCGACCTGGTGCATGTCGTGGCGATCGCCAATTATCTGTGCAGTCGCGCGGGGTGGACTTCACTGGGCGTGCACAACGTGCAAGCGCCGCCCGACAGCGTGTATGCAGGCCTCGGCCTGGATCAAATCTCGCTGGCGATTATCTGGGATGAACTCGAGCCGACGTTGAGCCGGGCTGAATCATTGGCGACGGGGTAGGTTGGAGTTCCGGCTCGCAGTGCTATTCGCCAGTGTCGAAGACCGGCTAAGGCCGGGACTCCGGCAGTCAATCCAATTTGTCCGCTGGACGCCGATTCTTGCCGGTGCGTTTTGTCAGCGAATCGCCCAGATCATTCCGGGCAACTTCGGCGAGCTCTTGTAGCTTGGCAACGACGTCCGGACTCGCGGCAGCGACGTTGGTCTTCTCGCTGGGATCGGCTTTGAGATTGTAAAGTTCAAGTTCCGTGGTCTTCGCCTGCACATAACCATTCGGCATCCCATCTTTGCCAGGCTCGCCCTGCAAGGAGCGGTACGCATGCGGGAAGTGCAATTTCCATTCGCCGCTGCGGATGGCATCAAGGCCGTTGTCCCAATAATAGTAGTAAACGTCGTGCGGCGATTTAGCTGCGGGTTGCGTGAGCAACGGCCAAATGTCTTTGCCATCAATGATTCGATCGGTGGGAACGCTGCCACCAGCGAGTTTCACGCAAGTCGGCAGCACATCGATCGTTGCGCATAGTTCAGCGTTGGTTTTTCCGGCTGGAATTTTTCCGGGCCAGCGCGCAATGAACGGCACGCGGTGGCCACCTTCCCACGTCGTGCCCTTGCCTTCGCGAAAGATGCCGGCGGATCCGGCGTGATTGCCGTACGAGAGCCAAGGGCCGTTGTCGGAGGTGAACATCACCAGCGTGTTGTCGTCGAGATTCAATCGTTTGAGCGTGGCAAGGATCTGACCGACACTCCAATCGATTTCCATGATCACATCGCCGAACACGCCCCGCTCGCTTTTGCCACGATGCTTCTCCGAGACGAACAGCGGCACGTGCGGCATGCTGTGCGGCACATACAGGAAGAACGGCTTGTCTTTGCTCTCCTCAATGAACTTCACCGCCCGTTCTGTGTACCAGGTGGTGAGCTGCGTCTGGTCGGGATCGTGCTCGATGGTCTTTTCGCCGTCGATCAGCGGCAGCGGCGGGAAGTTTTTGGCCGTGGGATGCTTTGGCCACATATCGTTCGAATAGGGCAAGCCGAAGTAGCGATCGAAGCCGTGCCGCTGCGGCAGAAACTGCGGATGATGGCCCAAGTGCCACTTGCCGAAGATGGCCGTGGCGTAGCCTCGTTCCTTGAGCAACTCGGGAAGGATCTTTTCATTCGCCGCGATCCCATGTTTTGCTGTCGGGCCGAGTGCACCGAGAATGCCAACACGCTGCGGATAGCAACCCGTCAGCAGCGCGGCTCGCGACGCGCTGCAGACCGCGGCAGCAACTTGAAAGTCAGTGCAGCGAACACCTTCTTTCGCCATTTGATCCAAATGCGGTGTCTCGTAGCCTTTTGCGCCGTAGCAGCCCAAGTCGGCGTAGCCGAGATCATCGCAGAAAATGAGGACGATATTCGGCGGTGCGGAGTGCGCAGTAGCGCACGCTCCAATCAAAAAACCACAGAGAAACAGAGATCGCAGAGAGAACATTAGTGATCGTGGCCGTGGCCTTCGAAGTTGATTTTTTGGACGAACTCTTTGCCGCCGATGGTCACTTTCAGCGTTGCTAGATTGGTTTCGATCGGGCCGTGGAGTTCCTTGTCGACCAGTTCGAATTGCTGAGCCGTGGGCATGTCGCCGGTAGTGCGACCGACGGCGGCCAATTCGTAGGTTTTTGTTGCTTCGCCTGATTTAGCTTCGATCGTGATTGTTTCCTGAGCGCTGGCCGCGGCAGGGTTTACTTTGATGTCTTTGTCGAGGAGGTAAACGGTCACTTTGCCGCTGGCTTCATCGAGTACAAATTCGGCGTGATATTCCTCGTCGCCGAGGCCAAGTACCTGGCCACGATGCGGACCATGCGCGGCGTGCGAATGCGTATGGCCACCTGCATCGCCGTTAGCTTTGGGCGGCGCGGGATTGCCGCCGCCGCAACCGGTGACAAACAAGCTGACACAAAACAGTGCGGCCAGGCCGAACAGAATCCCACGTTGCATGGGGCGATCCTTGATAAGAACGATTTCGAAAGACGGAAATAACGAAGCGACAGCAATACGGCCATCGTATCTTTGGCCGTACGCTGCTCGCAAGGTAGTCATTCCCTAAGACGCCGTGCCTGAGACGTTTATTCCCATGTACGGGCGCTTGGATATCGTTCTGATGATTGCAACTAATCCCACCACCAGGCATTGCGTGGCACCTGCTTGGGCCGACTGGCGGCACGTTCGGCCTTCAGCAGTCCGTATTCATCGGTTTTCACTGCAGCGACCGTCGCGAGCGAACGGGCATCGACCGTCACGCCGCCGCTCACGCCGGCGACCAGATGTTTACCGCCAATAATCCGATGGTTGATCACCGAATCGACCTTCGTCGGCGCAAAATCCAACTCCGGCTCGTAAGTGCCATCGGGGCCAAAGTGCGTGAGATGCCAATTCACTTTCTCTGGCAACTCGTGACTCCTCGCCACCGCGGCGACTAACGACAGATCGAAGACATTACGCAGCTCCGCGTAGATCGGATACTTGGCAGCGAGGATATCGAAATGCTTCGTAAAACTCGCAGCGAATTCGCTGTTCGCGGTGCTGCTCTTGCCGGTGTGAATGCGATCGCCTTCGGCGCTGAGCATTTCGTTTTCGCTGAGAACCTTGACACCCGGACCATGCAACTCGAATCCATCGCGGGCTTCGGTAGCGCGCAGAGCCTCGTAGTTCAGCGTGAACCACCAGCGGAGCACGCTGAGGTTGTTCAAGTCGTCGCGCTTCGGATCGAGTGCGGCCAAATAACTGGTGACGCCGAGCGTGCCTTCTTCCAGCCCCATGCCCACTAATTTCATGCGATAGTCCGCTTCGACCAGCACTCGCGCCGCTCGCGTTTGTGGATCGATGCCATAGACAACAATGTCTTGCTTACCTAAGCCCGCGCGGATCTCTTCGAGAAAGTCTTCGCGCTGCGAAGCCGACTTGATCCCGCCCTTTTGAGCCCAGCGGTCATTCACCGCTTGCGCTGCGGCGAGGCCCGGCTTGGTGGGATTGATCGAGCAGCCGAATTTCCCTTCCTTGCCGTAGGCATTGCGGAAAGCGACGACCAGATCGTCGAGTTGCACAACGGGTTGCTCTTTTTCGGCCGCGACCCAGCGACCTTCCTGATTCTGCCGCCAATCGCCTGCCGGGCCTGCGATTACCAGGTCGCCGGTCTCGGGATAAAGCAAGACATACTTAATGCGCTGCAAACCGGCGAGCAACTGCATCGTTTCATCAGGACCTTGTCCCGCGGCGTGACGGAGTTGCAATTCGCGCTCGAGGCGATTGAGCGAAATCTTTCGCAAGGCAGAGGGCTTACGCGGATTGGTGGTCGACAGCACTTTGCCCGCCGACTTGCGCAGACTTTCCAGGGCAGCATCAGTGCGGGTGGGGATGCGACGAAGCAATCCGAGCGAGTCGACTCGCACGCCACCTTGAAATCCGCTCACCGAACCCGGGCCGCCGACATCTTGCCAACTATCAGGTTCGATGGTCGAAGTGATTAAGTCGATCAGCGGATCAAAATCTGCCTGTACGCCACCACCGCGGCCGAACCAACGATTGCCAGCCGCTTCGCGCACTTGTTGCAACGCGCCGCTGCGGGCGAGATCGGAACCGATCTCGGTCGCTGTGGCCAAGGAAGCCTGTTGTGCGCCCCCGCGCGCCTGCGCGGCGGCGATATCGCCCAGCAAGCGATCGCGCACGCGCTGATCGCCGACGTTTAACGCTGCGTTGCGCGCCGGGCCAAATTCGCCCGCCGCGAGATGGGCTTGAATTTGGGGGTTAGGGTCGTCCGCCGATTGAGCAGCGGCAAGACGAAGACAGGCTGAATAACCGAACAGCACCAAGGACAGACCGCCCGCGAACAGTGCGCACTGGCGCACGTATCGAGCTGCCATAAGACCACCTCAAGTTCCGGAAGAGACGCCCCTGTGAGGTCTCAGTCTCGCATGGCAGAGTGGCGCTGGTCAAGTTTGTTTTCCCGGGCCAAGTGCGATATCAACAAAAGAACCCCCGTTTCCCGAAGAAAACGAGGGCTCTCGTGGAGTGAATGGTCGGCGCAGACACGCTTATTGAACCAGCTTCAACGGGCGGTCTGCGGCCACTTGGGCGAAGACTTGTTCCAACTGCTCTTGCACTGCCGAGATGGGCTGGCCGCCCGGTACAACGAACGACGCCCCGCCCGTGATCGTTGCCACTTCTGACATCAGGGCCACGTCAGCACCAGCACCCACCGTAATAGTGACGATGGGGATTTTCGCAGCGGCACACAGGTAGGCCTCGTCGCGAACCTTTTGTTTGTCGGTCGTAGTATTGCCGGTCGGCAAGTTCGCTTCGCCGTCAGTCATCAGAATCAGCAACTTGGAAACACCGACGCGGCCATTATTTTGCAGTTCGAGCCGGCCTTTCGTCATCCCGGCCGAAATGTTCGTGCTGCCGACGTAGTGACCGGCCTGACGTTGGCGAACCTTGGTCGCGACATCGGTATAGTTCGTGGTGAGCGATTGTTCCAGAGTTGCGGTATTGTCACTGGCGGTGTAGAGAGCAAACGCCACGCGATCGTCGGTACTGTTGTTGTCGAGATAAGCGAGAAACTCATCGACGGCGTCTTTGAGCGCGGTCAGTGGTTGTTGGCTTGTCTTCCACAGTACGGGCGTTTCGGCGTATTGATCACGCTTTGCCAGAAGATAATGGATAAAGGTGATGCCACCGTAGTGATTTCGGTAACCAGCCGAGTATAGAGTGCTATCGGTCTGCACATAGTCTATATAATTGTCCCACGATCCAGCTGGAAACGGATAAGGAACTGCGTTCAATCCAAAGAATGCGCGAATTGTGCTGTTACTAGTACTCGAAGAACCATACGAAACCGAGGTAGCGGGAAGGGATCCTAAGCTTAAGGGCCCAAGTTCCGACCACATCTGCGTTAGGTTTGCCACAATTGCCGGTTTCCCAATCAGGCTGATATTACGAAATTGGCTGTCGTAGGACATCGAGCCGGAATAATCGAGCACGAGGGCAATGTCGCGTGGCTGATACACGGCAATCGAGCTGGCGCTGACGTTGAAGCTGTCTTTGTTCAAGGCCTTCCCGAAGAACAGCGGTACGCTGTTGAGCGAGGTATTGATTCGAATTCCGTTCGGCGTGGTACCACCGACCGTAAAGGTCTTCGTGGTATCCGCCCAAGTCCCGAACTCAATCGTGGCATTCGAAGTGCCGAGTGTTTGGCCGGCAACCTTGTTCTTCGTCAGATAATCTTGAGCTCGAGTCTGAGCCACTGCAGTTCCATCGGCCAGGCCGGAAGCCCCAGCGAGGGCAGCTGCATCGGTGCAGATCTGAATTTCGGTGCGGGCGACGGCGATGTATCCGACGTCGACGCCAAAGGCGACCATCGCCATCAGCATGGTCATCAGAAAGGCAGTCATGACGACAATCTTGCCGCGACGATCGCGACGAATGGTGCGCGTGCGCGACGTCCGGGAACCTGAATGACGGCGAACGGTAGCAGACATAGTTCGATCTCCCCCTGCGCTGGACGGCGCTGAAATCGTTGCCGGTCGCTGGCAACGTTTCCGATACCCGTTGGCAGTAAAACTAGATGAGAAACACAACTGCGGGTGTGGCAGACGTTCTATGTTGAAATCTAGGTCGGATTCCCGCAGATGCCCGAAAAAGCGCAAAAAACAAGCTAGATTTCCTCAAGCTGACTGGACTGCCTTCCGCCTGTCGCTGCGCGCGGTTGCGTGCAATCGTTACAACCGTTCCTCGAGTCTTGTTGGGTTTGGATGCTGCCATGAAATTGAACCACACACACACACGGCACACTTGGATCCAGGCCATTGCCATCACCTTCGGCTGTCTCTGGGCTTTCCAAGCCAACGCGCAAGCTCCGACCAGACCGAGTCCAAACGCAGCCAGCCGAATATCGGACTCAGCCAATAAGACAGCCAAGGCAGCGAAACCTGCCGAACCAACTGCGGCGGCCTTAAAGAGCATGGTTGAGCAAGCGCTCAAGAAAAATCCGTACTATGCGCCCGGCTTTCTGATTTCGCGGCGCGATGTGGAATCGCTCTTTAGTCAATTGCTGACCGAGGGCATTACGAGCACCGACGATCAGGAAGATTTAGCGGAGTCCGTGCTTTCTGATTCATCGTTTCTCGTTGGTCGCCTGAAAACGCCGGCCGGTCGCGAGTTCATGAAGAAGATCGCCAGCGATCCAACCACCTACGATCGTTTGGAACGGCTGTCGTGGACTCCCGATGGACGCAAAGTGATCGACAATCTGCTGAAGGCGAAAGACGGCGCCACGCAATTGCAGCAGCTGAAGACGAGTGCGCAAGTCGCCAAGTTGTCGAAACGCCTGGCCGCCGACGCGAGCACGGAAGAATTTGCCCTCCAGACCACACGCTGTCACACTGCCGATGAATTGGTTGCAAAGTTGCAAGAAGTAATCGCTGCCAAGAACGCAGCTGAATAGCTGAGTCGAACGGACATCGGCGCGGTAAAATGAAAGCTGCGATCATTAGCGCTTAGCAATCGTTCTCCACTCGCTCCATCATGCGCAGCATCGAACAGCCGCCACCCATCACCGCGACCGGATTTCATCAGCCAGGAGGTTGGTGGCATGAAATGGAAGACGGCCGCATTCATTGCGACCTGTGCCCGCGCGCTTGTCAGCTCCGGCCCGGTGATCGCGGCTTTTGCTTCGTCCGCGAGAACATTGGCGGCGAGATGATTCTCTCGACCTATGGTCGCAGCACCGGTTTCTGCATCGATCCAATTGAAAAAAAGCCGCTCAATCATTTTTATCCCGGCACGAGTGTCCTGTCTTTCGGAACCGCGGGCTGCAATCTGGGCTGCAAGTTCTGCCAGAACTGGGACATCTCCAAATCGCGCGAAGTCGAAAAACTCAGCGAAGAAGCCACACCGGCAACGATCGCCGCTGCGGCGAAAGCGCTCAGCTGTGATAGCGTGGCGTTTACATACAACGATCCGGTCGTGTGGGCCGAGTATGCGATCGATGCCGCCAAGGCTTGTCGCGCGGCGGGCATTAAGACGGTTGCGGTGACGGCAGGTTATATTACGCCTGCAGCCCGCGGACCGTTCTTCGAATACATGGACGCCGCGAATGTCGACCTCAAAGCTTTCACCGAAGAGTTCTACAAACATGAGACGCTCTCGCACCTGCAACCGGTGCTCGATACGCTCCGCTGGCTCGTGCACGAAAGCAACGTTTGGCTGGAAGTGACCAATTTGATCATTCCCGATGCCAACGACACGCGCGACGAGGTGCAGCAGATGTGCGACTGGCTGCTGCGTGAGCTGGGGCCCGATGTGCCCATTCACTTTACGGCGTTTCATCCCGACTTCCGCATGCGAGACCGCGGCAACACGCGGCCGGAAACGTTGTTCGCGGCGTATGACATCGCGAAGTCCACCGGTTTGCGTTTTCCTTATGTGGGCAATATTCACTCCGGGCCGCAGCAGAGCACATATTGCCCCGGTTGTCGCAAACCAGTGATCGAACGGATCGGTTACGAGATTCGCAACTACGCTGTGCAGAATAATTGCTGCCGATATTGCGGCACGCCGATCGCCGGTCGATTCCATGATACTGCTGGCACTTGGGGCAGTCGGCGGCAACCGGTGCGGATCAGCGAATACGCCGTTGTTGAAGAACTGCCGCAGACTCCTCTCCTCCAGATCGCCTCTTCCTCTCCGCAAGTCACAACTATGGATGACAACTCTGCTGAACAACCCGAACGCGCATTGCTGAAATATGCCGGCGCTGTTTTGCAAAGTTGCGTCACGCGGCAACCGCTCGACAAGTCAATTACTTTACCCGCCGAAGTTGCGGGTCAGCAGGTACTTGGGACCTTCGTCAGCGCCAAGCGAAATGGCAGCCTGCGGGGCTGCTGCGGTTCGCTCGGGCAACTCGTGCCGCTGCAGCAATCACTGGCCCATTCGGCCGAACGAACCGCAACGGATGATCCGCGATTTCCGCCGATTTCGCCCAGCGAGTTGCCGTTTCTCGATCTGGAAGTGTGGGTGCTGGCGAACATGCAACTCATGACCGCTCAAGGCGAAGCCCGCCGCGAGGCCATCGTCATTGGCAAGCACGGACTACAAATCGCCCGCGGCAATTCCAAAGGTCTACTACTGCCGGGTGTCGCGGTCGAACATGATTTCTCCGCTGAGGAATTCCTCCGCCAGGTCTGCCGCAAAGCCGGCCTGCCGCCGACGGCATGGAAAGATGCTGAGACGCAACTCTGGACGTTCGAAGGGACCAGCTATCGCGCGCCGCTCGCGGAACTGACGTTGCTATCGAACAACCATTCGCCGCCCGTTCTCCAAGCAACCGATTTGCCGCCGCTCGCCACTTTTTTTCGCGACAACGTGCTCGCTGTCGCGTCCGGCGCTACTCCGAATTACTTCGCTCACGGCGGTGCAGATGGAAATGTCTCGGGGCTGATTACCAAGCTCGTTGCGCGTGACGGAAGTTCACTGGGCCAGTCCTGTCGCTTGAATCTGCGTGACTCGCTGCCGCTGCAATCGTCTCTCTTTCAAATCGCTCAACAACTGGGTGAGCAGCTGAGCAATCAGCGAGTCGCCGCAGAACAACTGCGGGGCTGCCGAGCCGAACTGACGATCCTCACCGATGTTGCCATGCATGGCTCGGTGACCGAACCCGATCTCCGCGGCATCGATCCGCAGCGTCGGTCACTCGCCGTGATGCAGCGTCAGCGAACGGCGATCGTCTTTGACACGCAAGCCACGGCTGAGACCCTTTTAAGCAACGCGATGTCTGCCGCCCGCATCGACGCCGAAGAACCAGCATCCATCTTCAGCCTCGCCGCGGTTTCGACTGCAGCGAGCACAACGTGGGCCCAGTTCCCGCAGCCTGCTGCCGGCAGTGACGTTCGCCCTGCAGCGCAAGCCGGACGTTTCTATCCAGCCGATGTGCGTGAGCTGAACGCTCTCGTCGACCGCTGTCTCGCTGGGCCCGCGGTCGACAAACAAACCGTTCCCGCCGTGATGGTTCCGCATGCAGGACTGATCTATTCCGGCAAGATCGCGGCCGATGTTTTGCGACGCATCGAAATTCCCGAGCGGGTCATCATCATCGGACCGAAGCATACGCCGCATGGTGTCGACTGGGCGGTGGCACCGCACTCTAGCTGGGCAACTCCCACTGGCAAACTCGCCGCCGATCGAGAGTTGGCTGCGCTACTCTGCGAAAAGATTCCCGGCCTGCAATTTGATGCCGCCGCGCACGCTCAGGAACATGCAATCGAAGTGGAACTCCCGTTCCTGGCTCGTTTAGCGCCAAACGCCAAAGTCACAGGCATTGCTTTAGGGCAAGCCAATCTCGCGCAGTGCCTGCGTTTCGCCGCCGGACTGGCCGAAGTGATCCGTTCGCTGCCGCAACCGCCGCTGCTGGTCATCTCTAGCGACATGAACCACTTTGCCAGCGATACCGAGAACCGCCGCCTCGACGAAGTGGCCCTGCAAGCGCTCGAAACGCTCGATCCGGCGACACTGTTCAACACGGTCCGCGATCAAGAGATCAGCATGTGCGGCCTGGTGCCGGCGGTGATTGTCATCGAGACCTTGCGATTGCTGAATCAACTCCACCGTACGCAGCGGATCGGTTACGCGACCAGCGCGGATGTTGCGGGAGAACCGTCGCGGGTAGTTGGTTATGCGGGTGTGTTGTTGACGTAAGTCACACGGAGAAACAGTCGTGCGCGCGTACTTGTCCACTTTTGACCGCAATTGTTGGACGGCATTCATGCAAAATCACCGGGAATGGCGCTCGGTGCTGTCCAACAATGCACCCCATTGTTGGACGCCCCCAGTTGCGGCATCTGCAACTTAAGTCGAGTCGGTACCATCTAAGTTCAGATCGGCTCGATGCGCGGTAACATCTGCCTGTGAACCAAACTGGCCCCCGGCGTCGTACCGTTTCGGGCCGACGCTGTAGAGCAAAAACGAATCGCCCTGCCGGCGATAGATGAACTCGCTTTGGGAAAAGGGATCGAGAGGCAACTCCGGCAGATCATGTGGAACGAGTGAGCCGAGGCCAGCTGGATAGGTCCCAATGACTTCCTGCCAGTTTCGCAGCCCGAGATCGATGATCAGCAAGCGTCGTTGAGCGATGCAACAATTGTCGAGTGAACGCTCTAACGCTCGATCTCCTGGCGGCCGCCGACCAAGCTCTTTCATGGCGGCAATGAACCAATCGCGAAATTCCTGCGGAACCGTAGGGTCGTTCCACTCGACTGGTTTCCCATCGTCCTTGTATTCGGTCGCAATCTCCCATTCCAAGTCGCGGGCTAGAATGGTGTCGAGCGATTCAGATTCCTCTTCCTGGCGAAAGAGCGTGTCGATCAATCGCCGTCGCTGCGCAACGTCCAATCGGCTGCGCATCTTCCGCAGCACTGCCTGAGCTGTTCCGGCGATAGCGACGGAAACCAGCGCGCTAACCAGTAAGGAGTTGCGGCGAACGTCGCCAGCCAGGTCGAAGAGTTGGATCCCCGTCACCAGAGCGACTTCCGAATCTCCATGGTATTCGGCAAGTTTGCCTCGTACGCGCAGCGCCCGCGCGAGTTGCCGCAAGGCCACGATCTGCGGCCAGACCTCGTCGTAGCATTCTTTCTCTAAACGAAATGGCGCAGCCGAGCGAGTCTGAAGTAAGATCGCCGCGCTATCAATGGCTTCGGCGTTTCGCTGTAAGAAGGCTGATGCTGCTGCAGGATCGAAGTCGTCCCATTCGAAGGGCACGTTTTCTTCGAGTTGCAGGGCGGCGGCGGCGAGTTGTTGCCAGTGGGTGGCTGTCATCGGTGGTTAGTCGTATCGAGCTTCAGCCCCTCACCCCAACCCTCTCCCTGAGTACAGAGGAGAGGGAGTAAGAAGTTGATTAAGTAATATGCGCACCCTGCGTTTCCACATACACCGCATACAAGGAAGTACTTCCCGTCATGAAGAGGCGGTTGCGCTTCGTGCCGCCGAAACAGACGTTGCTGCAGATTTCCGGCAGCAGAATCTGGCCGATCCGCACGCCGTCGGGTGCAAAGCAGTGCACGCCGTCGTAGCCGGCGCCGACCCAACCTGCTGAGGCCCAGATGTTGCCGTCGATGTCGGCGCGAATGCCGTCGGCCATGCCGGCTTTTTCTTCCATCTTGCCGTTGGCATCTTTGACCATCAACTTCATCGAAGCAAACGTGCGGCCGCGGGTCAGTTTTCCTTCGACAATGTCCCAGACCTTGATCTCCTTCTGAGCTTCCTTGTAATGCGAAGCGCCGGTATCGGCGACGTACAACTTCTTATAGTCCGGTGAAAAGCACAGGCCGTTCGGCTTGAAGATTTCGTCCGTCAACTTCTCGCACTTGCCGCTGCGAGCGTCGATGCGATAGACCGCTTCCTTCAGCTGCAACTCGCCTTTGTTTCCTTCGTAGTTCATCAAGCTTCCGTAGCCCGGATCGGTGAACCAGATGGCGCCGTCGCCGGGATGTACCACTGCGTCGTTCGGCGCATTGAATGGCTTCCCTTCGAACTTGTCGGCGAGCACGGTGAGCTTGCCATTGTATTCATAGCGGACAACGCGGCGGTTGCCGTGTTCGCATGAGATCTGCCGTCCTTCGAAGTCGAACGTATTGCCGTTGCTGTTGCCGACCGGGCTGCGGAACTTGCTGACGTGGCCATCTTCTTCGAGCCAGCGGAGCTGCACGTTGTTCGGAATGTCACTCCAGAGCAGATACTTGCCGACGCCGTTCCAAGCCGGCCCTTCGGCCCAGAGCATTTCTTTGCTGTGATAAAGCCGCTGAATCGGCGTGTTGCCGAGGGCGTATTTCTTGAAGCGATCGTCGAGCGCGATAATATCCGGATCGGGATAACGCACGGGGGCTGCATTCGGCCCGTAGTCGCGCTCAGCGAATGCGGTGCTGGTGACTGCTGCCGCGGCGACGCCAGCGGCTGCGGTGAGAAACGAACGACGATCGAGGTGCTTGCTCATCGGAGAGAATTCCAAAGGTGAGAGGCCGAAGTTGCAGGCTACAGCTTAGTCAGCGGAGGCGGGCGAACTCAACTGTTGGGCATGAATTGTTGTAAGTGGGGCCGCTTAGGATTGTCTGCCCACTGGCAATTCTTTCCGGTTAGAATCTGCTGGACGCTGAACCAGCTCGGAGTTTGTACCATGAGGGAAGCCGTCACCGTCGATATGCGCATCCCCGGCAAATGGTCGGGGCCTCGCGACATTCTCGAATCCCTGCCACCCGATTTCCGCATCACCGCCGACGGCGATCTGATCTTGCTGGATGGCACGACGGTGCAAGTCACGCCGGTTCCCGCCGACGGGCAATTCGCCAACATCTTTCGCAGCTCCTGCCGCCGTACGCCGACCGAGGAAGAGCGGAACACCATCGATCACTACACCGCCAACGTGTTGATGAGCGGGCCCGGCGGCTCGCTCGATGCCGCGCGGGCGATGATGCGGGCCGCTTCGGTAATCATTCGCGCGGGTGGCGCCGGGGTCTTTATCGATAACTGCGCGCTCTCGCACGGCGGCCAGAATTGGTTGGAATATACCGACGATGCCAGCCCCGATGCGGTCAGCTTTGCCTTTGTCAGCATTATTCGCGGCGAGCACGAAGTGCACACCATGGGGATGCATGTGCTGGGGCTGCGCGAAGTGGTGATGAAGCGGACCGATATCGAAGTGCAAGGCTTCGACATTATCGAAGTGATTTTGTATCTCTGCCGCGGCGATAAGCCGATCGACGATGGCCATCTGATTGCCGATCAGGATGGCCCGCGTTTTCAGGTGGTCTTTCAGACTGACGAAAACGACCGCCGACCGGGAGCGATGCACAATCCCTTCGGCCGGATGAAGCTCGTGAGCCTGCGTGATATTGCGGAAGGGAATTGAGCAGCAAAAATCCCCGCCCGCAGTGAGGGGGAACCAACGTTCCACTCCAATCGAGATGGACACCACAATCCCCTCGCGGTGTGCGGCGAACTTTGAATCGCATGAATACCAGCAACGACCCATTTGTCCTGCAGCGCTTCGTCGACGCTCAGCACGATGACTATGACGATGCGCTAGCCGAAATCCGTCGCGGCCGGAAGGATTCACACTGGATGTGGTACATCTTTCCGCAGTTTCGCGGCCTCGGCCTGAGCCCAATGTCTCAGCAATATGCGATTCAAAGTCGCGCCGAGGCCGCTGCCTATTTGCAACATGAACCTTTAGGCCAGCGGTTGAAAGAATGCGCCGTTGCTGCCCTGCATGTCGAAGGAAAAACCGCACGCGAGATCTTCGGTTCGCCGGACGATCTTAAATTGAAGTCGTGCTGTACCTTGTTCGCAGCCGTTTCACCATCTGGTTCGGTTTTCGAACAGCTGCTCGACAAATACTATCAAGGCCAGCGCGATCCAAAGACGCTGCAACTTTTAGGTGAGTGACCTGCCACGCGACTTCTTACTTCTTCGCCGGTGTCACCGACGCTAAGCACTCTTGCGGCGTGATAAAGCCATCGCCGTCGAGGTCATACTTTTGAAACTCGGCCGCGGTGGAGTCGGTCCAGGTGGTGGCGTATTCGACCATGGCCACCTGGCCGTCGGCGTCAGCATCTTGTCGCAGGAACCAGTCGGGCAAACCTTTCGGCAAGCGTTCTGCAGCCGTTTGAAAGCGGTAGTCTTTCCGTTCGCCTGGTTTAGCGGTCGAACTGCTGGTTTTGCTGCCCCAACTGCCCCAACGGCTCTTGGAGTCGCTGCTCTTGCTGTCGCTGCTGCGAGAACCATACGAGTTCGACGAACTGCTGCCGCTGCTACTGGCCGTGCTGGAACTGTAGGCCTGCAATTTGAGGGCGAGTTCATCGACGGTGATCACGTTGTCGTTGTTCGCATCGGCTGCGCGGTGATCGGATTTGAGATCTTTCCATTCATCTTTGTCCTTTTCCAGCACGCCGTTTTTATTTTGGTCGTGTTGCTTGATCAGGCCGCTGGCGTAGTCTTTGAACTTGGCAAACTCGCCGCTGGCGCTGGGGGAAGAACTCGAGTTGCTCGAGGAACTGCCACTGGAACTACTGCCGCCAGGTGCGGCATTTTGCAAACCAAATCGCCGGGCAATCCGCTCGCACAGTTCCGCTTTGCTCAGCTTGTTGTCTTTGTTGGTGTCGGATTCTTCGGGTGGCGTCGACCAGCGGCCTTCTTTCCATTCGATGTTGTCTACATAGCCGTCGCGATTCTTGTCGTAATCGCGAAGCATCTTGTCGACGTATTCAATCACGCGAGCGTCGTAACGCTTTTCGAGCGGAATCGAAGTATCGACGGAGAGCGGTACGTCAAAGCCAGCTGCCTTCGGTGCCGTAACAGCAACACCAAATCCCGGCACGGCGGGTGTGGGTGTTTTGGAACTCGAGCTGTTGCTGCGTTCCCGCTCCCGTTCCCGTTCGCGCTCTCTTTCTCGGTCACGATCTCGATCACCGTCGCTTCGTTCGCGATCTCGATCTCGCTCGCTCGAGGAGCTCGAAGACGAATTGTTATTCGAAGAATCACTGCCGGAACTTCCCGGCGGCCCGCCATCGCGTGGGATTTGTGAGGCACTGAGCATTTTGTCGACTGGGATGGGCTGGCTGATGTCCAAGCCGCCGCGGCGTGCGATGCTTTCGGCAAAACGCCGGCTACGGTCATCGAGCTCGCTGGCCTCGATCACGCCGTTGCCGTTCCGATCCCAGGCCTTGATGATGGCGGTCATATCGAAGCCACCCCGCCCCCGGTCGCTGCCTCGATCGCCGAAACCTTGTCCCCAGGCAGGAACGGCGATGCCTGATGCAACGAGCACGCCTGCAACCAATTGGAACAACGTAAGCCAGCAAAGCTTCTTCATGTCGAGTTGTCTCCAAGCAGTCTTGCAGTGCAGCCTGGCAGCAGAGGGGAAAAGAATACGGCAGCAATCCAGTGTATCTGGTTCTAACCCCGGCTACGAGCGAAAGTGCCGGCCGGCCAGGACAATTACAGGCAAGTTGCCAGCAGCGATAACTCTTGTCGCGAGTTGATATTAGGCAGAGCCTGTGTTAGCGTGGCGATGTGCGGTTCCCTCCCCTTTTCCGAGCCATTTCTCTGAGGATCCCCTCATGCTGCGACTGACCGACGTCGGTACTGCACAAACCTGCGATGGCGTGACTCGCCGCGACTTTTTGCAAGTTGGAGCTTTGGGGGCGATTGGCCTGGGACTGCCGGAGTTGCTCGCGGCGAAGGAAGCCGGCGCAATCAGCAAAGAGCACGACGACCGGGCCTGCATCATGATTTTTAATCTGGGCGCCCCGAGCCAGATGGATACCTTTGATCCGAAGCCCAATGCGGCCGCGGAAATTCGCGGGCCCTTTCAGCCGATTTCAACGCGCGGTGATTTTCAAATCACCGAGATCCTGCCGCGACATGCTCAGCACGCGGACAAGTTTTCGGTCGTGCGCAGTTGCTATCACACGGCGGCCGCCGTGCACGACACCGGTCATCAGATGCTGCAAACGGGCCGGCTGTTTTCCGGCGGAGTGAATACGCCGCACGCCGGTTGCGCCGTCGCTTATTTGCGCGGCCGCAAGACCGATTTGCCCGCGTCGGTGATCTTGCCGGAACCGATGGGCTCGACCGGCGGCAATTTGCCCCATGGGCAAGACGCCGGGTTCCTCGGTAAGGCGTACGATCCCTTCTCGCTAATGGCCGATCCTTCGCAGCCCAACTTCAAAGTGCCCGATTTGCTGCCGCCGCAGGATTTGGGCGAAGCGCGGATGGAACGCCGCAAACGGTTGCGTTCCGTTGTCGAAGAACAAGTTTCGCAATTCGAAGCAAGTCCGGCTGCCAAGTTTATGGACAGCAACTTCGAATCGGCTTATCGCTTGATGACGAGTCCACAAGCGCGAGCCGCGTTTGATCTTTCGAAAGAGCCAAAAGCCGTTCGCGAAAAGTACGGCCTGACTCGCTTCGGACAATGTTGTTTGCTCGCGCGGCGGTTGATCGAAGCGGGCGTGCGGTTTGTCACCGTCAATACATTCCTGACGGTCTTCAACGAGGTCACCTGGGACATTCACGGCAGCAAGCCCTTCACCAGCATCGAAGGGATGAAAGACATCGTCGCGCCGATGTATGATCAGGCCTATGCGGCGCTGCTCGAAGACTTGCAAGCACGCGGCATGCTCGAAAAAACGCTGGTCTGCAATCTCGCTGAGTTCGGCCGCACGCCGCGGATCAACCCCGCTGGCGGTCGCGACCATTGGCCACAATGTTTCACGACCTATTTTGCTGGCGGCGGCATTCAAGGTGGCCGTGCGATCGGCAAGAGCGACCCGACCGGCGGCTATCCTGCCGAACGACCGACCGAGCCCGCCGAAGTGGTCGCCACCATCTACAAGAGCCTCGGCTTCGACATCGAAACCGCCCTGCCCGGCCCCGCCGGCCGCCCCTTCCCGCTTGTTGATTTTGGCAAGCACGAGATTAGAGAGTTGTTTTGAGAGTGGCTTGCGGCTGAGTTCGATCCCAGAGGGATCACAGCCATTAGCCGGCGGTTGAGCGAAGCGACACCGCCGGTCCTCAAGCCCCAAGCGCATTCGATCCCGGCGGGATCGCAGCGCGGTGGACATTTGCCCTTCTCCGCGAGATGCCTGAACATGTGGCGTACATACATCCTTATCGCGATCGTCGCTCTGTATTGTGACTCGGCACACGCGATTAGCCGTGACGGCAAACCCGTGATCCTGCCGGCAGAGATTCAGCTTTCCTCGCCTGAGGCGCGACAAACACTGATCCTCCAATGGCAGAACAGCGCCGGCGAATTTCAAGAGCAGAAATGGGATCAAAAATTTACGAGTAGCAACGAAAAGGTTGTGCGAATCGAAGAAGGCGTGGCGATTCCAGTGGGAAATGGAACTGCTGAAATCTCAACGGAATATCGTGCGGGCTTCAATGTCCAGACTGCGACTGCCAAGGTCATCGTTACCAACTTCGACAAACCCTTCCAATGGTCATTTCGCAACCATGTCGAATCGGTTCTCAGCAAACAAGGTTGCAACGGCGGCGCTTGTCACGGCGCTCGCGCGGGACAGAAAGGGTTTCGGCTCACGCTGTTTGGCTTTGATGTCGACGCCGACTATTCCTATCTCACGCGGCAAGCGGTCGGCCGGCGGATTGTGCCGAGCGATCCAGGCCGCAGTTTAATTCTGACCAAGCCGACTGGTCTGCTGCCGCACAAAGGTGGCGTGAAGCTCGATCCGGCGTCGCTCGAATATCGCGTCATTGCCGAATGGATCGCTGCTGGTACACCGCCGCCGCGCGATGATGATCCGCAGATCCAGCGACTCGAAGTGCTGCCGAAGAATTCACGGCAGTCGCCTGGCAAAGAACAGCAACTCATCGTGCTCGCGCATTTCAACGATGGCCATACCGAAGATGTCACCCGCTGGACGAAGTATGTTTCGACGAATAGCTCCGTCGCTTCTGTGAATGAACGCGGCCTGGTGAAAGTGCTCGGCAGCGGCGAAGCAGCGGTCAGCCTGTGGTATCTCAACCTGACGGAGATGGCCTACGTGTCGTCGCCGTATCCGAATCAACTCGCTGCCGCGGAGTACGAAAAAGAAGAGCGAAAGAACTTCATCGACGAAATGGTGCTCGCCAAGTTGCAATCGCTGCAGATCCCGCCTTCGCCGCGCTGCGATGATGCCACCTTCATCCGCCGGGCGTTTCTCGACACCATCGGCACGCTGCCCACCGCTGCCGAAACGAAAGCATTCCTCACCGATGCCTCCGCTGACAAGCGCGACAAGCTCGTCGATCAACTTCTCGGCCGCCCGGAGTTTGTCGACTATTGGACGAACAAATGGGGCGACCTGCTGCTCCTCTCGGGCGAACGGTTGCGACCAAAGGCGCTCGAAACGTATCACGCGTGGATCAAAAGGAACGTCGCCGAAAATAAACCGTGGGACAAGTTCGTCTACGAAATCGTCACCGCTACTGGCAGCACGCACGAGAACGGCGCTGCGAATTTTTACGCGTTGCATCAAGATCCCGAGATCATGGCCGAGACCGTGTCGCAGGCCTTCATGGGACTGTCGATCAACTGTGCGAAGTGCCACAACCATCCGCTCGAAAAATGGACCAACGACCAGTACTACGGCATGGCAAATATGTTCAGCCGCGTGCGGGCGAAAGGCTGGGGCGGAGATTTTCGCAACGGCGACGGCCTGCGGGTTGTTTATTCCGATACGCAGGGCGAACTGCTGCAACCCAGTCGTGGTCAGCCGCAACAACCGCGGCCGCTCGATGGCAAAGCGATCGAATTCAATGACACCGCTGACCGCCGCGTGAAGCTCGCGGAATGGCTGGTGTCGAAAGAGAACCCGTACTTCACCCGCGCGATTACCAACCGTGTCTGGGCCAATTTCTTCGGTGTGGGACTGGTCGAAAAGGTCGACGATCTGCGGGCGAGCAATCCCGCCAGCAATGAACAACTCCTCACTGCCGCAGCGAACTATGTGCAGGAGCACAACTTCGATCTGAAACAGCTCATGCGGCAGATTTTGCAATCGAGCACCTACCAGCGCAGCAGCCAGCCCTTGCCTGGCAATGCGGCTGACGATCGATTCTACAGCCGGTATTATCCGAAGCGACTGAAAGCCGAAGTGCTGCTCGATGCCATCTCGCAAGTCAGCGGCGCACCATCGCAATTCCGCGCGATGAAGCCCGACGGCAAGCCGGGCGATCCGATTGCTGCGAAGCGTGCGCTGCAATTGCCCGATTCGTTTGTCGATTCGTATTTTTTAAAAACCTTCGGTCGCCCCGATCGGCTGATCACATGCGACTGCGAACGAAGCGACGAGCCGAGCATGACGCAAGTCTTTCACCTGCTCAACGGCGAAACCGTCAACAACAAGCTGAAGCAAAAAGACAATGCCGTCGAAGCCTCGCTCAAGCAAGATGCCGCCACGACGATCGACGAATTGTTCCTCGCCGCGCTGAGTCGGTTGCCGACCGCGAAAGAAAAAGAGAACAGCTTGAAGGAGTTAAGCATTGCCGCCGAGACCGACCGCCGCGCGACGGTAGAGGATATTTTCTGGAGCGTGCTGAGTAGCAAGGAATTTGTGTTCAACCACTAGTCGCATGTCGGTTCTGCACCTCCCCCCAATCGATTGAGCTTGCCATGATTTGTCGCGTTTCATACTTCAATCTGCTGGCACTGAGCATACTGGCAACATCAGCTTCCGCCGCGGACGCTCCCGACTACACCACGCAAATCCAGCCGATCCTCAACAAGTACTGCACCAGTTGTCACAACAACGACGACCGCGAAGGCAAGTTGTCGCTGGAGAATTTTGACGCGTTGTTAAAGGGCGGGCCAAAAGGTGCGCTCATTACTGCCGGGCATAGCGAGCTCAGTCGGCTGATTCTCGTGCTCACCGGCAAAGCGCAGCCGGCGATGCCGCCGAAGGACAGCGATCCGCCGACGGCCGCAGAAATCAATTTACTCAAGGCGTGGATCGATGCCGGCGCGAAAGGGCCCAGTGGTGCGGCCCCCGATCCCACGGTGCTCGTTGTGCCGCAAGTCAAGTTGCTCGGGCCCGTTCGGCAGAGCGTGAATGCGGTGGCAGTATCGCCGCCAGGTTCCGCCGTCGCGCTCGCCCGTTATGGCGAAGTCGAGTTGCAGCTGCGTGGTGAAACGCATCTGCTCAAAGGTCATCGCGGCAGCGTGAATGCAGTTTCGTTTTCCGACGATGGTGAGTGGCTCGTGGCCGGCGCTGGCGAACCGGGCCTGTTCGGGGAAGCGCGCATTTGGAAAGTTGCCGATCGCTCTCTGGTGAAAATGTTCCAAGGGCATAAGGACAGCATCTATGCGGTGCGGCTGAGCCCCGATCGAAATGTGCTTGCGACCGGCGGGTACGACGGTCTCATTACGCTCTGGGACGCCGTCTCGGGAAAGCAACTGCGGAAACTCGAAGGCCACCATGGCGCTGTCTTCGAATTGGCCTTCCGCCGCGATGGCCAGATTCTGGCAAGTTGCAGCGGCGATCGGACCGTGAAGTTGTGGAATGTCGCGAGCGGCGAACGGCTCGAGACGTTGAAAGAGTCAACGAAGGAGCTGTACACACTTGCTTTCAGTCCCAGCGGCGATCAATTGGCCGCGGCCGGCGTCGACAATCGGATCCGCGTTTGGCAAATCAGCAGCGATGGCAAGGAAGGGACGAACCCACTGCAGATTTCGAAGTTCGCCCATGAAACGCCCGTGCTGCGAATCGTGTGGTCCGCCGATGGCAAGACGATCATTTCCGCCGGCGAAGATCGACTGATCAAAGTCTGGAACGCGGCCGACCTGTCGATCCGTCAGACACTGCCGAAGCAAAGCGATTGGGCTACCGGTTTGGCGAATATCCCGAGCAACACTGCGTTGTTCGTCGGGCGCATTGATGGGAGCAGTCAGTCGCTCAACATCCTGCCTCCGCCGGCAACGACCGTTGCTGATTTGGTGCCCGCCGCGGAAACGCCGCCGGAAGTTGATTACGGCGAACAGCCGGCGCTCGACAAATTGCCGAAGGTCGCGGAAGTGGAACCGAACGACGCATCAGCACAAGCGGCAGAATTTAAGCTGCCCGGAATCATCACCGGCGTGATTCATGGTGGAGCGCAACGGAGCGACGATGCTGATTTGTTCCGCTTTCATGCCGAACAAGGGGCGCAATGGATTTTTGAAACCAACGCTGCCCGCAGTGGCTCGTTGCTCGATAGCAAACTCGAAATCCTTGATGCGACGGGCAAACCGGTGCCGCGCATTTTGTTGCGAGGCGTGCGTGACACAGAAATTGAATTCCGCGGCATGAACAGCGATCAACGTGGTGTGCGGCTGAAAAACTACGAAGAGATGCTGCTCAATGAATACGTCTATCTCGGCGGCGAGGTGATCAAACATTTTCAACAACGCCGCGGTCCCGATGCGGATGGCAATTTCTATCCGGAGAGCGGCAACCGTTTCACGTTCTTTGAAACGACGAGCCGAGCGCATGCATTGGGTGAGCCCGGTTATATGGTCGTGCCCTATCCAATTGGCACACAACTGCCCAACAACGGTCTGCCGATTTTCACGCTTTACTTCGAGAATGACGATCAGTCACAGAAAAAGTTCGGGAAGGATTCGCAGGTGACTTTCGTCGCGCCGCAGACCGGCGACTATCTGGTGCGCGTCAGCGATGTACGGAATTTCGCCGGCGAAAAATACACATATCAACTCGTCGGTCGCCGGCCGCAGCCTGGTTTCAAAGTAACGGTCGGCGGCATGAATCCCACCATCAACGCCGGCAGCGGCAAAACGTTTTCGGTGAAGGCCGAGCGGATCGACAGTTTCATGGGTGCAATCCGCGTCGACATCAGCGGCTTGCCGCCAGGCTTCAGCGTCACATCGCCGATCACCATTCCCGCCGGACTGTATGAAGCGCAAGGGGTGATCCACTGCACGGCCGATGCTCCCGCACCGACGCCGGAGAATGAAAAGCATTCGCAGGTCATCGCGACGGCAATCGTCGCAGGCAAAGAACGGAGCCAGGAATCAGGGAGCCTCGGCACGATCAAGCGGTCCGACAGGCCGAAGGTGATCGCGCATCTTGAATTGCCGGCCCCTTCCAGCAATCCGGCCGATCAGAACAACGTACCAGAAATCACGATCGCTCCAGGTGGGAGCATAACCGCGAAGCTCCGCATCGAGCGCCATGGCAACAACGACCGCGTCGCCTTCGACGTACAAAACCTGCCGCACGGGGTGATCGTCGACGACATCGGCCTCAGCGGCGTCTTAATCCCCGAAGGTCAGACCGAGCGCATCATCTTCCTCCGCGCCGAGTCCTGGGTGCGCGACCAAGACCGCCTGTTCCACGCGCAAGCGAACGTCGAGGGGAATCAGGTCAGCAAGCCAATGCTGCTGAAAGTGCGGAAGTAGAATGTAGGCCGGATCAAGCTGTACTCAGCGCCGATCCGGCAGGAACCGCAGTGCAACCATCCAGTGCCAAAACTGTCGGATCGGTGGCGAGTGTGGTAAGGTTCGTCGTCGCGAAATGGTTTCTATGAATCAGTTTGCACATCATATGATGTTTTAAGCGGAGAATTTCGATGGCGCTTGTGACAAACCTGGAACCGAGCACCAAAGGTCGGCAATCGGTCCACCAGTCAACTCGGTGCCTCTATACGATTGTTACGTCGGCCGGCTCTCAATATTTGCAGTTGGATACGATTGGGACAGAAGCCCGTGAGATTCCAGATAAAGTTAGCCAGTCCATTCAGTTTGATCGGCAAGCAGCCGGTCAACTTCTTCAATTGCTGTATCGAACCTTTCCTGAGCTGGAGGGAAATGCTAATTCCATTTCGGCAGTGGATGAAGAATCTGCAGATGCCGAGGACGAAGGCGATGAAGGAAGAACATTGTTCCGGCTACATAGGCTAAGAGAACGTCAGCCCCGCCTCGTTAAAAGAAAGAAGGAAGCGGTCTATGCTGCATCTGGGAGACTCAACTGCGAAGTTTGCGATTTCGACTTCAGCGAGGTCTATGGCACGCTGGGGGACGGTTTCGCTGAGTGCCACCACCGAATTCCGTTGGCAGAATTGATTGGGGCGACGCGAACACGATTGAGTGACCTTGCAATCGTCTGCGCAAACTGTCATCGCATGCTACATAGGCGTCCTGTTCATACAATCGCGCAACTTCGAGAGGTTGTTCATGCGCGAGATGTTCCTTCGAACTGACTCCCACAACTACATATCGACTCGTCGGTCGAATTGAAAACTCCTGCCGGATCGGCGCGGGGTACCGCTCGATGCGGCCTACAAGGGAAGACCTGCCAATGTCTGACTTTCGGCGCTACTTTGTGCCTGGCGGCATGTACTTCTTCACGGTGGTTACCTATGGTCGTCGTCCGATCTTAACTACCGAAGCCGGTCGCAAGCACTTGCGAACGGCGATCGAGACCGTCCGGTAAAAGCGACCATTCGAATTGTTCGCCCAAGTTCTCCTGCCGGACCATTGGCATCTCATCATGCAGCTTCCAGCTGGCGACGCTGCGTACTCAACTCGCATACGTCGAATCAAGGAAGAGTTTACGGAATCTTGGCTTGCCGAGGGTTTACCGGAAGCACACGTGACCGCTGCTCAGCTGAGAAATCATGAACGAGGGATTTGGCAGCCACGGTTTTGGGAGCACGCAATTGAGGACATCGATGACTTAGAAAGCCACTTTGACTATATGCATTGGAATCCACGTAAACATCGGTTAGTGAAACGGGTACAGGATTGGGAATGGTCGTCGTTCCACCGGTTTGTGCAAGCTGGCCAGTATCAGATCGATTGGGGAGGTCAAGAACCACTCACGATTCAAGGTGAACGCGAATGGGGCGAACCGTAGGAAGGCGGAACAAACGGTACGCAAAGCCGATCTGGCTGAAATTGAGTTTTGGCCTTCTTTTTGAGGCCTGCCGGATCGGCGCGGGGTACCGCTTGATCCGGCCTACTCCTACTTCAATCACGGAAGTTTGATTGGAGCGATTGCGTCGAGTTTGACGATAATGCTGACGCTGCCGGCTGGGTACACACAGTTAGACACTATTGCGCTGCTATTGCAGCAACGCGAATGACCGCGGCAGCAACAAGGCACTCGCATGCACTCGGTTTCGAAATCTGCCGCCGTCTTTGCTATCAGCGCGCTCAGTGCGCTGCTATCAGGCTGCGCGGCGATTCCGGATCGGCATGTTTTGCCTGTCTATCACAACCCGTTCCCTCAATTGCATCGAGTGGCCATTTTGCCGTTCTTCAATCAGAGCAATGAACCCACGGTCGATGGCGATGCTGTCGCGCTGGCATACTACAACGAGCTGCAAGCGATTCAAGGCTTTGAAGTGATGCCGGTGGGCGTAGCAAAAAGGTTTCTCGAAGCGAGCCGTTTGCGGCCGGCGACGGGGAGTGATTTTCAAGAACTCGCGCGGCTGATGCGCGTCGATGCGGTGATTGTGGGAAGTGTCACCGAATACTCGCCCTATTATCCGCCACGGGTTGGTCTCTCAGTCGATTGGTATGCTGCCAATCCGGGCTTTCATCCGATCCCCGCGGGCTATGGTTTGCCGTGGGGCACGGCGGAAGAAGAATTCATTCCGGACAAGCTGGTGAAAGAAGCAGAATTCACGCTCGCACGAGAACAATTAAAAACGCAAACGCCGCAGTTTGATGAGCGCGAGTTTGGTACGGGGCTGCGTGCTCAGCAGGCAAAAAACGCAGAAATCGCCGGCAAAAACAGCAAGTCGGCGAATCAGCAGGCAGCGGCCGTCTCGGCCACAACCAGCACTGCTGATGCCATTGGTAGCGGCCTAGCACGAGGTGCTGGTGAGCCCGCGCCGCCATGGCCTGATCCGCGTGGTCTTGTGCCACTCGCGCCGCTAGCGAGCCCGCCGGGTTTGCGCCCGCAGTATGAACCGATCATCACGCACACGCGTCTTTATCATGGCCAGGACGGAGAGTTTACCCAACGCTTGGAAGCGTACTACGAATCGCGCGACGACGCCCGTTTCGGCGGCTGGGAAACATATCTTCAACGTCCCTCGGATTTCGTCCGTTTTTGTTGTTACTTGCACGTGACGGAAACGCTCGCAGCGAGAGGTGGGGCGGGCGAGGCGAAAGTATTGTGGCGGTGGCCCATTCGTCGATAGGGAAGAGGTTACCGGAACCCCTATTGCCAGTCTCCCCCGAGTTCATTGCCGCGGCCCTCGTTCAACCGCAGCAGTGATAGCGCTGGCAGCCACCAGGAGATCCCGCTCCGTGAGTTCAGACATCAACGTGCTGGCGCTGGTCAAAGGCGAAGAGCGTTACATTTTTTTGTTCGATGACGAACGCCGGGCCGAAGCCCTGCGGACCCTCGGTCGTTTTGCCTCGAACCCCGAACTGAGTTTCAGCTGGTATGACGCCGCGGTCCTCAGTCAACGCATTCGAAGCACCGTGCCCGAGAATGAAGAAGCCAAGCCGGCGTCGCCCGCTGCCCAACTGACGGAAAGAACTGATGCGGGTACCTCGGCTGTTCCTCGCCCGCACCGGCCGCGGTTCACCTACCCGCTCGCCGACAGTGCGAGCGAAGCGATCGACGACGAATTGTAGTTGCAGGGTGTCCTGCGTTCCCAAGTGTCCTGTCCGTTAGGTTTCGTCTGGTTGTGCGGGACTGGTACAGTCGAGTCGCCATGCAAGCCGCCATTGCTCAGTTCCTGCGGTTCTTAGAAGTCGAACGGAACGCCGCGGAACTGACCGTCAAATCCTATCGCGAGGATTTGACGGCCTTGGATGAATATCTGGGCCAGGCCTACGAACGGCCGGCCGATCCCGCCGAGATCACGCCGTTGGATTTGCGGGGTTATGTCTCGGCGATGCACGAAGCCGGTTATGCGAAGACCTCGATTTCGCGGCGGTTGGCTTCGCTGCGTACCTTCTTCAAATTTGCTCAGCGGGAAGGGATTGCCTCGAGCAATCCCGCGAAGCCGTTGCGCAATCCGCGGCCCGATCGGAAACTGCCGCACTTTCTTTCGAACGACGAAATCGGACAGTTGCTCGAAGCGCCGCCGGGTGGGCAAGCGATGGGACTGCGCGATCGGGCGATCTTGGAAACCACGTACTCGGCGGGCCTCCGCGTGAGTGAAGTCGTGGGGATGAATAGTGGCGATCTGGATCTCACCGAAGGGATCGTCCGCATCCGCGGCAAAGGCCGCAAAGAACGACTAGCGCCGCTCGGGTCGTTTGCCCTGGGGGCCTTGAAGCGCTGGTTGAAAGAACGAGTCCTTTCGCCCAAAGAAAAGCAGGGCCCGCTGGCGCCGATCTTTACGAACAAATTCGGCCGCCGGCTGACAACGCGCAGCGTGGCGCGGATGCTCGAAAAGTATCTGAAAGTAACGGGCCTCGATGCCCGCACGACGCCGCACACGTTGCGGCATAGTTTTGCGACGCATCTGCTGGATCGCGGCGCCGATATCCGCAGCGTGCAGGAATTGCTGGGCCATAAGAGCCTGGTGACCACGCAGATTTATACCCACGTGAGCACGGCGGGGCTGAAGGCGGTGTATGAGCGGGCGCATCCGCGGGCGCGGCTGACGTAGGCGCGCGTAGGACGGAGCACTGCTCCTTGCAAGAATTGTGAGTGAGCGAAACTACTCTAAATGCTGTACTGTACGGAGCAGTGCTCCATCCTGCGGGGCAAAAAAAGCCGCTGGGTTTTCCAGAGGCTTTTGAGTTGCTTATTTTCTGCTACCGCGGCGAACCTTGTGGACTTAAACAAGTCCTTTTTTCACGGCCCAAACCGCAGCTTCGGTGCGGTCGCCGGCTTCCAGCTTACGCAGGATGTTCTGCACATGTTCTTTCACGGTTTCAATGCTGATTTCGAGCGAACGGCCGATTTCACGATTGCTCAAACCCAGGGCGACGTGCCGCAACACTTGGACTTCGCGATTGGTGAGTGGGATGTCTTCGTCATAGGTGGGACGACGACGGGCCATGGTATTGCGAACACGGCCGAGCAAGCTGTCGGCGTCTGGCGGCAAACCGGTGTGAGCGCGGTTGATAGCACCCAGAATGGTATCGCGAGTCGAGTCCTTCAGCAGATAGCCAGCAGCGCCTAGGGCAACAGCGCGAGCAATGTAAGTGGGGTTGTCGTGGCCGGTGAGCATCACCACTTTGGTGCGCGGGCTGCGATCAATGATTCGTTCGAGCGCTTCCAAGCCATCGGTTTCCGGCATGCGAACATCGAGCAACACGACGTCAGGGTGGTGCTTTACCGCCTGTTCAATTGCTTGGTTCCCGGTCGAAGCCTCGGCGACGACTTCGATATCGGAACCCTCCAGCATCGATTTGACGCCGGTGCGGATCACCTCGTGATCGTCGGCGATCAGCAAACTAATTGTCATAAGCGGCCCTTCTATGTTCCGTGCGCTCTATTCGAATCGTAAACTTCAGAAACGACCCAACCTGCCCCATGGCGGTTAAGCGGAAAAGTACCCCCCACAACTGCCCGTATCGGAGAACCACTTATCCTTACGAACGGAAACAAATCTTAGGAATAATTCTTATTGGCGTAAATCGGTCAGCTGAGAAATTAGCGGTACATCTACCTAGGTATCCTATGCTTTTGGAGGAGAAAAGCGAGGGTTTTGCCAGTCTTGCGGAAAAAATGCGTAGAACCGCGTTCGGTCACGGAATCACAACTGCTGCAAGTGGTTAGGTTGTCGCAATCGCTACGCAGCAACTCGTTGCTAATTGGCAACAACTTGCGTGCGATTTGACCACCACGACCTTCTGACCTAGATATCCAACGGACAGGGCATTGTTCCGCTGATAGCGTCTAGCTTCAAGGGCGGGACCTACCCCGTCAGGACCAATCTGCGGGAAACCCCACTACTTTTGTTGGTCATCGCCCCTAGCTGGCGTACCCGCAGTGACAACACTTTGAAAAACCGCACCTATGGCAACCTCGACACGCGACACTTCGAAGCCGGGACGGCTCCTGCTGGTTGATGACGACATCCACCTGCTCGATTCGATGGCCGGCTGGCTCCGTGAACAGGGGTATTTTTGCCTGACCGCCCGCAGCTGCACCACCGCGCTCGAGCAGTTGCAAAAAGAAACGTTTGACCTGATCATCGTCGACATCCGCCTCGGTAGCGACGGCGATGGCTTTGACGTGCTGGCGTGGTGCCGCCAAAACCGCCCGGACCTGATGGTCGTGCTGCTCACCGGTTACGGAACCGTGGAGACCGGCATCGAAGCCCTTCGCGCCGGGGCCTTCGATTTGTTGACGAAGCCCTTGATCGACGAAGAGCTGGAAATGTCGATTCAGCGGGCCCTCTCGCAGAATCGCGTCATCGTTGAAAATCAGCAGCTAAAAAAACAGCTCGATCTGCGCTTCGGCCTAGAGAGCATCGTCGGCCACGATCATCGGATGCAGCGGATCTATGACATGGTCGATCGGATTGCTGATACCCGCGCCACGGTGTTGATCACCGGCGAAAGTGGCACAGGTAAGAGTCTGCTAGCTCGCGCCATCCATCGCCGCAGCAGCCGGCGGGATCAATCGTTTGTCGAAGTCGCTTGCGGCGCCATGCCCGAAGCATTGCTGGAAAGTGAACTCTTCGGCCATGCGGCCGGTGCCTTTACGGGTGCGGTTGGTGAGAAGGTTGGCAAGTTCACTCAGGCCGACAAGGGAACGATCTTCCTGGACGAGATTGGAACTTCGTCCCCCAGCTTGCAGGTGAAACTACTCCGCGTGTTGCAAGAGTTTACCTTCGAACCGGTCGGCAGCACGAAGACGATCAAGGTCGACAGCCGGGTGATTCTGGCAACGAATGAAAATCTTGGCGACGCAGTCGCCGAAGGTCGGTTCCGCCAAGATTTGTACTACCGCGTCAATGTGATCAACATCGAGTTGCCGTCGCTCCGCGAACGCATTGCCGACATTCCGTTGCTCGCCGCGCACTTCCAAGCGAAGACCTGTGAAGAAGCAGGACGCGCTGCTGAAGGCTTCACCGAAGAAACCATTCAAGCGATGCAGCGCTACAACTGGCCGGGCAACGTGCGTGAATTGCAAAACACCATCGAACGCGCCGTGCTGCTTGGCCGCAGCAACAAGATCACGCTCGAAGACCTGCCGCCACAGATCGCCGCGGGGCAACCCGTGCAGCTCGATCAACTCAGCGGTAAAGCGCTCAAGGAAGCAATGAGCGTTCCGGAACGGGCCATCATTCTCGAGATGTTGGAAAACAACCGCTGGAACCGCAACGCCACCGCGGACGCGCTTGGCATCAACCGCACGACGCTCTACAAGAAGATGAAGCGGCTCGGCATCGATAAGTTGCCGCAGGCGCAGCACTAAGTTGCGGATTGCATATCCCGGCTACGATAAGTAACCCGCCAGGTTCGCAAAATTGCGAGTTCCGGCATCGTTAGCAGCGTTTCGATAATTTCGCCGACGCGCTGCTCACTGAAATCGCGATGATTGCGGATTTCGATCTTTCCCGGCGAAAGCATCGCCGCCAGTGCGTTGCCGGTTGGTTCATCTGCGTAGGCAATGCCCTGCGCTTTTTGATCGCGATGCTGTTGATTGGCGGAAAGAAAATCGCCCCTTTTTCGTTCAGCACCAGCTTGGCAAGAAATCCACCTTGCGCGATTTGGCTCTGCAGAAACTCGACACCAATGAGCATCATGGTCGTTTGAACTTCCCTCGCTCACGGATGTAGCGAATCGCATCGGCGACGGTGCGGATCTTTTCAGCGTCCTCGTCGGGAATGCTCAGGCCGAACTCATCTTCGAGCTCCATCACGAGCTCCACCATTTCGATGGAATCGATTCCTAAATCGGCGACCCATTCCAGATTTGGGTCAAGCGTTTCCAATTTCAGCTTGTTCTTAAAATGCCAGAGCAAATGCCCGCAACTGGGGCAGCAAGAATCTCCCTGCAGCGAAGTCTCAATCGCAGCCCGCTGCCCGCAAATTGGGCATTGCTGAGGCACGCCTTCGGGAGTGCGAGAGGAAATCGTCATGCACGCAAATTCACTTCTTTTAGCTTCTTTGATTCTCGACGCATTCTACTGCATTTCCCTCCGTCCCTAGATCCCAGTCCCTTGTCCCTTCTTTCCTTACCGATAAAGTCTCGTTTCTTAACGTAGATGACCCATCTTACCGATACTCTCTGTATCAACACCCCGCCAAGTTGCCTGACCGTCATCCCCCACCGGGCAACTTAATTATCCGTCCCTTTCATCTTGCGGAGCCAACATGGTGGCCAGCGCCCTCCCCATCGAAGATTTGGAAGGTTTGCGAAGTTACGTCCAAAAGACCCTGTGCGAGCAAAACCACTTAGAGCCCGGTGCTTTCGAAATATCCGAACGAATCTTGGTTCGCGGCAAACGCCCCTGCGGTTTGTTCTTTTGCTTGCATGGCCCGCGCAGCGTGAAGCTGACGGCCATCTGGGAAACCGATCGAAACACGATTTTGTTTTACAATTCCCAAGGCGAGCGAACTCACAAAACGAGCCTGCTGCGGGCTCCGAAGTTTGCTGCGTTGGAAATGGCTTAGTCGACTTTCGCTGCGGCGAAAGCACGCGTCTTCCCCACGGAAGACGCTTTGGTAAGTAACGACCGTCAAAGACACGTCCTTTCGCGGAGCGAATGGCGACTTTGACAAAACTGATTCACAATTATCATCACCTAGTTCATACAAGGAGGTAGGTTCCATGCTGGTGCTATCGCGGAAAGAGGCCGAAAGGATTCGTCTCGGAGATTCGATCGTGGTGACGGTCGTACGCGTTTCTGGAGACAAAGTGCGGTTGGGCATCGATGCACCGCCAAACATTGTGGTGCTGCGCGAAGAATTGGAACCGCTGCCAGCGACTGATGTCTCGCTGGACGAAATGGCGCTCGGGTTGAGCTAAGTGCAACAGCTCCCCGCGCCACTCGCTTAGCCGCCGCAGCATCGCGGTGGACAACCGGACCCCCTCGCAAGAAGTCCGCCGCATCAGTAGCGGCTAAGCGCGCAAAGTGATTTCCGCCTGCAGATCAGTTCTTCACGCGTTCCAGAATGAACTGCACTTTGGGATCGGCCTGTGCATTCGCCGCTTTGAGAAACTGCTTCACGTACCGCTGCGGCATTTTTTCTTCGGGGACTTTGAAGTTGTCCCCTTTTTGCAGGATCGGTCGGTCTTCGTACATCTGGCCGAATTCTTTGGTATTGCCAGCGGCCTGGCAGGGAAACCAATGGCCGTTGCCATTTGCATCTTCCAGATAAAACTCCGGATACGTATGCCCCGGCACCCAAACCGCGCGAGCGGGGATTTTGTTCACGCGACACAGAGCAATGAACAAGCTCGATAGTTCCTCGCAATCCCCTTCTTTATCTTTCAGAGCAGCGATGGCTGGCTTGATGTCGGTCGCGAACTTGTATTTCACATTTTCGCGGACCCAATTGAGAATTGCTTCGGACTGTTCCCAAGCTGTGGCGTGACCTTTGACGATCTCCGGAGCCAGCTTTTTGATTTCCGGCGAGTTGCTTTCGATGAACGGACTGGGCAGCAGCAACTTCGCCAGAGCTGGTTTGACCTTGGGTGGAATCACAAAATCAGCGGTCTCTGTCGGCGGCAGGATTTCTCGAATGGTGCATTCATAAATCTGCTCGACGCTGGCCTTCTCGCCTTTAGCCAGTCGCGGAATGTTCACGACCATCTGCTTTACGCCGCCGTCGATATTGCGGTAGGAAACGCGGCAGTTCGGCGTGATCTCTTCGCGGATGATCTTCACCGTTTGCTCGGGCCAATCCATCGGCACGGCCATCGTTGCGACAATGCCCGTTACGCCGCCGGCGGAAGCATCGACGTTGAAGCCAACGCGAAATTGCCTGGTTTGCTCGCGACCAAAGCGAATGCGTGGTTCGGCGGCGGCGGAACAATCGACGGTCGACAAAAAAGCGCCGACGCACAACAACAACCGCGAGAAAGTCTTCATCATCTCACTCCAACGCTTACTAGCCCGACGCGTAAGCGAGGGAGAAGCGGGTGCCAACACTGTGTTTAGGATCTGGGGCAACTCGCTACGCTTCGTTGCTGAAGCGTCGGGCTAGTGGTACGGACCTCGTTTAGATTAGCGATCCAACAACCGGCGCACAAATTCCACTTCCGGCCGACCGCCCGTGCCGCCTTTGCCTGTCAGGTGTTCAGCGACGAATCGCTGCGGTTCTTTGAGCTCCGGCACGCGGACATTGTCGCCGCGCTGCAGAATGATCGTGGCTTGTGGTCGATAGCCAAACGCCTTGTCCCCATCGATCACGACCGGAAACCAATAGCCCTTGCCGCTGGCATCTTCGAGGTAGAACTCAGCGTGACAGGAATCAGGGACGAATAGCGTGCGGGCCGGGACTTTGTGCGCGCGACAACAGGCCACGAAAACGGCGGAAACATCTTCCTCGGCCCCTTCGCCGTCGCGTAACGTGAGCGCCGCGCCTTTGAGTTTGTCGTTCTCGACTTTCACTTTTTCACGAACCGCATCATAGATCGCCGAGACTTGTTCCCAGGCCGATTGTTTGCCCTCCGTGGCTTCTTTTGCGAGCGCCCGAATTTTTGGATTGGCGATTTCAATCTGCGGGCTGGGAAGCAGATGTTTCCTCACCTCGCGGGGCGGACTTTTGGGGATGACCAAACCTGCCGTGTCGGTCGGTTGCTTCGACGAAGCACTGGTGATTTCGTACGTGTAAAGAATGGTAGCCGTCTCGCCGCCGGCGAGTTGCGGCACGTTGAACACGATTTGCTTCACGTTGCAGTCGCCGTTGCGAAGTGAATGCTGGCGCACGTGCGGCGAGACATTTTCTTCGACCTGCTTCACTTGCTGGTCATCCCAGTCAGCGGGGATCGCAAACGTGCCGCTGAGCCCTGCAACTGGTCCACCAACCGCGCGGATTTTCAAGCCAACTTGATAGCGAGTCGTGATCTTTTGATCGAGCATCGGCCCCGTGGCGCCAGCAGCCGGCGGTGGCGCGTTGTTCTGAAATTGGGCGAAAGTGGCAGATGTGCTGAAGAACAACAGCGAGCAAGCAAGTATGTAGCGCATGTTCATGTCAACTTTCGACTTTCAAATTGCGAATTCCACCTTCTTTCATCCTAGTTCGAGTCCGCAACTTCACGGCTAGCAAGCAGCGCCAGCACCGCGTCTTTTTGCCTGTACAACCGGCAGAATCCGAAAAGTCGTTGCAAATTGCCAGGTTCATTCAACCGGCAACATCTGCATTGCCGAAAAACTCGATACGACCGGAAGGTACGCCTTTGCGGTTGGCAAGCACCAGTCCGTCATCGTTCTCCCCCGAGACTTCGAGTACGCACATGTCGTTCTCTACGATTGAACGCTATTTCAGCCAGGGCACGTCACTCTTCCGGATGCGCACCCGCCCAACGTGGGTGATTG
>CAYMWL010000025.1:0-83256 GCA_964394305.1 uncultured Pirellulaceae bacterium
ATAACCACCTGTACGCCTCCGGTCGACCATAGGTTCAAACAGTGCGCGGCCCTGCAAGCGAGAGCTAATCGAGTTCTTAAAGCAAGGGTTGCCGAAGGCGGTTTCCGAGCATTCCCCGCAGACCTTCTCCACTGAATTGCGCTGTCTCTCGACAAGCGAACTGCTGACTTGTCAGGCTGGCGTGGTCGTCATTGATCATGAATCCCTACAAAATAACGACTATGTTGCCAGCCAATGTCGGATTCTTGGGTGGCGAAAGGCACTGGGAATGCCGCTCGTCACCATTCTTCTCAATGGGCTGCGCCGAGCAGACTTGCGAGGCACCCCGCTCGATCCGTTTCGGGATTACTTCGTCATTGATGATTCGCCAAAACGAACTCAAGCGAAGACACCGCAGTCGATGGCCCTCGATTCCGTGAAGGCTCTCGAAGAAATGAATTTGTCGCGCGGAAATACCATGTATTCCGACCCGGCAACGATGTGGGCTAACGATGTAACAGAAATCGTTGCGGAGCTTGGAGAAAACAAACTGCTGGTGTTAGCCGAGCAATTGAAAATTCCGCCTGCCGCGCGAGAGCGGGCCGAAGATCTACGTCGCGTCATTGCGGCCACTTTGTTTGAAACGGACTTGGTCTCTGCCATGAATTTCCTCCGGCATGCCGTGGCGAGTATCAAAGAACGCGGCATCAGCCGAGAGAGGAGCAATGCGCTGGTCTCGCGGACCGTGCCGATTTGGGTCGATTTAGATGCCGGCCGCACGATCGTCAGTTCCACGCAAGCGCCTACAAATCGCCGCTTATGTGGTTTGCGGCTATCCGATTTGGAATGGGCCGAACATGCAACAATTCGCGCGACGGCGAATGCCTTGATATATCCTACCGTGCGATTAAGCTCGGTCGGCGGGGAAGATATTGTTACAGAACTCATCCCTCGGCACGATGCCACGCTGCGAAGTTGCCTCAACCTCGGGAAGAAGGCAAGCCCCAAAGAAATCAAAGATCTCTTGAAATCGGAAAATGCGGCTGTCTTTGCCATCTTGGGGGCAGATACGCTCAAATATCGGGAATTAGATCGTGTAATCCGTGAGCTTTGCAAACGGTTTCCAGGAATTACGTTTGTGCTAGTTTCCGATCAAAATCACAAATGGAGTTTTAGCCCGCCCGTTAAAGTCGCAATTGAAGCCATGAATGAGCAATCAAAGCAACGGGTGTCGCATTTTATCCTTTCTGCCAAGAAACTAATCAGCGAAGACGGTAGCCCCAATGCAGAATGACGTGAAACTACAAATGGTGTTGAAGTTAGTCGAGGAGATGGAGGACGGTCAGCCTGATGATCGAGTCAGAGTCACCGATAGCCGAGACGGAACTTTCTATCGACATGATGAACGCATCCGCACCGCGTTGAAAGTCGCGCTGATCACGGGCAGGCCGTTGCTGCTCGTCGGGCCGTCGGGCTGCGGCAAATCAAGCCTCGCGCCCTACGTGGCTAGGAATCTAAGGCTGCATTTGTTGACCTACACCGTAACCGAGACGGCTGAGGCGAGCGACTTGCTCTGGCGAATCGACTATGTACAACGTCTGAACGATGCGCAAGTGCATCAGATTAAACCGATAACCGAATATGTTGAACCTGGCGTGCTGTGGCGCGCATTCACTCGTAAAGACGAAGATGAACTGAACGACCTGGTTTCCGAGTTAGGCGGGCCGAGCCGACACAGTCGTGATACGTTCGACCCGATAGAATCAGACTCGACTTCTACTCCCGATGGTCAATCGCGCGAAGGCCAAATCACGGAAGATCTGCCCGTTACTGACGCTCCAATTCAATTCTCCGAAATGTTTGACACCGGCTTGGATCAAGCAATTCAAAAACCGGAGAACGACGCCTTCGGTACTTTGCGGTCGAATAAGAAAATCCTCGGCTCTCTTGTTTTGATTGATGAGATCGATAAAGCCAGTGCAAGTTTTGCGAACTCACTGCTGGTGGCCGTCGGCTCCCTTCAGTTTGATGTTCCTCCACTGAACAATTTGACGGTGAAAGCCGAAAAGGATTCGATCGTTTTGGTCGTGATGACGAGTAATGAAGAGCGCGAACTTCCCCCTGCGCTTACTCGGCGCTGTGTAGTGCTGCCTGTAAGGTTTCCGAAAGCAGGCGAGTTGGTCCAGATTACCAGAACGCGTTGGCCGATGTGGATGGCAGACAAAAAGTTTGAGGCGTCTGTGGTTGCACTCGCCGAATCGTTGACCGATGAGGTTGATGATAGGCCTCCGGTGAGCACTGCTGAATTCCTCGATCTCGTGCAAGTTCTGAAGGCAACCGGGGCGGAGCCAGAGAGTGAAGTGTGGCGGATGGTCGAAGGGCTTGTCCTGCTACGGCCGGAGGTAAACGAAGACTAAGATGAAACGCAAAGTCTGGCCTGTGCCCGTCGCTGATGCATGTCGGATCATCCTTGCTCGTGAGCAGCTTGGTGACCTCAGCGCTGCATTGGGATTATTGGGAGTCAAACTAGGAGCAATTCGGCCGCCCGCTGACCTCCTCGAAGGCGAACTTGAGGAAGAAGCTGTCGTTGAGTTGATGCAAGAAGTTCCTTTGGACGAACAGCAAGAAACTGCAGACGAATCCGAGGAAACGGACGAAGACCTTGAAACTGAAGAAGAAGCAGCCAGCATCGAGCTTCACGAAGCAAACGTCGTCCAGGCTCTATTGAAGAGTGACTGGGGGACAGAAGATGGTCCGATTCGGGGAAACGCATATCATGGCAGCGATCGTTCCATGGTTTCTTATTTACTGACGCCTGACCAAGACAAACCCAACGAAGCGATCGAACAGCCTACTCACCAGTTCACGCCCGTTCCCATCGGAATCCAGGGGCTGCAACATATTACCAGCATTCCTGACGCCGAAGCCTGGCGTGTTGCTCGTCGCGTTTCTGATATGGCGCCCAAGGTCAGGTTGCTGGGCAAAATTGATGTTCGCAAATGCATTCGGATCATTGCCAATGCAGAACCCATTACCTATCTACCGCGCGTCGAAGGCCGCGCAACATACGATGATATCGGACTGCTGATCGACCTCAAGTTGGTAATGGGACCGCTTGCGGGTGATGTCAGCCAGCTCGTTCATGCACTCCGCTCGATTGGAGTCGCCAATCATGAGCCGATTCCCCATCTTTTGCATCGAGATGATGGTTGGTTTGTCGGCTTGGGTCCAATCTGGACATTCGAATATTTGGCAAATGCCCGGCTGCCAAAATGGTGCGTAATTATTCTCGGCGGTACAAGTGCCACGCCGGAGAATCGAGAGGTCTGCGATTCCTTGATTGCGATCGTCGGCAAACGCTCCAAGGCATCGTTGGTTTGGATCGGCGATAGAGTTGCCAGGCATCTTTTGCGATCGGCAGTTTCCTGGACAGGATACCGGCCGTAAGCCCTATCAAGAGAGACTTTTTTACGGATACGTCCGCGAATGCTCCCCGACTTTTCTAGCTTGGAAGTGTCTGAATTGCTCGACGCATTTGGTGGCGACGATCCTCGCACCGTGCGCCTGGCTTGTGCCGTGGCGGCCTGGCCTTATATCCCTTATGCCGAGCTGCGCAGGCATCGCTTATTGATCAATTCCAAATGGCCGACACATTTAGAGACGGACTTGTGCCGATCCTCCCTCGTCGATGGCTGCGCGGTGGATGGATTCTCGCTGGTCGCTTCTTTTCGGATCGCGGCATTAACCGTTCTGCGGTCGAACTGCTTGCGCGGCTCGACGGAATTTGGCAGAGAGTTGACTCGCCTCGGCACACTCCTCTCGAAGCGAGGCAGTGTGCTGTCTCCGCTGCTACAACTAGAGGCCGAAATTGCGCTGGATTATGTGCGGCTCTCTACGGATGATTTTCAGAGCCGCTTGGACGCCAGGTTGCACGACGTTCTATTGTCAGCAATCAAACAGAACCGAAACGGCATCTTACACTGGTATGGGAGCGCGGCTGCTCGCTTGCCCCCTGATTGCCTCACTGGAGAATTGGCCTGGCTTCTCTACCAACTCTGTCAAAGTAAAAAAATTGCGATGGCCCCCGTCAGTGCGCCATCGATAATTTCGCCCGCCGGTTTGATGTCTCTGTTTGCCAGTCAGCTGCCGACGGTCGTGGTCGGCACCGATCGGCGCAATGGGCACATCGAATTTGGCCCGCCCTCTCCCGAGAGGTCCGTCGGAATCATGCTGCCCGAAACAGACCCATTGATTGTCACGATGCAGGAAAGATCGCCAACGGGCGAGCTCACGGAGGCGGAGCAAGTTCAAATCAAGCGTGGCCAACCGGTAAGAGTGAAGTGCAGTTCTGGTGAACTCGTGTTGGGTAACTTGCTAGGGCAAACATTCACGCTTGCCAAAATGACGAGCGAGATCAGCGAGGAAACGCGCAAAGCCAATTTTGGTGTTTTCAAGGCTCAGCATGTTCGTGATAAAGCTACCCCTCTCAAGGCGACGGTGATACGGTCCGTCGAAGCTGGTTACGTGGTGAGCTTGCACGAGTTGGAGGTTACGGCGTTCATGATTTCGCCGGAGCGAGAACTATTTGAAGGTGAAGTCGTCACTGTTGTTGTCGACCGGGTTTATGCAGATCGCCGCTGGATTGGAGTTCGGCCGATATCGTATGCCACACTTTCAGAAAGCATGCAGCGCAGCACCTTACTGCACATTCCCAGAGATTGCGTTCCTCGCAGCGTCGAACCTGGTGACGTGTTTGCGGGGACAATTTTCAAAATTGGCAGAATTCGAGGAGGCAATCGACGAAGCGCGCACGTCTTCGTCGATCCTCAATGCTTGCTGGGAAACGTCTCGCATAATCGTAAACCCGGACATTTACGCTTCCCCGGCGCCGTGCGGGAAATCGATGGCAACTGGACCCCAAAACCTCGAGATCAAGTCGAAATTGTTGCCGCTGGCATCATTGGTGGCCTCTGGGAGTTGCGACTCCGACTGAACCCTGCCGCTCACCATAAGGATCTTCCTGCAAAGTCTTTGACGTCCAGGAATCGGACTGCGGCAACCGTCATCGAAATAGATACGGACGGTGTCTGGCTTGAGGCGCAAAATGGTCAACACCTTTGGCTCTCTTGCCGAGAAATGTATCCGCCTTTGCCTTACGGTGAATCGATTACGCTGAAACTTGGCGAAACTCTCGACGTGCGCATCTTAGGGTTCGTGGGCAACTCGCGGCGACGATTTATTGCCAGCCAACGCGCACTTGCGGAGCCTTATCTAGAGAACATGGAGCGCGGCTCTGTTGTTGTGGGAACAATCGTCGACCGCATGCGCGCCGGCGCTTATATCGTGCGGCTTGATCCCATTCCGGGCGTTTCTAATCGGCCATTTTACGTACAAACGTCGCTGGACCCGCCGGCCAACCTGCGCGTCGGCATGAGAGTTTCCGCACGAGTTGCGAACCTGATTCGGATTCACTGGATTCGAATCGTCAGTGACATTCAACCGCTAGAATCCGCAGCTGAGTAAATCACTCCCACGGCAGCTGCAAGCAAAACTTGCAGCCCGGCTCCGCCGGTTCGAAATGCAATCGGCCCCCCAGTTCACGGGCCAGCCGTTCACAGAGTGCAAGACCAAGCCCCACACCCGGCGCCGAATGGGCCGCATCGTGAACGGATTTTGAAAACGGGCGAAAGAGTTTCTTGCGACCGGCTGCGGAAATGCCGGGGCCGTAATCGCGGACGCAGATCGCCAGTTTGCCGCCTGTGCAGGTGACGATCAGATCAAGCTGCTTCTTCGCCGAGTGTGCCGCGTACTTGCAGGCGTTGTCGACCAGGTTGAACAAGATTTGTTCCACGGCCTGAGGATCGGTAACGAGTTTCTGATCGGCGCACGAATCGATCTGCACGGCCAATTCCATTTCGGCCTGTCGCGCCCGATCGGCGAGGCGCACCTGCATGCGGTCGAACAACTGCTGCACCGCCACTTCCAGGCGGCGACGATTTGGATTCGTGCGCTCCAAGCGAGCATATTGCAACACATTGTCGACGAGATGAGCGAGACGATCCGCTTCGACGCGCAACGTTTCCAAATAATGCTGCCGCTGTTCCGCTTCCGGCACCATGCCGCCGGCGAGCATTTCGGCATACATGCGAAACGTCGTGAGCGGCGTCCGCAACTCATGAGTGACGGCTGAAACAAACGAAGCGCGCCGTTCACTGAGCGTGACGACACTCTTCAGCGTGATGGCAGCAGCGATTGTGACCACGAGCAAACAGCACCATGCGGCGACCAGCGAAACGCGTATCGGCGAAAAATGTGCCACGGGTACGACCGGCATCGGCACCTTCAACTGCACCGGCAGACTCGCCAGCAACCGGCTGAGCTTCACTGGATCGGCACTCGTCACCGGCGTGAGTTCAACCTGCGGTAGCAAATCGGCTACTTCATCTTTCAGCCGCTGCTGCAGTCGATCCCAATCCAGCCAGCAACCTTGCACGCGAACTTGATTGCCGATTTGCACCCGCCGAGCAAGCAACAGTCGGCCGCCGAGCCAGAGCGGCTGGCTCACACCTTCTACGGCTGGAGTCGTGTCGATCACTAGCTTTTGATTCATTCGCTGTTCGTTGACTGCCGTGCGCGTGAACGCTTGCAACGCTGCGTCGCGATTTTCAATGTCGTTGCCGGCGCGGGATTGCTGCTGCCGCGGATTGCGATTGAAACCCTCGTAGTTGTTCGGCGCGAGCGCGAGTTGCTGGCCTTCTTCCTGCTGCGGCAACAAGTTTTGCTCGCTGGTGAAATCGGATTGCTGACGCGGCGAAACCGCTTGTTGAACTCCTTGTCTCCCGACTTGTTGTTGCGAGTACGTTTGGGCCTGCGGTTGAACGGGCACGCGCGAAGGAGGAGCATTGGCCTGCCCCTGTTGCGGCAACGCCGGCAATGGCTGCTGGGTGGGCTGCGACTCAGGTGAAGTTTGCGGCGGCGGATTCGGCAGATTGCTTTCGTTACCACCGTTGTTCGGCGACACCGCATAAGGCTGTCCACCATTCTGCGCAAAGTTGCCGCCGCGCTGATACGCCTTGTTGACGATCGGCGGATTCACCGTGTTCTGCGCCAGGGTGTTGTTGAAATTGTTGCCGGCCAGCGCGAACCCGATCTGCGGCAGAGTTTCCTGCGGCAACTGATCGGCGAGTGGCATGTCGGCCAACACTTGTTGCAACTCGATCAACCTTTCGCCAGCAGCGGCCAATGTCTGTTCACTGGCGCCATTGTCGAGCGCCCAGGTTGCTTCTTTCGCAGACGGCGATTGCGGCGACACAACCTGGCCATCGGGCAACACTTCGAAATGAAGCAACACGTACTCTGGCGGCTCGGCGACAAGCGGCGACAACGTTTGCACGGCTTCGGGTTTGCTCGGCGATTTTCCGCTGGTCTCAACTTCGCATAACGTGGCGTAGCGCGTGCGATATACAAAGTCAGGCCGCGCTGCTTCGCGGGCAAGCATGGGAGTCAGCAGCGCATCCATCCGCCACAGCGCCAGGCCGACATCTTGTTCGAGCGCTGCTTGCCGCCGCGCGATGGCGCTAGCTTGATCGAGTTCCATAGCCTTGATCGTGAGCCACAGCATCGCCGGCAGCACGAGGGCCAGGCCCACGCCGAACGTCGCCCAGTATTGCCAGGGATGCCGCATCAGCTCACCGCTGCCGTTTCTGTTCCGAGCGCGAACATATATCCTTTGCCGCGGACTGTGAGGAGCACTTTCGGCTGCGACGGATCATCACGCAATTTTTCGCGCAAGCGGACGATGTGCATATCAATAGTGCGCGTCGGCAAGCCATCTGGATTGATTCGCCACACGTTCGCGAGCAATTCGTCACGCGAAATAGCCCGCTGCGGATTGCTCGCTAGGTAACGCAGCAGTTCGACTTCGCGTTCCGAAAGTTCGCAGCGCTCGCCATCGTCGTAACGCACTTCGCGGCGCGAAAGATCCGCGGCGCCGCTGGGAATGTGGATTTGTTCGATATCGCTGGGCCGCGCGGGAGAGCGGCGCAGCACCGCATCGACGCGGGCCAGCAGTTCTTTCACACTGAACGGTTTCACGACGTAATCGTCAGCGCCGGCCCGCAGTCCTTCGACGCGATCTTGCTCTTCGCCGCGGGCGGTGAGAATAATCACAGGCTGCGTCGGCCGAGTGGCCCGCACCGCTCGCAAAATATCGAGCCCCGAACAGCCGGGCAACACGAGGTCGAGCAGCAGCAAATCGTAAGCCTGCTGCACGGCCATTTCGCGACCGACATCGCCATGCCCAGCCTGCAACACTTGAAAACCGACGAACCGGAGCGCGTCGACAATGCCGCGGCGAATCGCGGCGTCGTCTTCAACCGTAAGAATGGTGCGAGTGGACATGGGATTCTGGGGCCAAGAGTCGGGGTTCGAGGTCAGGAGTTAAGGTTCCGCACTCTGTTAATAACACGTCATTCTATCTCCTTGGCCGCCGCCACGCCCGCATTCGGCAACGCGGAGTAAGTGTCCGCCGGCGCCAGTCCCAGCCATGGATCCGAACTCGGCGTTAAGAACAACTGGGCGTACACGCGCTCGTTGAAATTCTCCACGTCAAACTGTTCGCCAGCCGCCAGCCATTGATGGATTTGCCGATGCAGCTGATATTCGTTGCGAACGGTATCAACAGCGATAGAGCTTTCCAGCGAACGAACCATCCGCAGCACGGGATCTTCCACACGTTCCTTTCCACGTGCCAATCGCCCGGCTTGGGCAGCGGTTGGGTTCTCGCTGCGAATCAAGTTCAAACTCGCAGCGTCGAGCTTCGCTTCCTGGGCGTGCAGTTCGGCAATCATTTGCCAAAGGCGATCATCATTCACTGCCGACGGGTCAGCCGGAACCGCAGGAGCAGCAGCGCGAACCAGACGGTCTTCGACCACCATCTTGGTAATCGCCACTTTCACTGCCTTGGCGGCCGGCGGAGCAGGAGCTTTCACTTGTTGCTGCTGCGGGCCTTGATTCGCAGCGTTCAACGCGGCTTTGATTTCTTCCAGGCTCTTCGGTGCAGGCTGATTCAACGGTTGAATCAACATCCGCGACGCATTTTGAAAATCATTGGCCCAGCGATTATCAAGCTCGACGAGCGATTGTTGATGATGGGCGACGAAGAACTCCGCACGATCTTTCGCGTTCAACTCCCTGGCGGCTTTCTCGGTCAGCAGCGTTTGGTTGAGATGTTCCAAGAACGCGGCGGGACCGTACAGGCCGGGCAGCGCATCCACGATCTGACCATCCGCAGCGAGCACATAATGAATGCTGTTGCCGGTCAGTGTCCGTTCCAGTTTGCGGCCATCGCCGAAATCGATCGTCACCCGCGGGACGGGACGAACCGACTTCCAATGCAACACAAACCGTTCTCGCAGCAGTTTCGACACGTCTGCATTCGCATACAAAGTCGTGCGGAAGAACCGGCTGTTCGCACAGCTGTAGTCTTCGGTCAATTTGCCGAGCAGCCGCAAACTGAGAATGGGCTTTTGCTCGCGGGCAGCGGCGGCTTTCGCCTGATCGAGATCGGTGTGCCAAAATAGCCGGCTGTGACAAGCGTGCCGCTGGCCAGAGATCTCATCGATTGACGCTTCCAGGCGAGCGAGTTGCTCGGTGACGATCTGATCGTCTTGGCCGGCCTGGCGCGCGGCGGTCTGCAGGGTTTGCAACCGCTCGCGGAACAGATGCAATTCGGGAAGCGTATCCGGCCCATCGGCCCGCAGGCGAAAGACCGCCTTGCTGCGAATCTCGGCATCGTTCCCCACCAACTGTTTCAGGTCCTGTGGCGAAACCAGCCCGCCGCAGCCAAATACGCTCCGTCCCACGCCGAGCACGGCGGTGAGCAAGAGCAAGCTGAAAAATTGGGACATGCTGATGGACCTGCTTTCGGACATGGCGGGGTACTCCGTAAACGCTGTGAGGCAACCACTGACTCTCTTCGACGGATTCTAGTCCTGCCGGCCAAATTGGGGGGTAACTCGTTTGTAACGACCGCGGTCCGAACACCGTTATCGCGGCAGGTATCTGATAACAACCCATCGAGGGGGAATGGTCTTCACAACTGATTGCCCAACCGCGACTTATGAAACTCGCCGTTTTGGTTTGATAACACAATAGCGCTCTGACAGCGAAAACAAGAACAAGTTAATAAATAGTCAATGTCGATCTAATAACGCTGACGTATCCAGTGGATAACAGACTTGATTACAGTTGCTAACCACTAGGCAACGAGTTGTTAAAAATAGTTCGCAGCGCGCAACACCAACCATTTGCTGGCGCGGATGGCGTGCCAGCGGTGGCGAAATTGTTCGTAACTGGAACGAAATCGGTCAACGGCGACCGCGAGCGGTGGCAATCGATCGCTTGGACAAGCTGAAAGGGCTCGATACCGATTGGCAGCGCGGCAAGTGGGTCGTCGGTTGTCGCGCCGGCGACGAAGATTGCCAATGTCAATTCCTTTGGCTTGGCCCCCCCCCCGCGCAATTAATGTGGTCCACTGCGATGGGGCGCTGCGCTCGGTCAACTATAATGTCGCGCTGCCAGCCTTTATCAACTTCGCCGATCGTGACGACGGCAACGCCTTCAGCCCCGGTGATCTCAACTAGCCGGCCACATTCATATGGAATTGCCGGTCATTCGCACTGCGGGAGTAGAACACTGGGATTGTCAAAGCTGCGGCGTTTGCTGCCGCGGCTCCATCATTCTGCTGAATGAAGCCGATCGACAGAAGATTCGCGACCAACGCTGGGAAGAAGATGCCGATTACCGCGGCGAGAAACTTTTGATGCGCGACAGCCGCGCCGGCAGCGGCGAACGTTTGGCGCAGCGTTCCGATGGCAGTTGCGTTTTTCTGACAACTGCGGGTCGTTGTCGCATTCATGAAAAATTCGGCTTCGAGGCGAAGCCGCTCGTTTGCCGCGTGTTTCCCTTGCAACTCGTACCGCGTGAACAGAATGCGGTGCTGACGCTGCGGCGCGCCTGTCCTTCGGCAGCGCTCGATGAGGGGCGACCACTGGAGGAACATCTGCCGGAAATCAAACGCCTTGTCGCAGCCGCTGAACTCCCGATCGCGCTGCCTAAGAAAGAAACCACCGAACAACCAGCGTGGAAGCAAGCCAGTCGCGTGATGGCGGCGGCAGCGCGGATTTTCAACGATCAACGTTTTCCGCCGGTGCGTCGCGTGGTTCATGCGCTGCAGTTTGCGAAGTTGCTCGATCGAGCCCACACCGCGCAAATGGAGGAAAGCAAGTTCGCGGAGCTTTTAGCGCTATTGGAACCGGGTGTCGTGGCTGAAGCAGCACCTTATTTCGCCGAGCGAAAACCGCCGAGCTCGATCGGCGGGCTATTGTTTCGGCTAACGGTGGCAGAGTATGTGCGACTGCATCCGGATTATCATCCGCCGCGGGGACATTTTCCGCGGCTGAAACTGTTTGGGGCACTTTCGAAAATGTTGCGCGGGAGTGGATCGCTGCCCGCGCTTCATCCGAATTTTCCGCAGACGACATTTGCCGCGCTCGAAGAACCACTCGCAACTGCGAATCCTGCGTTGTTGCGGCCAGAGATTCAAAAGCCGCTGGAGCGTTATCTAGCGACATCAGCGGCCTCGTATCAATACGCGCTCGCGAACCGCAGCAGCTGGTCGATTGTGCAAAGCATTCGCGCGCTGGCGATGACATTTCCGGTTGCCCTCTACTTATTGCGCTGGGCAACAGCCGGGCGAGAACCGACGAAAGATGATGTCGCGCGGATTATCGCGACGCTCGATCGCGGCCAAGGCTTTTCATCGCTGGCCGGGCCGCGGTATCGGATCGTTTTGAGTTTGTTTGATTTTCAGGGAGACTTGGAGCGAATCGCGGTTTGGTACGCGCGTTAACATACTCCCTCTCCGCGGTACTCCGAGGAGAGGCGACTTTGCACAACTTAACCCGCCATGCGGCGCACCTCTTCGCCTTCAGCAGTTTCGACCGCGGCAGCGGTGTAGCGGAACTGCATGAGGTAGGCGTCTTCGGTAGTGTCTTCGTAGAAATCTCGCAGCAGCGAAACCGCGCGGAAACCGAGATTGCGGAAAAACAATTGTGCGTCGAGGTTGGTCTCACGCACTTCGAGCATGATCCGACTGCGGCGTTGCGGTGAGAGTTTGCTCACCAGTTTGCGAATCATCTGGCTGCCGACCTGGCGGCGGCGGAAATCGGGATGCACGGCAAAGTTGAGCACATGCAGGCGATTGCGGTGCAGCTCATAGATCATGAAGCCGACCACACGTTCGCTGTGCTCGGCGATCATGCCGATGCAATTGCGCTGACGCAGGCAGCGGATGAAATCTTCTTCGGACCACGAAAATTCGAAGCTGCGATCTTCGATCTGCAACACCTCGGCCATATCGCGACGAATCATCCAACGAATGTGGACCGGCGCTTGAGTTTTGGCAGCGGAGGGCATTGGTGGGTTCCTTCCCGAAACGGAGCGAGGCAAGTCGAAAGCAGGACAAACTGATTCACGGCGATTGCATTACGGCAGGAGCAAGTCATTTGCTGCTGTCGCAAACCTCGAATCAGCATGGGCATAATTTAAATTGGTTTGTCAAAATCGGAAACACCAACTGTGAAGATTCAGAAGCTCTGCTGCTAGCATTTGATGGGCCGCGTCTTGTTTCGCGCAGCGGCAACGCCGAGAATCGCCCTAGCGAGCAAAAATCCTGCGGATAGGCGGACATCCCATGCAATACCGACTGAGTACGCTGCTCATCATCATGGCTTTGGCTGGCGTGTATTTCGGCATTCTGAATATGCCGACGTTTATCGCCGGATTTCTATTTTTTGCAGTCGCCCTGGTGTCGCCAGCGTATTGGGTGACGGGCATGATTTACGCGCGGAACGAGCGGCGCGCTTTTTTCATCGGCGGGATTGCTGGCGGCGCGGTGCCCTATCTGGTTCTGGGGATCTTCGGTCTGGTGTTGACCTTTGACGGTCCATGGCGATGGGGCTTGAACCGGTACCAGTTTGGCGAGACACAGATGATCAACATGATGTTGTCGGCATTTATTTTTTCGCCGCTGCTGCTGGCCTTCGCCGGCGCCTGGCTGGGAATGTTGCTGTATCGGAGTTTACAAACCGAGGCCAAAGAAGCCGAGGCTTTGGCGACTCCTCAGGCGGTCGTTAAACGTCCGCATCCGTTGGATCGAGATGTGGAACCGGTGAACTCGTAGAACGGAGATCTGCTCCGTTCCGTAGCGGGCGCCACAGTCGCTTTGAATCTCCCTCGGCTTGGCCGGAGCAATGCTCCGGCCCACGTCACTCTGCGGCCATTCGCTGTAGACATTGGTTTTGGCCGCGGCCACAATGAGGGTTCCGCCGGCCTGCCTTCAGCTGCTTCCCTCCCTGATTCGCTGTTAACTTGAGGTTCCCGCCATGCACCGTGTTTTCAGCTGCGCTCTAACTGCATACTTGCTGTGCGGCATGTGGCAAGTGACGGCAGCAGCCGGAGATTGGCCGCAGTGGCGGGGCGATGCTCAACGGTCCGCAACGACCGCGCAGGAATTGCCTGTCAAATTGAAACTCGCCTGGTCGCGCGAACTACCGCAACTGCGGGCGGCCTGGCCCGATCAGGCGAAGATGCAACTCGATGCGACGTATCATCCGGTCGTGCTGGGGCAGCACCTGTTTGTGGGTTCTTCCTATAACGACAGTCTGACCGCGTTCGATACGCGCAGTGGCAAAGAGTTATGGCGGTATTTTGCCGACGGTCCGATTCGCTTTGCGCCGCTCGCGTGGCGAGACAAAGTTTATTTTGCGGCTGATGACGGCTATCTCTATTGCCTGCAGGCCCAGGATGGTTCGCTCGTATGGAAGTTTCGCGGCGGACCATCGGATCGCAAGATACTGGGGAACGAGCGTTTGATTTCAACCTGGCCCGCGCGCGGAGCGCCCGTGCTCGCCGATGGCAAGATTTATTTCGCGGCTGGCATCTGGCCCTTCATGGGGGTCTTTTTGCATGCAGTGGATGCGACGACCGGCGAAGCTGTGTGGACGAACGACGGCGATGGCTCGATGTATATCAAGCAGCCTCACAACACCGATTCGTTCGCGGGCGTGGCGCCCCAAGGGCCGCTGGTCGTTATCGGCGATCGGCTGCTGGTGCCGGGCGGTCGCTCGGTGCCGGCCTGTTATGATCGCCAAACGGGCGACTTTCTCTATTACCAACTGGCCGAGAACGGCAAAAAGGGTGGCGGCTCGTTTGTCGCGGCGACGGACGCGTTGCTCTTCAACGGCGGCGGCATTTTTGATCTGAAAACCGAAAAGCATTTAAGCGCCGTTGCGGAGCCGTTTGCCTTGGCGGACGGCCAGTTGTTCGAAGCGGCGAGTTCGACATTGAAAATTTACGACCTTGCCCGAGCGGGAATCAAGCAAGTTGAAACGCTCGATCGCAAGGGTGTCGTGACCAAATCGTCCAAATGGCTCATGCCGAAAATCAGCGAGGCCGAAGTTCCTCGCTTCAACGCGCTGATCAAAGCCGGCTCGCAGTTATGCGGCGGCGGCAACGGGGAAATTGCCGCGGTCGACATTCCCAGTGCCGATGACCGTGAGGCCAATGTTACTTGGGAAATCGAAGTCACCGGCAGTGTATGCGAGTTGCTTGTCGCTGATGATCGTTTATTCGCCGTTACCCGCGAAGGGGGACTGATGTGTTTCGCCGACGCCGCTGAATCGGCAGCTGCGGAGCACTATCCATTGGCAATTCAACCGCCGCAGCGAGACGCGGCGACGAAAACAACCGCTGCAGCGTTGCTCAAAGATGCCGAAATTGGAGAAGGCTACGCACTCGCTTGGGGCGTGGGTTCGGGAACGCTGCTGAAGGAGCTCGTCGCGCAAAGTGCGCTGCGGGTGATTGTCATCGAAGCCGACGCCCGCGCGGCGGATCAATTTCGCCGCGAAATTCTTTCGCATGGTTGGTCCGCCGATCGCTTGTCGGTAATCGTCGCCGATCCGCGCGAAGTTTCGCTGCCGCCGTACTTTGCCAGCCTGATTGTGGCCGAATCACTACCCCAATTGACCGCTGCGGAACGGAGCGACTTCCTCGAAAAGACATTCCAAGCTCTCCGCCCCTTTGGTGGCGTGGCCTGTTTGTCGATGAGCGATGCCGAGCAGGAAGCCTGCGAAAGCGTCGTGAAAGAATCGCAATTTGCCGGAGTGGAAGTGAAGTCGGATGACAACTGGCTGCACATTTCACGCGAGGGCGCGTTGCCCCACAGCTCGAACTGGACGCATGAACATGCGGACGCGGCGAACTCCCGCGTGTCGCGCGACAAACGGGTGAAAGCGCCGCTCGGACTGCTCTGGTTCGGCGGCTCGACGAACGACGGCATCTTGCCGCGGCATGGCCACGGGCCGCAGCCTCAGGTCGTCGATGGGCGGCTGTTCATCGAAGGCGTCGACATGCTCCGCGCGATGGACATTTACACGGGGCGAGTGCTGTGGAACGCTTCGCTGCCGGGCATCGGCAATTTGTACGACAACACCGCTCATCAACCTGGCGCGAACGCCAGCGGCACCAACTACATCGCCACGCAGCATGGCATTTATGTGGCCTATCGCAATGCTTGCTTGCTGCTCGATCAGACGACAGGAAAAACGATTACTCAATTTCAATTGCCCGCGGCAAACGGCCAGCAACCGCCGCTGTGGGGCTATCTCAATGTTTACGAAGATTACTTGATCGGCGGCGCTGATCCGGTTTTTGACCCCTCGTTAGTTTCCAAAGGTGATCCGAAGAAAACGGACGATGACGAGAAGAAGGTGGAAGAAAGGAAAACCGAAGAGAAAAAGGACGATAAGACCGCCACGCCACCCAAGCCGAGCGCCAAGGACAACGATAACTACTCGGCCAGCAATCGGCTGGTCGTGATGAACCGCCAGACCGGCAAGGTGCTGTGGACCGCGCAAGCGCGCAGTGGATTTCGCCACAATGCGATCTGCATTGGCGGCGGCCGATTGTATTGCATCGATCGCTTGTCGGGGCCGCAACTTTCAAAACTGAAACGCCGCGGCGAACAGCCGGCGCATCCACCGCGGCTTGTGGTGCTCGATTTGAAAACCGGCAACGAATTGTGGAGCACCGAAGACGATGTTTTCGGCACGTGGCTCAGTTATTCAACGGAGCGTGATGTACTCGTCGAAGCGGGCCGCACCGCGAGCGACACGCTTAGTGATGAGCCGAAAGGAATGCGTGCTTATCGCGGCCTCGATGGCGACACGTTGTGGACGAACAAAGCCTACAGTGGCCCCGCAATGCTGCATCACGACACAATTCTCATGGCCGGCAAAGCGTGCAACCTGTTGACCGGTGCGATTCAGATGCGCGAACATCCGCTTAGCGGTGAATTGGTCGAGTGGACCTGGTCGCGGAACTACGGCTGCAACACGCCAATGGCTTCGGAGAACCTGCTCACGTTCCGCTCGGGTGCGGCGGGTTATTTCGATCTGTGCACCGACGGCGGCACGGGGAACTTCGGCGGCTTCCGCAGCAGTTGCACCAACAACCTCGTCGTTGCCGGCGGAATTCTCACCGCGCCCGATTACACCCGCACTTGCACTTGCAGTTATCAAAATCAAGCTTCCATCGCGCTCGTTCCCGTCAGCGATACCGAAGTTTGGACGTCGTTTGGCTCGCAAACTCCGAAACAAGCGATTCGTCGCGTTGGCATCAATCTCGGCGCGCCCGGCGATCGCAAGTCGGACGACGGCAAGCTGTGGCTGGAGTATCCGAGCGTCGGCGGCTCGTCGCCGGCAGTCGACATCAGCATTACGCCGGCGAAGCCTGATTGGTATCGGCGGCATAGCTCGCAAATTGCGGGCGAAGGGCTCAGTTGGGTGGCGGCCTCGGGCGTGCAAGGGCTGACATCGCTTAAAATGAAATTGGGGACGTCTGTTGACAATCCCAAGACATATACGCTGCGATTGCATTTTGCGGAACTGGCCGAAGTCGGTGCCGGCGAACGCGTCTTTAGCGTGAGTGTGCAGGGCAAGACGAAGTTGACGGATCTCGATGTGGTGCAAGAAGCGGGCGGTAAAAATCGAGCACTGGTGAAGGAAATCAAAGGCGTGACAGTCGGTGATTTTCTGCTGCTCGAACTGACTCCGCTCGCCACGTCGAAACAGCCTGCGATGCTCAGCGGCATTGAACTCGAAGTGGAAGAATAAGCTAATGTTCCTCATGCTTTTTCACCAATGGAAAATTCGCCGCATGGCGGCAAGTTGTGCCGCACTTGGCCTGCTCCTCTTCGTTGCCATCGCGCAAGCTTGCAATGTGCCGGTGTTTCGCTTCGCGCTCGAACGCTGGCGGGCCGATGCTTATCGGGTGACCGTATTTCACGAAGGCCCGCTCTCCGCCGCCGACAAAGAGGCGCTCACGCAATTGGAAGAGCAGCAAGAGAAGTCGCGCGCGAATGTGCATGTTCGCACGCTCGATGTCGCGGAGCTGGAAGCTGCCGACCGGGAACTATTGAATTCGTTTTCCGCGGCGAAATATCCGCTCGTTACGCTGCAGTATCCTGCCGCGTTGCAAATCGAACAACCAATCTGGTCGCAGCCGTTCGCGGCAGCGTCGGCAAAGGCCGTGCTCGACTCGCCGCTGCGGCGAGAGTTGCTCAACCGTCTGGTTGACGGTGAAACCGCAGTTTGGCTATTGCTGGAATGCGGTGATGCAGAAAAAGACGACGACGCTGCGGCGTTGCTCGCGGAGCAACTCGCGAAGCTGGCAAAGGAACTAAAATTGCCGGAGTTGACCGATCTGCCCGATGATAACTTGTTTGCCAAGACGCCGCTGAAGCTTTCGTTTTCGATGCTCCGTGTTCCACGCACCGAGGCAGAATCGCCGCTGGTGCAGATGCTGGTGAACTGCGAGGCGGATTTGCCGCAACGCGCCGATCCGATGGTCTTTCCGGTCTTTGGTCGCGGTCGCGCACTTCTGCCGCTGATTGGCGCCGGCATCACGGCCGACAACATCAAGAACTCGGCGGCGTTCCTCGTCGGCGCCTGTTCGTGCGAAGTAAAGGAGCTCAATCCGGGCTTCGATCTATTGCTCACCGCCGATTGGGATGAGCTGCTTTCGGTCGACGGCAAGCCGCTGCCAATTGTGAAAACGAAAAATTTGCCGACGAACGGTGAGCCGGAATTGGTCGCAATTCCGGAAGGGAACAGCAAGCCAGTCGCTAAACCAAGTACGCCGGTAACGACATCAAACAAGCGACCACCGGGCGGCAATACGGCGATCTACACGATCATTGCGATTGCGGGTGCGGTGGTGACTTGGATTGTGTTGTTCAAGCTCAATCAGCCCGCAGGACGGTAAGTTGCGGCAGGACTCGAATCGCCGCGGCGGCTCGCCCGCCTCGCCCTTCCAATCATTGGCCGGGCATTTTACGTCTTTTACCAATTGCTAGAATGTGAGCTTTGATCGACTGGCGCCCCTTCCGAGGATTCGTCGATGTCCAGAAAGAAACAGCGGAGACAAATTGTGAGCACCAAGAGCCCCGCCCCCAGCAAGGATTCCGCGAAAGAAGCCCTGAAAGAGACTTCTAACCCGGCGGCGACACCAAAAGCGCCCGAGGAAGCGTTGAACTCCTCGCCGGCCGCCGGAACGCCGCTACTCGCGGAAGTGCAGTCGTTCATTCAAAAACGCGAAGAGCTGGCCCGTAAACTGGCCGACGAAATTGCCGCTACTGAAACGAAGCTGGCCGAATTGAAAAGGACCGCGGCAGCTCTCTTTCCAGAAAATGCCGCCCCGGTGAGTGCACCGAAGGAAAAGAAGGCGAAGAAACTCGTGCGCGCCAAGCCACTGCCAGCGAAGGCGGCAGTGGCGGTAGAAGCAATGGAACCGCCGGTCGAAGTCATTCCCACGAATGCCGAACAAAGCGCCTAAGCAACTGGAGATTTGCGGCGCTATTTCACCGCTGCGTGCTTGGCAATGAATTCGACGATGGGTGTCGAATCGGTCAAACCATGCGGATGATGGCCGACGCCCGGTTTCGAGATGAGGACGATTTCGCCGCCGAGCTTTTTATAACGCTCAGCAATCACACCAGTGTTCTCGTCCCACGGCACCACATCGTCGGCGTCTCCGTAGACATGCAGCAGCGGCACTTTGGCTCGCGCGAGTGGTTCGAGATTGTCGATCGGGTTTTTCGCGTACGCGATGGCTGCCGCGTTATCCTTAAAATCCCACTGCTGCAACACGATCTTCCAATCGCCGGCGCTTCCCTTCCCTTTCCACTTCTCGCCGAGCAATTTGCCGCCGGGCCAACTGCGGAAATCGCATACGGCCGCATCGGCATAGATGCAGGCCACTTTGTCGGGGTTCGCAGCGGCCCAGTTGTAACAATAAAGTCCGCCGCGGCTCAGCCCCACCAGCGCAACCTTTGACGCCAAGCCATGCTTGCTCGTTAGTTCCGCGTAGCAATCGTTCCAATGCCCCACTGCCTGCGGAGAGCCAAGCATGTTGGGAATGCTGAGATACACGATATGAAAGCCACGCTTGAGCAGCGCGATGTCGGGAGCCGGCTTATGACCGAAAAACTCGCCATGCCAGACCCAAGGTTTCCCCGGCGCGGATTGTTCGGGAGTGACGACGAGCACGTTCTTTCCCGCGACCCGAAAGTCATATCGCTTGAAACCATTCCACGTGCTTTCTTTGCCGGGGAAGGGCAGGCTCGTGCTTTGTACGGCTGCAGGACTTGTGGACTCCACTTTCAGCGACTTCTTCAACCACGACACCAACTGCGTGCGATAATCGCTACCGAGCTTATCCCAGCCACCCATGCCGTGGCCGCCACCTTCGATGGTGATCAAGTCGCACTGATTGCCAAGAGCCTGCGTCTGTTTTTGAAAGCGGGTTGATTGCTCATAGGGAACTTGCTCGTCCTTGGTGCCGTGAATGAGCAAGTAGGGAGGGAGCTTGCTGGAAAGATTCGTTGTGACCGACGCTGCGCGGAGTTTTGCGAAGGCGTCGTCATTGAGTTCCTTGAGATCCAGCAGCGCAATCATGTTCTTACTGAGCATGTTGGTCTGCTTGATGCGCGATTCGAGATCGTGAGGCGCATAGATGGGCACAACCGCGGCCAAGCCGAGTTTTTCCTTTTCATTCTGGGCGCCCACCCACGAGACCAGATGCCCGCCGGCCGATTCGCCGATGAGCGCGATGCGGTTGACATCGACCTTGTATTCCGCCGCATGCTCGCGCACCCAGCGAACGGCAGCTGTCACATCGTCGGCACAAGCCGGCCAGCGATGGGCCGGCGCGAGTCGATAATCGATCGTGAACCAGGTGAAGCCCGCCTTCGACAAGGGTGCAAACAGCGGGGTGATGTAATGCTGCTTCGTGCCGTTGATAAAGCCGCCACCATGCACCAGGATGCAAGTGGCGAACGGCCCTTTCCCTTCCGGCACGAACGCATCAAGCTTCAAACTTACGTCGCCTACTTTGGCGAATTCGATGTCCTTCTTGAGCGGCAGCGGTTCTTCCGCAGCAGTAAAGCTGGTTGCACCACTCACCAGCAAAACAATTGCACACGACAAGCGAAACGTAAACGAGGACATCGTGAGTTCTTTCTCGTAGCGGGTGACTGGCGATCGGACTACTTAACCGCCTTGATCGCAAACTGATGCTTGACTGGTTGCACGGCTTCGTAGATCGCGGCTTGATCAGCGGTGATTTTGTCAAGCCGCTTCTGCAATTCGGCAGCCTTTCGCTCGGCAGCCACGTCGGCCAGCCAATCGGGAGCATTAAACATCACGACGCCACGAAACCGCTGGTGCACTTGCTGGTTCTTGGCATTGATCAGGTCGCGCACCTTTTTGCCTTGTTCCCAGATCGGACCTTTGGTGGCATTACCCAAGTTCACTCCGCCGGCGAGTTCTTCGGCCGAGTATTGCGCCACTTCCACGCCGTCGATGCTGATGGAATATTTTCCGGAAGCGAGCCCTGTGACCTTCAGGCCGTAATAATTGAGGTCTTTCAGGTTATTGATATACGGCAACAGCGACACGTAATCGGGCGCAATCGCAAACGGAATCGCCTCGTCGAGACGAGTGAATTCCAGCGCCGCGGGATCAGCCGACAGCCCGGCTACCTTGCAAGAGGTTTCGGTCACTTTGCTCGTGGGAACGTCGATGGTCACGTCGCTTACCACGCCCGGAGCCTTCAGGCCGGTCAAGATCGCATGTGCCATGAACAAACCGCCGCTAGGCGCCGTGTGGAAACCGTCTGGGAAAGGCTTCACGTTGTCGGCTTTGTCGGCTTCCATTTTTTCCAAGACAGTTCGGGTCTTGGCGTATTGATCGGAAAAAGGAATGGCGAACTTCTCGGCAGTCACGGCCAGCGGAGCGTAAAACTCCTTCTGAGTTTCGAGATATTCGGCGCCGTTTGACTTGAAGCGGCGATCGACCGCATTTGGCGAGCAGAGAGCAACGCGCACGCCGGCTGCTTTCGCGGCTGCCAACATCTTCTCGGTGTTTTTGATGAACTGGTCGCAGCGATTCTTGTCAAACTTGCCGTAGCCGCCGTCGTTCATGCCGAAGTTGATTGTAAGCGCAGTCGGCTTCTCGTCGAGCACGTGCTGCTTGAATCGCCCCGCGCCGCCAGTGGCGGTGTCGCCACTAATGCCGGCATTCAAGAACTGCAATCGCCACTTCGGAAAGCGCGTGGTGAGATACGCTTCGATGTCGCTCGAGTATTGATACTGCTCGGTGATGCTATCGCCGAGAAACATCACGCGGTCGCCATCTTTGAAGAAGAATTCATCGGCAGCCGTCGCTGACGAAACGCTGAGCGCGGCAACCGCCAGCCCAATGGCGGCAATCGTTCGCAGCCAGGCAGGAGTAGATAAACACAACATGGTGGGCCTTTCCGGAGAGTGTGTACAAGCAGTATGCGGGATTGTAATCTGCCGCGAGTCCGGTTGGCCACTTGGGACAGCACGATCGAAACGATTGCGCCGCGATTTGTGGCAAATTCGCCATCCCCGCCTGTCGAGCCAATTGAACATGCCCGCGCGCTCGATTACGCTCAGCACTAGACATCGCCTGTGCCACATCCCTAAGAATTGCTCCTTGGCATGATCAAGTTTTTGTGTCCGAACGGCCACCAACTCACCGCGCCGGACCACCTGGCGGGCAAATCGGGCAAATGTCCGAAGTGTTCGACGGCCTTCATGGTTCCCACCCTCGAAGAACTTGCCGAAGCCGGCGAGTCGCCTTCGCAACCGGCTGTGGATGCCTCGGCGAGCGAAGCAGATCGACTCCCTCCCGCCAAACCGCCGCTCGACCCGCTTTCCGAGTCGCCAGTCGCAGAAGGAAGCAGTACGCGGGCAGACGGCAAATCGGACATCAGCAAGAGCGGCGTCGTTAGTGGCTCGAAGATCGGCACCGAAAGCACCAAGGGCTCTGCCAAGCCCGGCGTGTTTGTCTTTCTCTGCCCCAACGGCCACAAGTTAAACGGGCCGCCGTCCCTCAAGGGGAAAGCGGGGCAGTGTCCGCACTGCGGAGCACGATTTGTCATCCCTGAAGACGATGTGCCCGAGGATGACATTCCGACGGGTGCAGTCGAAGATGATGAGGATGTGCCAGCCGGCGAACCCGTCGAAGACGAAGTTCCCGTTGAGCCCGAGGAAGAAGTTGTCGAAGCGGAAGTTGAAGAACTCGAGCCCGATCCGGAACCAATTCCACCCGGCGTGCATTCGCTCGGCTATATCGTGGGCCGCTTGTGGGATCACAAGTCGGAAACGACAGAGCTGGAGATCTTTCTGCAAGAGGGCGAAATCATTTCGCCCGATCATTACGCCGAAATACTTTCAACAGGCGAATACGGCGTCTTTGCGCATCAGGAATCCGCAGACAATTTCTCGCTCTCCGTGATTCCCTGGTCCGCCGTGCGCCGCGTCGATTTGCGGCAAGTGAAGAAGCTGGCGCACGGCACTTTCCGCTGACCAGCAGCCGTGCTTAATTGTGAGCATGGCCATGATCGCCCAGTTCGACGTTGCCGGAGTACGACTTGCCAGCGATCGTTACGTTCAAGCGGCCGGTGGTCTTGGGATTCTCCAAGGCTGCGAGCACTTTTTCGTCGACCAGGGTATAGCGCGAGCACTTATCGGCGGCTTCGCCTTCCATCGGTGCCGCAACAAGTTTGGCCTGCAGCGGTTCGCCGGCGACCACGAGATTCAGAGCGATTTCGGGTTCGCTGCTCATGGCGGCCGTCTTGGCATCGCTACCGAGCAGATAGACCGTGATGGTTTTCGACGCATCGTCGTGCGTAAGTTCGGCGTGAAACTCTTCACTGCCGAGTTCGATCAAATGCCCTTTGTGAGGACCTTCGGTCGGGTGATCGTGATGCCCTGTTTCGCCCTTGGGCGGCGCGGGATTGTTCGAGCCGCAACCCGTAACGAGGAGAGCAACAGCGACCAGGGACGGGAGCGACAGCCAATTCAGATTCATGGGACTTTCCTTGGGAATTGTAAAACAACCATGTATCAGCGAACAAAATCAAATTGCATCTAATTCATCAGTACCCTCATCCTGCAAATGCTGCTCTGCTTCCTGACGGCCGAAGCACCAAAAGAGGGCGGGGTGAACAAAAAAGTCGAGCAAGGTGGAACTGATCAAGCCGCCGAGAATCACCGTCGCGACGGGGTATAAAATTTCTTTGCCCGGTTCTCCGGCAGCTAACACGAGCGGCACGAGCGCGATGCCGGCGGTGAGCGCTGTCATGAGCATCGGGGCGAGGCGTTCTTTGCCGGCGCGTTCGATCATCTCCGGAGTAAAATGCTCGCCTTCGTGTTTCACCAAGTGGAGGTAATGCGCGATCAGCAGAATGCCGTTGCGCGACGCAATGCCGGAAAGCGAAATGAAACCGACCATGCTGGCCACCGTCAACGATTGACGCGTAATGACCAGCGCGGCGACGGCGCCGATGGCCGCCATCGGCAAGGCGGACAGCACCTGCAGCGCCAGATTCGTCGAACCGAACAGCGTATACAGCGCGAGAAACATCGCCACAAGCGAAATGAGGCTGAGCAAACCGATGGTCTGCGTGGCATGCTGCTGGCTTTCGAACTGCCCCTCGTATTTGATTTCGTAGCCCACAGGCAGGCGATTCTTGATCGGCTCCACTCGTTTTTGAATATCGGTCACGACGCTGCTGAGGTCGCGGCCCGCAGTGTTGCACTGAATGATAATTCGCCGCTTTACATTCTCACGATTGATGGTGTTGGGGCCGCTGCCGCGAACAATGGTCGCCACCTGGTTCAGTTGAATTCTGCCGCCGCTCGGCAGATTGAGCGACAGCCGGCCGATTTGATTGACATCTTGCCGATATTCATCAGCCAATCGTACGACGAGATCGAACTTCCGTTCGCCGAGCAGGATTTCCGAGACCGAGCGGCCATTCAACGCGGTCTCGATGAACTCATTCACGTACGCGGAAGTCAGCCCATAGCGGGCCAATTGATCGCGGTTGAGTTCGATCTGCAGCTGCGGGATCTCGACCTGCTGTTCCACCATCAGATCCTTCACGCCCGGCACATCGGCCATCGCGGCTTCCATTTCCTTCGCCGTGCGTCGCAGTACTTCGAGCTCCGCGCCATACAGCTTGATACCAACCTGCGCTTTGATTCCAGAAAGCATATGCGAAATTAAGTGCTGCAGCGGCTGCTCAACCGCGACGACGACACCAGGAATTTGAGTCAGCTCTTCGCGCAATTCTTCCAGGACTTCTTCTCGCCCGCGATGTGCAGCGGGATAGAAGCTAATAATAATCTCGGAGGTGTTCACACCTTCGGCGTGCTCATCTAATTCTGCACGACCGGTGCGGCGTCCCCAGCTCTTCACTCCTTTGATCGCGCCGATGCGCTGATCGACCATGTGCGCGATTCGGTTCGAGGCCTCCAGTGACGTGCCTGCCGGCAGCAGCACATTGACTTGCACGCTACCTTCGTTAAATGGTGGCAAAAAGTCACGGCCGAGTTGCGTGACCGTAACCACACTGATAATCACCGCAACTGCCACCGTGATGAGAATCGGCCAGGGATGACGCACGCTGACACGGATCGCGCTGCCAGCCACTTCTTTCAGCACGCGCAGCAGCCAACCATCTTGCTCGTGATCCATGAACTTCGCATTCGGCAGCAACCAATACGACAGCACCGGCGTCACCGTTAGCGACACGATCAAAGAAGCAATGATCGACACGATGTAAGCGATGCCAAGCGGTGTGAAGAGTCGTCCTTCCATCCCTCCCAGCGCGAACAGCGGAATGAAGACCAGCACGACCAGTATCGTGCTGAAGACAATCGAATTGCGAACTTCGCTACTCGCTTCATAGACCACGAGCAGCGGAGACTTCGGTTTCTCCGCGTGTTTGTTTTCCCGCAGCCGGCGAAAGATGTTTTCGACATCGACGATTGCATCATCGACCAACTCACCAATCGCCACCGCCAGGCCGCCGAGCGTCATCGTGTTGATCGACAGGCCAAACCACTTAAAGATCAACGCAGTCACAACAATCGACAGCGGAATGGCTGTCAAGGTGATGAAGGTCGTGCGAAAGTTAAGCAGAAACAAAAAAAGTACGATCACGACCAGTCCGCCACCCAGCACCAAGGCTTCGACGACGTTGTAGATGCTCAGGTCGATAAATTCCTTTTGCTGATAGACGTTGGCATTGATCCGAAAATCGGGTGGTAGCGATGGTTTGAGATCAGCGAGCGCCTTCAACACGTTGTCGGTAAGTGCGCGGGTATCGGCGCCTGGCTGCTTCGAAACGATCACCATTACGGCGGGCGAAGCATCAACCGCGGCTTCACCTCGTTTGACTTGAGCGGCTTCACGGATCGTGGCAACCTGATTCAGCAGGATCGAGCGTTCGCTGGACGACTTGACGACGACCTTTTCCAACTCCTGCGCGCTGCGCAAGCGGCCGATCGAGCGTACGAGGAGTTCCGAGCCGCTTTCTTCCAAGTAGCCTCCCGTCGCGTTTTCGTTGCTGCCGGCAACGGCCTGCTCAATGTCGTGCAACGAAACATCGTACTTGAGCATCGCATCGGGATCGGCCAGAACCTGATACTGCTTCCGGCCACCTCCCATCGTGACAACCTGAGCAACACCGGAAACCGTGAGCAACCGCTGCCGAATCACCCAATCGGTAATCGTGCGAACTTCGATCGGATTCGTTTTGTTTCCGTCACTGGTGATGCCAATGATGACCACTTGCCCCATGATTGACGAGATCGGCGCCATGTGGACTTCGACATCTTTGGGCAAGCGATCGGCAGCCATCGCAATTTTCTCGGCGACGATCTGGCGATCGACAAAGATATCGGTGCCCCAGGCAAATTCCACGTTAATTACCGATAAGCCCACACCGGAGGAACTACGCACTGCTTGCACGCCGGTAGCACCATTGAGCGAAGACTCCAGAGGCACCGTGATGAGCGCTTCGACTTCCTCCGGCGCCAGCCCCGGACACTCCGTCATCACCGTGACGCGCGGGCGGTTGAGATCGGGAAAAACATCAATGGGCAGCTGATACAACTCGTATCCGCCGTAGACCGTGATCACCAGCGCCAGCGCGATCGTAATCGTGCGATAGCGGAGGGCGAGTTTGATGATGGAATTGAGCATGAATTTATCTGAGGTCCGTTGCGAAGAGTAGCTCGTTTAGCGCGCCGCTGATTTCTTCTCGATCAGCAGATCGGCCTGCGCGCGCAAGCGAGCCGCGGTCGCGATCTTCACATCCAAGCGGGAACCAAAGCCCATATCCGCTCGCGCTTCGGTAATCTCTTCCAAATCTTGCGCGTTCTTCAGTTGGGCCTCTCGAATTCGTATGCGTTCCGTGAGACTCGCTGCCAATTCCAACTCGGCTTCGAAGGGCGCTCTGGCAGCAACATTCATTTCCACAAAGCCAATTCGTCCTACCTTGAAAAGTTCACGCTGAAGTTCGGCAACTTCACGCAAGGCTGCCAATCGCTCACGCAGCACTTTTTCTACTTCGGGATCGAGTTTGCGAGATTGCACAGGCGGCTCCGGTTGTTGCGCAAACGCGACCTGCGAGGCAATCACGAATAACATTCCAAAAACACAGGAACGCAGCATAAAGAACCTCTCACAAAAACAGTTTCGACAGGAAAACGCTAGTGACTGTGTCCCGCATGCGGATCGACCGCGCCGCCAGATTTGTTCTTGATGGCAACCTGCAACTGCTGAGCTCCGGTCAGCGCCACGCGATCGCCAGGAAACAAAGCGCCGTCGTTGGCGATCACCGCATGCCGTTGGTCACGATATTCGACATGCACACTGCGACGCTCCCATTGGTTGCCATTCGGTGTGAAGACGTAGGTATCGGTCGCATCCTGAGCGATCGCTTCGATCGGCAGCACGATCCGGTTTGGCAGAGTCTCAACCGGAATCTCCAATTGCACGCGCTGCCCCGGGCGATACTTCCAGGAAAAGAACCGTCGACCGTCCTCGAGCGTCGAGTCGCGCTGCCGCTTGTTCGGCAGCGTGACATAAAAGTCCAAAGTCCGCTTTTGCGGATCGAGCTGCGATGCCAGGTAAAGAATGTGCAAGTTTTCGATGACCTCGCTTTTGGCACCGTCGGTTTCCAGCACGGCAACGACTGGCGATTTCTCATCGGCTACGCGATTGATGTCAGCCACATCGCGTTCGAATGCTTCTCCCTCGATGTAAAGCTCCGCGTGATCGGCCAGCACCATCAACGTTGTCCCGGCTTCGACATGTTGCCCTTGCGCTACTTTGATGCTTTGCACCTGGTAGAGCGTGTCAGCTTGCTGTGGATCGAGTTCTTCCTCATCGCCGACGGTGATCGTCAACTCTTTGAAAAGTTCGCGTTTGCTTAGAATTTGTTGAACCTGCGCTTTGCTGATACCGTGCAACAGCAGCGCTTGGCGGGTTGCTTCGAGCAGCGAAACTTTCTTATCACGTTCGTATTTCAACTCGAGCAGGCGTTTGCCGGCAATCGAACCGTCGGCTGACAACTTCTCGAGGCGAGTGAGCTCTTTATCGATTACTTCCAAATCGGCGGCGGTTTGCAACAACGTAGCCTGGGTTTGGACCAGATCTTCGTGCGTCAAACGCAGATTGAAGAGCTTCTGGCCGATCTTCAGCGATTCACCTTCGATGGGAAAAATCTTGTCGATGTGCCCGGTGAATGGCGCCGTGACTTCGTGTATCGAACGGCCTGGCCGTTCAACGACCATGCCGGGAATCGTGATCGATCGCGTAAAGGTTTGCAGTTTTATCGGCTGAATCTTGTCATCCGTCAGGCCGATATTTTTGCGGGATTGCGGGCTGAGTTCGATCGAATCGGTGCTGCCATGGGCAGCATGGCTTGCTTCGTCGTGTCCCGGTTCACCAGAGGCGCCCTGTTCGCCTGATGGCTGCCAGCGCGCGAGGAACTGCTGCGTAGCAGGGAACCAGCGCGTCTGAAAGATCACCGCAGCTGCGGCAAGCGCCAGTAAGCCGCCGATCACCAGCCAGCGCAGGGAAACGGCATTACTAGTCGACGATTGCGTCGTGCTTTGCGCCATGAGACGCCCCTAACTTCCAAGAACGAGTGTGCTGAATTAAAGCGCGCGAAAATACTAACTGGAAGACGCACAGTGATGCGAGCGAAGACAGCAAGAGGCTGCCATGAGACTGAGAATCAGTTCTGAAGTCGGCTCAGCGCAAGATGCCGCCGCAAGTGAGGCGGACTTTTTTCACGCTCAGCCAAATCCAGTGTGCTGGCGCAATAGTCGGTCGCTGGCGATTGCAAGTCGATCACCGCGAGAGGCAGTGGGGAGTTTTGGGCGGAGTCGATTTGCACCGGTAGCGTTAACAAATAAACGCACTGTGGATCAGAGCAAGGTGCGTGCGGCGCTGGAACGTCTTCCGACTGCGAATGCTCCTGGCCATGTTCATGTGCGCAGTCGTGCACGTGGCCGTGGCCGCAGCACAGTGGCAAATGGATATGATGCCCAACCGCAGCGTGGCGGTGTCCAGGCAATTCATCGGCCGCGTGCGCATGATGCCAGCAGCAGCCGAGCAACAAGTGCAGGCCGAAGGCGAAAATCGCGAGCAATGTAGTGAGAATGCGCATAGAGATTGGCCGGCGTACGACGACTACCTCGATTGTTGGCGAGGAACGGGTTCGAGTCAATCTCAACCGTTCACCAATCTCGCTTAGTCTTCGCCGGTATCCAGCACTGCCAAGAATGCCTTTTGCGGAATTTCGACTTGGCCGATAGCCTTCATCCGCTTCTTGCCTTCTTTTTGCTTAGCCCAAAGTTTCTTCTTGCGGGAAATGTCGCCCCCGTAGCACTTGGCCGTCACGTTTTTCCGCATCGCGGGCTTTGATTCGCGGGCGATAATTCGGCTTCCAATTGCGGCCTGAATAGCCACTTCGAACATATGCCTTTCGATTTCATCCTTCAACCGTTTGCAAACACCCCGGCCTCGGCGCTCGGCATCGTAGCGATGGCAGATCACCGACAAAGCATCGACGCGCACGTTGTTGACGAGAATATCGAGTTTTACGAGGTCGGCGGTCTGGTAGCCGATCACTTCGTAATCCATCGTGCCGTAGCCGCGAGTAGCGCTTTTCAATTTGTCATGCAGATCGTAAATCACTTCGGCCAGCGGAATGTCGTACACAATCATCGTCCGCTGCGGCGACAGGTATTCCTGCCGCACCAGCACGCCGCGGCGATCCTGGCAGAGCTTCATCACGTTGCCGATGAACTCGGCGGGCTGAATCAGATTGACGCGCACGATGGGCTGGCGAAATTCTTCAATCTGGCCACTATCAGGCACGTCCTGCGGCTTGTGAATCGTGAGCAAATCGCCGTTGCGAGTGAGAATTTCATAGGTGACATTGGGCGCCGTTTGCACCAGATCGATGTCTGATTCCCCTTCCAGGCGTTGTTGCACAATCTCCATGTGCAGCAGACCGAGGAACCCACAGCGAAATCCAAAGCCCAAAGCATCGCTGGTTTCCGGCTCGAATTCAAAGCTCGGATCGTTGATCGAGAGTTTTTCGAGCGCTTCGCGCAGTTCCGTAAAATCCTGTCCATCGGACGGATAGAGACCGCAATAGACCATCCGCTTCGGCGATTTATAACCTTCGAGCGCAGGCGCCGGATTATCACCTGCAATCGTCACCGTATCGCCGATGTGCACCAGTTTCAGCGACTTGATATTGCAGATGATGTAACCAACTTCGCCCGCTTGTAGCACATCGCAGGCCGTGCGGTTCGGCGTGAATTGCCCGAGCTCGAGCACTTCGTGCGTACTATTGGTACGAAGAAAGCGGATCTTCATCCCTCTCGTGATCCTGCCCTGAATCAAACGCAGGTAGGTAATTGCGCCGCGATAGTCGTCGTAGTGCGAATCGAACACCATTGCCTGCAGCACCGCTTCGGGATCGCCACTCGGCGGCGGAATGCGTTGAATGAGGGCAGCGCACAAATCGCCGATGCCAATACCGGTCTTCGCACTAACTTTGAGCACTTCCTTAGAATCGATGGCCAGTGTCTGCTCCATCTCGAGCAGCACTTCGTCGATGCGAGCATTGATCAGGTCAATCTTGTTGATGATCGGCACGATGGCCAGATTCGAATTCATCGCGGCAAAAGCGTTGGCGAGCGTCTGCGCTTCCACGCCTTGCGCGGCATCGACGACCAGGATCGCCCCTTCGCAGCAAGCAAGCGAACGGGAAACTTCGTAGTGAAAATCGACGTGCCCGGGCGTATCGATGAGGTTGAGCTCGTACTCCTGACCTTCGAACAGGTACATCATTCGGACCGCGCGGGCTTTAATCGTGATGCCGCGCTGGCGTTCGAGAGCCATATCGTCGAGCAACTGATCTTTCATCTCGCGCTTCGTGACGGTGCCTGTGAATTCCAGCAGTCGATCGGCAAGCGTGCTTTTGCCGTGGTCGATGTGAGCCACGATGCAGAAGTTGCGAATAAATTTGCAGGGGATGGCGGGCATGGTTCGGTCGAATCTTGTCGTAAAAGTAGCGGAATTCGCCAGATTTCCGGGGAGCTGAATTCTGGCGAATTCAGCTACACAGCGTTAGCCCCTGCGCTTGTGCCAGGCCAACCGCGCGATGCCGGCGGCACCGATGTAACCGGCTTCGCCCTCGAGCAGCGCAAAATCGATGGTAGTGCGCTGGGCCAGAATGGGAAAGGCGTGTTGACGCACGATGGAGCGAACTTGGCCGATAAATCGCTCCCCCAGCGGATGCCCCGGCCCGCCGAAATTCATCGCTCCGCCTAGCAAAACAGCCCCCGGATCAATGGTGTGCATCAAGCTGACCACGCCAAAACCAAGATAAGTCGCCAATTCATCCACCAGGCCCAAGCTGAACGCATCGCCCCGCTCGGCTTCTTCGGCGATCATTTTCGGCGTCAACGGTTGTTCGTCCGAAATGCGGTCGAGCAGAGAGGTTATCGGGTTTTTCGCCAGCAATTCATCGGCATGTTTCAGCAACCCGGTCGCACTGCAATAAGCTTCGAGATGTCCGCGTTTGCCGCAACCGCACATCCGGGCCGTCGGATTGCAGTCGATGACAATGTGCCCGCATTCGCTGCCGTGGCTGTTTTCGCCGTCGATCGAGAGGTCGCCGATGATGATGCCGCCACCGACGCCGGTTCCCAAAGTGAGCATCACAATGCTGTGATATTGAGCACCGCCGCCGACCCAGAATTCGCCGTAAGCGGCTGCGTTTGCATCATTGGCATACGAAGTCGGCAGCCCCCAAACCTGGGCCACGCGGTCGCGAATCGGAAAGTTGTACCAATGCGGCAAATTGTGGGGTTGCAGTAACATTCCTTTGGGAATGTCCATCGTGCCGGGCGTGGCCAGGCCGATCGCAGAAAGATCGTTGCGGCCGAGTTCAATTCCCCGCAGCATCGCATCGGTAGCTGCCCGCGACCGCAAGATTGCGGCATCAGGGCCTTCTTCTTCCAGGGTGGCGACTTTGGTGAGCGCCAGCGTCCGGCCCAGATCGTCCACCACGCCCAGCTTGATATTCGTGCCGCCGACATCGATTCCCAAGAACAACGGCCGCTTGGCCTCCGCCGCTGAAACCGTTTTCACATGTGCCGTCATCACAAACCGTCCGTGTGCAAAAAAAGGGGCTTGCCAAAGTATAAAAAGCCAAGGCAACTGGTGCTACGGCGGATGCCTGCAGATCAAATGCCAAATGCACGCCAATTGACTGAAAGATGGTCGCTGGTTGACGGTATAATCTTCGTGAATCTCAGGCATTGCCCAGCATTTCTTAATTGAGTGACTCATGCAGTTGGATTACCTGGTTATCGCCCCTCATCCTGACGACGCCGAACTCGGCATGGCCGGAGCGATTCTGAAATTCAAAGCCGAAGGGCGAAAGGTCGGCGTGCTCGATCTGACCAGCGGCGAGCCGACGCCACATGGCTCACCAGAAATTCGCGAGCGCGAAACAGCTGCCGCGACGCAGGTTTTGGGCCTCGATTGGCGGGGCAATCTCGGGCTGCCTAACCGCAGTTTGGAGCCAACGCTCGAAGCCCGCGCCAAGCTGGCCGGCGTGATTCGTCAACTGCGGCCGAAATGGCTCTTTGCTCCCTATTGGGTCGATGCTCATCCCGATCACGTCGCCGCAACGCAGTTGATCGAGGCCGCGCGGTTTTGGGCCAAGCTCAGCAAAACCGACATGCCTGGCCAGCCTTGGCATCCGCAGCGAATCTACAACTATTACTGCGTGCACCTGAAGCAAGCCGCCCAACCTGCTTTTGTGCTCGACATCAGCGAGTTCTGGGAGAAGAAGCTCGCGTCGATTCGCTGTTACGAGAGCCAATTCATCACCGGTCGCTCGACCGAGCCGCCGACCTTCATCGATGCGTTGCGTGACGAAGCCGCCTATTGGGGAAAATCAATCGGCACCAAATACGGCGAACCTTTTGCCGCCCGAGAACCGCTGGGGGTAAAGAGCCTGAGCGAATTTGTATAGCTCCTTAGGTTCTTTGAACAGACAGTACGCTCCGTAACTCGCGCGCGGCGAGAAGTGCATAACTCGCCACTCCCGTCAGCACGAGCAGCGACAACCGGATGCCTGCCGATTCGGCATGGCTTGCATCGAGCAGCATTTTGACTCCATACACGAGCAGTCCCATCAGAGCAGCTGCGCGCGCGGCGGGCCAGATATTTCTGAAAATTGCGATTGGCGAAACCCCCACACTCCGCAGTGCGAACCAGAGGAAGGGTCCACCCCAAACGAAGAATTGCACCAAGGTGTATGCGACTGCCAAACCAAAACTGGCACGCAACGCGGGTTCTTCATTGGCCGGCGACCAGACTTTTCCGGCATACATGCCAAACGCTGCGGCTTGCAGGATGAGCAAGAGCAGCCAGACAGATGCGACTAACAGGGCTCGCCCCATGCCGCGCGATGCCAACACAAAAATCGCCAGGTTCTGCAGGCCAATTGTGATGATCGCGGGAGCGAGCCAACGCAACAAACCGCTGCCATCGCGCCACTCGTCGCCACCGAGCAGCAACATCACTTCGTCACTGACGAGGGTTAAGCCGATCGCGCACGGAAACAGACCCAGTGCGGAAACACGAAAGTATTTTGCCGTGAGCTGCGAATAGAGTTCGCCACCGATCGGCGCTTTGGCAAGTGACGAAACCATTACCCCGGTCAGTGGAGTTGTCAGCAAATAGACCGGCTTGATCATCAGCCCGAAAGCTTGCGAATACAAACCAAGTGCGCGATTGCCGCTTTCACCGAAAAACACAGGCAGCAAGATTTTCTCGATGTTTTGCGACAAGAAGTGAACGAGCGAACTCGCGGAGTAAGCTGCACTGAAAGGAATGAATTCACGAACATGCCAAGGCCGGGCGGGCCAACTTGGCCGCCAGGACATCAGCAGCCAACTGCCGATGACGAGCACGAAGAGTTCGACAACATGCTGCAGCACGAGCGACCAAACATCCCGCCGCCAAACGGCCCATCCAATGGCAACCGCGCAAGCGACGAATTGAGCAATGAGTCGCAACAAGCTCGCCGTTCCAAAGCGTAATTCTCGCTCGAGCAATGCCTGATGCTGATTGCCGATCGCCGCGAACAGCGTACCGCTTGCCAGTGCCATGCCGACGGGAAAGAGCTGCGGTTGACGATATTTCCAAGCCAGCAACCAGCAAACGGCAATCGACATTAACGTGGCTGTGAGGCCAACAAACACTTGCAGCCAAAACAGGACGCTCAATTGCGTATGCGACAAGTCGCGCCGTTGCAGCACTTCCACGCCCGGTCCCAGCGTCGCGGCCATTCGCGGCAGCATCACCGCCGGTAGCACTGCCGCGAGCAGCCCGTAATCCTGGGGTTCGAGCAGCCGATACAAAACAGCAAGCGTGCCGAGACCAATCAACTGCGACGCCAGATGCCCCACGATGACCAGCGGAGTGCCGCGCCGCGAGGCAGCAGCAACAGCAACTTCGGCAGCCTGCGTCATGGCTGCACGTGGTGGCGATTCGCGCGGCCCGTTAACCAGGGCTCGATTGGCAGCAAATACAAAGCAGTGAAGAGAGCGTTGAAATGAAAGCCATAGTCAAAGGTAAGTAGCACACCGGCGTAAAAGCCGAGAATTCCGAGACCGATCCAAGTGCGCAGGCGAGGAAAGATTGCCAATACCCCGACAGTTTCAATCACCAGCGTCGCCGCCTGCAAAATCTGCGTGAACGTGCGACTCGAAAGGATGAGCCAGGTGGATGGCGCCCAGGAATGTCCCCACAGATGCGTCCATAGTTGCAGTGAAACACCATTCGCCCAGCCGGGACCACTGTAAAACAATTTATGCAGCCCTGCCGCTGTGTGAAACAAACCGATGTATGCAATGCCGGTGAGCACCACCCACCGGGGCAGCAACGGCGTTTGATAAAACGTGCCTGCCCGCACCGCTGCGTTGATCTCTTTCGCTTCAAACGTGATCCACAAAGACTGAATCACCAGCAACATGTTCGGCAGATTGAAAATGTGCGCGGTGTTGTACGTCGTTTCGACATGAATCGACCATAACGCGGTGAAACCGATGGTTGTCAGCCAGCACGACCAAGGGAGGCCGCGATTGAACAGCCACAGCAAGCCACCAATCACAATCGCCCCGCGACTTCCCCACAGCAGCGCTGGCGATGTGATCCACGAATGCGGCATCCACGACAGGATGCTTGTTGGCGTTTGCCGTGGCCCTTCGCGCATATCAAATGAGAGAAAAAGCAGAAACGCTGCGGTGGCAAGCAGGCACCAGTTGATCAACTGCCCAAAGTGCGGCAGCGAGCGGCGACAGAGTTGGTCTTGCCAGGAAGATTGACTTATAGCAGGAAAGGCCATAACGATGCGAGAAATCCTAATTGCGTCCCTGAAAATGCGGATTCTCCACGCGCCACCGATCGGTGCGAATCACACCCACCCGCTGCGAATCAACCGCGCCAATCACTTCCTGTTCGATCTCGACAAACGGATACTTCCGGTTAGCCTCAGCCGACAAATGCGATAGCACATGCTGGCAGCAATGCGTTTCGTCGCGTTCGCTGCCGAATTCTTCGAGCACCGCTGGCGGCTTGATGCCCACGCCGTAGCCGACGGGATTGCCATCGTAAATACGATGCGTGAGGAACGACTCGGCTTCGAGCAGCTTGCCGTCGGGTCCGTAGACGCGGTAGTTGCAATACCGCGTCGGCGCATCACGGAACATTGGGCCTGAGGTGAAGGGATACAGATCTCCCAGCGCCATGGGTACGATTGCGTTGGCCAGCAGGAACACGCCAGCCGTTGTCAAAGCAATTTTGTCGCGCGTGAGCATGGCTTACAGTTTCAAAAACTTGATGCAGACCGGCGCGGCAAGTTCGATCTTGTTGCCTGTCGGTGCCAGCGAACCGCTGGTCTGATCGATCTTGAACACCGCCACGTTGTCGCCCGACTGACTGCCAACGAGCAACCACTTGCCGGTCAGATCGACATTAAAGTTTCGCGGCGTTTTGATCCCTTCACCTTGATGACCGCTGGCCGTCAGCTTGCCCGTCGCGCCATCCACTTGAAAGACCGCAATGCTGTCGTGGCCGCGGTTGCTGCCATACACAAACTTGCCGCTGGGATGCACCACGACTTCGGCAGTACTTCCTTTTGCAAAACCTTCCGGCACCGTCGAAATGGTTTGCAGTTCGGTCAACGAACCCTTGGTCGCATCAAAGGCAAACACGGTCATCGTGCGACTCGATTCATTGATTGCGTACGCATACTTGCCATTCGGATGAAACGCAAAATGCCGTGGGCCAGCCCCTTCCGGGCAATTGCCGGCAGCTGGATTGTGCGTGGTGAGCTTGCCTGCAGCCGCGTCGAGGTTGTAAATCACCACTTCATCGCGACCGAGGTCCGCACAGAAGGCCAGCTTGTTATCGGGCGAAACATTGATCGAATGCCCCCGCGGAGGACGAACTTTGCCGCCAGCCGCAACCGGCTTTGCTTCGTGTTGAAAGAACGAAGTGACGTCGCCGAGGCTGCCATCAGCCTTCAACACGATCGCACAGCAGCTACCGCCGCCGTAGTTAGCAGCAAGGACGCACTTGCCTTCGCGATCGACAACCAGGTGGCATGGCCCTGGGCCGCCCGAATGTTGCTGATTGAGTTGCGTCAGCCCGCCCGTCTTTTCATCGATCGAAAAGCTCGTCACGCCCCCTGCATCTTTGCCGAGGAACTTGCCCACTTCGTTGACAGCATACAAATGCTTGCCGTCTGGATGGAGTGCCAAAAAGGTTGGGTTCACCGTTTCCGCGGCCAAACGTGGTTCGGTCAACTTGCCGGTTTCGGCATCGAGCTCGCAAACGTAAATGCCTTTGCTCTTTGCGCCGGTATAAGTGCCGAGATAAACGCGCTGCTTCGCTTCTTGCGCGAGCGCGAAGGAAGTCGAAAACAGGATTGCCAACACCAAACAAGATCGTCGCATCATGGGTTGCTTACTCGTGCGTGCGTGGGAAAGGTTATTTCGTTCCAAAACAATACAAATGCCCCACGGTGCGAACATACAATTTGTTGTCCGCAATCGCAGGGGTGGCAAAGGCTGGTTCGCCCAGATCGGCGGTGGCCAGCACGGTCCATTTATCGTCGGCGGAAGTGACAGTCAGTTTGCCATCGTCGCTGATGACATAAATCTTGCCGTCGCCACCGACCGGCGAACAATAAAAATCGCCAGTCCCCGGCACGCGGGCCGTCTTACGGATTTCGCCGGTCTTGGCATCGACGCTGGAAAAAATCCCGCCGTCTTTCATCATGAAGACCCGCCCCTGGTAATACAGTGGCGAAGCACAAAACGGCACGAACCGCTCGACCCGCCAGCGAACATGCGTCTCGGTGCAATCACCGACGCCGCCGGGTGAAATCGAAAGCATCACGTTCTGCGATTGATCAAATAACATGCGGAACTCGTCGTATTCCGTTTTGGTCACCTTGCCATCTTTGTCACGGTCGCACTGCGTGAACCGCTGGCGGAGCGCCCCCTTAGGCAGTTCCTCTTCTTCAAACGTGCCGTTTTTGTTTTTGTCAAATTCGGGAGCGACTTTTTCAAACTCATCGAGAGCGATCCGTTCGCCCGGATCGCCACCGGCCGACCAGCCCGCGACATACAAATTGTGATCGTCGCCAACGACGGGTGTCATGCAAACCACGCGCGACACGCCGCGGACCGTCCAGATTTGCTTGCCAGTTTCCAGGTCGTAACCAGCAACCTTCAGCGTGCCCGCGAGCACCACTTGTTGCTTGCCGCCAACGTTCCAGATCACCGGAGTGCACCAATTGCGCGAGTACTCCGCATTTCGGTCGACATGCCAAAGTTGTTCGCCGGTGGTCTTGTCGTAAGCAGCGACAAACGAGCCTTGATCGTGGTCCTGGCAAAGGATGACACGGTTCCCCACGATGATCGGCGAGCTACCAGCGCCGAAGTCATTGTTGAACGGCCCCATCGTCTTTTTCCACAGCAGTTTGCCGGCGTGGTCGTAGCAGTACAAACCGCTGGAGCCAAAAAAGCTGACCACGCGCTCATTGTCGGCCGCAGGAGTCGACTGGGCATGATTGCCGATGCTGTGGACCTTTTCGAGTTCCTTATGCGGGGCTTCCTGTTCCCACACGACCTGGCCGGTCGCGCGATCGAGCGCGATGGTCAGCAGCTTGCTCTTATCACGCACGCCAGTGGCAAAAATGCGGTTCTTCACCAGCACCGGCGAAGAGTGCCCCGGCGGCAGAGCCACTTTCCACAGCACGTTCTTATCGACACCCACTTCCGTCGGCAATGTCGCGCCAGTGGGAGCTAAACCACTCGATCCCACGCCGCGGAATTGTGGCCAATCTTCCGCGCTAACTTCCCAGCCGCCGATGAAAGCAACAAGCAACCCGATTCCAAGCAATACGCGGAGAGCAGTTTTCATGGCGGGATCTTCCGTGCAGCAAAACCGAAGGCGGGAAAGTCGGTCCGCATTGTCGACGATTCGGCCACAAAATGCGAGAGGCGACGCTGCGTTCAATTTGCAGCGCCGCCTCTTCAAGCTAAGACACAATCAGGCGAGCGAGCTAAGCCTTCTCAAACGCGGCATCAAACGCTCGGCCGCTCGGGGCAAAGTCCTTTTGGCGGACGAACGCACAAGCTTCCTTCGCTCCGAACTCCCGTTCCATGCCGCTGTCTTCCCATTCGACGCTCAGCGGGCCTTGGTAGCCGACCCGGTTCAGTTCGCGAATGATCTCCTCGAAGTTCACCGTGCCGCGCCCTGGGCTGCGGAAGTCCCAACCGCGACGGTGATCGCCAAAGTTGATGTGGCTGGCGAGAATGCCGCTGCGGCCATTGAGCGTGACGATCGCGTCCTTCACGTGCATGTGATAAATGCGATCGGGGAACGCGCGGATGAACTCGACCGAATCCACGCCTTGCCAATGCAGGTGGCTGGGGTCGAAGTTGAAGCCGAACTCCGGCCGATGATCGAGCGCTTCGAGAGCCCGCTCGGCAGTGTAGATGTCGAATGCGATTTCGGTCGGGTGAACTTCGAGCGCGAACTTCACGCCGCATTCGGCAAAGACATCGAGAATCGGATTGAACCGCTCGGCGAACAGCTTGAAGCCGTCGTCAATCATCTTGGCCGACACTGGCGGGAACGAATAAAGCAGATGCCAAATGCTGCTGCCGGTGAAACCATTAACGACTTCGACGCCGAACTTCTTCGCCGCGCGGGCGGTGTTCTTCAGCTCTTCGATGGCCCGCTTGTTCACGCCTTCCGGCTTGCCGTCGCCCCAAACATGCGGCGGCAGGATCAGCTTATGACGTTCATCGATAATGTCGCACACGGCCTGGCCGACCAGGTGGGCGCTGATGGCATGGCATTGCAGGCCGACATTGTCGAGCAGCTCGCGCTTCCGTTTGCAGTAGCCGTCGTCGCTCAGAGCCTTGTCGACTTCAAAATGGTCGCCCCAGCAGGCGAGCTCGATGCCGTCGTAACCAAAGTCCTTGGTCTTACGGGCCATCGTTTCGATCGGCAAATCGGCCCACTGGCCGGTGAAGAGGGTAACCGGACGCGGCATGAACAAACTCCTCAAACTGCAAAACGCGGGGAAAATCAAATACCAAGCGGAGCCCCATTGTGGCGGGGCAAATCACGAACTGCAACTGGCAGCGAGTGACTTCGGCGGGCTCGCGACACGGAGATTCGCCCAGTCGTCAAGGACGACCGCTGCGGCTGTCAGAATCGTCCTTTCCCGCAGGCTTTGACTCGCGTGAGTGGCTCCTTCGCTAGGGGCCAATTATGATTCGACTATCAGGATAAGCCGCTCTCCCTGCCCCAGTTCAAAAATCCCATCGTCGCGAGCAGCGGCGAGCATGCTGATTTGTGAGGAGTTTTTCATCATGTGCGAACGCCGGTTGCTGATGTTTGCCTTTGTCGCCCTGACCTGCGCCGGTCTGGCCGTTGCCACAGAGGGTTCGAAACCACGCAAGAAGGATTCGACCAAGCCCGCGGTGAAAGAGCCGGCGAAGAAGCCGATGCCCGACGCGAAAGAAGAAGTGAAACGAAAGCCGGAGCCGAAAAAACCGGAGAGTAAGAAGGCAGACAAGAAGCCAGAGCCTAACCATCAAGAGAAGAAGAAAAGCCCGGATCAAGAGGAGGAAAAAAAGAAGCCTTCCGCAGAGTCGAAGGCACTTGAAAAATCCTCGCCCGAAGCGGCAGTACTACGAGCGATCGACGCATTTGCGAGTGCATTCAATTCGCACCGTGCAGAGAAGTCAGCCGCGGTCTGGACCAATGATGGAGTCTATACACTCCATCATTCTGAAAAGCCTGTGGTTGGTCATGACAAAATCCAGTCGGTGTATGCAGAACTATTCAAACGCCGTCCGCATGTCTCCATGTCCGTAGCGGTTCAATCAATGCGGATGACTTCGCCCGAACGAACTGAAGTCGAAGCAACAATTACCGTTGTCGATCTCGGCAAAGCAAAGAACAACGTCGCAGATGAACCGCAGTTGCTCAAGTTTTCCGCCGTCTTCAAGCTCGTGAACGAAAGGTGGCTGCTCGACAGCGGCGTCGAAACGGAGATCGAGAGTTCGCCGACGATCACGGGCAACCTGGCCAGCCTCGACTGGTTGGTCGGCGAGTGGCTGGATGAAGGTGGCGACAAACACATCAAAGTCCATAATGTGTTTCGCTGGAACTCGAAACAGACGTTTATGATCCGCTCGTTTCGCGTGGAAGAACGGGAGCAAGTTGTTCGCCAGGGAACGCAAATCATCGGCTGGGATCCGGTGCACAAGAAGATTCGCAGTTGGATCTATGGCAGCGAAGGTGGTTTCGCCGAAGGATTCTGGGCCGTGGGAAATGGTGGCTGGCAAGCGACACTCAACGGAACCTTGCCCGACGGCGGCCAGGCCCAGGTCACGCAGGTTTTGAAGCGAACGGGCAGAAACGCGATGACCAGCCAGTTGATCGGCATTGAAATCGATGGCGAACAGCAGCCCACCCAGCCGGTTGTAACGATGAAGCGAGTTGTCGCGAGTAACAACTAGGTCAGTTTGCAGCAAGTGCACTGCGTAATTACGATCGATAGTGCAGCAAACGGGCGGCAATGACGGCCCGTTACTCTTTCCTGCCCCGGTAAAAGGCCGCCGAAGCTTCGCTATGTGGAACTGGCTCAATCTATTGTGGGGTCGCTCGCGCGCCGGCGCGGCGAACGCGCGCGGGCAGGCCCATTTGACTTTTGGCCAGACGTCAATCGGCCGCACCGTTTCGCGTACGGGTTTGATCCTCAAGAAGCAACTCTGGATCTGGCCGATCATTGCCTTTGTGGCGTTGGCCACAGTTGGATACTTCATCAAAACATCGATCCAACGGACGATGGAGGACAACCTCACCAACCAATTGACCACGCTCCGTGATATCGAGCGCGCCATGCTCGAGAAGTGGTTCGCCGTGCAAGAGGCGAACGCCGCATCCATTGCTGCGGAACCAAGAGTTCGCCAGGCAATTGACGAGTTGCTGTCGATTCGAGCGCAACGCGGAGCGGACGAGGAAAGTCCGGCTGCAAATTCCAAGTCATTAGCGTCAACTCGCGCTCGCCTGTTGGATGAACTTCAAGCCGAAATGCAGACACATCACTTTGTGGGTTTTGTAGTACTGGATCGCGAGCAGCGTATCATCGCCGCGCTTACCGAAAGCCTGATCGATCAAAACATCCCTGAGCACGAGAAGTTCCTAGAGCGAATCGTTGAGGGGGAGTCCAGTGTCAGCACGCCATTTGCCAGCCTGGTTCCGCTCAAGGATCAGGACGGTCGTTTGAAGGCGGGTTTGCCAACCATGTTTGCTTGCGTGCCCGTTCGCGATGAAACTTTTCGAGTGATTGCAGTATTGGGAATGCGCATTCGCCCCGATCGGGAATTCACCGAGATTCTGCAGCGAGGCAAATTTGGCGCAACAGGTGAAACGTATGCGATCGACAAAAATGGCGTCTTGGTTTCAAACAGCCGTTTCGATCAAGAATTGCGTGACCTGCGACTTATCCCCAACGACGACTCGGCAAATTCCATTCTCAACATTCATGTCCGCGATCCCGGGGGCAACCTCGCCGAAGGATACCGACCGCCGCTGGGAATGCGTCGCACCGATTTTCCCCTCACGCGCGCTGCAGCGTCCGCGATTGCTGGTGAGACCGGAATTAGCTTGGCAAAAAGTCGTGACTACCGAGGAGTTCCCACGGTCTCTGCCTGGACCTGGCTGCCGAAGTACGAAATGGGAATTGTCACCAAGGTTGATTACGCCGAGGCCTTCCGTCCGCTGACCATTTTGCAGCGTGTCTTCTTTTCACTCTTCGCGTTGTTGATCATTGCTGCGATTGCCATTTTCATCTTCACGCTGATCGTCACGCGCCTGCAACGGGAAGCGCAAAAGTCGGCCATCGAGGCCCGCCAATTGGGCCAGTATCGCCTGGAAGAACAAATCGGCGCCGGCGGCATGGGCGTCGTCTACAAAGGCCATCACGCGATGCTCCGTCGGCCCACGGCTGTCAAAATGCTCGAGCCCGAGCGGGTGAGCGAAGCCTCGATTGCGCGGTTCGAACGCGAAGTGCAGATCACTTGCCAGTTGAACAATCCGCACACGGTGGCCATTTACGATTACGGCCGCACGCCCGAAGGCGTCTTCTACTACGCGATGGAATTTCTCGACGGCATCAATCTGGAATCGCTGGTCGAAAAATACGGCGCGCAATCGGATGGCCGCGTGATCGACATCCTCAAGCAGATCTGCGCCTCGCTCTTCGAAGCTCATTCGCTGGGCCTCGTGCATCGCGACATCAAGCCGGCGAACATTATGCTCAATCGCCGCGGCGCCGAGCCGGACGTCGTGAAGGTGCTCGACTTCGGCCTGGTGAAATCCCTGAACGAGCGTTCGAGCGAAGCGGGCGCGCGAACGTTGTCGGGCACGCCGCTGTACATGTCGCCCGAAGCCATTCAGTCGCCCGATCTCATCGATGCCCGCAGCGACCTGTATGCCGTGGGCGCAGTCGGCTACTTTTTGCTCACCGGCTGCACCGTGTTCAATGCCCGCACGTTGAACGAACTTTGTCAGCAGCACATCGACGCAGTGCCCGAGTTGCCCTCGGCGCGATTGGGCAAGCCAGTCTCTCCCGATCTAGAGCATGCGCTCCTGTCGTGCCTCGAAAAGAATCGCGCCAAGCGGCCACAAACGGCTCGCGACCTGGCAAAGTTGCTCGAGCAGATCACTCCCTTGCAAGCTTGGACTCGCACCGAAGCTGACGCCTGGTGGAGCCGGCACGAGCGGAAAAATGCAACCACCGCTGCGACCGCTGGTGCAACGGCACAACCAACTCCGCAATCCGGTGGCACCGTCGTCTCCGGGCTCGATCGGACGTTGGATGGCTCCTCGCAGCCACCTGCTGGCAGTTGATTTGCAAAACGGCCATGATGGACGCGCTGTTGTCTGAATCTTGCCATCCTGAAGAGGCTCTCGTGCGCGCAAAAAACTGGTGCAATTTCGTTTTCGTAGCGTTCACCCTGTTGAGCAACGGACTACCCGCGATCGCGGCCGATGGCGACTTCGTCCCGCTGCTCGATGGCAAGTCGCTCGCCGGCTGGAAAGTCCGCAGCGAGAAAGACGTTCCCGCAAATGAGTGGACCGTCGTCGACGGAGTGCTCAAAGCCAAGGCCGGCAACAGCTGGCTGGCGACTGAAAAAGAATACGGCGACTACGTGCTGCAACTTGAATGGCGGGTACCGGAAAACGGCAACAGCGGCGTGTTCATCCGCGTGCCGGAACTGAAGGCCGGCGAACATCCCTGGGTGAAAGGAATCGAGATTCAAGTGCTCGACGACAAAGGGCCGCAGTATGCAGGCAAGCTCAAGCCTTGGCAGTACAGTGGCTCGCTATACGGTGCGGTGGCCGCCGATCAAAGTGCCTTTGCCGGCGCCGGCCAATGGAATGCCTATGAAATCACCTGCCGCGGTGATCTCATCACCATCGTGCTCAATGGCAAGCAGATCACCGCGGGCGATATGTCGAAAATCGCCGAGTTAAAAGATCGGCCGCGCCGCGGTGTAATTGGTTTGCAGAACCACGGCACGGATGTGGAGTTTCGCAACCTGCGGATCAAGGAATTGAAGTAGCGCAAGAAGTAGAATGGAGCATTGCTCCGTTCAGCAGCGTGCATCAGTCAAACCCTTCGCAGGTTCTGGACGGAGCAGTGCTCCGTCCTACGCTTACTTCTTCAGCAGCTCCGTCACTTCTTTCAAAATGGCGACGGCTTCCGGCGGAAATGCTGCCGACTCGGTGCTCCAAAAATTCAACGTGCCGATGGCTTCGCCAATTTGCGTCGGCACATGCACGCTGCTGCCGTACACGCGGGACATGAACTGCAAATCAAGCGACCTTTCGGCCGCAAGATTCTTATTCACGACAGGTTCGCCCTTCTTCACGTAACTGGCAACCGCGGTCAGTGACGCATTGATCTTCCGTCCGGAACCGCCGATCGTGCGCGCGATCGCCGGCTCTTGTGCAACTCGCACGATGTTCAGTTTGTCACCTTCCACCGCAGTCCAGCAAATGCGATCGAGCTGCGGCACGGTCTTGCGCAGTTCCACGCCAAAGGCGAGCAGATTTTCATCGGAACTGAGTGCATCCTTCGCGAGTGCCTTCAGTTCTGGCGAAAGCTTGGGCGGCTGCTTGGCAACGAGCGCTTCGAACTCTTTCAATCGCCCCGATTTGCTAACCGTCGTCACTTCGGCCGGCGTGGCATCGAAGTAACCGATCATCATCTCTTCCCAAGTCTGATCCCCCCAGCGCACGGTCGCGGTGGGATCGGGATTGGCCAGATTTTCGGTCGAGTTGTCATAGACCGCGTCGCAGCGCAGCCGCGAACCGCGGGGCATCAACTTCGGCTCGGCAAATTCATAGGCGTTCTGCCAGGCAAAATCGTAGCGCGGAATGTCGAGCAGGATTTCTTCCTTGCCATCCGGATAAATTGCGGTGTAGCGGAAGCTCTTGCCGCGGAGATGCATGTGCGGGAATAGCGCGAGCAGATTCGTGTCGCGATTGAAGACTTGCAGCGCATCGGCTTTGTAGTTGGCATCGCCGGGCGGAATGCGAATGCCGCGATTACCGGCCTGATCGGTCCCCACCTGGTGTTTCACATTTTTGGCATCGGTGAATTTCAAGCCAACGCAACTCAGGTCGGTCGTCGCCGTGCCATTCGGCGTGTAATGCATTTGAAAGACCAACTTGGAGCCGGCCGGAATCAATTTCGCATGGCCATCAGTCAGCACCAAGGGTCGAGCGCCAGGCGCCGTGGCGGTGAGCCATTCGGAATGGACATCCCCCACTTTGCGGCCGCGACCGTTCATCTGTGCAATGCCCAGAATGATGTGATGCACCACCGCGCGATTGCCTGGGCGGCATTCCGCGGCGACAACCCACTTGTCTTCTTTGAATCCTGGGTCGACTTGATAGTACTGATAACGAACTTCCCCCTTGGCGGGAACGTTCGCCGGCTTGTCCGACATATAAACCACCAAATCAGGCTCGCCGATCTGCCAACCTTCGACGAACTTCGGCGGCGGTGGCAACAGGGCGGGATCGCCCTGCGGTGCGCCGTGATCGACCCATTGCTTGATCAGCTGTTTTTCTTGCTCGTTCAAGCGAGAGTCATTTCGAAACTTGCCGTGCGCCGGATTGGCATGCCACGGTGGCATCCGATTGTCGCCGGTGACTTCGGCAATCATTTCCGCCCAGCCCACGGTCTCTTCGTAGTTCGTCAGCGAGAACGGCCCGATCTCGCCGGGACGATGGCAGTTGACGCAGCGTTCATTCAAGATCTTGGCGATGTGCTGCGTATAAGTAACAGGGCTCTTGTCGTCCGGCTTCAGCTTTTTGCCAATTAAACAGCCGACCGGTTCCGCGTGAGCAATCTCTGGATTCTTGCCAGCGAGCAACGCCGCGATGGCATCGCCCAGATAATCATGCTCGGCCTTAGGCCGCTGCTTGCCGTACGTGAATTGATCGTCAATCCGACCGTGATAGCGAACCACTCGCTTCTCATCCAGCACGACCACTTCCGGAGTGCGCGTCGCCTTCAATTGATCGGCCACGACGTTGCCCGGGTCCTTGAGCAGCGGATATCCGATGCGATGTGCCTTCGCGAAGGCAGCGAGCTCGCTCGGAGCATCTTGCTGGTTCGAAAAGATGCCCCAAATAGCGACGTCTTTGCCTTGCTTCTCACGAATGGCCCGCAGCGTCTCGGCGTACTGACCGGCGAGCGGGCATTCGCAGCCGAGAAACGCCAGCACCAGCACCTTTTGTTCCTTGGCATCCGCAAACGACCAACTCTTGCCGCGAAAATCCTGCAGCGAGAATTCCTTCACGGGAACAGCCTCGGCAGCAACCGCGTTCGCAGCGGCAACCGCCTGGATTGCAGCCAAAGCCACGCAGATTCCCAACACTCGAGACAACCCGTGCATATCCAATGTTCCTTGCGATAAGTTCGCTGTGCGGCCGCTGCCAGTTTCCACAGCGATATAACCTCGGATCCGCAACTTAGGTTTCGCCGGCGGAACAAATCAAGGCCGAAACGGCGGTTAGTTCTCGCAGCAGCCCCCTTAACCTTCGATTTTCAATGCTCGTAAACCATCGTGTTTGTTGAATTAATCACCCGACCTTTGGGTGGGAAACCAGCGAAATCCTCGGCCTTGGCGCGGCAAACTCGCCGAATTATTCACCACGTGCCTCACTTTTCACTCCGGCAGAATCGACTCCCTTAGCTTCATTTCCTGGATAAGTATCCAGTTGTTATAACAAAACTGTCAACGGACCAGTGCGCATTTCATTAGACAGTGCTGAAGTGCCGGCTTAGGTCGACAGCACGCATTCGCTGGGAGGGCGCTGCTCCCGCCGAGCCGAGGACGAAGCGCCAGCGAGGTGAATGGCCGGCAGTGTGGTCACATTCGGCAATGGACTTGGGCCCTCTCGCCGTGGTGGCTCGGCAGGAGCCTCGCCCTCCCCAGCCTGTCCTACTGGAATTTCGCCACGCCCGCTGGCCATAATCAACACCTTCCAATCGGGCGACTACCGCCGCTCCTCTCCCACTCCGCTGCATTCCTGCTGGAGCCTGCTGGCATGTTGAAGTTGAATCGTTTCGGTCTTCCTCTGGCCCTCGTGGTTCTATTGGCTGGCAACAGCCTCGCTCAGAGCCTCGAGCTGAAAACTGGTGATCACATCTGTATCGTCGGCAACACCCTCGCCGAGCGGATGCAGCATGTCGGCTGGCTCGAAACGCGGCTGCATGCCCGTTTTCCGCAGCATCAGTTGGTGTTCCGCAACCTGGGCTACTCAGCGGATGAATTAACGACGCGGCTCCGTTCGCGCGATTTCGGCACGCCCGACGAATGGCTCAAGGGTGAAGCGCCGATTCCGCAGCCCGGCAAACTCAATCCCGATGCGCCCGTCCGCCAGAATCGCTTCGAACTGACGAACACCAAAGCCGACGTCATCTTTGCGTTCTTCGGCTACAACGAGTCGTTCGCCGGCGAAGCAGGACTGGAAACTTTCAAGAAGCAGTTGGCCGATCAGATCGACCATTGGCGAGCCCAAAAATACAACGGCCAGAGTGCTCCGCGGATTGTCCTCTTTTCGCCCCTTGCTCACGAGGATCTGGGCGATCGCAACCTGCCCGACGGCAAGGAAAACAACGTCCGCCTGCAACTGTATACGAAGGGCATGGCTGACGTCGCGAAAGCCAAGGAAGTCGTCTTCGTCGATCTCTTCACGCCTTCGCTGACGCTCTACGACAACACCAAAGAACCGCTGACGATCAACGGCATTCACCTGAATGAAAAAGGCGATTTCGAAATCGCCGGTGTGATCGACACCGCCCTTTTTCCCGCCCGCACGACCGCGGTGCGTGATCCGAAGTCGCTCGAAACGTTGCGTCAGGCAGTTGTCGATAAAAACTTCTATTGGTTCCATCGCTATCGCACGACCGACGGCTATTCGGTCTATGGCGATCGCGCGTTTCTCCGCTTCACCGGCGGCCAATCGAATTACGAAGTCGGTCAGCGCGAGCTGGAAGTGCTCGACGTACAAACATCCAATCGCGACAAGCACGTCTGGGCCGTCGCCCAAGGCAAGGAATGGGAACTCGCCGAGACGAACTTGCCGCCGTTCCTGCCTGTCGTCACCAACAAGCCAGGTCAGCTCGAAGGTGGCAAGCATCTATTTCTCGAAGCCGAAGCGGCCATCTCGCGCATGACGGTGGGCAAGAATCTCAAGGTCGAGCTGTTTGCTTCGGAAGTCGATTTTCCGGAACTGACCAATCTGGTGCAGATGGCCTTTGATCCCCGCGGCCGGTTGTGGGTTGCGGCCTGGCCCAGCTATCCGCACTGGAAGCCGACCGACCCGATGGCCGACAAACTCATGATTCTCGAAGACACCAACAGCGACGGCCGCGCCGACAAGTGCACGCATTTCGCCGACAACATTCACAACCCCACTGGTTTCGAATTCTGGAACGGTGGCGTGATCGTGGCAATGGCGCCGGACATTCTCTTTTTGAAAGACACCAACGGCGATGATAAGGCCGACGTGCGCGTTTCTCTGCTGCATGGCCTCGATACCGCGGATACGCATCACACTTCGAACAGTTTCACATTCGATCCAGGTGGCGCTCTCTACTTTCAAGAAGGAACCTTCCATCACACGCAGGTCGAAACGCCCTGGGGCGCGCCGCGGCGCGTGGCGAACGGCGCGGTGTTTCGCTACGAACCGCGGGCGCAAAAATTCGATGTCTATGTTTCGCACGGCTTTGCCAATCCCCACGGCCACGTGTTTGATAAATGGGGCGCCGACATCGTGATCGACGGCACCGGTGCGGTTCCGACGCACGGCGCGCTCTTCTCTGGGCACATCAACTATCCCAACAAACACGGCGGGCCCCCGCACGTTTATCAGCAGCGAACGCGCCCTTGCCCGGGCCTCGAAATCCTTTCCAGCAGCCACTTTCCCGAAGAATTCCGCGGCAATTTGCTGGTGCCGAACGTGATCGGCTTTCAAGGCATCTTGCGTTACAAAGTGGACGACACGGGCTCCAGCCTGACCGCGACGGAACTCGAACCGATTTTGTTCAGCAGCGATCCGAACTTCCGCCCGTCCGATGTGGAAGTGGGGCCTGACGGGGCCATCTATTTCACCGATTGGCAGAATCCGATCATCGGCCACATGCAGCACAACCTGCGCGATCCCAGCCGCGACCGTGTGCATGGCCGCGTCTACCGCGTTACGCATGTCGGTCGCCCGCTCGTGAAAGCGCCTGGCATCGATGCCAAACAAACCATTCCGCAGCTGCTCGATGTACTCAAACATCCAGACGATCGTGTTCGCTACCGCGCTCGCTTGGAACTGAGTGCTCGTCCTTCCGCCGAAGTGATTCCGGCGACGAACCGATGGTTTACCGCACTCGACAAGCAGGACCCCGACCACGAACATCACATGCTGGAAGCGTTGTGGATGCATCAGCAGCACAACATTGTGGATGTCGCATTGTTGAAGCGTATGCTCTCTTCGCCGGAGTTTCGCGCTCGTGCGGCCGCCGTTCGCGTGCTTTGCTATTGGCGCGATCGGGTGCCGGAAGCGTTGCCCCTGCTGTACACCGCAGCGGCCGATGATCATCCCAAGGTGCGGCTCGAAGCGGTGCGCGCGGCGAGCTTTTTCATCGTGCCGGAAGCGGCGGAAATTGCGCTCATCGCCGCGGAACTTCCTAGTGATGACAAGCTGACCTATGTGCACAACGAAACGATGAAGACGCTCCAGCCGATCCTCGATGCGGCGGCTGCGAGCGGGCAGAAGATCACCTTCAAAACGCCGGCCGGTGCGCGGTATTTTCTTCGCAATCTGAGCAACGAAGCGCTGCTGAATGAGCCACGCACGCGCGAAGTCTTTACCGAGTTGCTCTATCGACCCGGCCTGCGCGATGAACAACGGCAGGAAGCCGTTGCTGGCCTGGCGAATTTCGACAAGAAGCCGCAACTGCGCGTGGTGATGGATGGCATCGCCGAAATCGATCGCCGCGGCGCGAATGTCGATACCAGCGTGATCTTCGATTTGATCCGCTTGCTCACCAGCCGCAGCGCTGCGGAACTCGCTCCCGTGCGGACAGAACTCGAAGGGTTGGCGTTGCGAGCGAAACAACCTTTGCTGCGGCAGATTGGCTACGTCGCGCTGATTCAAGTCGATGACAAAACTGATAATGCCTGGCAACTCGCCAGCAGTGACGTCAAAAGGCTGCAGGACTTCGTCGCTGCCGTGCCGCTGGTTTCTGATCCGAATTTGCGGGCAAGTTTGTATGCAAAGATCGAACCGCTGCTCTCAGGTTTGCCAACGCAATTGGCCGATCCCAAGCATTCGGCCAAGGGAACGTATGGCCGTTATGTGCGGATCGAACTGCCGCGGAGAGGCACACTCACGCTCGCCGAAGTCGAAGTCATGTCGAGCGATCGCAACATTGCCCGTCAGGGCAAAGCGTCGCAAAAGAACACCGCGCATGGCGGCGACGCGAGCCGCGCGATCGATGGGAACACCAACGCCAGCTACGGCAGCGGCACGCAGACGCACTCCGAAGAGAACACCGACTCCCCCTGGTGGGAAGTGGATCTCGGCGATGAATATCCGCTCGATGGCATCGCCGTCTTCAATCGCGCCGACGGCTTGGAAAGCAGACTCGATGGTTTCACGCTGCGTGTGCTCGATGCCGCGCGGAATGATGTTTGGAAGCAGGAAAAAATTCCGACGCCGAAGACCAGCAGCCGTTTTGAACTCGGCGGCGGAGGGCCGGAAGGTGCGATTCGCCATGCCGCGATGCAGGCACTCACGCAAATCCGCGGGCAAGAGGCCAAGACCTTTGGTTTGCTGCAACCATTTGTGAATTCACCCGATGATCGGATTGCGGCGATTCGCGCGTTGCAACGTCTGCCCCGTTCTTCCTGGCCGAAGGAAGCTGCCCCGCAGTTGCTGCAGGAAGTAACCACTTATGTGAAGAGCGTTCCGGCTGCGAATCGAACATCGCCGGCGGCGCTCGATGCGTTGGAATTCGCCGACGCACTGACTTCGCTGCTGCCCGCGGATGCTGCGAAAAAGTCGCGCGCGGAATTGAGTGAACTTGGCGTGCGCGTGATTCGCCTCGGCACGATCTTCGAAAAGATGTCGTTCGACAAGGATGTGCTGGTCGTTCGCGCCGGCAAGCCGGTCGAGTTCGTCTTGGACAACTCCGACCTCATGCCGCATAACTTCGTCATTGTGCAACCCGGCAAGCTCGAAGAAATCGGCCTGCTCGCCGAAGCCAGCGCCCAAAAGCCGGAATTCGCCGCGCGTCAGTTCGTGCCGCAGTCGTCGCAAGTGTTGCTCGCCAGCAATCTGTTGCAACCACGGACGGGGCAGCGGCTCAGCTTCGTCGCGCCGCAGAAACCGGGCGTTTATCCGTACGTTTGCACTTATCCCGGCCACTGGCGGCGGATGTACGGCGCGCTGTATGTCGTCGAAGATCTCGATGCGTATCAAGCCGATCCGGAGGGCTATCTCGCAGCGAACAAGATCGAACCGAGCGATGAACTGCTCGCCAGCAATCGGCCCCGCACCGAATGGAAGCTGGCCGACCTCGGTCCTGCGGTTGAACAAATGAAGCACGGCCGTTCGTTTGCCACCGGCAAGCAGATGTTCACGGTTGCCAACTGCATCGCTTGTCACAAAGTCGACAACGTCGGCAACGCGTTTGGCCCGGACTTGACCAAGCTCGACGAAAAACTGAAGCAACTCGATGTTTTAAAGGAAGTGCTCGATCCTTCGGCGAAGATCAACGAGAAGTTTCAAACCGTGCAACTGTTGCTTGCCGACGGGCAGACCAAAACTGGTTTGGTAATCGAAGAAACGCCTGATTCGCTCAAGTTGATCGAAAACCCACTCGCCAAGACGGAGCCACTGACGATCAAGAAGAGCGATATCGAAGCGCGGCAGCTGTCGAAAGTTTCGATCATGCCGAAGGGCCTGCTCGATAAGTTAACGAAGGAAGAGATTCTCGACTTGATCGCCTTTGTCCAGGCCCGCGGGAATAAGCAGCACCCGTTGTTTTCTGGGGCGGGGCATGAGCATGGGCATGGCGGGCATTAGGCAAACGAGACTCGTGAACCTTTTCGCCGCGAAACGCCTCTACACCTTGGCTGGAGGCTGTGCTATATTCCGAAAACAGTTGGGGCGGTAGCTCAGTTGGGAGAGCGCTGCGTTCGCAATGCAGAGGTCGGGGGTTCGACTCCCCTCCGCTCCACTTTTTCAGAACAACGAAGCCTCGCAAGTTATTGCGGGGCTTTTTTCGTATGCAATTAGGGATCCACCACGTCGGGCAGGTTGTCGTTGTCGCGATCCAAAGGCAGCGGGTCCTCACGATCCGCGCGACCGTCGCCATCGGAATCTTGGTCCGCTGCCAGATAGTTGGCAGGCGGCGGCGCATCGATGATGCGGCTGCGAATTGCCAGCCAGACGTGTTGCACCAGTTCCGCACGTGTCAGCGGCAGATTGCCCCGGGCAGCGAGGCCGGCACTCGGTTTCAAGCCGAGTTCGTTCATCCAAGTGTGCAAGATTTTCCAATCGGCAGGTTTGTCGGGATTCTCTTCGGCCGCCTTCCACGGTGGCGGATCGGCGAGCAGCCGGCGGGCGCGAATGAGCGATGCTGCTAACTGCGCGCGATGAACTGGCGCGAAGGCTTGAAAGTCGACGTCGTCTTCGACGCGATATACGCCGAGCACCGCGAGCATGTTGGCCGCTTCGAAATGCAAATCGTCGGGCCGCAGATCTTGATACGGCCACAGCAGCACGCCGGGATGACCTTGCACGCCACGGACGAGCGTGAGTTGCAGTTCGCGAATGCGTTTCGAATCAGCAGCCAATTTTCGCGGCGCGATTTCGTCTCGCAGGCATAACGCTGCAATCGTTCCCGCGGCCTGGCCCGTGTGCATCATTTGCCCATGCAGGCGAACGGCGGAACTCACGATGCTGCTGACGCCGATGTTCTTTGAAGCGCCGAGCAAGCCATCCATTTCGACAGGAACCAATGAACGGAGTGAGAAGCAGGCGCGATCGGTGTGCGTCGACCAGTTGCGATTGGCAGTGTGCACATTTACCCAGGGCTGGCTGCGATCATCGTTCAAGAACACTCGCCGCGTGGGATGAAAGTCGATGTTGAACTGAAACGCAAACACGCTGTCAGGCGCCATGTGTTTCGCCCAGCGTGGTTCGTCGCGCTGCATCCGCAAATCTCCTTCGCGGAGCATGTACAGCGCCTCGAGCCGCAGGCCTTCGCGCACGTAAGGTTTCGGCGGCAGTTTGTCGGCGGTGCTGAAATCATCGACGAGTTCCAGGCGGCGGAAATCGACTTGCTTGGGATCAAGCTTCTTCTGCACGGTGGTTTGCAAGTGATAGAGCATGCCGAGTGCATGTTGCTTCGCATCGTCAAAGACGATTTGCCGTTGCGCATAGGTCATGTCGACGATGTTCTTGGTAGCGGCACCTTTCTCAGTCGCTTCGAGCTTGTCGACGACGGTCTGGGGAAAGTCATACAGCGGATAGTCCTGCGTCGGCCAATTGACCAGGATCGTTTCTTTCCATGGGCGTAAATCATTGTGCTTTGCATCGAGCAGCCGGCGGTGCGTATAGAGGCTGACTTGCGCGGAATAAATTCCCTCGGGATAAGCCGTGTCGATGAACGGCGGCACGTTCATTTGCTGCGCCTTCGGCGGCCAATTCAGCTGTTTGAATTCCGCCGTCGTCGTGTTGGTTGTGCCAAGATAGGTTCGCTCGTCGTAGTTCGCTGGCTTATCGATGGTCGCGTCGCGATCGGTTTCGCGGAGCACCAGGCAGTAGCTGAGCGGATTCATTTCGTTGCGATCTGCGGCGAGCGGTCCTTCCGGCGCATTCGGTTCGTTGAATCGCGACCGCAAATCGGGGCCGGCAGAATACTTAGCGCCGGCCAGCCGAATGACATCGCCCCAATCGGTGGCGTCGATCGTTAACCGAGCTTGAACTTCCAGCGGCGTTTGTTTGCCGTCCGTGCTAGTGAACAGGACACTGCGGACCGCGTTGTTTTTCACCGTCACGTGATTGGGTCGATAATTCAGGCGAATCTTGATTTGCCCATGGGTCTCGTCGCTGTAGCGAGTCATCCATATTTCGAAGAGAGCAGCGGCAGAGAGTGGCGTGACGGTTTCGGATGAGCAAAAACCGTTGCCGGGGCGGATGTGACCGTAATTCAGGCCGTTTTTGCTGTGAATCAGCGAGATCATTTCCGCAAACATACCACTGCGGGGAAACTCGACACGTTTGCCTTTGTACGTCGTCCATTCATCAATCGCGCCGACGCCTTCTGCGCTGAATTGCCCGCCGAGCATTCCGATATCGCTGACGAGAACGATCTTCTTCACATCGCAGCGAGCAGCCTGCACTGCTGCAGCCACCGCGGCTTCGGTGCCGCCGACGACGAGCAGGTCGGCTTGGAGGGATTCTTGGGCGCGGAGGGACGAACTGAATGGGACTGCGAGCAGTAAGAGAGCCAGACAGAGTTTCATGTTGCGCCTGCGGTAAAGAGAGTTCTCACTCGCACGAACCTGGGGGTTCGTGCTACGTGGCCTTGCGCGCGACTAGTTGTGTGAACCGTTCATACGCTTGATTCCACGGCCAGGTGTTTTGCGGCAGATATTGTTGCACGCTGAAGCTGTGGCGAATGACTTCGCGAGCCTGGGCGATGGAACCAACGGCGCCGTCGGTGACGGCTTGAAGCATGACGTTGCCGATGGCGGTGGCTTCGACGGGGCCAGCGACGACGCGGCGGTTGCAGCAGTCGGCGGTCATCTGGCAGAGCAAGCGATTGAGCGAGCCGCCGCCGACGATGTGGATCGTTTTCAATTCGCCACCGACGAGTTCTTCGAGCAGGCCGAGGACCATGCGATAACGCAGTGCGAGGCTCTCGAGCGCGCAGCGGATGACGGCCCCTTCGCTGCTGGGCACCGGCTGGCCCGTTTGCTGGCAGTAGTCGCGAATGGCCGCGGGCATATCTCTCGGAGCGACGAAGCTCGCATGATCCGGATCGACGAGCGACAGCAACGGCTGCGTTTCGCCGGCGCGGCGGGTCAGTTCTTCCCAGCCAAATTCATGACCTTGTTGTTTCCACAAGTTGCGTGATTGCTGCACCAGCCACAGGCCGGCGATGTTCTTCAACACGCGCGTCGTGCCGCCGACGCCACCTTCGTTAGTGAAATTGAGTTCGTACATCCGGTCGTTGATGATCGGCCGCGGCGTTTCGACGCCCATCAGCGACCAAGTGCCGCTGCTGATGTAACACCAATCGGGCTTGGCGCCGGGAACGCTGGCCGCTGGGACGGCCATCACGGCGCTCGCGGTGTCATGCGTACCGGGGAGTACCACTTGGACGTTCTTCAGGCCGGTTTCCTCGGCGACTGATTTTTGAAGTGCGCCAAGTTTCGTTCCTGGTTGAGCAAGAGGCCCGAGGATGTGTGTTGGCAGGCCCAGTTTTTCCAACAGTGGTTTGGCAAAGTCGCCCGTCTGCGGATTGTAGAACTGCGACGTCGAAACGTCGGTGTATTCGTTGGCTTTTTCACCCGTCAGCAACCAGTGAAAGAGATCCGGGATCATCAGCAGCCGTTCAGCCATCTCGAGTAGCGGCGAGTTGCTCTGCTTCATCGCCAGCAGCTGATAGAGCGAATTGAACTCCATGAACTGCAGGCCGGTTTGGGCAAAGATCTCCTGCCGCGGCACGATGCTGAACGCTTTGTCCATCATGCCGACCGTGCGCGTATCGCGATAGTGATACGGGTTGCCTAGCAGCTCGTCATTGCGGCCAAGCAGGCCAAAGTCGACGCCCCAGGTGTCGACGCCCACGCTGCGCACGTTGGGATGTTTCGCTGCGGCGGCCCGCAGCCCTTTCACGACGTGGCTCCATTGGTTGAGCAAGTCCCAATAGAGTTTGCCCCCCGCGCCAATGCCGCCGTTCTCGAAGCGGTACGCTTCTTCGAGCGAGATTTTTTTCCCGTCAAAGAGTCCAGCGACTACGCGACCACTGGAAGCGCCGAGATCGACCGCCAAATATGCTTTGTCCGCCATTACTCACCCTGTGAAATGAACCAGCCTGGATTGATCGCCGTACAATTTAGCAAAGAGCGTCGCCTTTCGCTCCGCAAATGGTTAATCGAGGGCAAAGGCAGATTAACTCCGGAACCAGCGTCCCGCGAGTTCCGGTTCTTGCGAGAAAACGTGGGCGCGATCGTTCAAGGCGGTGCGGCAGTTAGGATCGCCGGCTGCAGTCACCGTTCGCGGCGCGCAGGGCGACGAATTGTTTCTTGAATCGAATTGCCCATAAAAACCGCAACTTCGGCAAATTCCAAATTGCCCTTGACCTGGTCGCGACCCCGCTAATTGCTGCGAGAGGCACGACTGACGGGATTTTCTGAAGTTAGGTTCGCCTTTGATACGAAAGAAACATTCGGAAGACGCGTGTTGCACGGCACTGCCGCAACCAATTGCGAATCTCGCAAGTGATTGCCAGGTGCCAAACGACACGCGGCTTTTCAGGGGGAATCTGCTATCGGCTGCAACGTTTCGATGCCCGCGAGGTGTCGCGACCTGTGGCCTTCAAATGCCTGCACGCGGTTCGAGACCCATCGAGCTGCCGTGTGAGCTGCATTTTCTCACTGCCGGTTGAACCACGCCGCACAACGGCGCAGGTCGCCCGGATGGCCCCACGCGAAATGCCTTTGCCGGTATTTGCGATTTTGGGGATTTCCGCCGCGTTCCGGAGGTCCTGATTGCCGATGGTTAAGAAGTGGCCGTAGCGGAGGGAACCGACTGCGGCCGCGGACAGACCCAGGAGAAACGCCCCGACCCAGATTCGAGTGACAAACCATTTCCCACAGCTGGCGAGATGGATCGAGACCAGGTTTGTCGCAAGAAACAGGGGCAGATACGTGAAGTTCGGCGGCATCGCTCACCGCATGTGCTTCACACCAACGAGTCAAACGAGAGAGTAATGGAGAGCCTGCAATGAAGGTCTTCACTACTGGACAGGTCGCTAAGATCTGTAAAGTGGCCCCGCGTACGGTTAGCAAATGGTTCGATTCTGGTCGCCTTAAGGGTTACCGGATCCCCGGATCGCAAGACCGTCGTATCCCGCGTGAATATTTGATCAAGTTCCTCAAGGAACACGGAATGCCATTGGGCGACCTCGAAGATGAGGCCATGGCAAAAGTGCTCATTGTGGCGCAAGATCAGGTGCTCATCGAAAACCTGAAGCGCGAATTGCCCACGGAAAAGTCGTTCAAGGTTGCTGTCGCTGCCAGCGGATTTGAAGCTGGTATTCAAGCGGAAAGCTTCCACCCCGACTGCATCATCGTGGACTTCTCGATCGGCAAGGTCGAAGCTCTGCAAATTTGCCAGAATCTGCGCAAAAATGTGGACTTCTCCGAAACCATCTTGATCGCGTTGCTGCCCGATGACGGCAGCCCGCTGAGCTTTGACCGCTCGGCGATTAATGAAACCTTTAAGAAACCTTTCGATGCCAAACTTTTGGCCGAACGGCTTCGCACCCTGATCGGCGCCCGGAAGGAATTGGTCTAAACGACCATTCACCTCTCGCCAGCGACGACTTCAGGCTCGGGGATTCGCCGTCCCCACGTTTGTACGCCTGCTTAAGATGCCTACCCGGCATGCGCTTGACCCGCGCACGCCGGTTCACGATAGAGGCGGAGAAGAGGGGAGTCGAAAGAGTCGACTCATAAGGTGCGCCGAATTCCCGGTTCGGCGCCTTTCCCTTTTTTTCGTTTCAAAAAAAGCAACGGACCGAATGACGCCGAGCTGCAAAGTTCGGCGTTTTTTCGTTCATGGGGCGAAGAGAGGGATGCGGGGTTCGGGATGCGAGATAAGTGCGGAGCAAAAAGTATTACTCCCTCTCCTCGGTACTCCAATGAGAGGGCCGGGGTGAAGTGCTGACCTGCTAGGGACTAACCATTCTCAATCGCAAACCGCTCCGCATTCGTCACAAACTTCACCTCATCCCCGACGTGAATCGTCCCACCCTTTACCACGGTGCACCGCAAACCGCCGCGGTTCTTCAAAGCTTGCTTGATGCCAGGTAATGTCATTTTTTCGAGATAGCCACAGGGCGCACAGTCTTCGAAACCAAACAGCACGACCTCGCCGATGCGAAAGTTTTTCGAAATCAAGTCCGCCAGCGGCACGCCGCGGACTAACAAGTTTCGGCGCGTCATCAAGTGTGTAATGGACAAACCGGATTCGTCGCAAGCGGCAGCGATTCCCTCTTCCGAAATCAGCGTTACATGCTGCTCGGTTTTGACGGTGCCGCGTTGACCGGCCCCTTTGCCAGCTGCATAGCGATCGCCTGCGAGGCCTCGTTCTGCGACGACTTCAATGCGATCGCGCGATTCCAGCGGCGCTTTCGCTTGCGGGGCAATGCCGATGGCGAGCAGCTCGCCTGAGAAATCCAGAGGTGCGTTCATTCCGTGATTCTAGCGAGCGGGCAAACGACATTGGGAGGGCGAGACTCCTGCCGAGCCACCGCGGCAAATCTCGCCGACCTGCCATTCACGGCTCCGTCGGAGCGCCCTCCCAGAAATGCTTAGTACTGCCCAAACACCGGCTGTTGAGGGTAATAGCTAGGCGTCGGCGAATAGAACGTGCTCGGCCGGGTTGGCTGATAGTAGGCGCCATAAGGTTGAACCGCACCCGTGTATGGCTGAATCGGCCGCGGTGCTTGATAGGGCTGAACCGCGGGGGGATTGTACGCCGGCGGCGCATAGTACGATGTTGTCGCGGGTGTGTTGTAGCTGTACGGAGTGTAGGCCGGCTGGTTCACACCCGGCGCATTGTAAGTCTGCGGATAGTACGAAGTGTTCGGCACCGAGATCTGTGGCGGCGCGAGCAACGACGGCTGCAGGTTCGCTGCGGGAATGGTGGCGTTGGGAATGGTGCCCGGAACCATCACGTTAGGAACCGACGGCGCGCCATAAGTCGCCGGCACCACACCGGGATTGGCTTGCAGATAGCGATCGGTCGGATAGACCGGCACAAACATCGGCCGCATCGCCGGAGCGCTCGGCAGTGAATAACCGGCCGAAACGCGGTACCGCGGCCAGGCTGCTTCACTGGTCGACGCCAACGACAACAGCGCCAGGGCGGAGAAGATCGGCAAGGCGGTGCTCGGCAAGGCAGAGCGAAGAATGTTGGTCATGGACGTTCGTCCCTATATCCAGATTTTTTTGAATTCGATTCAAGTCGAGTGAATCTTAGAGCTCACTCTGCCCCCAGCAAGCAATAACCGCGATAATTGATCCAAAAAGCCCGCGCGCTGTTCCGATGGTACCGCTTGCATAAAGTTTGCTATCAACTCGGCCCTTACCAATTGCCGCCTCGGGCGTCATATTGAATACGCACTGCAAACTCCTTTCGTTCGCTTTCAAAAAGACTTTCCCGCGTGACCGACGAGCCTCTGCCCGAAAACGAAGCCGATTCCCCCGCCGAAGAAACTGCGCCCGCCAAGGAACCGCAGGTCGATCCATATCCCCACGACACCCTGCCAGCAGCGCTCGCGCGCCATCAGATCCAGCTCCCCGCCGATCGCGTGCAACTGCTCGATCGCTACTGCCAGCTGCTGTGGGATTGGAACGAAAAGATCAATCTCACGCGGCACACGACCTACGAGAAGTTTGTCACTCGCGACCTGGTGGATACGTTGCAACTCGCCAGCCTTGTCCACCCCAAAGAAGAAATCCTCGACGTCGGCAGCGGCGGCGGCGTGCCCGGTTTGACGCTGGCCATCGTGCGCCCCGATCTCGAAATCACGCTCAGCGACACGACCGGCAAAAAAGCCCGCGTGCTTGAAGACATGGTGAAGAAGTTGAGCTTGCCCGTGCCAGTATTTAACGCTCGCACTGAAACGATGCTCGATGACGTGCGCTACGATGCGCTCACGATCCGAGCGGTGGGGCCGCTCTGGCAGTTGCTTACCTGGTTCCGTCCGCACTGGTCGCTGATCACCCGCCTGTTGATCATCAAAGGCCCGAAGTGGAAAGAAGAACAAGCCGAAGCCGCCCGCCGCGGTTTGCTGCGTGAACTGGAACTAAAAGTCGGCGCGGAGTATCCGATGCCAGGGACTGACTCCAACAGCGTGATCCTGAAAGTCTGGCATCAAGGAAATCGCGAACGCTAGTCAGCTTTGGACGTTGTGAAGCAACGACAAACTCCCTCGCCCAGGTACTCCGGGGAGAGGGTTGAGGTGAGGGGCCGAGCAGCAACAACGCCCAGCTGTTCCCAGCTGTTCCTGCTGATTGTTCCTCCATCAAAGCAGTCGTAAACTGAATCGTTGAATCTACGTGCGCAAGGATAGCGCCATCTCTTCACGCATTCGGAGTGAATCATGGCAGCCTCCTTCTCCCGGCGCAACTTCCTGCAATCCACCTCAGCCGCCGGCTCCCTCGGACTGCTCGGTAGCAGTTGGCTGAATCAACTCCCGCCGCTTTCTGCGGAAGAAACCAAGCCCAATCCGCAGGCCGTGCAATTCACTGGCGATATCGAACCGCTCGTGCAGTTGCTCGAGAACACTTCGCAAGACAAGGTCCTCGAAGAAGTCGCCAGCCGCATCAAGAAGGGCACGGTCAATTACCAGCAGATTGTCACCGCGTTGCAACTCGCCGGCATTCGCAACGTGCAGCCGCGACCGTCGGTTGGTTTCAAGTTCCACGCCGTGCTCGTCGTCAACAGCGCGCACCTCGCCAGCCTCGCTTCACCGGATGAACACCGCTGGCTGCCAATCTTCTGGGCCATCGATTCGTTCAAGTCCTCACAGGCTCGTGACGTGACCGAAGGGAATTGGACGATGCCACCGGTGAAGGACGGCAAACTACCCGCGCCACACGAAGCTCGCGAACAACTCACGCAATCGCTCGACAAATGGGATGAAGAACAAGCCGATACTGCCGCGGCCGTCTTCGCGCGTACTGCGAGCAGTGGCGAAATCTTCGAAGTCCTCTGCCGCTACGGCGCTCGGGATTTTCGTGCGATCGGCCACAAGATTATTTACGTCGCCAACGCCTTCCGCGCGCTCGAAGTGATGGGCTGGCAACATGCCGAGCCGGTCGTCCGCTCCCTCGTTTATGCGATGTTGAATCATGAAGGAGAGAAGAACCCTGCGGACAACGATTACGACGCCGATCGGCCATACAGGCAAAATCAAAAACGGATTGCCGCGATTCGCAAGGATTGGCAGGACGGCAAAGTCGACGCCGGCGCCACGAAAGAATTGCTCGCCACGCTGCGAAAAGATTCCGCGGGGGATTGCTGCGAAGCGGTCGTGCAAATGCTCAATCAAGGGGTGAGCCCGCAATCGATTTGGGATGGCATGTTCGTCTGCGGCGGTGAATTGCTGATGCGCCAGCCTGGCATTGTTGGGCTGCATACGCTTACCACCAGCAACGCGATGCATTACGCGTTTCAACACGCGCAGCTCGACGAAACTCGCCGCTTGCTGCTCCTTCAGAACGCAGCGTTCCTGCCCATGTTCCGTGATGCCATGGTTCGCCGCGGCAAGATCTCCGATGCGGAGTTGCTCAAGCTCGAACCTGCGGAGAAAGGCTCCGTCTCGCTCGACGACATCTTCGCGAAGGTCAGCAGCGATCGCGATGCCGCCGCCCGCGCGACGCTCGCTTATGCACAAGATTCCCAAAACGCCGACGACTTCATTCGCCGTGCTCGCTTGCTCGTGTTCCTCAAGGGGCGCGACTCGCACGATTACAAATTCAGTTCCGCGGTGCTCGAAGACTACCGGCACATCTCGCCTAAATGGCGGGATCGATTTTTGGCCGCCAGCGTCTACAATCTTCGCGGCAGCGGCGACCGCGACAGCGGTGTTGTCAAACGGACGCAGGAAGCGTTGTCATAGTCCCTTTTATTCAACGGAGTTCGTGATGCATCCTGAGATTATCAACTTCCTACCCAAGGTCGATTTCACCCGCCGTGGCTTTGTTGTCACCACTCTCGCCACCGGTTTCGCACTTGCCGTGCAGCCTGTGTCCGCCGACACCATCACGACCAGCACGGAAGGCCTCGAAGCAGGCGAAGTGAAAATCAAGACCGCCGACGGCGAAATGCCCGCCTATCGCGCGATGCCGGCGAAAGGCGAAAACTTTCCCGTCGTCCTCGTCGTGCAAGAAATCTTCGGGGTGCATGAACACATCAAAGACATCTGCCGCCGCCTGGCCAAGCTTGGCTATCTCGCCGTGGCGCCGGAACTCTACGCGCGGCAGGGCGATGTTTCGAAGCTCACCGAGTTTCCCGAGATTCTGAAAATCGTCCGGACCGTTCCTGATTCGCAAGTAATGAGCGATCTCGACGCCACGGTTGCCTGGGCAAAAAAATCGGGCAAGGGAAACACCGAAAAGCTCGCGGTCACTGGCTTCTGCTGGGGAGGTCGCATCGTTTGGCTCTATTCCGCACATAGCAAGGATGTCAAAGCGGGCGTGGCCTGGTACGGCCGGATCGTCGGCGACAAATCGGATTTGCAGCCAAAGTATCCGCTCGACATTGTCGCTGAATTGAAAGCGCCGGTGCTTGGCCTCTACGGCGGCGAAGACATGGGCATTCCGAACGACACCGTTGAAAAGATGCAGGCCGCGCTGAAGGAAGCGAAGAAGCCTTCCGAGATCGTGCTTTATCCGAAAACGCCGCACGGCTTTTATGCGGACTATCGCCCCAGCTATCGCAAGACCGAAGCCGACGACGGCTGGCAGCGACTGCAGGCTTGGTTCAAGCAGCACGGGGTGTCGCCGTAGCGATTCCCCATGACCGAGACGTTTGCCATCATCGGCGCCGGTCCTGCGGGACTGGCGACCGCGAAACATTTTCGCCAGGCCGGCCTCGCCGTCGAGATCTTCGAGCGCGAAGACGACGTCGGCGGCAACTGGTATTTCGGCCGGCCATCGAGCAGCGTCTGTCACGCGACGCACATGATTTCGTCGAAGCGAATGAGCCAGTTCGCCGACTTTCCGATGCCCAAGGAGTATCCGCCGTATCCGAATCACCAGCAGGCTCTCGCGTATCTCCGAAATTACGCGCGACACTTTGGTTTGTTCGACAACATCCGCTTTCAGACCGAAGTTTCGCGCGTTGAACCCGTGCCAGGGGGCGGCGAACGCTGGCGAGTAAGCTTAAAAAGTGGCGAGGAAAAGGAGTTCACTGGCGTCGTGATCGCCAGCGGCCATCATCACGATCCGCTCTGGCCGGAGTTCACGGGAAAGTTCAACGGCGAGATCATTCACGCCAAGCAATACAAAACGCCCCAGCAAATTCGTGGCAAACGCGTGCTGGTGATTGGTGGCGGCAACAGTGGTTGCGACCTGGCCGTGGAAGCGGCAGCCCATGGGAGCGCTGCGTTCCTAAGCTTGCGGCGCGGTTATCACTTTCTGCCGAAGTTTCTCTTCGGTGGACCGCTCGATGCAGGCGGCGAACTTTTTCAGAAGTGGCACATCCCCGTTTGGCTCCAGCAGCGGATCACGGCCGCACTCGTCAACATCGCCGTTGGCAGGCCGGAGCGCTACGGCCTGCCGAAGCCCGATCATCGCCTGTTCGAAACGCACCCGATCGTCAATTCGCAATTGCTCTACGCCGTTGGCCACGGCCATGTGCAGGTGCGGCCGGCCGTCGAGTCGTTGCAGGGAGACAAAGTGCGGTTCACCGATGGCCGTGAAGAGCAGATCGACATCATTGTCTGTGCCACGGGTTATAAGACGACCTTTCCGTTTCTCGACTCATCATTGCTGATTTCGGAAGACGGTTCGCCGCGGCTATTCCTCAATACTTTTCATCCGGAGCATGATCGGCTGTTTGTCGCTGGCCTGATTCAACCCAACGGCGCCATTTGGCCGCTCGTCGATTGGCAAGCGCGGCTGATGGCTGCGTTTGTTCGTGCCCAGACCAACGATTCAGCAAAGGCCGAATGGTTTGGCAAGCTGAAAGCCAAGGGCCACGATGATCTGGGAGGCGGATTGCATTACGACCGTTCGCCGCGGCATCGATTGGAAGTGGAGTTCTTTGCGTATCGCGAGCGGCTCAAGAACCTCGTGCAGAAATTCGGTTAAGCGCCGCTACGAGATTCGCGAGTTATTTACCAACTCAATCCACTCCCGCGTCGGCAGCCCATACGGCCGGAATTTCTCCGCGAAGCCTTGCTCTTCGCTATGATAAAGCGCCAGATGCGGACCGAGCTTGCTTGCTGCAGGGCTATCCATCAGTTGGCTGGAATCGCTCGCGCTCATCTGGAACAGGACGCGATACTCCAGGTCACGCAGCGTTTGCCGATCGAGCCACCGCAGCACGTTGGTGCAGTTGTCGCACCAGACAATCGTATGCACACCGACGGCTGGGCCTTCGCGCAAGATGGTGACGAACTGCTTGTCGACTCCGCCGCCACTTTCGTCGTCCGAGAAACTGTAGTCGTCCGACTTTTTTAAGCGCCGGAAACGGCTGAGATCGTAGACAAACAAAAACTGAGGCGGTGAGGTTTGCTCGCCTGCGTTCATTCGGCGATCGACTTCTTCGGCCAGTTGCTTGATCACGTTGTCCGCTTCGCGAATGCCGGCGACAACCGCCGGCGCTTTCAATTCGCTGACGAGCTTGGGCCAGAATCCTGCTTCCGGCGAATCGGCCCGCATGCCGTCGAGCACAAAGATACTCGGCCTCTGTTGTTTTGCAGGTGAACTTGCAATGGCGGCGTTCAAGGCAATGAAACTGTTGGCAATGACGCCGAGCGACAGTTCTTCCTGCTGACCGACGATCAGCAAATTAGAGCCGGCCTGACGACGGAAGATTACTTCCGTTGGATCCTTGATCGCAACTGCCGCGCCGAGCCACGCGTGAGGCGATGTCGATGGCGCTGCCGGCGGCGATTGCAGCAATTGCACCAGTTGCCGATTCTCGCGTGGGTCGGCGGCTTCGTTCCCCTCGAAGACCGTGAGCGAACCGGCAGAGATGCCGCGCTGCTCAGCCAGATCGTGCAGTTGCTTGAGGTAACCTTCGCGCTCGTGATCCGACAGCCACACAACCTGGAAAGGATGGTTGCCTTCGAGCAGACCATTGGCATCGTTGTAAATGGCTTCGCCCGGACGATTGAGCAAGCGAGCGGCGCTGTTGTCTTCGCTGAGAATCAAATGCGCGTCGGACTCGCTGCACTGGAGAGCAATGCGGACGGCCATTTGACCAATGGTGCTGCGTGCGAGTGAGTACGCACCGGCGAGCGTTTGTGATCCGAGCAACACGTGGATGCCGAACGCGCGGCCTTGGCGCACGAGCCGATCAAGGAGCAAACCCGCGTTGTGCGAAATCTTGTCGTCGGTGGTGAAGAACTCCTGAAACTCGTCGATGACGAGCAAGATGCGAGGCATGACTGCAGTGGGATTCGCGTTGCGATAGCCCTTCAGATCCTGCACCGTGTGCTTGCGGAACAGATCTCCGCGTTCGCGCAACTCCTGATCGAGTCGCTCCAGCACGCTCATGCCGAATTCGCGTTCGCTCTCGATCGCAATAACGCGGGCATGCGGCAAACGCTGTGCGGCGTACGCTTTGAACTCGACCCCCTTTTTGAAGTCGATCAAATAGAACTGCAATTCATTCGGCGAATAATGAATCGCCAGGTTGGTGATCAGCGCATTGAGCAGAGTCGACTTACCGGAGCCTGTCTTGCCTGCGATCAGCACATGCTGCGAGGTTCCTTTTCCCAACTTCATCAACTGCATCTTCTTCGCGCCCGCACGACCGAGCGGCACTTCGATTTCGACGCGGCTGTCGGCGGTCCAATACTTTTCCTGTGGGGGCAGCGCGGAACTGAACGGCACTTCAACTCGCGCGTTGGCTTTCGCTTCGGCGCCGATCGTGCGAATCATGTCGGTCAGTTGTTCGTCGTCCGGCGGCTGTTCCATCATCAGCGGCAGCGGCTGGAGATCGGCTTGCTTCCAGCGAAACGCTTTCGCTGCTTCATCCCACAGCAACGTTGCGGCCTGTGCTTCCAAGTCCGCGAGTTCGAAGTTCGGCGGCAGTTTCATCCGCCGATCGGTGCTGATCAGCGTGTAGACACCGCAGCGCGAGCCACTGGCCGCGATGCTCACCAACCGCCGCGCGGCTTCTTCGGAAAAGTTCGCGGGAAAATTGGCGATGACCAGAATTTGATAGGGCTCCGCGACTTCGCCGGCCTGCGCGTTGTACTCCTGAATCGAAGCAAATTCGTTGCGGAGATATTTTTGGATCACCTTCTCCATGTGCTCGGTCAGATCGGACAGCCGCTGCGTGATGTGCTGCGATTCCGTCCAGATGCGACTGGCCACCAGCCGTTCGTCGTAATCGGCCAGATGCATGAATGCGGAGAAATTCTGGCCCAGCCCGACCGGATCGATCACCGTGAAACGAACTTTGCCCGGCGGCAATGACGTGAGCATGCGCAACATGACGTTGCGGATCACGCTCGCGGCAGCGTCGCGCCCCTCGCCGTCGGCTTCGAGCAACAGCGACGGCACTTCGGGATAAGACAGAACGGCGGGAAACTCGCAGGCCGTCAGCGGGATTTTGAATTCGTCGCTGGGCGTTGTTTCGCCCACGAGCACGGTGGGGTCAAACAGAAAATGGCCGAAACGAAGCGCAGTGAGATCACCGGAAACTGCAGCCCCTTTTGACTCTTGGGTTGACACTTGGGCAACGATCGTTTTCCACGATGGAAAATGAGCGTCGCAGTAAGCATTCATTTCGCCCAGGACTTTTTCGAACTCCGCGAGCCCCTGCTGCCAGCGCGTACTTAAATCTTGCCACTGCTGCTGAAACTGTTGCAACTCAGCGGATCGCTCGGCGCGAAAGTTGGCGCTGGCTTGCACCAACTGGCGCTGAAAATCTTCTTCCAGGCGTTCGATTTCCGGCGGCGCCTGTTGCTCGAGGGTGAGCAATTCGCCTTCGTGCCGTTCCTCGATTGTCGAACGTTGTTTTTGATACTCGGCTGCGGCTTGGATCGTCACCTGGCGATGGCGACTCAACTCGTGTTCGTGCGTCCTTTCCCATTCGGCGTAGGCCGCCTCCATGTTGTCGTCGCGACGTTCGGCCAATTGTCGTTGTTGGCGGTCGGCTTCGGCCTGCGCCGAGTGGACCGCCGCGGCCGCCAGGGCCCGCGCTTCGGCGATCGCCTGCTGAAACTCACCAACGATTCGCAGAGCGTGCCGCTGCGCGAGGGGCCGTAAAATCTGTCGCGTACTCAGCGCGAAAATGATCGGCAGAATAATCGCCGCGCTCAGGGCATAAACCCAGGTGATGCCCGGCAAGTAAGACGACATGAAGGCCACGAGCGTGAGCACGAGCAACGTGACGAGCGAGAACAAAAAGATCAAAAACGGCCAGCCGTCCTCCAAGAACCTCGCGACCTTTTCCTGCCGCAGTTCATAGAGCTTGCTTCCGGCATACGACAAGCTGCCGGCGATTCGTTCGAAATAATTGTGTTTCGGCAAATTCTCCGGCACCGGAGGCGTGGGCCGACCATTTTCCGGCCACGCCGCTCGCGGCCGCATGACGGCTTGGGCCTCGAGATTCACTGCAGCGAATTGCGATTCGTATTGATCAATTTGCTGCTTGAATTTAGCGAATTCCACGCGGGGAATGACTTCGGCCTCTTTGTAATTGGCCTGAATCTGTTCGCGGCGATGGGTCAGTAGATTGCGAGCATCCTCAATCGATTCGGCATGCTGTGCCTTCTCCTTGGTATCGAAGCGAGACTCTTCGACGAGCACTTTCTGCCCGGCTGTTTCGTATTTCACGAGGACGGAATCACGCGCTGAACGGTAATCACCAATGCGCCCCGCGTGGCGGTTTTCGAACTGGGCCAGAATCTGATTGCGCAATTGTTCGTAGCGACTTTGAATGCCGGCGAGTCGGTTCGCGTGACGTTCACGAATTTGTGCTTCCTCGCGCGCGCGGGCGGAGACCAACGTTGCCAGGCGGGCAATCAGTTGGCGTTGTTGTTCGGTCGTGATAGCCGTAGTCACCGCGCTGCGTTCCTACTCGATGTTGCTCAGGAAACAATTTTGTCTGGGACAAATTAACCGGGACGAATTGGCTCAACTTTCGTCACGCGGCTCGCCACATTCGCGCTCGGCTCGGTCGACAACCTCGATCAATTGGTTCACTGCAGCGGTCAACCTTTGCAAACGATTCGGAATCTCGTTCAGCCGCTCGCGATCAAATTGCTCGAATGCTTTATCGGTCCAGACTTCGCGGGTCTCCACCAGCCGCTCTTTCAGCTTTCCATAGGCCTGGCTTAACTGGCCGAGACCGGACGTGAGATCGCAAACTCTCATGGATTGGTTCCCGGTGAATTAGCGCGATCGCCAAATGTTTGGGTATACGCTTCCAGCGCGAGCATCATCCGCTGCAATTCAGCGGCGGCGAGCGGAATGTCGTTTTCCAGATACCTTTGCACACGAGCAAGCTGCGTTTCGAAATCTTCGACGGCCTTCTTCATTTCGAACTTCCACCGTCGCACGGTGCGGATCCGTTCTTCCGTGAGTTCCAAGCGGGCCTTGGCTTTTTGCAGCAGCTTTTTTTCTTGAACGCAAGCGCGACGGTCTTCGCCGCTGATCGTCATTTCACAGCGTTGCAGTTCCAAGCGGGCTTCGGCGACGCGATCCGATGCCTTCCGCATTTCCCGCGGCCAATAGAGCGTGCGGTCGTGGTCGAGCCAGTCGACGGGCCGACGTGCTTCTAACTGCAGCGCGGTGAGCGCGTGTTGAGCTTCCTCGACGAACTGTAGCAAAGCAGCGCGCAACGCGCTGACGGCTTCGGTCGAGGTGATGTGTGCAGATTTGGCCACGGCCGCGCTTTCTACGCTGATGCTTACGAGCGGAGATAGTCTTCGATGTGTTCTGCTTTTCGCAGCAGATACGGCACGTATTGATCGGCGGTCTCGGTAAACCGCAGCAGCACTTTCATGTTCTGCTCGAACTCTTCCGAGAACTTCTTGTGCTCCTGATCCCGCCAGCTAGCGCTGAGGGTGGCGAGCTGATTCCCCAGAGCGCTGGCCCGGTCGCGCAGCTGGGAATTGAACTTTTTCAGACTTTGCGCGAACTGCCGGAGTTCTTCCGGATCAACGACGGCTTGAGGCATGGCGAAAGTCCTTTGCGGCAGAATTGCCCGTGCGGCAGAAGAGACTTCTTTATTGTACCCGGTTGGGGAAGGGGTGTCGTTGTGCGAACCGACGAACCGAGTCGAATGCCGGTCGCACAATCGTTAAAACCTGAAGTTCGCGGCATTCAATTGAATTTCACCGTTCCCGGAGCAAAGGGTGACTAACGGTCGCAACGATTATTTGGCAGTGAGCGGCTTGGTTTGACTCCCGGCGAAACCAGCGCCGATGATAGCTGTTAGAGTCACCAAAAAGCGCCGTTCCAAAGCCCGGCCAGCGTCGCCTGGCAGCGGATTCGGCGACAAGTCAATAGGTTTCGCGGAAACCAGTCACGCGGCGTGATGCTGATTCACGCCGACCATTTTCGCCGGTCGTTAGGGAGGATGTGCAATGCGCCATTGGATTCTGGCCAGCTCGGTGGGTTTGGCTCTTGCGGCTGGCAGCACATTCTTCGCGAGCACCGCAGCAGCGCAAGAAGGCTACCACCACCACGGTGGTAAAGAGCTGACCTTCTGGCAGCGCGTGCACCTCGATTTTCATCGGAACAACGCCTGGCCCGAGCCGTTTCAATCGGCCGATCGCGCGGCAACGCGCGAATACTTCTGCATCCAGGTCAATAACGGCTGGAAAATGCAGAACACCATCGGCACGTTCCTCTTCAATGCAGAAACGCAGGAGTTGAACCGCGCCGGCGAATTGCAAGTGAAATGGATCGTGACACAGGCCCCGATTCATCGCCGGGCCGTGTTTGTGCTGATCGGCGAAACGCCGGAAGATACGCAGAAGCGCGTTCTCTCGGTGCAAAATTACATCTCACGGATTGTGCCCGCCGGACATCTGCCACCGGTCATGATTACGCACACGCAGGCTGAGGGCGCTTCGGGCGCGTACTTCGATGCCATCAACAACGCGATGATGCAGTCGATTCCCGCGCCTCGCTTGCCCGCCGCAGCCGGTGGCGGCGGCACGGGTGGCGGTGGTGGTGGCGGCACTTAAGTCGCTGCTCGCTCCGCAATTCAAAAAACGATCGCCAGTTCTTCAGGCTGTGAGGAACTGGCGATTTTTGTTGCAGTGTTGTCGCTGAGAGCACGCAGTGCTGTTGCTGCGAGTACGCATATTTTTCCTGCGCAAACGCAAAACGTAGCTGCGCGTACGCAGTGCCATTCTTTCGGCCAGTTCTGCTGGCTTCAATTCGTTCGCGCGGTCTCTGCGTCGTCCATCGCATGACTTGACGGCGCGCTAGTTGTAAATGCTCCGATGATGCGCAACCGCCAACGGAAATAACAAGTTACGGCGGCATCTGCCGCAATGTCTGAGCTGCGGCATATCAATTGCTTCCTCTTGCTTGCACAGCCTGCACGCAGGGAGATGTTCTATCGCCGGCCTGTGGCGTTGTACCCCACGTTCTTTGTAACGAAGGAAAGAAACATGAAACGCCTTTTATTCACCGCCACGATGGCGGCACTCGGTGGTTGGCTGGGGAGTGGACTTCTCTCTGCCCAGGAAGAATTGCCCCGCGAACCAGTGCCGGTTGTCGGGGACGCAGCACCTCGACTCGTCGATCAGGCCGAACCGCTGACGCGCGGTCCCGTACACGAAGCCTTTGCCCAGGCCGTCACACCTGCTGCGGAAAATGGTTTGGTCGTGGCCAAAGAGCCGCCACCGTTAATTGAAGAAATTCCGTCCGCCCAGCGACCGGCCGGCGACGACATCGCCTGGATCCCGGGTTATTGGGGCTGGGATGACGACCGCAAAGATTACATCTGGATTAGCGGTATCTGGCGGGCGGTTCCACCCGCGCGCGAATGGGTTCCCGGTTACTGGGCCAAAGTGACGGATGGTTACCAATGGACCAGCGGCTACTGGGCGGACATGCGCGTTCAAGAGGTCGAATACCTGCCGGCACCGCCCGAAACCGTCGACGCAGGCCCTAGCTCCGAGTCGCCGACCGGCAACGAAATCTGGATTCCTGGCTGCTGGATGTGGCAGCAGAATCGATATGTATGGCGCGCGGGTTATTGGGCGCAAGGCAATCCCAACTGGGTTTGGACCAACTCGCACTACGTCTATACGACTCGCGGCTACATCTACGTGAATGGCTACTGGGACTTTTTACCGCCGCAACGGGGTGTATTGTTCGCGCCCGTTTATTTCCGCGGTCCCATTCCGCGCAACTATGTCTATTCGCCGCGTATCGTCGTGAACACGGTCGCTTTGATTGACCATTTGTTCCTGCGGCCCAACTACCGCCATTATTACTTCGGCGACTATTACGCCGCGAACTATCGGGGCCGCGGCATTCTGCCGTACTTCGCCTTTCACAACAGCCGATACGGTTACGATTCTTTGTATTCGTACTACCGCTGGCAACATCGGAATGATCGGGGCTGGGATCAGCACATTCACGCCCGCTACGAAGACCTTCGGGACCGCAACGAAGGCCGCCCGCCTCGGGACTATGCAGCATGGACACAACTTCGTGACCGCGATACCAATCGCAATCCACTTCTTGTGAATTCCATTCAAGACCTGGCGAAGGTTCAGGGGAGCCACGATTGGAAACTCCGTGATCTGGACGATGCGGCCCGCAAGACGGCTGGGCGACATCTACAAGAGCTCGACAAGTTTCGGCAAAATCGGATCAAGGTGGAATCAGAACGCACCGCACGGACCGATGACGACAAGCGTGGCGGCGACCGCGTGCGGTTGCTGAAACCACCCATCGGCGACGAATCGCGGCCCGGTGTTGATCGTCCTGGTGTTGATCGCCCGGACCGTACACCACGTACGGATGATGTGCCGCGATTGGAACGGCCCAGCGTTGAACCGAAGGGCCCACCCGGAGCACGTGCTTCGGATGGAACGATCGAGCCGCGCGATACGCCGAAAAATCCTCGGGAACTGCCCGGTCCGCTGAACGACATCCGCAACCGTGACGACAAACGAGATCCGCTGGAACGTCCCAAGGCAGATCGTGATCGTCCTGGTCCGCTCAACGATCTTCGCGATCAACCGCGCGACGCCCCGAAGCGTCCGGCCCGCAATGATCCCTACGGCGACGGTCGACCCGGTGCGACCTCCCCACGCACGTTGCCTGGCAGCGATAACGAATTGCCAGGACGGACGCCGAAACCGGTGCCCGGTATCAGCGATCGGCCCAAAGTGGATCCGCCGCGAGTAACCCCGCGCGACTTGCCCAAGACTGCGCCTGCTCCGCGTGACGTACCGAGAACGGCGCCAGCGCCACGCGAAGTGCCCAAAGCAGCACCGATTCCACGGGAGACGCCGCGCGTCAACCCACAGCCAGCACGCCCTGAACGTCCCGCCGGTGGCGGTGCGGGTAAAGGTGGTGGCAATCCGGGTACAGGCAACCCAAGCGGCGGCCCGGGGAAAGGAAAGCGTGATTAGCTCGGAGTCGAATACCTACGAGTAGTGGCTTCGGCCGCACTCCAAAAATAAAACCACGTAGACTGCGGACGACCAAGGCTCGATGGCCACGGAGGTTGCCCGCAGTTTTTTATTTACAAACGCAATGAAAAGAGAGGTGTTTTATGAGTAAGGGTGGAGTTCTGTTGTTATTGTTGATCATCGCGGCGATCGGCTTCAGCTTTTATCGCGGCTATGTGGTCGTCACCAGTAGTAGGCAACCGACGACCGACAACACTGAGATCAAGTTGACCGTCGATCAGCACAAAGCCCAGGCCGATGCCAATCAGGCCGGTGCCGAAGTGAAAAAGTTGACTGAAAAAATCGACCTGAATCCAGCCGACTAGCGGCGTTTCTTCCGCTTGCCGCTGGCGGGCGGAGTGGACTTCGCGGACTTTGGAGCGCCGCCGCCGTTCGACTTCATTTCTTCGTTTGCCTCTAACGGCAAACCAGTTGCGGGATCCACGACTGGGGCGGTCAAATCTGCTTCCGCAGCGGCCGTCGCTGGTCGATTGGCGAAGGCCGGCAATTGCACGCCGATGGCCGCAGCCGCGGCGGCGAGTTTATCCATCGTCATCAATTCGCGCTGCAAGATTTTCAGCAGCGTCTGCAGAAAGACGACCACCATCGGCCCAACGAGAATGCCGATGGGCCCGAGCGCCTGCAAACCGCCAATAACACTGAGCAGCGCGAGCAGCGGATGCAAATTCGATTGGCCGTGCAACACCAGCGGCTTGATTACGTTGTCAGCAGTCGAAACGACAAGCGCGCCGTAACCCGCAAGCACCAGGCCGGTGCCAAACTCACCTTTGTACAGCCATAAATACAGGCTCACCGGAATCCAAACGGCAGCGGCGCCCGTGAAAGGCACCATCGCCAGCACCATGGTGAGCAACATCAGCAGCGCTACGGATTGCTGCAACCCGGCAAAATAAAAGCCGATGCCAGCCAAGATGCCTTGGGCAACAGCCGACAACAAAGTTGCCGCAACGACCGCGCGACATACTCGGTCGAATTCAGCGACCAGCTCGCGGACATAGCGCTCCTCCAGTGGCGAAAGGCGAATCGCGGCATCCAGCATCCTCGAGCCTTCGGCGAAGAGAAAGAACAAGGTGGCGATGACCACGAGCGTGCCCAGCAACATTTTGCCGCCGAGAATTAAGGTGTCACTGCCGAGGTTTTTGAGCGGCTCTGAGTAGTCTTTGACAATCGTTTCGATTTGTTCGTCCGAAGGATTGACCAGGTCCTTTACAAACGCTTGAAAACCACCGCCGAGTAAATCGCGCCGGTAAATGCGAAATTCGGCGATCGCGTCGAGCAACGCCTGGTCAGCTTCGATGGAGTCTGGCTCGACGGAACGCAGAATTTCCAACTGCATGAACAGGGATTCTGGATAGGCGATAAGCCCCAAGTCTTTTCCCTTGCCCGTCGTCCGCCACTCCTCGACTTTGCGCAAGTAGCCAATCACGTTGGGCACGCGGCTGTAGTTGGGCGTCTCGCCTTTGCGCAATTGATCGCGCCAATTAACTAACGTGGCGTCGATGCGCTGCAGAAAGTCGCGCTGCGGGATTTCCACGCCCACGCTTTGCCGCAACTCATCCAACTTCTGACGCACATTCGTGCCGCGCAGTTGCGAGGCCAGCGATGCACCCTGCGCACCAGCCAGCGTAAAGACCAATGCGGCCGGCGCGAGCACGCTGAGCATGACCATGATGGTAGTCAGCGTCGCGGCCAGATAGCGCTGCTTCCAGCAGCGTTCGAGCGTCCATTGATAGAGCGGATGAAAAATAACGACGAGCAACGCGGCCAAAAACAGCGGCAGCAGAAACGAAGCCATCACGCGAATGAAGAGGAGCGCGATGAGAATCAGAATGACGAGCAGAACGACAAACGAAACCAAACGTGCCATGCGTTACTCCAGCCTCGAGCATCAATGCCGAGATGTGACGAATCCGTCCCGGCACATTCTATCGCGAGGCAGCGTCGCCGCGTAGGTCGAACGACTAAGGCCGCCCGAGGCGTCAACGAGGAACCGTGTTTGAGAGTGAACCTCTAAATCTGCGCGCGCAGCAAGATCTCCCCTTGCCCACCTTCGAGTAGATCGCCGTTGTACAGCTCAAACACCGCAGCCAGAGATTCTTCGGAGATCGGCGCCTGAGATTGTCGCAAATGTTGAAAAATCAGCCGAAATACGTCGGGCCGATACCGGCAGGCATGCCGAAAAGTGGGGAGCAACGGCGGCGTTTCGCTGCCGAGAAAAGCAACCGTACCACGCTTCATGCCGGCCCCGGGCCGTTTGCCCGCCGTACCACCGACCAGAATCGTGCCGGCCCGCATGTTGATTCCACAGAAATCGCCGACGTTGCCGGCGACGTACAACAGGCCGCGACGCAGCGAATGACCACATTCATTCCCCGCGTTGCCGCCGATGACGATGGTTCCCTTCGTCATCCCTTTTACGCTGCCGCGATACGCCGCACCGGTCGAATCACCCGCGTTGCCGCGCACGTTCAGCAACCCACCGTGCAACTCGGCGCCGCACCAATCGCCGGCCTCGCCGAAGACATGAATCTCGCCACCTTTCATTTCACTACCGACATGCCGGCCGATGTTCCCCTGCACTTCGATACGGCCACTCTGCATCTTTGCGCCGAGCCAATGCACGCCGGAAAGATCGCCACTCCACACATGCTGTTCGTCGGCAGGCTGTCCGCTGATCCGAAAAAACTCCGCCAGCGGTTGCTTCCTGTTCCCTTGAAAGATTTCACTCTTCTCAATTTCAGCCAAGGACATCGCGCGCAGCCGATCGGGCGTGATCCCTTCGATTTCGAGCGGGACGGACGAGGATTGGCGAAGTTGGAAGTGTAGGGGCATGCGTTAGATTTGAAATTTGCAACTTGCAAGCAGCAGGCAATTTGAAATTGAATTACGGTTTCGCCGGCTTCTCGCCATCCAGATTCGGCGTCGCGCCGAGACCGTTCACTTCGAGAATGATGGCGTCATCGCGGAACAGCGCCTTGTACGCGGCGGGAAGTTTAATCGCGGCAGAGACGAGAATAACGGGCTGGCCTTTTTTCAGTTCCTTCGCCGCTACTTTTCGCTCGAGCTCCTGGCCGCCGATCGTTTTGATTCTGGTTTCCGCCAGCAGGTACTTCAGCACTTCTTCTCGCAATTCGCTGACCTGCACAATTTTCTTCTCCACAATACCGGCAGCATTCACACTTTCCAAAGTCACCGGCACTTCCGCCGTGTAGGTGCGAGTCACGCTGATCGTGGCGAGATTCTCATCGTAAGTTGCAAACAGACTCAACTGCGGCGGAATCGCCAGCGGCGCCGTTTGAGCATGCAGATCGATCGTGGAACCAAGTGCGAAAACAATTGCCCAAGCCATCCAAATCGCGGTACGCAACATGACAGGATCTCCTGAAAGAGGTTGCTTGCATGATATCCGAAGGTGGATGCTCGATCACGGTTGGCGGCCGAAAGATTTTTCCAGAAGCTCTTGACAATCAATCGGCAACTGTACTACTGTATTATTACAGTGCTGAGTCTGCAGCATTTCGGACTTCGCGAGACGCTTTCATGCAACTTCGAGTTTCGGCAAACGACGGCGTGCCGATCTACCTGCAAATCGTCAACCAGGTGAAATACCAGGTCGCTGCCCAGCGGCTGGCGCCGGGCGAAGCGCTCCCTTCGGTCCGTAAGTTGGCAGAACAACTGGTGGTGAATCCCAATACTGTGGCCCGGGCTTATCGGGAATTGGAAGCAGCAGGCGTACTCACCACGCGCCGCGGCGCGGGCGTGTATGTCTCCGACGCGGGCTCGCCACTCGCCCGGGGTGAACACATCAAAATTCTGACCGAGCGGATCGACGTGCTGCTGGCCGAAGCTCGCCAGATGGACGTCGACCTCGAAACTCTCGTCGAGTTGATTCATAAGCGCAGCCGGCGTTTGCCAACCTCTTCTTCCGGAGAATCGTCATGAGTGAAACGGTGATCGACATCCGCGGGCTAACCCGCCAGTTCGGCAGCAAAGCGGCGTTGCACGACGTCTCGATAAGCGTACCACGTGGCTGTGTCTTCGGCCTGGTCGGCGAGAACGGCGCCGGCAAGACAACGCTCATCAATCACGTGCTGGGTTTGCTCAAAGCCCAAGTTGGCAGCGTTCGCGTCTTCGATCGCAATCCGGTCGACGATCCCGTCGGTGTACTAAGTCGCATCGGCTGTTTGTCGGAAGATCGGGATCTACCCGATTGGATGCGGGTCGATGAGTTGCTCCGCTACATGCAGGCCTTTTATCCCACCTGGGATGAACGCTTCGCCGATGAACTCTGCCGGCAGTTTGAATTGCAGCCTCGTCAAAAAGTGGGCACGTTGTCGCGTGGCCAACGGGCTCGCGCGGGACTCGTCACTGCGCTTGCTCATCGTCCGGACCTGTTGTTGCTCGATGAACCTTCGTCAGGGCTCGATCCGGTTGTGCGGCAAGATATTCTCGGCGCGATTGTGCGAACCGTCGCCGAAGAAGGTCGCACCGTGTTGTTCTCCTCGCATTTGCTCGATGAAGTCGAGCGAGTCGCCGATCGCGTTGCGTTCGTCCACGATGGCCGGATTGTGGTGAGTGACACGCTGGACCAGATCAAAGTTTCACATCGGCGGTTTGTGGTGCGGTTTGTGCAGCCGCAGTATTCACCGCCACGGTTGAAGGGTGCGCTGGGTTGCACGGGTGAAGGCTTGGAATGGACGTTCCTCGCCAATGGGGGGAGTGAAGAACTGAAGCAGGCGGTCGTCGAACATGGCGGCACAATCGTGGAAGAAGCGACGCCGTCGCTGGAAGAGATTTTTGTATCTCGCGTGAAATAAGGAGCCGAACGATGCGTTCGATCGAAGTTGCACTCGCGGCTGATTATGCGCGCCGCGGCATGTGGATTATTCCGGTGATACTGCTGACGATTACCGCGCTGCCGATGTGGTTGTTTTCTGCTTTTCGGCAGGATGGCGTTTTGAATCCAGACGCGCACGAAGCAGTAGCACTGCACGTGACCTTGACGCTGGTGATGGGCTTCGGGGCTGCGATCGCAGTGTTTCAATCACAAGGTAAGCTCGCGCGGCATTTCATTCGCCCGATTTCCGCCGCGCGACTCGTGGCTTGCCAGATGTCGCTGGGCGTGGTGACGATCGTCGGCATGTATTTGATCGCAGCAGCAACGATGAACCTTGGCGGCGCCGGTTGGCCGTTGGTGGGCCCAGCCCTTTTCCTCGCCGCAACACTCGCTTGCTCGTTGGCTGCCATCTGGACTTTTGAAGGGGCAGTCTTCGGACAATTGTTGGGTTGCATCGCAGTTACCATGCCGCTGATCATTTGGTTCAGTCGTTGTTACGGCTCGCCCTATTTTGGCGAGTGGAAGCGGATGTGGCAGAACCCCAGCGCGAGCGAAGCGATCGCACTGGGCTGCCTGACCTTGACTGCGTTTGCGATTGCCGTTGTGAGCGTATCTCGCACGCGGCGCGGCGATGTCTGGAATTTTGCCGCACTGCAACAGTGGTGGGAGCGCCAATTTTCCAGCAAAGCGATCACCCGCGCCTTTGCATCTCCGAATCTCGCGCAGGCCTGGTGCGAATGGCGGCAGAAGCTGACCGTTGTCCCCGCGATTTTGGTGGGCTGCTTCATGCTGTTTATGGCCGCGTTATGGGCCTTTGACCTGGTGCAGACTGCGGAACTGTTCGAGCTTTCGCGGACGCTGCCGCTCGTGATTTTGATGCTAGTGCTCCCTTTCGTTTTTGGCCTGGTTGCCGGCAACTGCGGGCAGGAGAGCGGCAAGACGGGGATGCGCTTCGTGCTTGCCACACGCCCCGTAACCGACACTTTCTTGGCACTGTCGATCTTACGCAATTGCGCGGCTGGCCTGCTGCTGAGTTGGGCGACGTGGCTTGTGGGTTTTGTGGCGATTGCCGGGATCGTATATTGGACCGGCTATCGGGAAGAAGTGCTGCGCGCACTCTGGCCCAATGGTTCGACGATTCAGCAATTTGCAGCGATCAGTTTCATTATCTGGCTATCGTCGTGGACACTTACCGCGTTGATGGCCACGCTGGTTACCGCCGGCCGGCCATGGCTGATCGTGACCTTGCTGACCGTGATGTTTGGCCTGCTGCTCGTCTTTGCATTGCTCAAACAATGGGTCTCTGAGGCGCAGTTCGCAGCCATTGCCGAAGGCTGGTATGTCGTGAGTGGGAGCCTGTACCTCGGTCTCACAATCGTGATGTTTGTCGTTGCGGCGAGGCTGCGGTTGATTTCAGCGTACTTGATCATCCTCTGCGTGATCAGTTGGCTGCTGCTGACGGGTGCGATGCTCTACACCAGTTGGCCGGCTACTTTCTATGAACCGCCGTTTCTCTGGTGTTGCGTCGGCTACTTGTCGCTCGGCGTGCTGCCGTTTGCAGGCATGCCGCTGGCGGTACGGAGTAATCGGCATCGATGAAAAACGCCCCGCCTCAAGTAAAGGGAATCGATGCAGCCAACTCGAACGAAGTTGGAGAACGCATTCCCTTACTCCGTGCGGGGCGATTGTTTTAGGGATAGGATGGTGCGCAATTCGTAACCGACATTGCTCACTCTCCACCTGGAAACTGCTTTCATGAATCGCCGTTTATTTGCGTTCACTTGGTTGGCATTCAGTTGTTTGTCGTTGCCGCTCGTCGCTCAGGAAATCCCTAAGGGCGAAGTGCTCAAGTTCAGCTTTGAACAAAGCAAGATTTTCCCCGGCACTTACCGCGAGTATTCGGTTTACATTCCCAAGCAATACTCACCCGACAAGCCTGCCTGCGTGCACATCAATCAAGACGGCGTGCAATTCAATGCTCCCGCCGTGTTTGATGAATTGATCGCGAAGAAGGAAATGCCGATCACGATTGGCGTGTTCATCGGCCACGGCCGCGTGAAAGCGCTCGATAGCACCGCAGCCCTCGATCGCTTCAACCGCAGCTTTGAATACGACGGACTGGGCGATAATTACGCCCGGTTCTTGCTCGAAGAACTGCTCCCCGATGTCGAAACGAAGAAGGCCAGCGATGGCCGCGCGCTCAAGCTTTCGAAAGATGGCAATGATCGCTGCATTGCCGGTTCTAGCAGCGGAGCGATTTGTGCGTTCACCGCTGCTTGGGAACGGCCCCATGAATTTCGTCGCGTGTTCAGCGCAATCGGTACTTATGTGGGACTGCGCGGCGGCAACGAGTACGGCACATTAGTTCGCAAAGTCGAACCCAAGGCCCTGCGGATTTTTCTGCAAGACGGCAACCAGGATTTAAACATCTACGGCGGCGATTGGTGGATGGCTAATCAAGAGTTGGAGCGTTCGCTCACGTTTGCCGGTTACGAAGTGAATCACAAGTGGGGCGACGGCGGCCACAATGGCAAACACGCGACCGAGATTTTTCCGGATGCCATGCGTTGGCTCTGGAAGGACTATCCGCAACCGATCAAAGCCGGCGTTGGTTCTCCGCAGCTGAAAGAGATCTTGATTCCCGGCGAAGATTGGAAGCTGGTCGGCGAAGGTTACAAGTTCACCGAAGGACCAGCCGCCAATGCCAGAGGCGAAGTCTTCTTCAACGACATTCCCAATCAGCGGACGCACAAGATCGATGCCGACGGCAAGATCAGCGTGCTGCTCGAAGGTTCGGAGCGAGCCAACGGCCAGGCGATTGGCCCGAATGGCAACCTGTATGCGATTCGCATGGAAGCCGAGAACATCATGCAGCTCGCGGGCAACGGCGAGTGGCAACTGGTGAAGAGTGGCTTTCGCTGCAACGATCTGGTTATTCGCCACGACGGCAGCATCTACGCCACCAAGCCCGGTTGGGATGGCAAGAGCCCGAGCGAGATCATTTACATTAGCCCTACGGGCGAACGAAAGGTCGTCGACAGCGGCCTGATCTTTTCGAACGGGATCACGGTCTCACCGGATCAGTCATTGTTGTACGTCGCCGACAGTCGAACGCATTGGGTCTACAGCTATCAGATTCAGCCCGATGGCTCGCTGGCTCACAAGCAAAAGTACTATCACCTGCACGTGCCCGATTCGGCCGAAGACAGCGGCGCCGATGGCATGCGCTGCGACCGCGACGGCCGGTTGTGGGTGGCGACGAAGATGGGGCTGCAGGTTTGCGATCAGGCCGGCCGGGTGAATTGCATCATTCCGACGCCGAACGGCAAGTGTTCGAACTTGTGCTTTGCAGGCCCGAAGTTCGACACGGTCATTGCGACCTGTGGAGATAAGGTCTATTCCCGCAAGGTGAAAGTGACCGGGGCCAACGCCTGGCAGCCGCCGTTAAAACCGGCTGCTCCCCGGTTGTAAGTGCAACTCTCTTCCACGAAATGGGTTGAACTTCCTAGCTGTCAGGCGAGAATGCGTAGCTGACGGCGGAGTTTTTCGGCGGAGAATCCGCAAACCTTGGAAAAACCCGCCGAAAAAAGGAGCCGGGCAAATACTGGCCCTTGCTTTTTTTCACCCCTGCAAATACGTGCCTGGACCCACCTAAAGATTGTGGGCCAAGCCCTTATCCATGAAGGACTTGTGATCGGTCGCGTGTATTTCGGTCTCGATTTGTACTCATCCGCAGCGGACATTTTCGGAACTTTCCAGTCCCACTTCGCGTCGAAGGTTTTGACAGCGTGACGCACGACGATGCACCACTGATCCAAGCGACCTTGCGGGGTGACTCGCAGGCCTACGGCAAACTGGTACAGAAATACCAGGATCGGTTGCTCACGGCTTTGGTGCATATTTGTTCGTCGCGACATGAAGCCGAAGATGCCTTGCAGGACGCGTTTGTGCAGGCCTATGTGAAGCTTTCCTCGTTTGCTGGTGGCAGTGCGTTTTACACCTGGCTGTATCGCATCGCCTTTAACACTGCGATCAGCAGGCGGCGACGAAAGAAAGACGAAAGCTCGGTTGAACAAAATCGCGAACTGACGGGCGAAGAGCCAGCCGACGACGGCGAGCGGGTCGACGAAAACCTACTGCGTGAGGAACGGGCGGTGCAAGTGCAACGGGCACTGGCCAAACTTTCTGACGAACACCGGTCGATCCTGGTTCTGCGAGAAGTGGAAGGTTGCGACTATGACCACATCGCCGACATTTTGGCCTTGCCAGTCGGAACGGTTCGCAGCCGGCTGCATCGGGCTCGGTTGCACTTGAAAGAAGAGTTATCCGCCATCCTCCAGGCAGAGGACAGCGGTGAATAGGTTGCGAAAGTTGATAGCGGGACAGGGCGGAACCGAACGGATTTTCAGTTTTACCCAATGAAGAATGACGGTGATGGAAATGAATGCCCACGACGAACGAGTCAGCAGTTTTCTCGATGACGCGATGCCCGCTGCCGAGCGCGCCGCGTTTGAATCAGAACTGCTCGACAACGCGGAGTTGCGTCAACAAGTCGTTGAACTGCGGCAGCTCCGGCAAGACGTCGCCACGCTGCCTCGCTACTCGGTCGGGGAAGGCTTTGCTCAGCGTGTCGTCGCGGCTGCCGTCGCCGCTAAGGCCAACGAAAACGCAAACATCTCTCCCGCTTCGCACATCAAAACCAAGACTGCTCGTCGCCTCGCCATCGGCGGCCTCGCGATTGCCGCGTCGGTCGCCATCATGACCGGCACACTGGCCTGGCTGAACCGCGGTGACGAGCAAGACAAATTTGCCAACAACAACGTTCCCCAGGTCGAAGTTACTGAAACGAACAAAGCATTCGCCTCGGTTCTCAATTCGCTCCCGGCAGATGGCAATGTGCTGGTCGTGCGCATCTCTTCGCCCCAGGGTTTGAACGCCGGCGTCGCGCTACGAGAGGCACTCGCCGAACAAGGGATCGAAAAACGTCGCCCCAGCGATCAATCGACCGGCGGCGGTTTGGTTCGCAAGGCTTACAAAGATCACCTCGTGGCGACGACTGGCAATGACCAGAGCAAGAGCAAGCCTGCTGCCGACGCCCTGTACTTGCAGATTTCGCCGGATGAACTCGAACTGGCTCTGTCGCGGCTGGCGGAACCTTCGCAGAAGGTGAAGTTCGTGCCAGAGCAACAACTGGCCATTGCCCAGCCCCCGTCTCCGCATAATCCGTCTCCGCATAACATCATTGGCGAAAACACCGCGGCGGCCGAAAGTGTGGAAGGGAATCCGAATCACTCCCTCAAGACAGCGAAGTCCGCTGACTTTGTCCAGGAATTGACCCCCAGCCTGTTCCGGATTCCTGCTGGTGGCGTCGAACCAGCGACACCGGCCGTTGTGCCTACCCCCGCCGCGACTCCCAAAGGCAAAGTCCGCGTGCTGATTCTGATTGAGAACGTCGAGTAACGACCTCCTATTCAACTTAAAAACTAAAAGGCCGCAAACCATATGATTTGCGGCCTTTTTCGCGCGCCCATGGCTCGGCTCTCAAAGCTTTTAGGAGGGCG
>CAYMWL010000026.1:0-80841 GCA_964394305.1 uncultured Pirellulaceae bacterium
GAATCGACCATCTGCATGAATTCGGCATTGCGATAGCTCGGATCGTCGACCTTCGTCGAGATCGACATCTGCTTGGCCGTGGGACCAATCGAACCGGCGACAAAGCGTGGTTTGTCCGGCGTGCGTTGATTCCACTTTTCTGTGGCACGGCGGGCGCATTCGACAGCGGCCACGTTGAGCTCGCGGATCAGCGAGTCCGGCAGGGCAAACTCTTCCATGCCGACCAGGCTGGCGCCGAACGTGTTGGTCTCGATAATATCGGCGCCGGCTTCCAGGTATTGCCCGTGAATGTCGGTGATCTTGTCCGGATGCGTCAGGCAGAGCAGGTCGGAAAAATTCTTCAGATGCTTTGCCTTGTCGTGATCGGCAAAGCGGTCGCCGCGGACCTGCTCTTCGGTCAGCTTGTAGCGCTGAATCATCGAGCCCATCGCGCCGTCGAGAATGAGGACGCGGTCGCGGAGGAGATTTTCCAACTGATCGTAAACAGGGGAGCGGCGGAGGGACATCGCGCAATCGCTACGGCAAGGCTCTAGCTTGCCGGACTCGCGGAGGATCTAACCCAAGTTCCCAAACCCGCAGACGAACAAGCCGGAACGAAACCTTCATGGTACTTGCACGAACGATTGGGCAACAGGCGGGTTACTAGCTACGGCATTTGTCGGTGCCCGTGGATAATGCGATTTACATTGAAAGTTCTACTTCACTTCAATCGCAATTTCCCCGCCACCTTCTTTCACTTCCAACTTCAGCGGCGTGGTTTGCACGCTGCCATAGATTTTGGGAATGCGGCTCGGGAATGGTGGCTGGCCCTGCGGTGCCGCCTTTTGCTTTAAGTCGGCGAGCGTCACTTTGTGAATGCCGACGACAGCGCCTTCCTTGGAGACTGTCGCGCCAGGCACAGCATAGCGGAGCGTGAACTTGCCCTGGTCGTCGGTTTCACCGAGCGCACTTGGGCCTTTGGTGAGCGATTCGGGATCGGGGCAGAACTGCACTTCCACGCCGCTCAGCGGTTGGCCATTCTGCGTAATGACACCGCTCGCGAGCGTTGTGGTGTACGGCGGTTTCGAGCACCCCGACAGCCAGAAGATGCCGGCGCAAACGATCAGGCAGCAAACGTTTTTCAGCATCGTCATCTCTTAGAAGTCTTCGGCGATCACATCGCCGCCGTCACGAGAACTCAGCGCCACGAGCGTAACTTGCGAAATGCTGTCGCGCAAGAATCTCACGCTGCCGTCGCAGAGCGTGATGTTCACGCCGCCCGGATGACCGCTGCTGTAGCCCGCGATGCGCCGATCTTGCGGACCGTAGCCGCTGCCAAGCGGCAACGTCACACGATTGTTCAGCGGCACGGCCGCACTCGCGAGCACATGGCCCGTTCCTTTAAAGCCGCCCGACCAGGCCCACATCGACCACTGATGCATCAGCAATTCGCTCCGGCTGCTCGCGGGGATCGTGTCAAAGTTTTTGTCGTTGTGATACCGCTCGCCGATCATCAGCGTGTTGCTGGTGCCGTCAGTAATGTCCTTCAAGCCGATGGGAAGTTGGCCAGTCGCCGGTGCGCTAGCGGGGCCTGTAAGAAAGAGGACGCCGTTCGCTTTGCACGGACCTAGCGGCGACGTTGTGGGATGATAACTCACTTCGCCAAAGTTGCCGACATAACTGGTCACCGCATAATCACCGGCATAGGCCACGCCCGAACCACTGCTGACCGGCACATTGAACACGGTTTGTTGAAACACGTCGGTCGGGCACATGAGCGACTTCAGTTTGGTGGCCGTGAGCCCGTTGGTCGTGTTGTTGGCCAGGTTGGTGAAGTCCCATTTGTCGTAGAGCGAACCCTGTTCGAAATAGGGGAGAAGTTTGGTGTAGAAGGTGTAGCCGCGATAGGGACTCGATTCCTGCCGCAATCCTTCAGGAAGCTTCTTGTAAGTATCCTCATGGTTCTGCATTGCCAACGACAGCTGCTTGAGATTGTTCTGGCAACTCATCCGTCGTGCGGCTTCACGGGCCGCTTGTACCGCGGGCAACAAGAGCGCCACCAAGACCCCGATGATGGCGATGACTACGAGCAACTCGACGAGCGTAAACCCGCGCGATTTCATGTCAGGCTCCACATATCTACTGGTTCGCGACGGACGACATTATCGACAACGGTCGCGACAGATTCAAATCAAGAATGCATGAAGAGAGGGGAGCCACCAGGAGAGAATCGTTCTTCAGCTGCTCATGGCCGGCCCTGAGAGAGAAGGGCCGAGCACTGAAGGCGCTTGTGACTACACTTTCTTATACATGCCAAACAAGCGGATGTGAAGGTCTGAGTGAGCAACTGCGACTTGCCGCAAGTCGGGATGCAAATCCATGTCGCGGCCGTTGTCCGGCAACTTGAGCAGAAAAAATTCATTCACCGCGTCGTGCTTCCAAAAGTACAAGAAGCCGCCGCCACCGCCGCCGGCCAGGCCGATCCAATAGCCATCGGGATGATGCCGCACGCCCCATGCCGTACCGTTAACCGGCGCCTTGGCCACATGCGTCTTGCTGATCTGGCCCGTCTCCCAGTCAAAGGCCACCACGGCCGGATTGCCGATGCCGGCGAACGCATTGGTGACATTCGTGATGCCGCCGAGCGCCAGCAATTTGCCGTCCGTCGAAAAGGCAATGCTCCGCGCCCCGCCAATGTCGGCGCGAAACGTTGTGTCATATTTGTAAAGTGCAGTCGCGCCCGCGAAGTCCTTGACGAACTTCTTCTCATTCAAATCCCACTGCTTGACCACGCCCTTCAGATCGCAGCTGACCAGCAGCGGCTGCGTGGGATGAAACGCGATGTTGTAAACATGCGACTCATGTCCGGCGAGCTCGCCCAACGGCTTGCCGTCGTTGGCATCCCAGAGCTTAATCAGCTTGTCGTTGCCGCAAGTGGCAATTTGCTGACCATTCGGACTGAATGCTAACGCCCGCAGCCAACCATTGTGTGCTGGGTCGATCTTGCGAATGGGCTCCGGTTTTTCAGCAGCGGTATTCCACCACATCAACCGGCCATCGTAACCACCCGTGATCACGTTCTGGCCGTCGTGCGAAAAGCCGATCGCGCGAATCCAACTGTCGTGCGCGGCAAACGAAGTCATCTTGCCGTCGGCCAAGTCCCAACGTTGCACCGTGTTGTCTTCTGCGCCGGTAAAGACATACTTGCCCGTCGGATCAAACCGGCACGCCGTGAGTGGCCGCGTATGCTTCCACTTGCTCTTCTCATGGGTGAGCTTCGGATCCGCCGGATCCGCCGGTTTCTCTGCGGGCTTGGGTTCTACTTTTTTCTCTTCCGGCTTTTTCTCTTCGGCTTTGGTTTCTTCCTGGCTCATGCGAGGAGCTCCGAAATGGCATTCTTCGCAGGATCAGCAATTGGGAACTTCCGGCCGCCGATGTTGAACTCCAGCTTCGAGTCGACGCCGACTGCCTTCAGATACGTATGAAACAAATGGCCGTGGTCGACTTCGCGGTCCGTCACCGCCGTGCCGTTGTCGTTGGTCTTGCCGATCACCGCGCCGGGTTGAATGCCGGCGCCGCCGAGGCATACGCTCCACGCATTGCCCCAGTGATCGCGGCCGTAGTTACGATTGATCTTTGGCGTGCGGCCGAATTCGCTCATCACGACGATCAGCGTGTCCTTGAGCAAACCGCGCTCGTGCAGATCGCCGACGAGCGTCGCAAAGGGCTGATCGAATTCGCCCAGCTGCTCGATGTGAAAATCAAAGTTCTCAAAGTGCGTGTCGTAGTTCGAATGATTGACCTGCACAAACGGCACGCCCTGTTCGAGCAGCCGCCGCGCGAGCAGCATGTGCGTACCGAACTCGTGCTTGCCGTAACGCTCTTTGTCTTTCTCTGATTCCTTCGTCACGTCAAACACATCGCGCCGTTGCATCAGCTGTCGGGCTTGTTCGTACGACGACGTGTACGCATCGGTATCAGCTGTTCGCCGTCGACCCGCGAAGCGATCACTGGCCATTTGGCGGAACTGATTGCGACGGGCTTCGGCTTCTTCCGAAACACTGGCGAGCCGTTCGGAATATTGCGGCGCTTTGCCATCCGAGAGTGAAACGCTCGCATACTTCGGGCCGAGATAAGCACTCGCGCTGCTGCCGTTGCCGCCGCCGTGAATCAGCACGTGGCCGGGAAGCGGAAACTGTTCCGGCGTGAGCACCTTCGCGCTCACTGCGCCGAGATGTGGATAGTCGGTGCCGGGAATGCGATTCCGACCCGTGACCATTTCGACCTGGCCTTTGCCGTGATCGCCGTTCTTGGTGTTCACGCCGCGGACGATCGCGAGATGATTCATCACCTTGGCCGTGTGCGGCAACAGTTCGCAAATATGCACGCCAGGAACGGAGGTTGGAATCGCGCGAAACGGGCCGCCGGTATCCGTGTTCGGCTTCGGGTCCCACGTTTCCAACTGACTGACGCCGCCATGCAAAAAGATATTCAGCACGCGCTTTTGCGAAGATCCTAGTTGCTCAGCCATCGCAGGCTGGAACAAACCGCTGCCCCAAGTTCCCGCCGACACGCCGCCGAGCGTCGCCGCGGTTTGCAAAAATCCACGACGCGAAACAGCATGGTCGGCCGTGCCACAGGCATATTTGCATTGCATGGAAAGGTCCTCGGAAAGCGTTAGTGATTAAAGCGAAACTCTGCGCTGGCGAGCAGCGCCCAGGCTAACTCGCTGAGCGCAACGACCAGGTCGGTGCGATCTTTGAGGAAGTCGGCGACGGCTGTTTGTTCGTCGGCGGTCGCAGGACGATTCAAAATGGCGTGATACATTTCATCAGCCGTTGCGGCCGCTTCGGTCTTTTCTTGCAACCGCGTGATCAAATTGCCGGGGCCCGGTTTCAGCCAGGCTTCGAGCACGCTGCCGTTGCCGAAGAACAGCGCTTGGTTCACGGTGGCTTGATAATCCTGTCCCGGCAGGCCGCCGTAGAGACGCACAAACTCATTCAAGTTGCCGCGGACGTTTTCAAATACTTTCGGCTCGCTCAACTTTTTCATCAGCGCGGGCTTGTCCGCATCGCTGGCCTTTTTCCATTCTTCCACTTTGGCGACGGAGATCTCGGCCGTTTGCTGCTGAGCGGAAATCAAACCCGCGGCTTGCATCGTGCTCAGGGCAAATTGCTCGGCCGTGAGTGGCTTGAGCAATGCCACCTGGCCGCGGTTCGCGAGTTCCTCGCGCAGTTGATTCCACAAGCGTTCAGCGCCCGGCACATCGGTCTTTTGCAACTCCGCGTGTTGCTTCAGCAGTTTGGTGAGCGTGACACGGGCTTCCAGATCAGCCAGTTGGTACAGCGCTTCGTTGAAATCATGATTGGTCGTTCGTTCGACCATTTCCAGTTCGACGATCTGCCGCGGCGAAGGCAACGTGGCTAGTTCTTTGTCGAGCGCGGCCTGAGCCTCCTTTTCTTTGGCCACGAATGGTTCGACAGCGGCTTGCAACTCGGCCACCTTCTTGGTCGCGGCCGCTTCGGCGTCGGCGACCGCTTTTGCTCGCTCGGCTAACTTCGCGGCGACTTCACTGAGGACTTTGTCGTCCTTGATCAATTCCGCTGCTGCCTTGGCCTTCGCAGCCGCTTCAGCAACCGCGATCGTTTGGGGCTTCGTCTTGTCGACGTCCGCCTGGGCTGCAGTCACGCCGGCTTGCGCCTTTGCTACTTCCGTTTGCGATGCGGTGAGTGCTTTTTGCAGCGGCTCAAGCGCCTTCGCCGCCTCGGCGACTTGCTTCTTTGCTTCGTTCAGTTTGGCGAGCGCTTCGTCCCATTTGGCCTTTTGCTGGTCGCGTGTCGCAGCCAGCGAAGTGCGCGTGGTCTCGAACTGCTGCAGTTGATTGTCGATCGCCGCTATATCGCTGTTCGGCGGCGCGAGTTCGCAGCTCCGTTGATAGGTTTTGGTGAGCAACAGTTCCCGCAGCATCGTCCGCAGGTCGTACTTCGCCGCGCTCAATTCGATGGTGAGGAGCGACAAGACTTGCGGATGCGTTGGCGGATTGGCCGGATGATGGGCATCGACGGGATGGACGAGCCCACGCCCCATCACTTGCGCCCACAAGCGATTGGCCAGGTTGCGGCGGAACGCGATCGATGACTCGAACGAATCCGAGAGCAATTGCCGGCGGCTGATCTTTGGCACACCGCGAATGTCCTTCGTCGGTTTGCTGACATACTCCTCGCCCTTCTTGGCGACGGGTTCAATCACGCCCAGCCACTTCGGTGTGCGGGGCTGCACCTTCTCGCCCGTATGGCCGGTGAAGACCGATTTGAACCCGGCTTCTCCTTCGGCAGTCTCACCGACTTGTCGCGATTGTTTGTTCTTGGGATCGGCGAAGACGCTGCTCCGCATCACAAATGCATACAGCCCGTAGTAATCGGCCTGCAGATAATCGTCGACCAGCGGATGGTCGTGGCATTGCGCACATTGCAGATCCATGCCGAAGACCAAGCGGCCGAGGTCGCGGGTGACGACGTTCGGCTCGCAGTCGCGATCGAGCAGGAACTTGGCCGCGGGCCGTTGCGCCGCATCGACGCCATCGGCCGCGATGATCTCCCGGAACAACTGATCGAGCGGTTTGCCCGCCGACAACGCTTGATACAAATAGCCTTGCCAATCAGCTGTCGTAATCCCTTTATCAGCACGACGTTCGTTGATGGTGGCATCGAGTTGCAGCGTCATGTGGCGAATAAACTGCGGACTGGCCAGCAAGCGGTCGATCAACTTCGTTCGCTTCTCGGCATCTTGATCGGCCAGAAAGGCGCGGGTCTCGTCGGCCGTCGGAATCATGCCGGCCAGATCGAGCCAGACGCGGCGCACAAAGTCAGCATCGCTGCACACGGCCGCTGGCGGACCGACGGCGTTTTGTTCAATCAGATGATCGATCTGCTGGTGCAGCGGCTGCTTCGCGGACTGCGGCTCGGGTTGCTGCTCCTGAGCGTTCGCGACCGCCGCGCAGAGCAGGGCAACGAGCATCCATGAGGCCGGCCAAAGGGAGCGAGGCATGAGGACGCCTCCGACAACGGCGGGGAAGGTAAGGCGGGGATGGCAACCACAGTAGATCGTTTAAGGCGATATGAAGTCGCCACAAATCAACCGTTTTGCATGCGTACCAAGCTATTCCTTTGGCGGGTCATAGTCAAGCTAGAAGTTTATCAGCCTGAAGACTTGATCTTTTTGCGCCGCCGGAAATAATGAACAAAAGAACACTCATCTTGCCGCTCGGGTTCTGGAAGCCGCAGAGGGTATTCGCTGCTGCGCGGGCACGACGAACCCGAGGAGACCAGCCAATAACTCCCTTGCTTGGTTCGATTACGTTATCAACCGTCCAATGGGCGCTTGCGCGGTTCAAAAATCATACGTGGATCTGTTATCAAACCGCTGGAACCACTTTTCGCAACCTCTTGGCTAGAAAAGACCTTGGAAAAACAAGTCCCCTGCTTGGGTTGTTATCAGGCGACGGCCACCGGTTATCAAAAAGCAATTCATTTACTTGCAATTTGTCCGTATCTTTATCAACGAATGAGATTCCCGCCCCGGTTCGCATTTTCCTACGGTTTGACTGTACGATCGGTTTGCTGCCGCGCTATAATCGGATGTAGGCCCTGCTGGCGAATTGTCGCATTCACCAAGGGCCTCCCACCTGATGCGGGCTCGCGGTTTTTCCGCGCCGGAGCTCGGCTCCTTCCGCTCCTTCGCTTCGTTTGGCTGGCTCTGCTTGGCAAGTCGTTGCCAGTTCCTTGGTTGAGGTTGTTCATGTCGTTTGCTTTTCGGCTTGCATTGCCCTGCCTGACTTTGATGGTCCTCGCCGGCTGTCAAAAACAGGATCAGATTGCCGTCTATTCGGTTCCGAAACCGGAGTCGATCGAAACGCCCATCGACCGACCGAAAATGCCCGGCGGCATGCCACCCATGATGGGCAAACGGCCGACTGCACCTGCGGCTCCCAGTTCGGATCTGAAATTCGACAAGCCCGAGGGCTGGCAGGAAGCGGCGGGTAACGCGTTCAGCATGGCCGCCTTCGAAGTGGTCGACGGTGAGCAGCGGATCGAAACCACTGTCAGCGCGGCCGGTGGCGATTTGCTCGCCAACATGAATCGCTGGCGGTCACAGGTCGGCCGCGGTGAATTCACGGCCGACGAAATGGCCAAAGCTTTTGAACCGCTGGAAGTGAACGGCAAGCCGGCGAACTTTATCGAAATGCACGCACCCGAAGGGGGCAAACCGGATTCCATTCTCGGGGTCGTGGTCGTAGATGGCGACCGCACCTGGTTCGTCAAGCTGCGCGGTTCGACGCCGCTCGCCAAACGCGAGCGCGAAAACTTGCTCACGTTTGCCAAGTCGCTCCGTTGGTAATGCGGCCGTTTGTCAGCACGCACCTCATACGCACATGCCTCTAGCGATTCGTCGCGGGAGTTTTTTTGATGTCCTCTGTTACCTCTCCCTCCGATTCGTTCGCAGCATCGCCCGCGCCGGCCAAAGAGCTGTCGCTCGTCGAAGTGCTCGATCAAATCCTCAAGCCGCTGGCGTCGCAAAAAATTGCCGTGGCGATGTTCGCCTATGGCATCTTTGTAGTGCTCGTCGGCACGCTCGCGCAAGTGGACAAAGACATCTGGCAGGTCGTGCCGGAGTACTTCCGCGCGTGGATCATGCAAGTCGACATCAACGTCTTTTTTCCGCCGGCTTTCTTTCCGGAATGGAAACGAATCGAGATGCCCGCCATCCCCATGCCAGGCGGCATGGTCGTCGGCGTGACAATGATTTTGAACATGCTCTTTGCCCACACTCGCTGGGTGCTGCAACTGAAGACGAAGACCTCGCAAGCGATCGGCGGCCTGGGTTTGCTGGCGTTTGGTTGGCTGGTGACGCTGCTCGTGATTCTGGCGGGCAACAATAGCGACGGCTTTCAGCAAAAGCCGCCGTTTACGTGGGATCAGTTCTGGATCGGTATGCAGGTTTCGCTGATCGGCATTTGGGTAACGTCGGTCTTTTGTTACGTCTGGTACGCCATTCAGCCGATATTTCGCGTGAAGAACGTCACGATGCTGCGGGCTGCGATGGTCGCCGTGTCGGGCGTCGCACTCGTCGCGCTGACGGTCGGCACCTGGTTCGTGCTCTTCAAGATGAACAATCCCGGCGCTGAAGGCTTGCGAATCGTTTGGCAACTGATGAAGGGAACGCTCGCCGGCGTGATTTTGCTCCCCGGCTGTTGGTTGCTGTTCCAGAAACGTGGCGGAGTGGTGCTGCTGCACCAAGGCATGCTACTGCTGATGATGAACGAATTGTTCGTCGCGCGGTATGCCATCGAATACAACATGTCCCTCACCGAAGGGCAGACGTCGAACTATCTGCGCGATATCCGCGCCACGGAAGTCGCCCTCATCGATCGCTCGGGCAAGGAGAAGGATGAGCAGTTTGTCATTCCGTTCCAAATGCTCCTCGACAACGGCAAGCTGAACGAAGTGCTGTTGAAGGATGGCGAGGTCGATGCGAGCAAACTCAAGCCGATCGCCGATCCCAACGACTTGCTTCCCGTGCAAGTCACCGTGCTGAAATACTTCCGCAATGCCGATCTGCGGAAGTTGAAAGAGAACGAAAAGACGCCAGCCACGAAAGGCGTTGGCCTGAAGCAAGCCGTCGTCGAGCGACCTGCGGCGAAGGGAACCGATACCGACAGTTCGGTCGATCTCGGCGCAGCGTACGTGCAGTTCAAAGACAAGAAGAGTGGCGCCGATCTCGGCACTTATTTGCTCTCGCAAACGATCACTGAGCAGGACGATCCGGCCGCCTTCGAAACAGTCGAAGTCTCCGGCAAACCGTACCTCGCCGCATTGCGGTTCAAGCGGCAGTTTGTCCCCTTCACGATGCAATTGAAGGACGTCCGGAAGGACGATTACGTCGCTTCGAACACGCCAAAAAATTATTCATCCGATGTGCTGGTGAAAGATCCGACCAACGGTGTGGAGTCGACGGTTCACATCAAGATGAACGATCCGCTGCGCTACAGCAACTTCACCATTTATCAAAGTGGTTATCAGATGCTGCCTGGCGGCGTCGAACATACGACGCTGGCTGTGGTGCAAAACGTCGGCTGGATGATTCCGTATGTCGCGCTGATGATTATCACGGTCGGCATGATCGCGCATTTCCTCTCCACGCTCACGCGATTCCTGCGCCGCCGCGAGAACGAAGAGATCGCGGCCGGAGATGTAATTGGCGCTGACGTTGCCGAGGCACAGGCGGCGCCGCTGGCCAATCCGTCGCGCAAGGGAAAGAAGCAACAGGAAGTCAAACCGCTGCTCAAGCCGACGAATTGGAATGGCACGATGATCGGCATCGTGGCTTCGACGGTTATTTTCGCCCTGTTCGTCAGCATGGCCGTGCGCAAGAAGTCGCCCAAAGTGCCGCAACTCGATCTCGAAGCGTTTGGTCAGTTGCCCGTCGCCGGCAACGGCCGCGTGATGCCTTTTGATTCGCTGGTCCGCAACACGCTGCTGCAACTTCGCCAGCGCGAGACGGCCAAGACCCGGGAAGGAGTGACGATACCGGCGACGCAATGGTTTCTCGATTTGATCAGCAGTGCACCCGGCGCGGCTTCGAATCGGGTCATCAAGATCGACAATCCCGAAGTTCAAAAGTTGTTTGAACTCGATGAAAAACGGTACGGACATACGTACTCAACTTCCGAACTCTTCCCCAAGATTCAAGAGTTCGAGAATCAGGTGCGAGCTGCTCGCCAACGGCAAAAGGATGGGAAGGATCTAACCGTAACGCAGCGCAAGCTGTTGCATATGGATGGTCAGTTGAGTCAGTACATGGTGCTGGTCCGCGCGTTCAATCCGCCGCAGCTGCCGCCGTTGCCCGATCCAGGAGATGCGCCGCAGGTGGTGCAACAAAAGATTCTCGAATTCAAACAAGCCATGATGGAAAGCAGCGAAATGCTGGAGCAGGCCAAGCCGCCGCTGGCCATCGCGCTGCCGGATGCGAGCAAGGGAACGGAAGCCGATAAAGCGCCGGTGAAATGGCAGTCGTTTCACAACGCGTGGATTATCTGGTTCCTGCAAACCAACGTGCAGAATCAGCCCGGCGACCCGGGGACCGACGCGTTTATCAACATCATTCGCGCCTATCGCGATCACGCGGGACCGCGAGACGCGTGGCTGGCGCTCAAGCAAGAACGCGATGATCTGAAAAACAAAAAGGGAATCGCCGCTCGCAAAAAGCGGTTGGAAGAGGATGTGGCGCTGCTGAAAAAGTCGCCCGAGCGGCAGCGCGGAGTCGCTGAAGAGATTGCCGCGATTGAAAAAGACCTCAAAGACTTGGACGACAGTGCCTTCATCGCCAAGCGGCAAAAGGAATTGCCCGAACTGATCGCAGCCGCGGAGAAGAAACAGTCCGATACCATCGCGCCGTTCGATTTGGCAGTCAGTCGCTACGCGGCGACGGTCGAGCGCGTCAAGCCGCCGGAATACAACCGCGGCAAGCTCGACTTGGAAGCGTGGATGAACCGCGTCTCGCCGTTCTATGTAGGCATGCAGCTGTATATCGTGGCGTTTTTGCTGGCAACGTTTGGCTGGCTAATTCCTTCGCGCTCGTGCAATTGGGCCGCGTTCAATTTGGTATTGTTGACCTTCGCGCTGCATACCTTCGCGCTCGGTCTGCGGATCTACATTTCGGGCCGGCCGCCCGTGACGAATCTTTACTCATCGGCAGTGTTCATCGGTTGGTTCGCTGTGCTCGTGGGCATGGTGATTGAATTGGTGTTCCGCATTGGCTTGGGAAATCTGGTTTCGACGATCGCCGGTTTTTCGACGCTGATCATTGCATACTTCCTGAGCATGAGCGGCGATACCATCGGCGTGATGCAAGCCGTGCTCGATACGCAATTCTGGCTGGCAACTCACGTTGTCTGCATCACGAAGGGCTATAGCGCGACGTTCTTTGCCGGCTTCCTCGGCGTGCTCTACGTCGTGCTCGGCATTTGCACTCCCGGCCTGAATGCCGAGTATCGCAAGATGTGTGCCCGCATGATTTACGGTACGGTTTGCTACGCCATGTTCTTCAGCTTTATCGGCACCGTGCTCGGCGGCTTGTGGGCCGATGACTCCTGGGGCCGCTTCTGGGGCTGGGATCCGAAGGAAAACGGCGCGCTCATCATCGTGCTCTGGAATGCGCTGATCCTGCACGCCAAGTGGGACAAGATGGTCGGCGAACGAGGCCTGGCTCTACTCGCCATCGGCGGCAACATCGTCACCGCATGGAGTTGGTTCGGCGTGAACGAACTGGGCGTCGGCCTACATTCGTATGGTTTCACCGAAGGGGTGCTGTTCACGTTGCTGGTGTTTGTTGCTTCGCAACTGGCCATCATCGCACTCGGCGCCGCGCTGCCGATGAGGCTGTGGTGGAGCGTGCGCGACGAGCAGCAGAAGTTCAAGAGCGTGCTGCTCGATGGTTCGCTGAAGGCATAGCTGCTATCGCTCCCAGCGGAGCAGCAAAGAGAGGGCGGGTCCGGGCTCCAAATTCAACACATCGCGCCGATCGTCGGAGAACGATTCGGCCTGGAACAAGCGGCGGTCAAAGAGATAGGCCGCTGATAGATCCAGCGACCAGCCGAAGGGGAGCGTTCTTTCCAATCCCAAGGCCACGCGTTGATCAAACAAATAAAGTCGGTCTTGGCTGTTTTGCCGCTCGGCCAGCCAATAGGTTTCGTTGACAATTTGATAGCTCGAGTACAGGCTCCAATAGCTTCCTAAGTTTTGCGTGGCCCGCAACGATAAATTGGTCAGCGGCCGATAGCTAGCGGTGAACGTGAACGAGTCGGTCGGGTGATACCAAAGTGAAAACGGAACGCCGATATTCGCGGTGAACTGTTCGCTGGGCCTCCAGACATAGGCCAACCCAGGAATGGGAAAAGGCAACTGCGAAGTGGTTGCATAAAACAGGCTGAACTCCCACGCGTCGCGCGGACCTGAAGGTACGTTGAGAAAACCAACGCCGGTGAACGTCAGATCTCGCGCTTCGGCAAAGGGCTCGTCGCTTGCCGTGCCGATCGACAACAGGCTTCCTACTCGCCAACCGTTATCAAACTCCAAACTGTGGAAGCTACCAAGATTGAGTTTCCACAAATCATCCGGCACTGGCACGAGCGAATCCGGCAGTATCGCGTTGCCGCCGATTTCTAGGTGTTCGAACCCCAGCGTAGCCAACCAGATTTCCTGACCGCCGGGATCGATCCACAATGGAAACGCCAGATTGGCCGCCAACCCGACGAACGAAAGTTCCGACGTTTGGCCACGAACATTCTGAGCGGGAATCCACCAACTGCTGAGTTTGACGGGCGCGCGTTCTTTGTCCTGCGCTTTGCGTCGGGGTTCGACCACGGGAACTTCATCTCGCGGAGCGAACAGGAGCGCCTCCTCATCGATCCATTCGGATTCAATCGCAGGAGTCGCTGGGAACGGCTGTGCCGCGGCGATCTCAGCGAGCCAGCAAAGGCAGGCACAAAAAGTTGTGCAGAGAAGTACTCTGTTGAAATTAGCTGCTGGCACTGCCGGCACCGCGAGTCCGTTCGGGGTGAAAAATGTCTGGCGAACTATAGTAGGCCGGCAAGTGCCTGTCGACCGCGTTGGTTTGTTATTTGCAACCAGAAAAAGAATGGATGCAGCTGCGAAGTTGAAATTTTCGCTGCGTGAGCTGGGATAATCTTCGATCCGTTGTAATCGCGCAATACGGAGTATTTTCAACAATCATTGCCCGCCCGCAGTGCATAATCCGATGAAAGCTGTAGGTAATTGACTTAACCAGTAATTGGGCGTGTCTGGAGCAGGCAGCTAGCATGGCGGCAAAGGCATCAATTCCGATCGGAATCTCTGCGATTTCCGTATTTGAGCCGCCGCAAGCGCTGGGGAACGATTGGTTCGACGGCCGGATGCCGCGAAAGTTTGCCCAGCACACCGGCATTGAGTCGCGCTTCATCTCGGGTGAAGACGAAGTCGCGCTGGGCTGGCAAGCCGTTCGCAAACTGCAAGCAGAGAGTGCTTGCGACTTGAAGTCATGCGCTGCGTTGGTCTTCGTATCGCCATCGTTCGTGCCCATGGGCGAGGCTCATCGGTACCTGGGCGATGATGCCGCTCGCCAAGAGCGGACACGGCGAGCTGCGCGACAACTCGCGCGGCGACTGGGATTGAGCAACTGCCGCGTGACGGGCGTCAACTGGTTCTGCAGCGGCTTTCCACGGGCGCTGTCGCAAATGACGCAACGCATCGTGCCGAGGCTCGAACTGCAATCGCACCAGTATGTGTTGTTGGTGACGGCCAGTCGCATCAGCCGGATCACCGACTATGGCTGTGCCCTCACCGGCGGCCTGTTCGGCGATTTGGCGACGGCGACGCTGGTCGCTCGTACCGACAATCGTACGCAGCCTGTCCATTTCGAACTGCTGCACGCCGCCGCAGAACGCCGCGCGGCCAGCGCTCCGTTCTTCAACTTCCATCTGCGCGAAAACGTATTGAAGCCGACCAGCGACGGCGGCCAACGGCATGATGAACGGCGTCTGGTGTTCTCGCTCGACGGCATGGGGATCGCCGATGCCGCGCCGCGGGCCATGGCCAGCGCATTGGATGAGACACTGACTGCCGCAAAGGTCGCCAAGGAAGACGTCAACTTCGTGCTGCCCCATCAGGCCGGCGCTGCGATCGTCCGCCTCACGGCGATGAAGGTTGAACAACTAGGCATTCGCGGCGAAGTGATCAACGGCCTCACGCGCCAGGTCGGCAACGTGAGCTCCAGTTCCATTCCGCTCGGGCTGAAGAAGCACTGGTCGCAACTGCGCGGACTCGTCGCATGCCCAACGGCTGCAGTCGGCACTCCTGGCCGCGCAGAAGTGCTGCAGGGCTGCGTACTACTCCGCGCGACGCCGCTGCACGAGCGGAATACCTCGGCTGTTGCCTAACGCGAGTTGGCTCGCCGACCTTGACCATCGGGGCAGGGGATAGTAGAGTCAAATCATGCATCGAACCGCGCTACTTCTCGAAAACCTTCTCGCGCTTGCCTTGGGCAGGACGTAGGGGTGCGGCAGCGCAATTTCTAAGAGTGCAACTTCACCCCGCAGCCTCAAACCTGCGGGGTTTTTTGTTGGTCAAGTCCATTGCGAGTGATGTCTTGAACGTTTCCTTAGCAACTTATTCGATCGAGCCCAGCGTCAGCGGGCAGCTCCTCCTTGGCGGGCCGGCGTGAGGCCGGCAGCAGTCCGCGACTGCTCTGCCAACGAGTATGCTGAACGAATAACCATTGCTAAGACGAGGAACTCATGCCCGCTTTCCGAAACATCAAGATCTTTGACACCACGCTGCGCGACGGCGAACAATCGCCAGGCTGCAGCATGAACCTGCAGGAAAAGCTCGAAATGGCCGCCGCCCTGGTCGACTTGGGCGTCGACATCATCGAGGCCGGTTTTCCGATCGCCTCGCCCGGCGACTTCGAATCGGTCCGCGAGATTGCTACCACCGTTAGTGGCGCGACGATCTGCGGCCTGGCCCGTTGTAATGATCAGGACATCGACCGCGCCTGGGAAGCAGTGAAAGGCGCTGCCGATCGACGGATTCACATCTTCCTGGCAACCAGCGCTATCCATCGCGAGTTCAAACTCAAGATGACTCGCGAAGAGATCATCCAACGGGCCATCAACGGCGTGACTCGCGGCAAAAAGGTTTGCGACGACATTGAGTTTTCGCCCGAAGACGCTGCCCGCACGGAGCGCGACTTTCTCTGCATGGTGGTCGAAGCGGCAATCAAGGCCGGCGCGACGACGGTGAACATTCCCGATACCGTTGGCTATGCTACGCCGCAGGAATATGGGAGCGTTATCGCGCTGCTGAAAAACCGCGTGCCGAATATCGACCAGGCCGTCATCAGCACGCACTGTCACAACGATCTGGGTCTCGCCGTGGCGAACAGCCTGGCAGCGGTCGAGAACGGCGCGGGGCAGATCGAATGCACCATCAACGGCATCGGCGAGCGGGCCGGCAACTGCTCGCTGGAAGAAGTCGTGATGGCGCTCAAGACGCGCGAAGATTACTACAAGTGCACGACGCGCATCGTCACGCCGCGGCTGGTTCCCACCAGTCGGCAATTGTCGTCGATCACTGGCCTGCAGGTGCAGCGCAACAAGGCCATCGTCGGCCGCAATGCGTTCGCGCACGAAGCGGGCATTCATCAAGACGGCATGCTGAAGGAACGAACAACTTACGAGATTATGCGGCCGGAAGACGTCGGCTTTCAAAAGACCGATCTGGTGCTGGGCAAACACAGTGGCCGGGCGGCTCTTTCCGACCGCGCGAAGTCGCTCGGTTACACTCTGACTGCCGAGCAACTGCTCCCCGTATTTGACGAGTTCAAAAAGCTGGCCGACAAGAAAAAGGAAGTCTACGACGGCGACATCATCGCGCTGATCGAGCATCAGCTGCATGGCACGCTCAACCAAGAAGAATGGCACCTGGTGTCGTTCGAAGTTACCTGCGGCACCGGTCGCAAGCCGCAAGTCACGCTCACACTGAGCCGTGGCGGCAAAGAAACGTCGGCCACGATGACAGAGGGCGACGGTCCGATCGACGCGGCGTTTCTTGCCACGGAACGGATCACCGGCGTGAAGGTGAAATGCGTCGAGTACCAGGTCCGCAGCGCCACGCTGGGGCACGATGCGCTGGGCGAAGTGACTCTCACCGTCGAACACCAGGGCCAAAAGTTCCGCGGCCGGGGTGTGTCGACCGATACGGTCGAAGCGACGGTGCAAGGGATTCTCGCGGCCGTCAACCGCATCATTCAGGGACAGGGAAGCACGACGCGGAGAGTTGACTAGTAGCTGCTTCCCGCGATTATCTGTTCGCGCCGCAACTGGGCGGCGCGACAACCAAGGCCATCGGTAGTTGTGAGGGTGTTGGCATGGCTGAATCGTTCGCAGAGTCAGCTTTCGACTTGTCACCTGAAGATCGTAAGCAGTACGCAAGAGCTGCGATGGAACGCGGCGCTGAGCGAATTGAATTAGCAAAAGCGGCGTTTCGGAACTTGTACCCAGCCGCTCCCGACGAAATGATCAAGGCAGCGGTTTTTCACGTCTATGTCGATGGCATCGGTGCCGCCATGATGTGGCTGGCGGAATGTGAGCGGTTCCTGCGCAACCCAACACGCGCCATCAACGACGGCGTGACCTTTGAGTTGCTGAATCACGTCTACAACTGGCACATGCTAGACTCGCTCATGCCGAGCGGCCGCCTCGGCCTGCTGGGAATTCTTGACGAAATCCATCAGTTCGCCGAGGAGGGAGATGCCGCGGCCGTTCAATCGTCAGTCCGGATGATCAAAGAGATGCTGAACGGGAACGAAGATGCACCGATCTTGTAATACTCGGCCGGGAAAAACGGCGACTGATTTGCTCTAGTTTCAGCAGTCCAAATTCTCCAGTACGCTGTTCAACTACTTCCGCGCAAAAAAATAGCAGGCTGTCGCAAAGATGAGTGCGACAGCCTGCCGTATGACAATGACGGAAATATGAACTGGGAGCAGATTCTATGGCAAGCATCCGTTGTCTGCAATGTGGGTTCGGGCGCATATCAGTCGTGCTGTTGGCAGCGTTGCTGCCACTCTTCGGTGGCGCGGAAACCGTGATTAGCCAAGATTTGAAATCACCTGGCAAGCTTTGGGCTGAAAAGAACCTCGAAGATCTGCTCGCCATTTATCAGCACTTTCACCGCAACCCCGAACTTTCCTTTCACGAGAAGGAAACCGCGGCCACGCTGGCGAAGCACCTGAAAGCCACCGGCGCTGAAGTGACCGAAAACATCGGCGGTTTTGGCGTGGTCGGCCTGCTGAAGAACGGCCCCGGCAAGACGATCATGGTCCGCACCGATCTCGATGCGTTGCCCGTGAAGGAACTGACCGGCCTGGCGTATGCGTCGCAAGTGCTGGCCAAAAATGAAACAGGCAACGAGGTGGGGATCATGCATGCCTGTGGGCATGACATTCATATCACCAACCTGATTGCCGTCGCCCGCTACTTTGCCGCGAACAAGGAAAAGTGGAAAGGAACGCTGATGCTTCTCGGCCAACCCGCGGAGGAGAAAGGTTCCGGCGCGCGAAAGATGCTCGAGGATAAGCTCTTCACGCGGTTCACCAAGCCGGATTATGCCGTCGCGCTGCATTGCGATTCGTCGCTCGCTGCCGGCCGAATCAGCATTCGCGGCGGGTACATCCTGGCCAATGTCGATAGCGTTGATATTGCCGTGAAGGGGCGCGGCGGACACGGTGCTCAGCCACACACCACGATCGATCCCATCGTGCAAGCAGCGGAACTGGTCGTCGCGCTGCAATCAATCGTCAGCCGCGAGATCAAGCCAGCCGAACCGGCAGTAATCACTGTCGGCGCGATTCATGGCGGCACGAAACACAATATCATCGGCGACACCTGCCATTTGCAATTGACCGTTCGCAGTTATACCGATGCAGTCCGGGCGCAACTGAAAGCGGCCATCGAGCGGAAGGCCAAGGGGATTGCCCAGGCCTCCGGTGCGCCGGAGCCCACCATCACTTTTTCGGATGGCACGCCCGCGACGTTTAACGACGAACAATTGGCGGTGCGATTGAACAAGACCATGCTCGGTTTGCTGGGTGAAGACAATGTGGAACCCGGCGAACGATCGATGGGTGGCGAAGACTTCAGCGAGTATGGCCGCGCCGGCGTGCCGATCTTGATGTATCGTCTGGGTGCCGTGAATGCCATGCGGTTGGCACGCTACAAAGAACTGGGCCAGGAGCCGCCGTCATTGCACTCGCCGCTGTTCTATCCTGATGCCGACGAAACGCTGGTGACCGCCGTCAGCACCATGACCGCGGCCGTGCAGGAACTGTTTGCCCAATGAAATTTCACCTACTTGATATCGCGCTCTTGGTCCTGTTGCTTGCCGCGGTAACCGGCGGGCTGATTTTCGGGCGGCAGCAAGCGATTGCTGTTTACGGCGATCGGGCAGCCCAATCGGAATGGGATGCCTGGCGAGAAGATGCCAAGGAGCTTTCGAAAGGCCCTGGCCCGGTGATTCGCCGCACTCCAAAAAGTGCGGCGCCACCAGCGCTCGTGCTGATGCGCAACTACTTCGTTGTCTGCCTGGCTTTATCGCTGCTGCTGAGTTCCGTCCTCTTCATCACGACGCTGGCATTTCTCCGCGGCGCGTTCAACACGGCGCCGTTTGTCGATCGGTCCTTGCCGGAAGAGAAAAAGCCGCCGAAGATAACACCATGATCAATCTCCGCGGCCATTCCGCTCTTATCACCGGTTCTACGAAAGGTGTCGGCCGATCGATTGCCGAAGCCTTTGCTAGGGCCGGCGCCAATGTCGTCCTGCACGGTCGGCAGCGCGATGAAAATGCCGAAGAAGTGCTGCAAATCTGTCAGGAAACCGGGGTGCAGGCCGATTTTGTCACGGGCGATCTAGCCGCGCCGACGATGGCTGCTGTTGATCAGCTGTTCAATCAAGCCATCCAGTTGCAGCCCAAGCTCGACATTGTCGTGAACAACGCGGGCACGTATTGCGACCTGCCGTTTCTCGAAATGGACTGGGCCACGTGGGAGAAAACCTGGCGATTGAATGTCGCCAGCGTCTACTTTTTGACGCAGCGATTTGCCCAGCGGTGGGTAGCGAATCGCGTTGCCGGTCGCGTGCTGATGATCGGCTCGATCAACGGCCGGCTCGCCGAACCGACGCACACTTGTTACGACTCGACCAAGGGCGCCATCGAAGCGATGGTCAAGTCGCTCTGCGTGGCGCTCGCGCCGCACGACATCCGTGTGAACGGCCTCGCGCCGGGCCTGGTTCGCACACCACTGACCAGCATCATCGACCGCGACCAGCATTTCCGCCGCTGGATGGAACTCCACACCCCCAACGGCCAGGTGCCGCACAGCGATGTCTGCGGCGGCGCTGCCGTCTTCCTTTGCAGCGACGCAGCCGAACACATTCACGGTCAAATGCTACTGGTCGACGGCGGCATGAGCGCCTGGCAACAACCGGACATGCCCGCGGGTTGGCAGGGATAGGCGCTCGCCAGCAAGCTGTTCCCCCTTAACCGACATTTCTGGACGCCTGATTTCCATCGTGTTTGTTGAATTAATCGCCGCTTCTGGCAGAGAAAAATCGCGCCTTTGCCGGGAAATATGCATGTTGGACAGGCGAATTATTCACCACGCGCCCTGTTTTGCTCACCGGCAAAATCGACGCCATTAAATAAACACACTGAAGACAGGCTGCCAAACTCTGGCGTTTGTGCTGTAACGTTTCTACCAAATTGCCAACGATCTCATTACCAATTGTACATACACTGATGACAGCTTAGGTCACTTCGAGTTGGCAGCTGGCAGCACTTCGCGACCGCAGGCGTTCACTAGCCCGACGCGCAAGCGAGGGAGCGGCGGGTATCAGCCTCAGAGACTTGCCAAAAGATCGCTTAGGCGGCCCATGCTAATCGGAGTCTGCATCCACTACGGCCAATGCAGCAATGGCACACCTTAGTAATTTTTAAGAACATCTACGGTGCCACCCCGCCGAGAATCTAGGGTATGTCGATCTCGCGCACCACGCGAAACCCGCTCTCGGAATAGCCGAGTCCTTCCGGCCACGGGCGGCGAGCCGCCGATCGATAGTCACTGAGCGGCACGCTCCAGAAGCAGCCGCCTCGGAGCACACGCTTGCTTTCGCCTCCTACCTCGCGCGGGGGCGGATCAGTAACTGCATCAGCGCGATACGGGCCAAAGCCATCCGCGCACCATTCCCAAGCATTGCCATGCATGTCGAACAGTCCCCAGGGATTGGCTTGCTTCGTCCGCGCCGGGTGTGGCCGATCCTGGCTATTGCTGCGGCCCCAGGCATATTCAGCTAGAACGCCAGGGGTATCACCGAAGCTGAAGGGAGACTCGGTTCCGGCCCGGCAAGCCCATTCCCACTCAGCTTCGGTCGGCAAGCGATCGCGAGCTTTCTCCTGCGCGGAGAGCTTTTGACAGAACGCGGCCGCATCTTTCCAGCTCACATACGTAGCTGGGCAAGCCAGATCATCAACGGCGTGCTTTTGACTCTTCCAAGGCGTTGTCCCCATCACTTGCTGCCATTGCTCCTGCGTCACTTCCGTAGCGCTGATCCAATACGGCTTCGTCAGTTTGACGGAATGTACGGGCAGATCGTCGGTGTTGAGATTATCGCGGGCGAAGACTTCGGCATCGCGCAGCGACCGCCCCATTTGGAAGTCGCCAGGCGGGATGAGGATCATCTTTGCGCCCACGCTGTTGGTTGTTTCCAACTCGGTGCCGAGATAGTCGGCCCAGGCTTGCTGATGTTTTTTTGCTTCAGCAGCCGTAAAGGGTGATTTTGCGAGAGGAGGAGCAACCGCGACCGGTGCTGCAGTGATCGGCGAACCATCCGTCCGGACCCATTTTGCCCCCATGATTTTGCCATGCCGTTTGTGGCCCGAGGAGTCGTTGAGCACGTCCCCTTGCCCTTCCTGCATGCGGTACAGGGCGATGGTATCGCTATCGCTCGTCAGAATGGGCGCGGGGGTGAAGCGTTCGCGGTAACGGGCGACGGATGACAACTTGACTTGTTCCATCGTGCCGCACCACCCTTCCTTGCGGTTGAAGGCGCCGAGAGACGTCTTCATCGAGTAATCCTGATCCGGCCAGGCAAAGGGAAAAATCTTGAGCTCCTGCGGTTCGCCATTCACGAACCAGCGCGCACTCTCAGGCTCACAAACCGCCGCGAGATGAGTTCGCTGGCCACTGACGAGGCGATCGGCGAACCCGGCCACATTCGGATCGGGTATACGGGAGAAGTGAATTTCGTTCAGAGGATTGCCGTTGCTGATCCGGCGGAGGTTGCGGATCAATCTCAGGCCATGCCCCGTCGCCCCCGCGCGGTGCTCGGCACTAAAGAGGGTCGACACATAGGCTTCGGGGCGCGGTGTTTTGGGCACAACCCAGGCCTCGAACGTGAAGGGTCCGCCGTCATACTTCCAGTCGCTGTGAATATCGACGTGGTCATCGACGCCGTCGAACTCGAGTGCAAATTGGATAGGAATCGGCGGTGCAGCGGCCTTCAGATCAACCCACTTCGCCCCCACAATCTTGCCGTGGCGATTGTGGCCCGACGAATCGCGGAGCACTTCGCCGGAACCTTCGTCAAACAGATAGAGGGCCAGCGTGTCTTTATCGGTGGTCCACTGTTCGTCTGGCGCAAACGACTGAACATAGCGAGCGGTATTGGAAAATCTGACGCGGTGTAGCTTTCCCGCGGCATAAAATTGGTCGGGGACACCTTCAGACTTGGGATCGACACCGAGAAAGAATGAAAGGCCGGATGTAATATGTTGACCCTGCAAAGAAGCCTTTTGCGATTGTTCCTGGCCATCGACATACAATCGCAGTTCTTTGCGTTGCAGGTCGATCACCCCAGCCAGGTGTGTTTTCTGCAGCACAAGCCCTGGTCGGTCTGAAAGTACTCGGGAATATCCAAGGGAAGCATCGGCGATTCGACGATTAAAAAAATTGATGCTCCAAAGTCCATTTGGCGACATCATCAATGAGGTGCCGCCCGTCTGGGTGTTTGCCAGCCAGGCTTGTTCGTGTTTGAACGAGAGGCTGTTCAATCCACCGATCCCTTGCAGTTTGTGTGGCGTGACCCAGGCCTCGAATGTGGCGGAATGAGTTCCGTCGTATTTGAGCATGGGGAGTGCAACACAGTCGTCGACGCCATCGAACTCGAGTGCGAAGTTGCTCCCAGCCGGTGCAACGTTTGCCGATCCTCCTGTTGGTATCGGGATTCGGGCAACTTCTTTGCCATCCTTGCTGCTAATGATGACCCACGCGCCAAGTGCAATGAGCAGGACTGCGGCGACTCCAGCGATGAGAGCGATTCCGTTTTGCCACCACGGTTTTCCCTGGGCAGGGAACGGTGGCGGTGTGTTCTCGCGAGCAACTCGAATCGAACGATCCGAAACCGGATCGGTCGCTTGCAGCGGATTGTGCAGGTTGACTGTGGGCAGGACTTCTGGTGGCTCGAGCGCGATGGCGGATTTGGCGAGCGACACGGTGGCAGCAGGAGTTGCGGCCGGCGTTGCTGCTTTGGCACCGGTGATCGAACGGAAGAACGAAGTGAGTTTGCTGTCGGCTTCTGGTTTGGACGCTTCGCCGGCTGCAGTGGATTGATTGCAGTTGGCGAGCGCGGCTTCCACTTCGGTCATCGTTTGATAACGATCCTCGGGTTTCTTCGCGACCATTCGTTCGAAGATGGCGACGAGCGACGGGGGCACATCGGGCCGCTGCGTGGCGAGTGAGGGGACCGGCTTGTTTTGATGGGCCATCAGCTTTTGGACGAGCGATTCGGCCTCGTACACATTGCGATTGGTAAGCAAGCGATAGAGGGTACAGCCCAGCGAATAAATATCCGCGCGAGCGTCGGCGGTGTGCACGTCGAAGGCTTGCTCGGGGGCCATGTAGTCGACGGTCCCCATCACCAGGCCGGACTCAGTGAGGCCGTCCTTGGCCGCGGCGGGATCTTCGAAACGGGCGAGGCCCATGTCGAGGATTTTGATGGTCCCTTCTTTGTCGAGCAGCAGGTTCGCGGGCTTGATGTCGCGATGGACGACGCCACTTTTGTGCGCATAGGCCAGCCCCTTGGCTGCCTGGCGGATGTAATCGACAACGACCGCAATGGGCAACGGGCTTTGCGTGGCGACGACGGCAGCCAGGTCGCGCCCCTCGACATATTCCATCACCAGATACCACACGCCCTGTTGCACCCCGGCGTCGTGCGTTTGCACGATGTTCGGGTGCGAGAGCTTGGCGGCGGCTTCGACTTCGCGTTCGAAGCGTTTGATGGCGGCTTCGTTTTGGGTGAGGGCGGTGGGCAGCAGCTTGATGGCCGCGAACCGTTTCATGCGGCGATGCCGGGCTTTGAAGACCTGCCCCATGCCGCCGGCGCCGATGCGGGCCTGCAGCACATATTCGCCGAGGACCAGCGGTGTGGAACTGCCGGCCAGCAGTTCGTCGGCTTGAAAACGGGTGATCCTGGCAAGTTCGACGAGCGCCGCGGCAAACGTCTCGCCATCCTTCGATCGCTGGTCCGCAGGGAGGCTCTCCCACCACGACTTCACTTCGTCGGGAGTCCACAAACCGGCAGTCACACCGGCCTTGGCGAATTGTTGCGCTGTCTGTCCCACACCCATCCCGCCGGCAAAATCGAAGAGGACCGCCAAGCCCCCATTCTAGATGGGTTTTGCCGGGGTTGCATCTGCAATTTGCCCCAACGCGACGAGGTGTCGGCATCGATCAAGTGTCGGAGCTGACGAACCGGCACTGCGTTTCTTTCATGGCGAGTCTTTATCATTGGTTAACGGCGCAGTTGGGCAATGCTGCGCGTAACTCCATTACTTCGGCTTCGGTCGGGCGGTCATTCCATCCGACGGTGAGAAGAGTGAGCTGCTTCATTTTTTTCAGATGCTTGATTACGCCGGAGTTAAGCGGGGTGGTGCCAGGCGAGTAGATCCAGAACTCGCGCAGTTGTGGCATGTCGATGAGGACTTCGACGTCGTCGTTGTTGACCTGGCAGCGGTAGAGTTGGATGTGCTTGATCGTGGGAATCTTCGTCAACTCCGCCAAGAAGGCCCGGCAAGCGCCGCAAGGCACTTGCACCCGTTCGACTTTGGGAAAGCGGGCCAAGAGCTTCGCGCCATCGGCATCCATTTGGGCGGGGCCCAGTTCGAAGTATTTCAATTCGGTACAGTTGAGAAACAACTTGAAACCTTCATTTCCACCGTGATAGCCCAAAGACTCCAGGTGGCGAAGACGAGCGCAAGGTTGCAGCGCTTCGACCGACGGATTGGAATGTGCATCTGCCCAGCGCAAGCTGGTGATTTTGACTTCATCGGGCTTGGCAGGATCGAAGGGTACGGTTCCGACCTGGGCGTCCAATGTGGCCAGATATTTGGCGATCTCTCCTTCCGACGCTGTGGGCCCTGGCAGCTGTGGAGGTCGAGTCGGGAGCGGCTGGGCTGGTGGATTGGCCGGGACTGCAGCTGGCTGAGAAAGCGTGCGCGGCGCGGGCAACTTTTTGCTGCCGATAACCTTATCGTCCTTGCGAACGGTAATTTCGCCGTCGAGCAATTCCACGCGCAGACTCACTTGCTGCCCATTGCGGATTTCGATTTGATTATATCGCCGATTTGGATGTCGGCGAACTTCACGGCAGCGCCGTTTTTCCAATAGCGGGTTTCTTTGTCGACGTTGATGACGATGCCCTGCTCACGAACATAGCTCTTGTCGGCGTTCCCTTGCGTGACGATGATCTGGCCCTGCTCAGCGTCAAGTTTGTCGACATGATAGAACTCCTTGTGGCCGTTCAGCATGTTCATTTCGTCTTGAATGTACGTCAGCCAAACCCATTCCCCTTGTTCGTTTTCGTGCAAACGGAAAATGGCTCGCTCGCCGACGCGAAAGTCCTGCAGATCACCGAGCGTCGCATGATGCAGCAACTCGGCATAGGGCATGACTGTAAACGTGACGATCTCGTCGTTGTTCTCGCGGCGGAATTGGCCCGTGCGGGTTTTCAAATCAATGTGGATCAGTTCGCCCCACGGCCGCTGCATGCGGTCGAACGGAATGATCACCTGGCCGGGCGTGACTTTGAGGACCGGCTTGGTCTGCGACGCTGGAGTGGTCTGCCCCTGCGCGAGCAGCGTGTTTGGAATCAATAGGCAAACCAGCGTGAGAAAGTGCTTTAGCATGAGAGAGATCTTCAAGTCGAAAGTGATGAGACAGCAGGCACTGGCAGCCGAGTTTGGTGGGAAAACGAGTCTAGCAGCGGGCCAAACTGCCCGCAAATACGGACCAGCCATCCTCCTGGGCATCTCTTGTCCTTGCCCTTCCCTCGTGAAGACGTAGGATTCACCTGGGCTCTTGGATTTGCTCAGCAGAGGGTGTTGCTGCGCACGGGTTACTGCTAACCCAAGAAGGAGAGATGCCATGAATACGCCAATCGCCAAGCCGGCGAAAGCTTTGCCCACACCTTGGATTCACACCGACCTGCCGGGTCCGCGCGGCCAGCAGTTGATTGCGGATGACGAACGCTACACTTCGCCCTCGTACACCCGCGTTTATCCGCTGGCCGTCGAGCGGGGCGAAGGGGCGATGATCGAAGATGTCGACGGCAACCGCTTTCTCGACTTCACGGCCGGCATCGCCGTTTGTTCGACGGGCCACTGCCATCCGCGCGTCGTCGCGTCGATCGAGCAGCAGGCGAAAAAGCTGATCCACATGTCGGGGACGGATTTTTACTACGCCCCGCAAGGCAACCTGGCGAAGAAACTCGCCCAGTTGGCGCCCGGCGCCGGCGATAAGCGGGTCTTCTTTACGAACAGCGGCGCCGAAAGTGTCGAGGCGGCGTTCAAGCTGGCTCGTTATCACTCGCGCCGGCAACACATGATCGCGTTCTTTGGTGCGTTTCATGGCCGCACGATGGGCGCGCTGTCGCTGACCGGCAGCAAGGTGGTTCAGCGTCGCGGCTTTGCGCCGCTCATTCCGCAGGTCACGCACATCGACTATGCGAATTGCTATCGCTGCCCGCAGCGGGGCGAATGTTCGGTTGTTGATGGCGGCAAGTGTTGTTTGAACACGCTCAATCAACTCGAGGACTTGTTCCGTCGCACGGTGCCGCCGAATGAAGTGGCTGGCATCATTGTCGAGCCCATTCAAGGCGAAGGTGGTTACATCGTGCCGCCGCCGGAATTTCATCGCGAGTTGAAAGCGCTCGCCGAGAAGCACGGCATTTTGTATATCGTCGATGAAGTGCAATCGGGCATGGGCCGTACGGGTAAGATGTTTGCGATGGAGCATTGGGGCGTCGTGCCCGATATCATCTGCCTGGCGAAAGGGATTGCATCGGGCTTGCCGCTGGGCGCGATTATCGCTCGCGCTGACTTGATGGATTGGGGCCCTGGTTCGCATGCCAGCACGTTTGGCGGCAATCCGATTTCATGCGTGGCTGCGTTGACGACCATTGAACTGCTCGAAGAAAGTTTGATGACCAATGCCCGCGACGTCGGTGGTTATCTGATGCAGCGGTTGAATGAGCTGAAAGGCAAACACACACTCATCGGTGATGTGCGTGGAATCGGGTTGATGGTCGGCATGGAACTGGTGAAGAATCGCGAGACGAAAGAGTTCGCGACGGCCGAGCGCGATGCGGTGGTGCAAGCCTGTTTTCGCCGTGGGCTGTTGATGCTCGGTTGCGGTAGCAGCACCCTGCGTTTCTGCCCGCCGCTGGTGGTGACGCGTGAGGAGGTGGATACAGCGGTGAAGATTATTGATGAGGTGTTGGGAACGATCTAGGAAGGCGAGTTTCTTGGGAGGGCGACGCTCCCGCGGAGCCGTGTGCAGCGCGCGACGTCAATTCGCCGCGACGGCTCGGCTGGAGCCTCGCCCTCCCATTCAAACAGAAGTGGATGAAGACATGTGGCAAGATTTGCTCGGACGCCTGCGACTGCGTGACAACAACAGCGGCGTGTATGCGGCGCGCTGGCTTGTTAGGCCCCACGGCGAGGAGATTGAGTCGCTCAATCCCGCCACCGGCGAAGTCATCGCTAAGGTTCGCACCGCAACAATTGCCGATTACGAAATCGCTGCCAGCAACACGCATGCTGCCTTTGCCAGTTGGCGGCAGACGCCCGCGCCGCAGCGGGGTGAAATCGTCCGCTTGATCGGCGAGCAACTGCGCAAACAAAAGGACGACCTCGGTCTGCTAGTCACGCTCGAAGCGGGCAAGATCCGCAGCGAGGGCCTCGGCGAAGTGCAGGAAATGATCGACATGTGTGACTTTGCCGTCGGCTTGTCGCGACAACTGTATGGCGTGACGATTGCCAGCGAGCGCCCCGATCATCGGCTGATGGAACAATGGCATCCACTGGGCGGCGTCGGCGTGATCACGGCGTTTAATTTTCCAGTTGCGGTCTGGGCATGGAATACCGCGCTCGCGCTGGTCTGCGGCGATCCGGTGCTCTGGAAGCCATCGCACCTCACTCCGCTCACGGCGATTGCGGTTCAGAACATTGTGAACGATGTGCTCGAACCGCGCGGTTTAGCCGGAGTGTTGAACCTCTGCGTCGGCGATCGCGAGGTGGGTCAGGCTCTCGCCGCGGATGCGCGTTTTCCGCTGATTTCGGCCACGGGCAGCACCGCGATGGGGAAGAGCGTAGCCGTTACGGTAGCCGAGCGATTGGGCCGCAGTTTGCTCGAACTGGGCGGCAATAACGGCTGCATTGTGACGGAGTCTGCTGATCTTGATCTCGCAGTCCGAGCGATCTTGTTCGCGGCCGTCGGCACCGCAGGGCAACGCTGCACGACGTTACGCCGTCTGATCGTGCATGAGTCGCGCGCCGAGGAACTTGTTTCCCGGTTAACACATGCCTATGGCAATGTGAAAGCGGGCTTGCCTTGGGAAGACGGAACGCTGCTGGGCCCTCTGATCAGCGAAAAGGCTGTGAAGCAATTCACCGCCGCGATTGCTACGATCGAAAAACAAGGTGGAGAGATTCTCTGCGGCGGTTCGCGCATTGAACGGAAGGGCTGTTATGTGCAGCCGACAATCGTCCGTGCCAATTCGAAAATGGAAATCGTGAAGCAAGAAACCTTCGCGCCGATTCTATATGTGCTGACGTATCGCGAATTCGACGAAGCGATTGCCCTGCACAACAACGTGCCGCAAGGACTATCGAGCGCGATCTTCACCGAACGCATGCGAGAAGCAGAAAGATTCCTCTCCGTCGCCGGCAGCGATTGCGGCATTGCGAACGTGAACCTCGGCCCCAGTGGCGCCGAAATCGGGGGTGCCTTCGGCGGCGAAAAAGAAACCGGCGGCGGTCGAGAAGCCGGCAGCGATGCTTGGAAGGCCTACATGCGCCGGCAAACGTGCACGGTCAACTTCGGCAACAACTTGCCTCTGGCGCAAGGTGTGAAGTTTGAGGTGGAGTGATCGCTTTCGGCCTACTCCGGCCGGAGCACCGGGAACAAAATCACGTCGCGAATTGATTGCGTGTTGGTGAGTAGCATTACCAGCCGGTCGATGCCGATGCCGAGACCACCGGCTGGCGGCATCGCGAACTTCAGCGCGCGGACGAAATCGGTGTCCATCTTGGCCATGCTGTCGTCGGCGGCCTGGCCGGCGAGTTGTTGGCTGAAGAGTTGTTCTTGCAGATCGGGATCATTCAACTCGGTGTAGGCGTTGGCGACCTCCATGCCATGCACAAAAAGTTCGAACCGCTCGGCGACGGCGGGATTGCTCGTCTTTCGCTTGGTGAGCGGGCAAATGCTAGACGGATAATCGGTGACAAAGATCGGGCCGATGAGCGCGTCTTCGACCTTTTCTTCGAAGACTTCGCTCTTGATTACGTCGGGATGCTTGTTCGCTGTTTCGAAACCGATCTTGTCAGCCAGCGCCTTCACCGCGGCAGTATCTTGCGGGTCAACGCCGGTGCATTCACGGAAGAGTTCGTCGTACGTTCGCCGTTGGAACGGCGGCGTGAAATCGATCTGCTTGTCGCCCCACGGCCGGACATAATTGCCGTCGAGCACTTTGATCGCATTGCAGATGATGGCTTCGGTCAGATCCATCATCGTTTCGTAATTGCCAAAGGCTTGATAGACCTCGAGCATCGTGAACTCAGGATTATGCTTTTGGCTGATGCCTTCGTTGCGATAGACGCGGCCTAGTTCGTAAACGCGTTCCATGCCGCCGACGAGCAGCCGCTTCAGGTGGAGTTCGAGCGCGATCCGCAGGAACAACTGCATGTCGAGCGTGTTGTGATGGGTCTTGAACGGCCGGGCTGCAGCGCCGCCCGCGATGGTGTGGAGCGTGGGCCCTTCGATTTCGCAGTAGCCCTGCAGATTGAGCGTGTTGCGAATCGAAGCGACGACCTTCGTGCGGCTCAAGAAGCGTTGCAGGGCTCCTTCGGTATAGAGCAAATCGAGATAACGCATCCGATGCCGCAGCTCTTGATCGGCGAGGCCCGCGTGTTTATCGGGCGGCGGCAGAATGCACTTGCCGAGGAAGTGCAACTTCTCGGCAAAGATGGTGGGCTCGCCGGTCTTCGTATATTTGAATTCGCCATCGACGCCGATCAGGTCGCCCAGATCGCAACATTCGGCGAGCTTCCAACTTTCTTCGCCCACCTGAGCCTGGCCGACCATCAATTGAATCCGGCCGGTCCAATCTTGAATGTTGATGAACCGCAGCTTGCCGGCATCGCGTTGCAGCACGATACGGCCAGCAGCGCGGACCTTGGGGCCCTTCAACTCGCCCTTGCCTTGATCGGCGAGCCACTTGCGGAAGTCGAGATCGGGCTGGGCTTCGCGCGACGGCGGCGCGATCGCGCTGCCGTCTTCCTTGTGAAACAGAATTTCACTCGCTCTGGCGCGAATATCCCCAATCAGCAGACGATCGTCAAACCGCTGACCCCAGGGATCGATTCCCATGCCGATCAGCTTGCGCATCTTCTCCCGGCGGGCGGCTTCGTGTCCACCTTCTTGGTTCGTTGAATCGTCGGGCGTGGGGGCGGCTGCGGTCATGGTATTGAACGGAGGCGGAAAGAATTGAAAAAGTTCGCAATTTTGAGGCCTCATTTTAGGGGCTCGGTGCGAGGGGTCAACGGCAATGGCAGGTGCGTTCGCTGCGACCAAGTGCGATGCCGGGAAACCAAAACGGCTTAAAACCGCTTGCCTGCCAGCGTAGCCGGCGACTTGCGGCTAATTCGTAAGCCTTTTCTGTCAAAGGATTAACGGCCATTTCGGAGAGCTTCGTTGGAAGGCGCAGCGAGCTTGGCCCAACAATTGCTTTCAACCGGTTTCCTTAGCATCCGCAGTGCGCGGGTCGGCGGTTCGTTGCACGGGAGGTTCAGGTCATGTTCCATTACAGCTTGCTTGTTGTTGCGTCGCTTGTCGCTGCTGCGGTCAGTCCGGCTTGCCTTGCTCCAGAGAATAAAGTGCAGGCCGCCGATGGCCTGTGGGTCCAAAACGTCGATCCACAAGTCGTCGAGGGGACCGTCGTTTCGGCCACAGTTGGGCAGGTTTCGTTGCGCGCTGCAGACGGCAAGGAGCATTCCTTCAAGCCGAACGAAATGACCCGGATTACGGTCAACGGAAAACCGGGCAAGTTGGCAGACCTCAAAGCCGGAGTGATGATCCGCGTGATGGTCGATAAACAAGGGAAGGTCATCTCCATCTCGACCGTCGATGATCGAAAAAGGTAGGATGAAAACCCAGGGATCCGTGCAGCTTGAGAGGCAGTAGAGATCATGGCCGCCATATTTGATTACGCCGGCTCTTTACGACGGATGGGCAACGATCGTTCCTTGTTCCTGGATATGGTAGGCTTGCTGGCCGAAGACGCGCCGCAGTACCTGGCAACCATTCATGAAAGTGCCGCCAAGCATGATTTTCCCAACTTGAAGCGCGCGGCTCACACCCTGAAAGGGCTGGTGCTGAACTTCGGTGCAACGCGGGCGGTGTTGGCTGCCGTCACACTCGAAAATCTGGCTGCGACGGCAGAGCACGACACCGCCGAAGAGAATAACTTTCCGGCAGCGATCAACGAATTGGTCGATGCCCTGCGAGAATTGCAAACAGCCCTGGCCAATCACGGCGCGGATGGGGCGCCAGCGCCAGAATCCAGCTTGACGAAGTCGAACTCCAACTTGTCTTCCAAATCGAATCGCTGATTGCCGGCCGACATTCCCCTCCTTCCATGCCTAATCAAGTCTTTAATAAGAGTCTGCTGTTCGGATTCTTGATGGTCATCGTGGCGATTTTGGCCAATACGGCGCTGACGTTTGTCAATCTGCAGCGAATGCACCGCAATGCCCAGGCCGTGGAATGGCAGCATACGGCCCTCGAGGAATTACGTCTGCTGTTAACGATTCTGATCGATGCCGAAACCGGTCAACGCGGCTACTTGATCACGGAAGACCCAAAATTCCTGGGGCCTTACGAATCGGCGCTTCTCGCACTCGACGACAAACTCAAGTCCGTGAAGAGAATCATGGCGGTGGACGCCGACCGTCGAAAGCACTTTGAGGAATTGGATGATGCCATCGCGGAACGCATGAAATACCTCCGGGAATCGCTCGACATTCAACGGGCCGAAGGTCGCGAAGCGGTTCGCAACCGGATTGTGCAGGGGCACGGCAAGCAGGTGATGGACCAGGTCCGCGAAGCGATTGCAGAAATGGAAGTCCGCGAGCGGGCTGAACTGGTTCTACGCCACAAGGAATCCCAAACCAGCTATTGGCTCGCGCTCTCGACGGGGCTGGTGACGGCAGTGCTCGGTTTGGGGCTGGCTATCGTCAGTTATTGGCTTGTCGGCCGCGATCTCGAAAAGCGCGAGCAACTTTCGGAGGCGCTGCAAAAATCCAAAGAGCGGCTGGAAGAACGTGTTCAGGCGCGCACGATGGAGATCGAAGCCAGCAACAAAGCGCTCCGCGAGGAAGTGATCATTCGGACCACGGCGGAAAAAGCCGCGATGACCGCGGCGCAAGAACTGCGGCGGAGCAATCGCGAATTGGAACAGTTTGCTTCGGTCGCCTCGCACGACTTGCAGGAACCGCTTCGCAAGATCCAAGCCTTTGGCGATCGCTTGCAATCGCTCTGTCATCAACAGCTGGGTGAAAAGGGAACCGATTATTTGCAGCGCATGCTCTCTTCGGCGGGCCGCATGCGACGACTGATCGATGATTTGTTGACCTACTCGCGGGTGTCGAGCAAAGCTCAGCCGTTCAGTGCAGTCGACCTGAACGAAATTGCCGAAGAAGTCGCCGGCGATCTCGAAGGTCGGCTGCAAGATGTCGGCGGCAGGCTGGAAATCGGCAAGCTGCCGCATCTCGAAGCGGATCCAACACAGATGCGGCAGCTCTTTCAGAACCTGCTTGGCAACGCATTGAAGTTTCACAAACAGGGTGTGCCGCCGATTGTGCAAGTCACGGCGCAAAACATTCCGGTTCCCGCGGGCGCGAGTTCCGACAACGGTGATGCGGGTCGCACGCCGATGCAATGCGAAATTACCGTGCAGGACAACGGGATCGGCTTTGAGCAAGAGTATGTCGACCGGATTTTCGAGCTGTTTCAACGCTTGCACGGTCGCGACGAGTATCAAGGGACCGGCATGGGGCTGGCCATTTGTCGTAAGATTGTCGAACGGCATTCCGGCAGCATTACGGCATTTAGCACACCTGGCGAAGGTTCACGGTTTGTGTTCCGCCTGCCCATTCAACAGCACCACAACCAACTCACACCGCAGGAGCAATCCGCATGAACCGCGAAGGAAAACCAATCACGATCTTGATGGCCGACGACGATCCTGACGATCGCCAAATGACGCTCGAGGCCTTCAGCGAAAGTCGCCTGGCCAACGATCTCCGCTTTGTCGAAGACGGCGCCGAACTGATGGACTATTTGTTCCGCCGCAACAAGTTCGCCGATCCGGCTTCGTCGCCGCGGCCGGGATTGATTCTGCTCGATCTCAACATGCCCAAAAAAGACGGCCGCGAAGCGCTCCGCGAAATCAAAGCCGACCCGCGGCTGCGAAACATTCGCGTTGTCGTGATGACCACATCGAAAGCCGAGGAAGATATCGTCCGCACGTACGACCTCGGCGCCGAGTCGTACGTTACGAAGCCGGTGACGTTTACGTCGCTGGTCGACGTGGTGCGCACGCTGGGCAAGTATTGGCTTGAAATTGTGGAACTGCCGGCCGGACACGATGGTGAAGCCAATGGATGATGGGCCGGTGCGCGTCTTGCTCATCGAAGATGGCGAAGACGACTACATACTGACGAAGGAACTGTTTGACGAGTTTCCCAAGGGAGCCTACACGCTCGATCGGGTCGCGGATTACGATTCGGCGACGCGGGCCTTCGTCGAGTGCCATCACGACCTTTATCTCATTGATTACCGCCTGGGCAAGCGTAACGGTTTGGAATTGATCGCCGAAGCGCGACGGCTGGGTTGTGCCGCCCCCAGCATCGTGCTCACCGGGCAACGCGAACGCGAAATCGATTTGCAAGCCATGCAGGCCGGGGCGGTCGATTACCTGGTCAAGGATCAACTCGCCGCCGATACGCTGGAGCGAGCCATGCGCTATGCGCTGCAGCGTACGCGGCTCGAAGAAGTCATCCGCCGCGCCAATCAAGATCTGGAAGCGCGGGTCACGGAACGAACCGCGGAACTCGCGCGGGTCAACGAAACGCTGCAATCCGAAATTGCCGAACGAAAACGCGCGGAGGAAGCGCTCCGCGAAGCAGACCGCATGAAAGACGAATTCGTCGCGATGCTCGCGCACGAACTACACAATCCGCTGGCGCCTCTTTCCGCTGCGTTGCAATTGTTCGACCCGGTGACGAGCACGCCGGAGCAAAATGCGGAACTGCGGGCCATGATGCTGCGGCAAGTGCAGCATTTGATTCGTCTGATCGACGATCTGCTCGATGTCTCGCGGATTTCGCGCGGCAAAATGAATCTGCGGCGGGAAGCGATTGATCTGAACGACGTGATCGACACTGCGCTCGATGTCGCCGGTCCCATGATTCAGCAAGCGAAGCATCGATTGGAACTGGACCTGCCCGATCAGCCGATGATGCTCGACGGCGACAAGGTTCGCCTCGCGCAGGTCATCAGCAACTTGCTGATCAATGCCGCCAAATACACGCCGGCCCACGGCCGCATCGAACTCAGGCTCCAACGCTTCAACGCTCAGGCTTTGATTCGTGTGCGGGATAACGGAGTCGGTATTCCCCCGGAAATGCTGACCAAAGTATTTGAGCTCTTTGCGCAGGTCGACACTTCGCACACGCGCTCGCACGGCGGGCTCGGAATCGGTTTGACGCTGGTCAAAACGCTGGTCGAAATGCATGGCGGCACGATCGAAGCCCGCAGCCAAGGGTTGGGCTTGGGCAGCGAATTCATCGTGCGTTTACCGTTGTTACTCGAAAATCCGCAGGCCAGCAGACCCGTGGAAGTAACCGCGCCGTTTGTACCGCAGCGTAATGTGCCGGCGTATCGCATTCTGATTGTCGACGACAACGAGTCGGCCGGCTACTTGCTCGGTCGCCTGCTGCAGAAGCTCGGGCAGCATGTGCACAATGTTTCTAGTGCCGCTGCAGCGCTCGAAGTGATTTCTTCACTGCAGCCCGACATTTTGATATCCGACATTGCGATGCCGGAAATGTCTGGCTACGAATTGGCAGCGGCAGTCCGCGAGCGGACACACGGACCGCAGCCCATTCTCATTGCCCTCACCGGATATGGCCGCGACATTGATCGCCAAGAGGCACTTCAAGCAGGCTTCAATTATCACCTGACGAAGCCTGTCGATTTGGAAGCGCTCGAAGCGCTGTTGGCGTCCCTGAAAAAGTAGAACTGCGGTGCTCTTCTCGCTGCGCGAGCTGAGCACCCTAGGGAGCAGGCACCAGCGTCGTGTGTCCGGCCTGGATCACTTGCGGGGCTTCGCCTTTGTAACTCGGCAGGTCCTTTTTGGGATCGCGAACGATCTTGCCGAGGACAATGGCCTTGTCGCCAATCTTGGCCCCTTCCTCTTCAAAGTTCTTGGTCGTCACGATCGGAAGTGTGAAGAGCGTGCCGTTCTGGCGAGTGACTTCGATGGTCATTTCCTTGGTTGCGCCCAAGTCTTTGAAGTCCTTGATCACGCCGCCCACCGCAATTCCTTCTTCTTTCGAATCGTCGGCCAGGCTGGGATCGGCAAACACGGCAAGCATCGTCAAACGTACGCCGTTGCCGGTCATCTTCATCGTCAACTCGTCCTTGATCAGCGACAGCTTGTCGGCGTTTTCGGCTTCGGTCATGTCGGCCTCGGCGCAGAGCTTGCCAAGCTGAGCAGCGGCCTCGTACAGGTCTTTCCCCTTCTGCTTACGAACGGCGGGTTCTTCGCTGCCCGCTGCTTCAAAGTCTTCGCGCTTGTTGACAGCAAAAGCATAGGCCGTGGTGATGTCGGCCGAGCTCACCGGAGTCTTAGCGTTGGGGTCGACCGGCTTCGGCATCGGCGGAGTGAAATCGACCGGCTTATCCACCATCGGCTTGACCGGTGTCGGTTTGGGATTGAGCGGATCGTCGATCATGACCTCCGGTTCCGGCGGAATGACCGGTGCACCGCCTGGATCAAGCGGGTCGATCATCGGTTTAATCTCGTTGGGATCGAGATTCTTGAACTTGTCACCGGTATCAAACACGTTGCCGTTACTCTTCTTGTTTTGTACGACGGCCGGAACCGGCGGCTTGGCATTGCCGCCGTTGTTCGCCAGGTCGGTCCCCTTGGTATTGCCACCTCCAGAGGGCGTAGTGCCGCGATACTTCACCGGTACGACTGCCGGGACGTACTTGGCCACAATTGGTCCCATCGAGAATGGATCTTGGTCCATCAAGTGCCAGGCAATGGGATTGAACAGCGCGAAGGCGCCGATGCCGCCGAGCACCACTTGCACGATTTGACTCACGGCGCCGCCACCCGATTTCTTCTTGGGGCGTGCGCCGGCTTTTACGCCAGCCCGCGGCATGGCGGGGGCATCGCCAACAGCAGGCGAACTGTCGAACACGCCCATCGCGGGTGCAGCGTCGCCAGCCACTTTGTATTCCGGTTCGCCATAGCCACCGACATCGGCGTCTGGGCCTGCATCGAGCACGATCAGCATCGGCGGCATTTTGGCCAAGGCTTCGGACAACGTGTATTCATCGCGGCAGAGCGGGCAGCGAACGCGCGCTTGCGGCGAAAGGCGGGCTGGCAACGTGACTTCGTCCCGGCAGCGGGGACAGGCGACGATCGACATAAATCAACTCCCATCGGCAGATGATGAAAACTGGTACTTACAGCAGCCACGTTTCTGCCGATGCTGACAACTTAGTTAGATAAGTGGCCGACGCCGGAAAGGTAGACGGCGGCACGGCTCGCGAAGAGCTACAGCTAATTTAAACTCCCGACACACCGTTCGGCTAGCATTTATGGCAGAAAGGAGGCTGATGCCGTGTGGTTCACCGTTCACCAGCCTGACGCGCAAGCGGAGGAAACCAGCCCAGTGCATCACTTACGGGTTAGACTTGTAGAATCGAATTGCAGGGCTGCAGTGACGAAAGAGCGCTTATTTCACGAATTCAGCTCCCGGGAGAACAGCCATGCCCCGTTTTTTGATCCTCGCTGTCCTGCTGGTCACCAGGGGTGAAGTGCTCATCGCCCAAGGGCGCGGCAAACCAGCGCCGCCTCCTTCGCGCTATATGTACACGCTGAAAGTGGATGAAAAGTCGCTTCCCGCCGGTGTGAAGATTCGCGAATCGAGCGATGCGGGCCCGCCGCGGCTGTTCATTTCCAACGCGAGCGACAAGCCGCTCGTGATCGATGAGCGGTTTCAGAACAAAGTGCTGGTGAGTGGCGCGAAGCTGATGAACGGCAAGGTGTATCACTACTTTCCGAACGGCGTTCCCATGGAAGGGAAAACTCATCTGAAAGGCTGGCAGGCTCCGTTCGGCGATATTCCGGATACGATTTTGCGCTTGCCTGATGATCCCGAAAAAATCGCTGCGAGCCGAGAACCAGGCTTGGGGACCACACTGCCGAAGCCTGAGCCGTTTTCGATTCCCGCCAACTACGACGGCAAGCCGCGGGCAATCACTGGCGAGATTCACTATCAGCTCAACAAGGCCTACGACGAATTTCATCGGCCAAAGTAATCAGCTGAAAATAATCAATCCTGTGGCTGCCCCAGCCTGCCCCAGCCTGCCGACCAGATGCGGCAGCATCTTGCGAACTTCGTTCAACAAGGGAGTCGCGGCCGTCTCGCGGGTCCCCCACAAGTTGAGCGCAATGACGCCCCCCGGCAAACCGATGACAAACATCCGCAGCGCCACGGCATACGGATCGGCTTGTCCCGGATCGTAAAAGCAACGATACCAACCGACGTTGTGGACAGGCAGGCCTCGTTGCTCGGCCTGATCACTGACAAAATCGAGCGCCAGGTTTGGATTGGCATCAAACCCACCGTGCAACTTCGCAGTGAGTTCCGGCTCAGGTCGATCGACAGCCGCCTGCAACGTGCCATCGGCAGCAAAGCGAACGGAAAACTGCGGCGGCAGCGCGATGACGAACGGCGTGACGCCGAACGGATGGGGCTTCCACCGCTTTTGCAACAACTCCACTGGCAAGCCGTTCTGACGCGGATAGTTGGCAAACACTGGTTGAAACGGCAATTGCGCTTGCGGTGGCAGCGCGGCCAAGTCCGGTTCTTCGCCAAGGAAGATTGCTTTGAGTAGCTTGAGCATGTTCCGATTTTGATCGCTGCCGATCTGGCCGCCAAGCGCAGCGGTCGAATTTCCTACCACCTTCCTGCGAATGCGACACGCAAGGCATAATGAGCGTGCGATGAGGAGTGCATATCACTGGAAAGACGTTCGACATGCTGAGCCGCCAAATCACTACGTTGCTCTTGCTGGGAATCCTGCTGCTGACCGGCTGCCAACCACAGCCCGAGGTTGTCGTCTATGCAGCCCTCGATCGCGAATTCTCGGAGCCGGTGCTAAATGACTTTACCGACAAAACCAAGATTAAAACGCTCGGTAAGTACGATCTGGAAAGCACGAAAACCGTTGGTTTGACGCAAGCGATCATCAGCGAAGCCTCGCGGCCGCGGTGCGATGTGTTTTGGAACAACGAGATTCTGAATACGCTGCGGCTCGAAGAACGCGGCCTGCTCGAAGTGTATCGCTCGTCGCAGGCAGAACATTATCCGGAGCTGTTCCGTTCGCCCAACGGCAACTGGCATGGGTTTGCCGCACGGGCTCGCGTGTTGATCGTGAACTACACTAGCCTGCTCAATTACGCAGAAGATATGCCCAAATCGATTTACGATCTGGCCAATCCGAAGTATCGGAAGCGAACCGCGATCGCTAAGCCGCTGTTCGGCACCACGGCAACACATGCCGCTTGTCTGTTCGCCAATTTGGGTGACGAAAAAGCGAAAGAATTCTTCCTGAAACTGCGCGAGAACCAAGTACAGGTTTTGGGTGGCAACAAGCAAGTCGCCGAAGCGGTCGCAGCGGGAAACATCGCGTTTGGCTTGACCGACACCGACGATGCTCTGATTGAGGTGGATCGTGGCAGCGACGTACGAATTGTTTACCCGGATCGCGGCGATGACGAACTGGGTACGCTGTTCATTCCCAACACTTTGGGGATCGTCAAAGGCTGCCCGCATCCAGCCGAGGCGAAAAAGTTGGTCGACTATTTGCTCTCGGCCGAGGTGGAAGAAAAACTAGCGAAAGGCGCCAGCGCGCAGATCCCGCTGAACAAGCAAGTAACGTTCAAACCCCGCGCCGAAACACCAGCAACCGTCAAAGCCATGCCGGTCGATTTCGCCGCAGCCGCGAAGCGTTGGGATGACGCGGCGAAGTTTATCAACGAACAATTTTTAGCGCCCTAGTTTTTGCACCTCGGATTGATATGCCCATCAACTGGCACAAGATCGCCGCCGATTTGGAACTCGTCTTCTACGGCAATTCGATCCGACAATGGATCATTGCTGTCGCTGCAGCGCTGGCGACGTTTCTGCTGGCCAAGCTGATCCAAATGATTCTGGTTTCGCGGTTGCAAAAGCTGAATGAAAAATTTGCGACTGACACGGGGAGCCTGGTGGTCGCCGCGATCGCCAGCATCCGGATTTGGTTCCTCTTCGGTATTTCGCTCTTCGTCGGCACGTTGTTACTGGCGCTGCCGCCGAAAACAACCGTGATCATCAACACGGCAGCGACAGTTGCCGTGCTGCTGCAAGCCGCCCTCACCGGCAACGCGCTGTTGTCGCTGCTCATCAAAGGATATTCGCAGAAAAATCTCGCGGAGAATGCCGCTGGCGTGACTACGGTCACGACGCTCGGCTTTCTCGGTCGACTTGCGCTCTGGACCGTTATTGCGCTGCTGGTGTTGCAAAACCTGGGGATTAACGTCTCCGCGCTGGTCACCGGCTTGGGGATCGGCGGCATTGCCGTGGCGCTCGCAGCGCAGAACGTGCTCGGCGATTTGTTGGCGTCCCTATCGATCATGCTCGACAAGCCGTTTGTGCTCGGCGACTTCATCATCGTCGGCGAGCAAATGGGGACCGTCGAAAAGATCGGCATCAAGACGACGCACCTGCGGAGTTTGTCGGGCGAACAGCTGATCATTTCGAACGCCGACTTGCTGAAGAGCCGCATTCGTAATTGCAAGCGGATGCAAGAGCGGCGAATTGTCTTCACGATCGGCGTGACGTATCAAACGCCGACGGAGAAAGTGGCGAGCATCTCGAAGATGCTCCGCGAAGCCGTCGAACGCGAAGCCAACATCCGCTTCGATCGCGCTCACTTCAAGGGCTTTGCGGCGTCGTCGCTGGAGTTCGAAACGGTTTATTTCGTGCTCTCTCCCGACTTCAATCTGTGCATGGACATTCAGCAGTCGATCAATTTGTGGCTGCTCGAACGCTTCGCTGCAGAGGGCATCAAGTTTGCTTCGCCGCAGCCGCCCGTGGTGATTCAAGGAGCGGAAGCGCCGAAGCCAACAGCCGACGCAGATTCGAAAACCAAGTCCGACGAGCCTGGTTCCAAACAATAGTTTTGTCGGTGGACTTAGATCTCGACGCCGAGCGCTGCAGCGCGACGACGCAGGCCATATTGGAAATAGTAGAACGGAAAATCCGGCCGTTTTTCTACAGCGTAGCGGTAGGTGCTGAGGACCAGATCGGTCTTCAATTTGCCTTGCTCAACAAACTGCGCGACGGTGGCGACAAAAGCAAACTCCTCGGGCTTGCGGCATTTCAGCCCGGCCTTCAAACGGTCTTCGAGCGTGATCTCTTGCTGCGCTGGCGCTGCCTTCACTCCGTAGATCAGGAGCGCAGCAGTAGCCAAAGTACGAAGCGATGTTGCCAGCCAGTTTCGGCGATGCATGGGGGAACTCGGCGCACTGCGTCGGAAATGAATGGGGAGTGATTAGAAGAATTCGGGGTCGCAATCAAGATCAGTTGGGTCGCTAGCGATGGTTGCAACTATTCCAGTTCAGCCCCGAACCCCAACCCTCACCCCGGTTTACCGGGGTAAGGGAGTTCTTGTGGTTTGCCTTAGTTCTGACTTCTGTGTTCTGCATTCTGAGTTCTGTCCTCGAATAGCTTGACAGTCGATATATCGGCACGCTATACATAGATGCACGACGGATGGTGTTCGCGAAGATCGGATGCAACATGGCAGACAAGTTGGGGACGGATAAATTCGAACGCGATTTGCTCCGCGGCAGCTTGGACCTGATGATTTTGTCGGTCTTGGCTAGCGGTAAGAAGTATGGCTACCTGCTGCAGAAGCAGGTGCGTGATGCGAGCGGCGGGCGAGTGGAAATCGCTGCGGGAACGTTGTATCCGCTCCTGCATCGTTTAGAAGAAGATAAGTTGATCCGCAGTTCGTGGGATGACGACACGGGCCGCAAGCGGAAGTGGTACGAGTTGACCGCCGCTGGTCAGCGACGTTTGAAAACGCAAGCCCAAGAGTGGCTCGACTACGCGGCCTGCGTGCGCGAGCTGCTGCAGTTGGCCGCAGTGATGCCCAAACCGGCGTAACGCTATTCTGGTTTTTATGGACAACCGCGAGTTCGATAATTACCTGACGCTCCTTGCGGGCTTGCTGCGAATCCGCGGCGAGCAGCGCGAAGTGATTGCGCAGGAGTTGCGGGCTCATCTCGAAGATCGACTCGACGATTTACTAGCCCGCGGCGTTGATCGTGACACCGCGGTGCAGATGGCTTTGGCGGAATTCGGCGATGCGGCTGGTCTGGCCGCTGACTTTTCTCTTCTCGTTCGGAACAGGCGAAGGAGGTGGATTGTGAAGGTGACTTCTTTTTCGACGGTAGTGCTCGTGCTGCTCACGCTCGGTGTGATTGCGATTTGGCCCGAACGACGGCCCGGCCCCGCGCCGGCGCAGGCGGTGGCGCAAAATCCCAAGCCCAGCGATAACGCGGCAGGTGCGAGCAACTCGCAACCCGCGGCAGCCAATGGCGAAGGTGCGCTCGCGGAAAAACTGGCCAAGCGACTGACGGCGGAGTTCGTCGAAACGCCGCTTCCCGAGGTACTGCAGTTCTTGTCCGACACGAGCGACGTGCAGATCTTCATCAATCGTAAAGCAATCGAAAATGATGGCCTGGAGCTCAATTCGCCAATCAGCATCAACCTGAAAAATGTGCGGCTCGACATGCTGCTCGATTTAATCTTGGAGCAGGCCATTTCGGGTGGCGGGCTCACCTACGTCGAGCGCGACGGCATCTTGATTGTGTCGACCATGGCCAACCTCGAAGGGGCCAGCGAAGTGCGCGTTTATAACTGCCGTGATTTGCTTGAAATGGAAGGGCCGAAGCGTGAGAAAGGCGGGCCCCCAGGCCCCGCTGGTGCGGCACCTCCCGGTGGTGCGTCAATCCCTGGAGTACCTGGCAGTGAGGGAGGATTGGGTGGAATGCCAGGCGGAATGATGGGGGGCGGCGGTTTCGGCGGCGGTTTCGGCGGCGCCGAAGGAGGGCCACCACTTACCGAAGCGCAGCAGCGGGCTGAGTCGCTGAAGGACTTGATTCAAACGGCGGTGAAACCCGCCAGTTGGAGCAACGTCGGCGGCATTGGCACGATCTCGGAATACAACGGCTTGATCGTCATCAATCACGACTCCAAGACGCACAAGCAAGTCGAGAATGTGCTGAAGATGCTCCGCGAAGCGGCTGGCCTCGAGCCCGGTAAAACGGCAAAAATTCCTAAGCCGTAGCATGGCCTCCGCGCGGCCAGCAACACCGTCGCCAGCTTCTCTTTACGCTGGCGACTGTGCCTCGTAACCGTCGCGACTTACCGCAAACCCGGCCCTTCGATGAGGAAGCCGAGAGCCTTTGATGAAGCTTTGGCGAAGACGCGTTTTCAGTTTTCGTCGCTGAGCTATCTTGGCTTCCATGTGTTTTTCATCACTCGCTCGCTACTTCGTTTTCACATGCCTCGGCATCGCTTTGCTCGTATGCACGGGCTGCAGCGCTGATCGTGCGAAGGATCCGATCGTCTATCCCGTTACGGGAGAATTGTTCGTCAAAGGGCAACCTGCGGACGGGGCGACGGTGATCTTGTATCCGCAGAATCCCGACCCCACCGCGTGGTCAAACGGCTTTCCGCGCGGGACGGTGCAGGCCGACGGCAAGTTCGAAATTCAATGCTACGAATCAGCCCCGGGCGCACCGGCTGGCCAGTACAAACTGCTCGCGCAATGGCTGACCGGCAAACCGGGACAGGAAGAAAACGAAGACGCTCCCCCTCGCCAAAATCGAATCAATCCCGCCTACTTCAGCGCCGCCCATTCTCCCTGGTCGGTTCAAGTTGCCCCCCAACCCAATCAGGTTCCGCGGATCGACATTCCTTAAGTTGATCGAAGCGGCATCCAGGAGAGACCGAGTGCGACGCGCTGCCAACAAACCAAGCTGTCACCGGGCATTCACCCTCGTCGAGTTGCTCGTCGTCATCGCCATCATCGGAGTCTTAGTGGCGCTGTTGCTTCCCGCGGTGCAGTCCGCGCGCGAAGCGGCCCGCCGTGCGCAGTGCATCAACAACATGAAGCAGATCATGCTTTCGATGCATAACTTTCACGACACGCACAACTATCTGCCTCCGAGTTCCGTGAAGCCGCATGCCAGTACGCCCATTCACGACATGTGGAAAATCCCCCGCACCAATGTCTATCACGGCTGGGCAGCGTTTTTGCTGCCGTACATGGAAGGCAAGAACCTGAGCGACAAATATGTGTGGAACCAAGATTGGATGGCTCCCGTCAATGCGCCCGTTGTCGAGTCGCATGTGAAGACTTATATCTGCCCCTCGACCCCCAACGCCAAGCGGACCGATGATTTCACGGATCGTGGCTTTACGACCAAGGCCGCGTGCTCCGATTACGGCATCATGAACGGCGTGAGCGCCGATCTGGGGAACGTCGGTTTGCTCGATCCGGGCACTGCCGCCAATCGCGAAGGGGTGATGCAGCCCAACTTCATCATTCGCTTTGCTGAAATTCCGGACGGCTTGTCGAACACGTTCTGGCTCGATGAGGATGCGGGGCGACCCACGGTCTATCGCACGGCCAAAAAGAAACTAGCGGGCCGTCAGGAAGGTGGCAGTCCGTTCAGCCATAACAACGAACACATTCTGCACGGCTATGACAAGAGCGGCACGAGCCAGCCCAATCAGTACGCCATCAACGTGCGCAACGGCGACGAAATCTATGGCTTTCACCCAGGCGGCGCGGTGTTGGGCTTCGGCGACGGGAGCGTGCGCTTTATGAGCGAATCGACCGATCTGAAAACAATCGCCAAGATGATCACGCGCATGGGCGGCGAAACCGTGCCGAACTAGTCACTTCAATTTGGCCGGTTGAAAATACTTTTCCACAATCCACGTCGGCTGCCATTGATCCGGCTTTCGTTCGCGGCCGGTGAGATCGATGGCCGGCGGCTGCTTGTTGGTCGACGGCAGTTCGAGCTTGTCGTTGAACTTTGTTTGCCACGAGTTCAGCAACTTTTGCAGCCGGGCAAGTTCGCCAGCATGCGTTGCCACATCGACGAGATTCTTCGTTTCGTGCGGATCATTCTGCAGATCGAACAATTGTAAGTGGCCGATTTTGGGATAAGCGATCAATTTCCAACGCTCATCGCGCACCGCGCGTTGCAGTTGCATGAACGGCAGAAACACCGAATCGCGTACGTCACTTTTTTCAGCCGTCCAAATGGGCCGCAAGCTATGACCGGCGAGGCTCGTTGGCGGATCAACCTTCAGCACATCGCACAACGTGGGAAACAGATCGAACAGATACGTGAACGCCGTGCTCTCTTTGCCGGCAGGAATTCCGTTGCCCGTGATAATCAGCGGCGTGCGCATACTGTGTTCGAACACGCTTTGCTTGCCGAGCAGGCCATGACTGCCAAGCGCGAGACCGTTGTCGGCAGCGAAGACGATGATCGTGTTGTCGGCCTGGCCGGATTCCTTTAACGCTGCAAGCACGCGACCAATCTGTTGATCGAGATGCGTGATCAAGCCGTAGTATTCGGCCAACTGGTCACGAATCAGCTTCTCAGTACGTGGCCAAGCGCTGAGGTTCTCGTCGCGGCCTCCCTGCATCATGCCGTTATCAAACGGCAGCTGCGGCAAGAAGTTAGCGGGGAGCGGCGGCAGACTTTGGTAATAAGGTTCGCGAAAGGCGAGCGGTGGTTGCCGTGGATCATGTGGCGCCGTGAAGGCGACGTAGGCGAAGAAGGGTTTCTTCCCGTCGTGCGATTTCAAAAAGTCGATCGCTGAATCGGCAAAGAGTTCGCTAGAGAACTTTTCGCCAACACGTTCTTTGGTGAGCGTGCCATCGGAACCCAAATCGCGCACAGGCACTTTTTCATGATCCGACATACCGCCGAACATGATCGTGCGGCCCCGCTCGAACGATCGCAACCACGACGGCTGACCGTTGTGCCACTTGCCCGTGCCGAACGTGGCGTAACCATTTTCCCGCAACAACTCGGGCAAGAGCTTTTCGCCCTTCAGGCCGTTGCTATCGATATTGAGCCACACCTTGCCGCTCATCAACATCGCGCGACTCGCGACACACACCGCGCCACTGCTGCCGCCGCAAACATAGTTGCGGCGAAAGCTGAAGCCGGTCTTCGCCAGGCTGTCTAAGTTCGGCGTTCTGATATGCGGATTGCCATGCGCGGCAATCGTGTCTGCCCGCATGTCGTCGGCGAAGAGAAAGAGGACGTTAGGACGATCAGCGGCCGACGAAACGGCAGCCAGCGATAAAAGTGCGAGTACAGCAAGTTGCAACGTATTCATGATTCAGCTGCTTCATTTTGCGAGAAACTCACTCCCTCTCCTCGGTACTTCGGCGAGAGGGGATATTCACTTCACCACCGGCAACTTCGCACTGTAATGCACCGCTCGATGCCGGTTGTCATCAAAGGCAAAATGAAGCCATTGTTTGTCGGCCGAAACAAAGCCGTCGGGATAATTCATCCTCCCCTTCGGACCATCAACACTCTCAGCCTGCAGCACGCGTTGATAAGGCCAGGTTTTCATGCCGTCGAAACTAATCCATAGTGCCATCGGACTCCGATGCTTCGAGTTCGGATTGTGCAGCAGCGCCACGTTGTCGCCGCCGAGCGAATACAAGGTTGCTTTGCTGCCTGGATTAGGAATCGGTGTCGACCGCGCATACTCGGGCCAGGTGCGGCCGTCATTCGACGTCGCCAGATACAGAAAGCCACCCAAACCGTCACCGCGGATGATCATCGCGATCTTGCCGCTGGAGAGTTCGACCAGGCTGTTTTCAGCCCAGCCGAAGTAGCGATCGTTGGGTGTGAGCCGCACGTTGCCATGCTCGGTCCAACTCTTGCCGCCGTCGCTGCTCAGCAGCACGCCGTTGCGCGGGTTGGTGAAATCACGTTCCAGCGGCGACCGGTTCTGTTGATCTTCTGGGCCAATGTAATGTTGAAACGGCAACAAGATGCGGCCATCGCGCGTCACGATGTGATTGCGGATAAAGGTCCGTTCTTTCAATCGGCCCGGCACTTCGAACGGCTTGCTCCACGTTTGAAACGAATCGTCACTGGTGAGAAACCAACTCCGCCAATCGCTGTTCCAGTGTTTCGAATGTGTGGAAAAGAAAAGCGTGGACTGCTTGCCCAGAATCATCAATTCCGTTGGGCCCTGGCCGATTGTTTTCCCTTCGCGGGGAAAGCCGACGTCAAACCGCTCGAGCTTCGACCACGTTCTTCCCTTGTCCTTGCTACGCGTCACACTGGTGTAGTTTTCCGGCGATGGCTCTTTATCACCGCCGGCGAGCATGAACAGAATCCACGAGCCATCGGGCAACTCCCGCAGCGTGGTGTCGCAGACCATGCTGTTCGGCTTCACGCCGTCGTAGGGAATGCTCTTGAAATCCTGCCTGGCATCTTCGGCTGCTTGTTTCGCCCATTTCGGATCGGGCACGATCTCCTTTGGCAAATGCGGCGAATGCGCTTTGTTAACCAGCATTTTCGCTCTAGATCCGGGCGAAGCAAACTTGCCGGCGATGATGTCTTCCTCGCGAAACTTCGCCAGGAGGATCTCCGCATCGGTGTGGCGGTTCCAATCGTAGAGGATGTGAATCATCCCATCGTCTTTGCCGGGAGTACCCGGTGATTGAATGCCATCGGGATAACTGACCAACCCCCGATCGTCGAGCAACAGCGGCTTGCTCCAGGTTTCGCCGTCATCGCTTGAAAGGTACGCGCATAGATTCGATCGCCGCGGCAAGCGCACATCAATAGGACCGTTTTTCACCAGCAACAGTTTGCCCGATTGCAGGCGGCGGATAAAAAACCGCGCGCTCAGATTTTTGATCTTCGATTCTTGCGGCGCAGTCCACGTTTTGCCTTGATCACTCGAATAGCTTTCGTGCAAACCTTCTTTCGTCCGCGCGAGCATCCACAGCTGGCCGTCATTCTTTTCGACAATCATGTGCTCATCGAATTGCGTTTCCGGAAACGCCACGCCGCCGCGACGAGTCCAGGTTTTACCCTGATCGGTCGAAGCAAACACATTCGCCATCCGAATGACATCGAGATCGCGATGGGCATCTTTGAAAATCGCCGGGCCGATGCGATCACGCGTCCAAAGCGAAACCGGCAGCAGCCAATCGCCATTTTTCAGCACCGTGGGTTTGCAGAGCGTGCAACCGTCGGCGAAACGCACTGGCTTGGTCCACGTTGGTTCCTCCGCGTCAGGATTATCGCACCGGATGTACCAATCACCGCCGCGGCCATCGAAATAGCCGAGGCTTTGATCGAAAAAGAGCCACAAGCGGCCGAGCGGATCGGTCCACAGATTCCCCACGAGCGCTCGTCGCTGCGGCGCGTTCGGTGGATCGGTGGGATCGATCACCAGTCGTGGCCGCGACCACTTCGCGCCGCCATCTTCGCTCGTGGCGAGCATGAAAAAGCCGTTGGGGTTGTCGCCGTTGCCGACCCAGCAAGACCAGAGCCGGCCCTTCGGCGTTCGCTCGATGCCGATGATCATGTTACCGGTGCGGACTTGATCGTCGTACTCAGGGCCTGGCTTGGTGATGAGCTCGGGCGGGAAGAGACTGAGATCGAGCAGGGCCTGGTCGGGTTCGGCGACGACGGCAGAGGGTAGGAATGCGATAAGGAAAACGAGGTAACGTTTCATGGGAGCTTGATACTTGGAGGGGGTAGACCACGGAGACACAGAGGACACGGAGGGGAAGAGAACTCTGCGTCCTCTGTACCTCTGTAGTCAATCCTTTAATTTCAAATACGCGTCCGCGTACCGCTTGCCGAACTCGCGCATACTCGCGGAGTCAAAGTGGACTTTGTCACCCTTGTGCTTGAAGCCGTTGGAACTGATGAAGGCAGTGTGAGGGAGATGCTTCGGCAGGTTTTGATGAGCAGCGTCGACTTGTTTGCGGGGCTCTTCCCAGGCAATCCCTTCATATTGCCCCAACTGCCCGACGAGGAATGGCACGTCGCCCACTTCCGCGCGGAACGCTTTCACTAGCGCGTGCAACTTCGCTTCGTAGGTGGGCGCTGATTTGGCGTTCGAGTCCGATTCACCTTGATGCCACAAGATGCCCTTGAGCGTTCCTTTCTCGAGTGCGAGTTTCGTGCGCTTGATCGCATCATCCCACGGATGGCTGTTCGTTGGTTTGTAATGCACGCCCGGCTGCCAGCTGTCGATGGGCGAGCCGCCAACGGAGCAGGGAATCAAGCCGACCGTGATGCCCGGATTCGCTTCGGCAATCTGCTGGCCGAACGTCTTGCCCAGGCCCGTGCCGGCGCTGCTCTTGTCGAAATGCAGCGGATCGACCGCGGGGACCCATTCGCCTGCTTTGTTCAACATCAGCACGCGGGGATGAGGCTGTTTGTCTTGCTCCTCGACCTTGCCGCGGCCGGCCATATTCGATTGGCCAACGAGCAAAAAGAGGTGAAACTTGTCTTTCGCAGGGAGCGGATTTTGGGCAGCGGCATATTGAGTCGTGGCGACGACCAACAGCAACCAACCGGCTGTGAGGAGGCGAGTGAACATGGCAACTCCGCGGAGAGATTCGAAGCGAATGGGAAAATCGCGTTTAGCGGCCTGAATTCTGGCTGATGCGGCGTGAGAAAACAACTTGCAGTGGTCACGGCAAGCACGCAGAACCGCTTGGCGGTGTAACCAAGCGACAGAAATCGTGTAACAACCGGGCCGGCCTTTCGCTTGAGAGAGGTTCAAGGTTCGTTATTGCAAAATTGAGCAGCAAGGGATGGAAAGATGTGTGGTTTGCCGGGACTGAATCAAGCAAGTGTGGATCAGACGCGGACCGAGGCGTTTGCGCAGCAGATGTTGACCATTATCAATCACAGTGGTTTGGGGCTGATGATTTCGATCGGGCATCGCGTGAAGTTGTTCGATACGCTGGCCGGGCTGAACTGGGTCACGAGTGCTCAGTTGGCCGACGCCGCGGGACTGAGCGAGCGCTATGTCCGCGAGTGGCTCGGGGCAATGGCAACCGGCAACATTGTAGAGCACAACGCGGCGGACAAAACCTATCGTCTGCCGCCCGAACACGCGGCCTGGCTCACGCGGGCCGCGAGTCCCAACAACCTGGCCGTCTCGACCCAGTTTGTTTCCGTTCTCGGCGCGATCGAGGACGAAGCAGTCGCCGCGTTTGAGCATGGCCGCGGCATTCCTTATTCTTCCTATCCGCGCTTTCATCACGTGATGGCCGAGGAGAGTTTGCAAAGCGTGGTTGCTGGACTCGTGGAGCAAATTCTGCCGCTCGCCCGCGGCTGGATAGAGCGGCTACAGCAAGGGATCGATGTGCTCGACGTCGGCTGCGGCAGTGGTCGAGCGATGATGCATCTGGCCGAGCACTATCCGCGCAGTCGCTTTGTGGGCGAAGATTTTTCACCGGAGGTGATCGCTAAGGCGAATGCGGAAGTGCAGCTGCGCGGACTCACCAACATCTCGTTTCGCGCACAAGATGCCGCGGCGATGACAGCGCGGCAGAAGTTTGATTTGATCACCGCCTTTGATGCGATCCACGATCAGGCTCGCCCGGCAGCAGTGCTGCAGAACATTGCTCAGGCACTGCGGCCAGGTGGGTTGTACTTGATGCAAGACATTTCCGGCAGCGGACATGTGCACAGCGACATGCAGCACCCGGTCGCGCCGTTTCTCTACACCATTTCTTGTTTGCATTGCATGTCGGTTTCGCTGTCGATGAACGGGCCCGGACTGGGTGCAATGTGGGGGAAGGAGATGGCCTTGCAGATGTTGGCCGAGGCCGGGTTTCGTCAAGTGCGAGTGGAAACGTTGGCACATGACCCGATGAACTTTTGGTACTTCGCACAAGCACAATAGGTTGTCGCATCGCTCCGCGCACGATGACATCGCAAATGAACGGAAGTAAGTCGCCATTAGTCGACAACGGCGCGGCGTTTGCGATCAACCAAAAGCAGACGGTCGGACGCGGAATGCCAGATCTGCCAGCAGACCTAATGCCCGCTATCCACCAGCGGATGATCAGGAGCCAAGTCAATGAAGAAGCGGGAGTTAGAACAATATCATCAGCAGCTCGTTGAGCTTCACGATCGTTTACTAGGCGTTGTTTCGTCGGTTACCGAACAAGCGCGGCAGCCTAGCGGCGGTCAGGGTGAGTCGGAATTGTCCAATGCTCCCATGCATTTAGCCGACATGGGGACGGACGAATTCATGCATGGCTTGAATGCCACGTTGCTGGAAAACGAAGAGCAAATGGCTGCCGACGTGCGTGCTGCACTGGCCCGCATCAATGACGGTACTTTTGGGATTTGTGAAAACTGTAATCAAGACATCGCTCAGGAGCGGCTGGCAGCGATGCCCTTTGCTTTGCATTGCGTGGTTTGTGCGGAAGCCATCGACCACCGCAAGGTAAGCAATTTGAACCGCGGCCGGCCGGTATCGCCCCGTGATACACTCGCGCCGGAAGGGGAGATGAACGAAAACCACTCTCGCAGCGAAGCTCCGCTGGCGGCGATCTCGACGCAGAACGCGGACGAATACCTCGACGACGTCCACGCGGCGGGCACGGCCGGCGGCGGCACGGCAGTGGGTGGTTTAGCCGGTACGAATATTGGCCGCGGCGATCCCAGCATCGGCGACTTACAACAGGCAAGTGCGAATGGCACGTTTGGTCGCGCGGATGCCCGCGATGACGAAGGCCCGGTGCCGCATGCCGCGAGAAATGGATCCGCTGTCAGCGGCACGCCGAAGAACAAGCGGCCGCGGTAAAGATTGTGGAAGAGTGTGGCTGAACTTGTAAAGACTATTCAGCAAGCCTCAGCTGATCGCCGGAGACCAACTTGTTCAGCCGTGATTGGCCATGCGGGCGAACGATCGCGAATCCCGGCGTGCTTTGAATCACCACGAATTCACCAACCGGCTGTTTGCCGGTGAACGCGTATGTGTGATAACCGCGCAGAATGGTGCCGACGCTAACGTGATCGCCTTGCGGGAAGTTGACCATGGCCTGGTTGTTTCGCAGGTCAACGCTGGTGGTGACCGCAGCGCCCAGTTGTTCCGCCGCAGGACGAGCTTGCGGCAGAGGGCGCTGTTGCGGTTGAGCGACAACTTGCTGAGGTTGCTCGGTGAACACGCCGGTAGGAACCGGCGCTGGATCCGGATCGTAGCCCAATTCCAGCTTCGGAGCAGGTTCTGCCGGAAAGGTTGCTCCGGCTTGGATGATCTTCGGCTGGTGGTGGTAGATGTTGGCCGTGCGCCGGCTCGAACGCTGACCGGGTTGCGGGGCGGCGTTGGTTTCGTCAATGACTCGCGGCGCGGGATCGCGGGCCGGAGTCGGTGTTGGCGGGGACGGCACCGGGCCGAGTTCAGGACTCGGCATTGGCGCGGGCTGTGGCGGAGCGGGCGGCGGAATGTTCGGCCGTTCGCCGGTGCCTGGATTGATCACATCAGGACGCTCGCCTTGCGGGATCACTTCGCCGCCGGGGCCAACAGCGCCATCGGTTTCATCCAAGATGTACCCCTCCTGGCTGCCACGGCCGGGGCAGCAAGCCCGCAGCGCTTCGGCAGCGGCTTGACGCACGCGTTCCGAAGGTTCGAGGTAGCAACCTGCGTCGTCGCGCTCGTAGGCCATTTCATACAGCTTGTTCGACAACTCTTCGCTGCAGCAGCTTTTGTTTTTGCAATTCACGCAGGCTTCGCCGTTCGCAGCTTCCGTGATGGCCTTCACTGTTTGGTAGCGAACTTCTTCGGTGCAATCGTCGAGCGCTTTGAGGAGCGCGTCGGTGATGCTGCCGTCGCGGTTGTAGCAGCCACAGCCGATCTTGGTCAGGTATTTCACAGCCTTGATCTTCTGCTTCGCGAGATCTTCTTCTTTCTTGATCTCCGCGGCTTTCTTGATCGCGGGATTAGGGGATTCCAGGTTCTGGGGATCCGCGAGCCGCACGAGGTTGGGCTTGCGTTCTTGCCGCGGCCGGTTGCCGTTGCGATTGTCCCAGTTGTCGCGAACCGAGGTGTAGGTCTGCGGAATGCCTAAGAAGCTCCACAGCGTAGCCTGTTTCTGCGGCACTGCCGGCGCCTGACCCAGCGCGAGGCCGGGCGAAGCAAAGCCAACAGCAACAACGGCGACGATGCAGTGAGTTCGCAGCGACATAATTCCGTCCCTGACAAAACCGAATGGGGGCGAGGCCAATCCGTGGCCTCTTTGTTCAAGCCAACACGCCAGCAAGCTGGCAAGCAGGGAGCTTCCTTCCGCGCACGGAAAGTCCACTCCCTACGAAGTCAATCGGCACACATGCTGGCTCCCGCAAATCAATTTTACGTGCCCCGTAAGCCTTACCAGGTTTGCCACTCTTGGCGATATCAACGCTGGCGCTAGCCCACCAGCAAACCTTGGCGAGCGAAGTTGTGCAGCGTTTCGTCGACGAATTGTTTGAAAGCCGCTTCTGCTGTGGGCGATTGTTCCGAAGCCTGGGCGAGCAGCGCCTTCACGAGGTCGGCCGCGTTTGTTTGACCATCCAACAAGGAAATGAGCGCACGTTCAGCTGGCTGTAGCGGCACGAGCTTATGCCGTCGCGAAGGAAGCTGATGGTTGCGCGTGGCGAGTATTTGAGCCAAAATACTGGCCCGCGGCTGCGCTGTGACGCGCGTTGCGAATTCAAAGGGTTCGCGATGCAGTGCGACGAAATGCGATAAATGCCCACGCAGCAGCAGCGTCGCCAGAATGGCTCGTTGCTCGGCGATGTTGGCGTTGGGATCGCCGATCTCTTGGAGCGACACAGCGAACAGTTCCTCAAACGGAATCGCCCGCGGCCATTCGCGATAGATTCGCGCGAGAGTTGCTTTGACAATCGGAAAGTTCACGCTGATCGAGATACCGTGTTCCACCTGAAAAGTGATCGGCTCTGTCGAGCGGATATCAGGCTCGGCGTCTTTCGGCTCCGCGAGTGCTGAAACTAGCAGCGACGCGATGGTCGCTTCCTGCGGAGCGCGATCTAGTTGCACTTCGGCATGGCACAGCAACGTGCGGCGGAATGTACGGTTCGTCAAAAAATCAGCGAACTGCTCGAGCTGAATTAGGTCTCGTGAAATACCCTGCAGTGCGTTTTGCGTTTCCTGCGGCAGATCGTCGAGGATCGTATGCTGCCAGGCTTCGCTCATGAATTGCAGACCGTGCGTGTTCGCTCGGTCGACGAACTGATGAAAGTACAGCGGTGAATTGACTTCTTCCAAATGCTCATGAAACAGGTAACTATCCGGCGCTTGGCTGAGACCCTCGGCTTCGTTCGCAAGCATTCGAGAGTAGGGGCTGCTGGAATCCGGCGTGCTCGTCGCCATAAAATGGAGCAGAGCCCGAGCCTGTTCGACTCGCTGCCCGGGGTCGCTGAACGACTGACCGTAGTACCGCATCATGTCGCGAACGATTGACCGCAGATGCCAGCCGGGATAGGCGTTGTAACTGATGTAGACGATGCCCTGCGGAGTGAGCAGTCGTTTACTGATTTCGAAAATCTTCTCCTGCACGAACATCGGTACCCACGAAAACACGCCGTGCGAAAGGATGTAATCGAATTGCCCCCACGATTCATCAATATCAGTGATACTCGCCGCGCGGAGCGTGATGTTCTTCAGCCCGGCTTGTGCAATGAGTTGGTTTCCCGCCGCAATTTGCGAGGGAGATAGATCGATGCCCACGAACTCGCTGTTGGGATATGCTTCGGCCAGACAAATCACATTCATGCCCGTCGCGCAGCCCAGCTCCAGCACGCGGCAGCGACTGGCCTTCGCCGGGTTCATCCCAAACAACACTCCCAACGTGCCGATCGAATCGGGGTGCATCGGGTAATGCGGCTTGGATTCGTAGGGAATTTCTTCGTAGCTGGTGTCCATGGGGGAGGGTCGGAAGTCAGAGGTCAGGTGTCAGAAGTCGGGAGTCAGGGGATTAGTTGCCTGGTAGGAGCGGGCTGCAAGCTTCCTGACCCCTGACACCTGACTCCTGATCCCTGGCCCCTTCCTTCGCAATCTTATTAAAAAGATCCCGCACCCATTCGGGCCCTGGTCTTTCTGGCCCTTCCGCATGATCGGCCGCGTAGTCGAGTGCTTGAATCAGCGGCACCCACGGCAAGTAGCGCGACGGCGTTGCAGCTGGTTCCAACTTTGATTGCTCGACTTTCGAAACAATCGTCCAAACCTTCGCCGGGATCGGCACCCACTCCACACCTTCAGGGGTTGGATTGGCACAGTTCGCCGCTGGTGACGTGACGAGATATTCGCGACAAGCCATCGGCCGGTCGAGGTGGATGGAGCAGGACTCATCTTCGAGAAACGGACAAGCCACACCCAGCCTGAAATAATCGACACCAATCTTGAGGACTTCCTCTTCGGGCCAATCTTGCCTCTCGTCGAGCTTTTGCCACATGCCAGCCGCGGTCATTTTTTCTTTGGCGTCAGCAAAGCGGCGGATAACTTCGGTCTTCCGCGGCTCGGGCATGTTGTCGACCAATTCGCGAATCGCGTGCGTTTCGACCGGCGCGATCGGCACGAGTTGCCGGCAACAAGCACCGCAACCTTTCTGGCAGCTGATCTTCAGCCCTTTTTCTTCGACGTTCTTTTCGCCGATTTGCACGATGGTGCTGCTGATTGATTGCATTAGCGGCAGCAGTTGCTTGAGTCCAACGTTGTCGGTCGGCACCGTGACTTTTGTTTTGAGTTGATGTTCGCCGATGCGGAGTGAAATGTCGGCGGTGGCGAATTCTTGAGTTGGCATGCGAGACCTCCTTAGCCGCGTTCGCTTGCGATGTTACGTCGAAGTAAACATCCGCACGTCGAGCAAACCAAAATCGGCATCGCCGGCGACAAGCAAATGTTGCCCCACGCCCCGGATCGGACCATTCTCGGTCGTTGCCCAATCGGTCAAACGACCGAGCTTCGCGTCGTTGTTTTCTGACTGGCTGGAGTTCACGTACAACGTCGGCAGATAGCAACTCCGCTGCACGCCGTCGGTGAGCGTCAATTTTGCGGCAGCCCAGATCAAATCGCGCGGTGCATTCGGCGGCATGATCGAGAGCGACTTCACCTGCTGCCACGGCACCCAAACGTAATCCTTCATCATGATCACTTCGAGAAACGGCGCGATCAGCTCATCCGCGTTCTTCAAACCGGCGACTGCCTGGCCGTTGATTTCGCCCTTCACTTCGCCTTGTTGAGCGGACGATTGTTCGAGCAATTGCATGGCGGCGGCTTCATCGCCGAGGCGCAGTTTGGCAATGGCATCGAGGTGCAACTGCATGAACGCTGGCGGATCGACAAACGTTTCGGGTTTCGCCACATCGCGAAAGACTTTGTTGCGAGTTTGTTCCGCGGCCACAATGTTTTGATAGACCGACACGCCCCAGGCCGCTTGTGCTTTCTGCACGCCGAGCGCTTCGAGTTGCTTGTCAGCTTTGTCCCAGAGTCCCGCGAACGAATAGAGCTCGAAGAGAAAGGTGCGAGCCCGCGTATCGGCGGGATTGTTCTTCACAACTTGAATTTGAGCGTCGATCGCTCCCGGCAAATCGCCGGCATCGAAAGCTTGTTTGGCGTCCATGATGGAATGTTCCGCTGAAGAGTAGTTCGCTGATGTCGGCCATGTTCCCAGAAACGAAAACAGGGGGCAATCACGCCCCCTGCTGCTCGCATGGTTTGGGTGAAGGACCGAGGCCGAATGGTGACAGCCATCGGAGCACGGCCCCTCACCCCAGCCCTCTCCCCGTGATTACACGAGGAGAGGGAGTTTGGATCAACAACTAGCCACCCTTGTTGGCCTTGATGTCGTAGTTCATCGTGCCGGCCTTCGTGCCGCTGCCGTCTGGCTTTTGTTCGTAGTATTCGACTTCGAACTTGGCAAAGTTGAGGCTCAGGTTTTCGCTCAGCACATCGCCGTGGCCCGAACCGCTGTGCTGCACGCTGGAAACCAGAATGTCAGTCAGCTTGATCTTGAGGTATTCCAAAGGCTTGTCGCCGGCCTTGCGGAAGGTGACGAGGCCGCTGGGAATGTGCTTGCCGGTGCAGCAGTGCGACATCAGCAGGGCCGAGGACTTGTCGAGGTACTTCGAGATCGAGATGTCGTGGACATTGACCTTGCCAGCACCACCACCACCACCGACGTTGAATCCACCTTGCTGAGTCACGCCCCAGCTGAACGATTCGATGTGGATTTCGTCCTTGTGCTTGTCGTCCTTCGATTCGCCCTTGATACCTTCCAACTTCAGAAACATGTCAACGGCCATGATCATTCTCCCTGTGTTTGCAATCGTGTGAGTTTGTTTGATTCGCCCTTCGAATCCCCTGTTGGTTTCAGCTTGGGCTTTACAACACTATTCTCTGGACTTGCGGCCGCGAGTTGCGTGCAATCTGGGAAAATCTTTTCCGGGCTGAAAAAACGCGGAAAAACCGGCATTTCAGCAACTGAGGCAAAGTGGATTTGACAACTGGTGTTTTGTTTTTGCCACCAACCAGATCAACGTTCATTTCGACAGAGTCCCGCTCGGCAGCCGGCCTCTTTCTCGTAAACGTTCAAAAAGTCGGCGACTTTTTGAACGCCCCCTGCTTGAGCGTAAATCGACTTACGGCGACCCGCGCGGGCGATTGGGCTACCTAAAATGCAACCAGATTGCCAATGAACATGTTTGTAAGTATTGACTTACTGATTGACAACTGCGGCCAAGTTGCTGCTTCGTTGTAACTGCTCACGATGTCACCTCGCGACCGCGAGGACCTTACTAGCCCGACGCGTAAGCGACCCGCGGCGGCACGTTAGTGCCTTCATTTGTGCTGACGCTCGGTGCTCTGCAACGCGGTGGCCTACAACATCCGCATCCACACGCCGTTGAGATATTCGCTCTCTGGGCAATTGCTGGCCACCGGGTGATCCGGCGCGGCGCCGCATTTCGAAAGAATTTGCATCGGTCTTGGTCCGTTCCGCGCTCCCTGCTGCTCCGTCGCCGCCTGCAATTCCGGACCGGCCTGTCGTGAGGCTAAGCAAACCAGTTGCATGAAGTCATCGGCGGGAAGTAGTCCCGCGCACGTGCACGTGAGCATCAAGCCACCCGGCGCGACGAGCCGCATCGCCAGACGATTCAAATCGAGATGCTTGCGTCGGCCTTCTTCGTATTCGAGTCGCGTGCGGATCAACTTTGGCGGATCGAGCACGACGACATCGAATTTCTTGCCCGCCGAGAGCAGGTCTCGCATGTAAATGAAGGCATCGGCTTGCACGAACTTGCAGCGAACTTGATTCAGATTCGCATTCTCTTTGGCGAGAGCCAGCGGATGTTCATCAAGATCGACGCCCGTCACTTCGCTCGCGCCGCCGAGTTTCTTGGCCTGAATCGCAAAACCCCCGGTGTAGCAACAAACATCGAGCACCGTGCGATCTTTGCAATAAGCGGCGAGCTGGCGGCGATTGTCGCGCTGATCGCAAAAGAAACCCGTTTTGTGCCCTTCGCCAAAATCAACGCGGAAACGCGTGCCGAATTCTTGAATGGTCACGCGCTTGGGACAAAACTCCGAGGCAATGTCGGGCCCTTCGAAACCTTCTTGCGCCATCGTCGCCGGACCGCAGCGAATCAAGCGATGCGTCGTGCCGCAAAAAGGTTCGAGCAGCGCGAGGATCGCTTCGGCCCGTTGATACATGCCGGGTGTGAACACCTCGGCTGACAACACATCGCCCAGCTTGTCGACCACAAGCCCTGGCAGCCCATCGCCTTCGGCATGAATGACACGGTAACTGTCGGTGACATCATCCAGCTTCAGCACATCGCGCCGCAGCTGCACCGCCCGCGCGAGCTTCTCTTGCCAAAATGCTTTGTCCGGAATGCGATCGCCCCAAGTGAGCATTCGCACGGCGAGTTCGGCCTTGGGATTAATAATGCCGTAACCAACGACGCGACGGTCGGAATCGATCACGCGCACGTAATCGCCCGGCCGGACTTCGCGAGCGACGAAATCGATCCGCTTGCGGAATAGGTTCGGATGCTGCCCCGCCGACTTCACTTCAATGGTCGGAATGCGGTCCGGAAATTCCGGAGCCAACGGTCGGGGAGCGAGAGGAGAAGCAGCGTTCATCAAGGGCTCGGACTTATTTCCCAGCCCGTAGATTGCAGGCTGAACTTATTTCGCCGGTTTGGCGGTCGTGGTATTGGTGGTTGCGGTCGTCGGCTTGGGAGCCGCTTCGGCTGTCGTCTTCGCTTCGGCAGCCTTCCTGGCAGCAGCGCGCTCGGCCGCTTTCGCCTTGGAATCGGCCTTGGCCTTTTCCAGCTTCGCCTTTTGCTCAGCATTCAGGACCGCTTCGATCTCCGCATCGCGTTTCGCTTGCAAGGCTTTGATCTGTTCGGCCAAAGCTTCGATTTGTGGAGTGTACAGGTCCTGCACTGCGTAAATCTTCTCCTTTTGCGTCCCGTCGACAAGGTCGCCATAGAAATTTGGCAGCCGGCGGCTGGGTTTTTTCGCAGCGGGAGCGGCTGCTTTTGCTTCCGTTTTCGCTTCAACCTTTTGAGCATGCAGTGTGGGAGCGGCCAGCACAAAGCAGACACCGACCACACCGAGCGATACCAACTTCTTCCAGAGGGGCAAATTCATGCGCAATCTCTCAACGATGGAGAACAAAGATAACCATCGGCCGAACACCATGGCCCGCAATCACTGCGTCCGCTGCGGGCAATAACATAACGTCGGCAACCACGGAGTGCAACTAAATTTGCCAGCAATTCGTGGGGGCATGGCTGCGCATTGCTTCGGTTTGCCATTGTCAGCCTGAAGAGCAAGAGTGCAAGCGAAGGTAGCGGCGCTGTTCCTTCGCTTGCGTTTCAGGCTGGTGAGATGCAGCTGCGGAGGATTAGTCCCCGCGGAGCTTGAGATTCATCAGCGTCAACTTTTCGCGAACTTCGTTCAAGCTGGTCACGCCGAAGTTCTTGCATTCCAGCAAATCGTCGGCTGTTTTGCGGACGAGTTCGGCGATCAGCGTCAGGCCGAGGCGGGCCATGCACTTGCGGGCGCGAACCGAGAGGTTGAGCTCCGAGATCGGCCGTTCGAGCAACGCAGCTTCATCGGGCGACATGCTCGACAAATCCATGACTGGCTCGGGGGCGGCTTTTTCGGCAGCGAACTGACCGAGTTCCAAGCCCTTGCTGTGCAGCATGTCGCGAATTTCAACCAGCGAGGTTTCGCCGAAGTTCTTGCTCGCGAGGAGTTCCGCTTCCGAAGTGCGAGTGAGATCGCCCAGCGTGCGGATGCCCATCTTCTGCAAGCAGTTGCGGCTGCGCACCGACAGTTCGAAATCGGTGACCGGCACGTTGAGGATGGCGGCCAGGCGATCCTGACGGCGTTGGGCCTCTTCGTCGAGCATCACGTTGCCCGAGGCGGCTGCATCCTTCAGGTACAACCGGGCTCGCTGATGATCAGGATACGCATCCAGCACGCGCTGATAACACATCTGAGCGCGATCGTATTGAGCCCGGTCTTCATACAGAATGCCGAGATTGAGCAGCGCGCCCATGCTCGGCGGAAACACCGCGACGGCCCGTTGATACAAACCGAGAGCTGTTTCATCGTTGCCGCGGCGATCATTTTCTGCAGCGAGGCCAAACAGAGCGCCGGGGTGGCGGCCATCGGCTTCGACGGCTCGTTCAAACAGCCGGCAAACTTCGGTCGGGCTGCCACACATGGCCGAAACCGTGGCGCCGCGCTGATAGAGATACTCGGCAGTCTGCTCGACAGCACCCGACAAATGGTCGAGCACCTCCAGAGCTTTCTGCGGATTCTTTTGATAGCGAAGCGCTTCGGCCGTGGCGAGCGCACATTCGTCGGCGTTGTAGCCAGCGACTTTTGCTTTGTCATAAGCCTTGATGGCTTCAGGATAATTGCCCAGCGCGAATTGGCTTTTGCCGAGATAGAAGTATGCCACGGCGCCGCCGTCGGCGCTGCTCAGGGTCTCGGTGGCCAGGCGGTAACGACCGAGCAAGTAGTAGCAAACGCCCAGGCGAACCTTGGAAGCGGGGGTGCGCTCTTCGCGCATTTCGAGTTCGCCCACCGCGTCGCGGAGGACGCCATACTGCGAATAATCTTCGGCAATCGTATGCTGAAGCTGGGCGATTTCACGCGGCCCAAAGGAGCTGTTGGAAAGGACAATCTCGCGAAAATCTACGGCGACCGCTGTCGTCATCTTGCCGGGCCCTCTTATACCAAAACCATGCCTGCCCAAACCAAAGAGCCAGCGGCGGGAGTCGAACCCGCAACCCCCGCATTACGAATGCGGTGCTCTGCCAATTGAAGCTACGCTGGCTGATTTTTCGACCGCTCGGCGCACGAAGTGCCCACGGGCGGAAACATTTAAAGCTAAACAGGCCAGGGCAATTGGTCAAGAGGGCGGCAGATCGTACAGTTTGCACCTGCTACCATATTCAGACCATTTGCAATCTGCTCCGATGTATCAAACACGCCATTGCGATTGGTCGAACAGGGGTATGCGTATCGCACCCATTTCCTTGAACTCACAACGATCAAGCAGGCAGTCAACTTCTTCATTTCCGAAGAGTTACTGCCGAACGAATGCAAAATCCACCTCTCGATGCCCAAGGCATCCGGTACGGATACCTACTGCTACCGGTTGGAGGAAGTTCGGGCAATGCTCAAGCATTGCAAGTCGCGGCCAGATCTTGCTTGGCTTCGGCTGGTGATTGCTGGGGATGATCAGCAAGAATTCTTCGATTTTGTCACAGTCTAGTCACAGTTGACTGTGACGAAAAAACCGGCTGTTCCGAAACCATTGCGAGGCAATGGGTTAGAAACAGCCGGTTGTGTGAAACGGAGAGGACAGGATTCGAACCTGCGGAACGGTTTCCCGTTCACCGATTTAGCAAACCGGCGCTTTCGGCCACTCAGCCACCTCTCCAGAAGCTCTTCAGAGTAAATCAGTCTCACCAGAGCGGAAACGCTTGGCTCGGTTGACCTTACTCTATCGGCTGGCACGCCGCCGGTCGCCAACGCTTTTTCAAACTCGTTGGACTTGACCGGTTGCTTTTGCCAGCTGGGTAATTTTTACTGAACTTGTCGCCCACTGCAAGCCGTGCGGGTTAGTCTAGCCTTGGGGAATTTGTCATTCCGGGTTGCCGGGAGTTCCGAAAATTCGACGAGCAACGGTTTTTCCGCATCCGCCACCGCCCCACCTAGCGGCAAACTCAGCATGCAAAACCACATTACCCAGCAGACTCCGTCGACCTGGCAAAGGTTCGCCGCCCGTTGTTCGCGAACCACTTTGGCGTTCGGAGTGCTGGCCTTCGCGGGGCTTGCCGAGCAGTTCCCCGTCACGCTCCGCGCCGAAGAGGTTTCTGCCAAAGCTGCGGCACTCGCAGCGGCCGACACCATTACCAAGGACGAACTGAAAAGCTTCGTCGATGTCCTCGCCGATGACACTTTTGAAGGGCGCGAAGCTGGCAGTCGTGGTGGCACTGCTGCGGCGAATTACCTGGCCAAGGAATTCACCGAGCTCAAGCTGGCCCCGGCCGGTACGAAGGGGAGTTTCTTTCAGGGCTTTCAAGGATCGTCGCGAAACATCCTGGGGATGATGGAAGGAAGCGATGAAAACCTTAAGCACGAAGTGATCATCTTCGGCGCTCACTACGACCACGTCGGTTACGGCCGCCCTGGCAACAGCTATGGCCCGTTCGGTTACATTCACAATGGCGCCGATGACAATGCCAGCGGTGTCTCGGGGCTGCTCGAAGTCGCTGAAGGGATGAACAGCCTGCCGATCAAGCCGCGGCGCAGTATTTTGTTTGCGCTGTGGGATGCCGAGGAAGCGGGCCTCATCGGGTCACGCTATTGGCTCTCGACGCCGACCGTTGATCTGCAGCGAGTGAAGCTCAAAATCAATGCCGATATGATCGGCCGGCTGCGGAACAACAACGTCGAAATCTACGGCACGCGCACGGCGGCGGGACTGCGGCGGATCGTCAGCGAACAGAATCAGCACGTCGGGCTGAACCTCGATTTCACTTGGAAAATGAAAGAGGACAGCGATCACTGGCCCTTTTTCGCCCGCAGCATCCCGGCGATCATGTTTCACACCGGCTTGCACGACAATTATCATCGCCCCAGCGACGACACGCACCTGCTCAACGTCGATGGCATTCGCGAAGTCAGCCGGCTAATGACGCTCACGCTCATCGAACTCGCCAACGCCGACACGCTCGCGCCATTTCGCGAAGCATCGAAACGCGAATCGCCCGATGTGCAAGTGCAGCGCGAACGGCCAGTGCAACCCAGCCCGCCGCGGTTCGGCGTGAGTTGGCGAATCACCGATGGTGCTGCTCCGGTGGTGACCAGCATCACGCCAGGATCGCAAGCTGACAAAGCGGGGCTCAAAGTTGGCGACAAGTTGAACACCTTCCAAGGACAACCACTGCCAGATGAACAGACATTCCGCCAGCAACTGCTGGCTGCTGACGGGGAATGCACGTTCGAGATCATGCGCGCCGGCGAAGCAGCACCGCTGACCATCCGCGTCACGCCGCTGGGCAATCCGATCCGCGTCGGCATGACCTGGCGGGAGGACGACGGCGAACCGGGCGTGATGCTCATTTCGCAGATTATCCCCGGTTCAGCGGCAGAAGTCGGAGGCCTGAAGCTCAAGGACCGCATCTACTCACTCAACGATCACACGTTCGCCACAGGCAAGGATTTCTCTAGCTTGCTCTCGACCGCCGAAGCCCCGCTGAACTTCCTTGTCGAGCGAAGCGGCAAACTGCAGACGATCAAAATCCAGCCGCTCGTCGCCAATCCGCCCGCCCCGCAGTGACATCTCAGCAATTGGACGACGACTTTCATGCGGATTGGTATTTTCGCCGACGCTCACGATCACCTGGCCAACATCCGGCTGGCCGTCGAGCGATTCAATGCCGAACAAGTCGAAGTGATCCTCTTTGCCGGCGACATTGTTTCGACCATCGCAGTGCCGCCGCTCAAGCGACTCAACGCGAAGGTCATCGCCTGTTTTGGTGACAACGAAGGAAACAAGATCGGGCTGAAGTCTGGCTTTCTTTCCGTCGGCGAAATCAACGAGGCGCCGGTGCGATACACCGCGAAAGATGGGACGCGGTTCGTGATTGTGCACATGAAGCGGCAGCTGCGCTCTTTGACGGACAGCAACTACGACATTCAAATTGTGGGACATACACACAGAGCACGCGTCGAGCGTCTCGACGACGGCAAGCTGTTGATCAACCCCGGCGAAACAAGTGGCTGGAGCTTCGGCCGGCCGACGATTGCGATCCTGGAAACCACTACTCGTGAAGTGCAGATCCTCGATCTATTGCCCAAGGTCCACTCGGAAACTTCGCAGCCTGTGTACGAATCGTCGGACGATCCAACCACTCGCGCGTCAGGCTGGTGAGCAGCTAAAACCCGCGGGCCGCGAGAGCGGCGGCGTAGGCGCTGCGGGCTTCGCTGTCGAGCGGGCGTTTCCGCGCGGTACACCAGCGGACCAGCGTCTCGACTTCGAGCGAAATGCGGTGCGCGTGTTGACCTTGGTCGTGCAATTGGCGTTCGAGCTTCTTGGCTCCGGCCAGCCACTTTTCATAGGAGTCGTCGAGCTTGTCGGCATCGGCAGCGACAGCTTTCAACTTGGTCCACTCGGATTCAGTAAACCAAGCGAGGGCGATGCAGGCAGAATGGTCGTGGTGATGATGGCTCATGCCATTCGATATACCGCTCACTGGTGAAAACGTCAATTGCACGATGAGGAAGCGCGAGACGTGAAATGAGGATCGCTGCTGACGTTCAGCCAGCGTCGACATCGGGGTAGTACGACATATCGACGATCCACGTTCATCGATCCGCCGAACGCGTCCACTCGCACTTCCGCGCCGCATCGCTGATCGCTCGTGGCGTCCTCGGCTCACGCCTCGGGCTACCTGAAAATTGCTGATTGCTTGCCGTCGTGCGCTGCCGTATTTTGCGTTGTGTGCAATGGTTGGTCGCTAACTCTCTTGAGATTCGGTGCTCTCATGAAATCCTTGACGTACTTCTTTGTGCTGTTGTGCATTGTCTGTTGCGGATCCAGCACGCTCGCAGTCGAACTGCCGAACATTCTGCTGATCGTCGCGGATGACCTCGGTTGGAGCGATGTGGGCTGGCATGGCGGCTTTGGCAAAACGCCGACGATGGATCAGCTCGTGCGGCACGGTGTGGAGCTTGATCAACACTATGTGCAGCCCGTCTGCACGCCGACGCGGACCGCGCTGATGAGTGGCCGATATCCGGGGCGGTTTGGGCCGCAAGCATTGTCGCCCAGTAACTTGCGGGCGATGCCGCTGGGAACGGTGACGCTCGCTTCGATGCTGAAGTCAAAAGGCTATCGCACGCATCAATGTGGCAAGTGGCATTTGGGGGCGCGTCCGGAATGGATTCCGAATGTGTATGGATTTGATACCAGCTACGGGACATTGACCGGCGCCGCCGATCCGTGGACGCACAAATATCGCAAAGGGAATCCCTACGAAGACACCTGGCACCGCGATGGCAAGTTGTTTCACGAAGAGGGGAACGCCACGGAACTCGTCGCGGCGGAAGCGCTCAAACACATCGAAAAGAATACTGGGCCGTGGTTTGTCTACGTTCCGTTCCATGCGGTTCACACGCCCGTCGATGCGCCGGAAGAATATAAGAAGCTGTATGACGGCGTGAAGTTTCACGACGATCCGGTGAAGCAGGAATCGCGACTGCGCATGGCGGCGATGATCGCTCAAGTCGATGCGAAGGTCGCACAGTTCGTCGCCGCTATCGAAAAAACGGGACAGCGCGAGAACACACTGATCATTTTCACCAGCGACAATGGCGGCATCGAAAGTTTGAAGAACGCTTATGTCGGCACTGTGCCTGACTCGCCGCTGAACAGTGAAAACGATCCACTCCGCGGCCAAAAGGCCACACTCTATGAAGGTGGCACGCGCGTTTGTGCCTTTGCCAATTGGCCGGGCAAACTCAAGCCCGGCAAGTTCACCACGGCGATGCATTGCGTCGATTGGTTGCCGACGATTGCCAGCCTGGTTGGATTTGAAACTAAGTCTGAATTGAAACTCGACGGCGTGAATCAATGGCCGACACTCACCGGCAGCGGTCATACGCCTGAGCGATCGATCTATATTGCGGCCAACTCGGGGCAAAGCCTCCGCCGCGGCAATTGGAAATTGATCGCCGGGAAGAACAAAGAGCCCGAGCTATTCGATATCGCGGCCGATCCTTACGAAAAGGAAAACCTGGCGACTGCACAACCTGAGAAGCTCGCGGAATTGCAGAATTTGCTCGCGGCCGAGCGCGCCAAGGAGGAGCCGACGCTGCCAGCGGATCTCAAAGGATTGCCGCATTAGTGTCGCTTCAGCGAGGAGTTGCGTGCTGTCGCACGGTTGCCGATGGTTCGGTTGCGCGCGGCACTTCCTCGCTAACGAAGAAAAAGTGAAAACACAGGCGGGCTACTTTGCGTTGCTGCGCCACTGTGGCGCGAGAATTGCTTTGACTGCGATTCGAAAATCGAGCACCTGCAGGAAAGGCAACAACGATGAAGGCGGAATCTTGGACCGAAAAATTCGCGCGGGCCGTGACCGACTGGACCGGGAGCACGATGGCGTTCGTGCTCGCGCTCGGTATCGTCATCGTGTGGGCGGTTACCGGGCCGCTGTTCGACTATTCCGAAACGTGGCAGCTGGTCATCAACACCGGCACCACGATCGTGACATTTCTGATGGTGTTTCTGATTCAGCGCACCCAGAACAAAGACTCACGGGCGATTCATCTGAAGCTCAATGAACTGGTCGCTGCCATGAAAGGAGCCAGCAATCGACTGGTCAATATCGAGGACATTTCGGAAGAGGAGCTGAAGGTGTTGCACCAACACTATGCTCACCTCGCCAAGCTGGCGGCGGAAGACGGGGACCTGACAACGTCGCACTCCGTCGAAGAGGCCGAAGACCGGCATGAGCTGAAGCAGGCCGGAGCCAACGCCGGACGTTCAGAAAAGGTGTAAAAATCGCCCTTGGTCGCGCCAGCGGTTTCGAGTAGCCTGCTCGCAACCTCTTTTGCGGCCGGATCTTAGCTCGGTCAGGGGGCTTCCCGGCTTTTCCTTACACAGGTTTTACGAAGGGTAACCGCTCGTGAAACCCTCCTCTGGACGATGACTTGTACAATCCAGCGAAGAAACAAGCAGCACTCACTGGTGCTGAGAGTTTCCGAAGGGATTTCAACTAGCAGCTGTGATATATCAGGCTGCGTATTACAAAGGTTCGACCGTGTCTGTTGGCACCAAGTCCGATCAGCTCAAAGCCCGCCGCGCGAAGCACGATAAAAAGAAGCAGGCTCACAAACAGCCTAAATCTCATCAAGCGGCGGAGCATCATACAACCGAACACAGCAAAGACGCCGTCCTGCTCGACTCGCTGCTGAGCGACGGGCAAACTGCCGGCAAGATCAACGCTGCCGAAACCAAGCGGGAAAACGAAGAGCGGACGGCGGTGAACTGGGCCTCGATCATCTGGATCGTCGGCCTGCACCTCGGCTGCTTCCTAGCTCCTTTCTACTTCTCGTGGGAAGGCCTTGGGCTAATGTTGTTCATGCACTGGGTAACCGGTTGCGTGGGCGTCACGTTGGGCTTCCATCGCTTGCTCACGCACAGCAGTTTTCAAACTTGGAAACCAATTCGCTATTTCCTCGCAACCGTCGGCGGCTTCGCAGGTGAAGGGGACGTCATTGAATGGGTTGCCAATCATCGTCAGCATCACGCTCACAGCGATCAAGAACATGATCCGCACTCTCCTCGCGATGGTTCGTGGTGGAGCCACATGTGGTGGCTGTGCTGGACCTTCCCCTCTGATGCTCAAGCTCGCCATCACAAGCGCTGGGCACCAGACTTGGTCAAGGATCCGGGCATGGTGTGGGTCGGCCGGATGTTTCTGCCATCGCAATTTATCCTGGGTGGTCTGTTCGCTGCCGCCGGTTATGGCGTGGGCGTGTTGCAAGGGATCGATCCTTGGTTCATGGCGATATCGTTCGTCGTGTGGGGTGTGTTTGTGCGTATGGTCGCGGTGTTGCACACCACCTGGTTTGTCAACTCGGCGAGCCACATGTGGGGCTATCGCAATTACGAAACGACCGACGACAGCAAGAACAACTGGTGGGTCGCGATCATCGCTTACGGCGAAGGTTGGCACAACAATCACCATGCCTGGCCGCGGATGGCTCCGCACGGCCATCGCTGGTGGGAATTCGATGTCACCTATTGCATCATTCGCCTGATGCGTTGGACGGGCCTCGCGTGGAATGTCGTTGACTACCAACGCAAGGGTACGAAGGTTGATCTGAAGACGGCGCCGAAAGATGGCCACATGGACAGAGTGGCTGCCTAATTAAGTCGGCAATAAGCGACAAATTCGGGGGACGGTTCTTTCAGGAGCCGTCCTTTTTTTACGCGCCGGCTTTACTTGCGAGGCATCTGGACTCGCGCTGGCTGCGCAAGTTGCATCCAGTCGACTGCGCAATCGAAATGTTGCTGTGCGTAACCAATCTGAGCGAGTACGGGCGGCACGCAACGGAGTTCAAGTTCGCAGCGGTTGAACCTGACACTCGGATCGACGATCTCCGGCGGCAGCACATCGTTGAGCACGATGCCCGCCACGGGTAACCCGCTGCCGAACGCTTGCGCGGCGATCAGTGTTTGCAGCGTGTGGTTGATGGTGCCAATACGATTGGCAGTGACAATGATCAGCGGAAAGCCGAAATCGCGGGCCAGATCGGCGACGTAGTCTTCTTCGCCAACCGGTGACATGAGTCCGCCGGCGCCTTCGACAACGACTACATCGCTCCGCTTCAGCCAATAGTTCAGCCCGCGGCGGAGTTGATCGGAATCGATTTCCTTTCGCTCTTCTTTAGCGGCCAGATGCGGTGCGAGTGGCGCGGCAAATCGCTGCGGACACACGGCTGAAAGCTTTCCGGGCCGGCCGGCCGCATTCCACAGGGCCACGGCGTCGTCGGAAACGAGCGTCCGTTTCCCTTCGCGGCGACAACCACTGGCCGCTGGTTTGTAAACGCCGACGTTCCATCCTGCCTCGGCCAATTCACGGGCCACGGTCGCGGCGACATAGGTTTTGCCGACGCAGGTGTCCGTGCCGGCAATGAACAGACCGCGACACCGCGCGGCGTGAGGATTGGCGACTACGCGATGATTCGCGGTCGAGGCGGCAGCCGACTTGCGTGTGGCAACGGCGCTGCGGCGTCCTGTAGAAATACGTCCCATGTTGCCACCGTAGCAAAGCGCGCGCGGCCGCAACAGAAGGGTTGTGCGAGTTGTAGCGGTGGGGGGATTGACGGCACACGAGATATGGCGCGGCGGTTGTATCGGCACTCGCCGGTAATTAGTGTGGAACTAGACACAGTTTGTTTTGCTCCCCGTCGAGATTCCATCACGAGATCGCATCATGTTCCGCCGCACCGCTCTGTTGTTCAGCGTTCTGCTGTTGGCCGCTGTTTCTGCCAATGTCGCCCAGGCTCAGTTTCCCTACGGCTACGGAGGCGACATCGCCACGTGGAATGGTTGGGGCACTGGTTGGGGCTACCTCGGCACCCGCGTCGGCTTTATGCCGCAGCCTCCCTACTATGCCATTCATCCGCCAGTGTATTACAGCGCTCAGATCATTCGCCGACCGTATGGCTACAGCCCCTATGCCTGGCCGGCGAACTATCCTTCGTTCAACACGCAAGTGATCGAAAGCCGCGCTTCAGCGAACGCAGACCCAGCCGTGTTCATCAATCCCTACGCAGCTCAGGCCGGGAATGGTGGTGGCCAATTGCCGCCGCCACGCGTTGGCCCTGCCACGAATGACAATTCCAGCGTCCAACCGCAATTGATCTTGAACCCCTACGTAATTTCCAAAGCAGTCGCTGCCAAGTAATTACGAAGAAGTTTGGCGGATCACAGAGAACCACTCGCAGTTTGCGAGAGGTATTTCAAGAGTCCGTGTGAAAGCCACACGGACCGACCAAAAGAGTCGCATCCGCAAACTAGCGCGCGAGCTGAGCGAGCACATTCAGTGCTGCCAAGGCATTATCAATGCCGCCGAGGTCTTCGGCCATCTTCTTTGCTTTCAAGAGCTGCTCCAAGCTCCCACCAACAGCGCCGGCTTTGCGACCGGGCTTCGGACCCCGTTTGCCGATCTTGCCACCCTTTTTCTTGGCGTTCGAGAGCACCGTGCTGACAAACTGAGCCGATACGACGATGCCGCTCTTACCGAGCGCTTCGGCGATTTCCTTGGGCGAAGCCGTGGGGTTGGCGGCCTTGTAATCACGAATTGCCGAGCTCTTGTTGGGTCCGCCCTTTGCCGCGGCTTTTTTGGCCATTTCTCTGTTCTCCGTTGTCTCTGCCAGTGACAAAAGCTGTCACACCTAAAACTTCGGTGTAGCTTATATAAGAGTATCACATTGTCAACGCTCACCCCGCGATATAAGAATTAATTGCGCGAAATTCACCCAACCTCAGTGCCGATTAGCTCTGCGATATGCTGCCCTTGGGGGGTGAATAATGCACATTGCCTCAAAACAATCGCGTCGGCCGCGCGATCCCTTATTGATTGAAGTAGCGCCACTCGGCATCTCTATTCTCTAATCCCGCCATTGTTTTTATGAGTTGCGTGGCGTGTGTTTGCCACATTCGGCTCCCCCGTTGGTGTCGGGCCTGCTCGCTGGTATTCGCGAAGTGGGATCGAGTCGGCCCACTTTGCTGCGGCGGTTGCCGTCCGTAAAATCGAGCCCCTGCCAACATTAGATTTGTTGATTTTCTCCTTGTTTCCCGAAGGATTTTGCCGATGCCCGCCGAACGTACCCTCATCCTGTTAAAGCCCGACTGCGTCCAGCGCCGCCTGATGGGTGCGGTCATCAGCCGTTTTGAGCAGAAGGGGCTGAATCTGATTGCCCTCAAAATGCTGAAGGTCACGCCCGCGTTGGCGAAGGAGCATTACGCCGAACACGTGCAAAAGCCGTTCTACCCCGCACTGGAAAAGTTCATCACGGCGTCGCCCATCGTGGCAATGGTTGTCGAAGGGCTCGAAGCGATCCGCGTCGTCCGCGAAATGCTGGGCGCGACCAGCGGTTTGAAGGCAGCAGCCGGCACGATCCGCGGCGATTACAGCAGCAGCCGGCAGATGAACCTCGTTCATGCTTCGGACGGCCCAGAAGCTTCGGCTCGCGAAATTGCCCTGTATTTCAAACCCGATGAATTGCACTCGTACGCACCGACATTGACACCCTGGTTCAAGGCTGACGACGAGTAACTCATTTTCAGGTTGTTTTTTTCACATGCCTAACTCAAATTTCGAAACCCGCGGCCGCGAGCTCTTAAGCGGCCTGGCTGACTCACGCCAACTGAAACAGTTTCAATATTTAACTGGTTCACTCGGTGTGACCGCGAATCTCGAAGGGCATGGCGAAGTCATCGTCCTCTGTTCCAATAATTACCTCGGGCTGGCAAACCATCCCGAGGTGATCGAAGCGGGGCACGAAGGCTTGCGAAAATATGGCGCGGGAACGGCCTCGGTCCGGTTCATTTGCGGCACGCTTACTTGTCATCGCGAACTGGAAGAAACAATCGCGCGCTTCGTCGGCACGCAAGCGGCGCTCAGTTACGTTGCCTGCTGGAATGCCAACGCAGCGGTGTTTCCCACGCTTGCGGGGCCCGATGATGCGATCATTTCCGATGAACTCAATCACGCGAGCATTATCGATAGCATTCGCCTGGTGAATAAAGCGACCGAGCGCGCGGTCTACAAGCACAACGATCTCGCTGACCTCGAAGCAAAGCTCAGAGCCACCCAGCACAAGGCTTGTCGCTGGGTCGTAACCGACGGCGTCTTCAGCATGGAAGGGGATTTGTGTCCGCTGCCAGAGATCGTAGCGCTTTGCAAAAAATATGAAGCATTGCTGGTCGTCGACGATTCACATGGGATCGGCGCGATTGGTCTCACGGGCCGCGGCACTCCCGAACATTTTGGTTGCTTTCAACAGATTGATTTGCTCACCGGCACACTCGGCAAAGCGCTCGGCGGCGCTGCGGGCGGATACGTCGCTGCTTCACAACTCGTGATTGATTTGTTGCTGCAACGTTCGCGGCCTAGTTTGTTTTCGAATGCCGTCCCGGCAACAGTTGCCTGCAGTGCGCGGAAGGCAATCGAAATCGTCGAGCGCGAACCGCAGCGGCTTACCAAGTTGCGTCAAAACATTCAACAGATTCGCAGCGGCTTTGCCAAGTTGGGTTTTGATTGCCATGATTCGCCGACGGCCATCGTGCCAATCATGATCGGCGACGAAGCCGAAGCCATTGCCAAAAGCAAACGTTTGCTGGAACTCGGTGTAATGGTCATCGGCTTTGGTTTTCCCGTCGTTCCCAAAGGTCAAGCACGGCTGCGAGTGCAAGTTTCTGCAGCCCTCGAGCCACAGCATATTGAGCAGGCGCTTGACGCTTTTGCGAAGCTTTAGAGGGCTATTTTCCGCAGAGTTCCGTCAGCGACTCGAGCGCAAAGGCCACATGCAATGCCGTCCCAATGGGCAGCGCGTCTTCATCCACTTTGAACTGGGGGTGATGCACGTTGTGGACGGCGCCGATCTTTTCATTGCGCACACCCAAACCCACGAACATGCCGGGAATCTTTTCGGCGTAGTAGGCAAAATCTTCGCCGCCCATCACGGGATCAATTTCTACAACTTGCTGATCTCCTAGCATCTTTCGGCCGAGCAGTTGTGTCATTTCCCACAACTGCCCATTGTTGACCGTTGGCGGATAGGTATATCCGGGAAATGCGATCACGGCTGAGCAGCGATGGGCGAGCGCGGTGTGTTCGCAAACTTCGCGCACGCGCTGTTGCAAAAATTGCATCCCTGCTGCCGTCAGCGAGCGGATCGTGCCGGTGATTCTGGCGTCGGTCGGAATCACGTTATACGTTTCGCCGGCCCGCATCGTCGTGATGCTCACGACACCGGCTTCGAGCGGATTGATCTCGCGCGCGACAATCGTTTGTAACTCGCAGACGATCTTCGCGGCCGTGCTCACCGGATCGATCGCCTTATGCGGCATCGCGGCGTGCCCCCCTTTGCCCGTGATCGTGATTTCCACTTCGCCCGCCGATGCCAACAGCGTCTCGGCGCGCGAGCCGATCGTGCCCGTCGGCAAATCGGGCCACACATGCAACCCAAAAATTCGCTGCACTTGCGGAGCATTCAACGCCCCCTCATCACACATTCGCTTACCGCCGCCGCCACCTTCTTCGGCCGGCTGAAACAACAGTTTCACGCTGCCGCGAAGTTCTCCTTCGCGGGCCTTGAGCAACTTCGCGGCGCCGAGCAGCATCGCCGTGTGGCAGTCATGTCCGCACGCATGCATCTTGCCGGGCGTTTCGCTCCGAAAGGGGACATCGGCTAACTCGGTGATTGGCAGCGCATCCATATCTGCCCGCAGCGCCACAATCGGCCCGTCACCCTTGCCGATCGTCGCGACCACGCCCGTTTCGGCGATATTCCCACGATAAGCAACACCGAGTTCGTCGAGCTTGCTGCGGACGAGTGCGCTGGTCCGCTGCTCCTCATAGCCAAGCTCTGGATGCCGATGCAATTCGCGGCGAATGTCCACAATCCAGCCATGCTCCGCCCGCGCCGCCGCTAACAACGCTTGATAATTCGCTGACATCGTTGCTTTCTCAAAAGGTCCGTCAAAACCACGATCAACCAGCCATTCAAGATAGCCCAGCCAGATGCGCGAAGCAAAACGGAACACTATCCTTAGCACCGGTAGCGCAATTAGAAGGCAGCGTTTTTTGGTAGTCATCTGCATCGGCGATATACTATTCCCAACCAGCAACCAATCCTCGCCTCGGTCAAATAGGCTGATATGAGCACGGACTTCGTCGAGCAAATTGCGCAGCAGCTCATTACCGAGATCGGTCCGAAAGTCAGAGCCACGGTCGAAGAAGCATCGCGACGCGAGATATTGTCCTGCACGGCCACGCAAGTATTGACGTTTTTTGCCTCGAAGCCGGGCGAAATCATCGAGCCCGCGGCATCTCCCCAGTATCTCAAAGCGCTTTATTGCTTCGCCCGCGGCCAGCAGTACGAAGGGGGCGAGATCGACAGCATTGTCACGGTGCCCATCGTCAAGGCCACCGAAAATGCGCTGGTCGAGGTCCTCAACAGCTCGGATGTTCGTGACCTGGTCGTCAAGACCGTTACCACGCGAGAAGACGTCTCCAGTACCGTGAAAGGCGTGCTGGGCGGCGAATCGAAATGGATCGCGTCCGAACTCCTGGAAACCGCCGGCATCAGTCCGCTGGGTTTTGCCAGCGATCAGATCGCCCAGCATGCGGCAACGGCGGCCAGCGATTTGCTCGCTTCCACCACTGGCAAAGCGATCATTGCAGCGATCGCTAAAGTGGCTCTCACAACGCAGGGCAAGTTGCTGCTGGCCAAAGTCATCACCACGGTTGTGGCCAAGGTCGCAGCATCCACTGCCTTGAAGGTCATGGTCGTTTCAGCGCTGAAAAAGATCGGTGTGGCGTTCTTGATCAAAGCGGTTTTGGTCAAGCTCCTGGCCACAGCGCTGCCCGCACTCGTGGCTGCCAAAATTCCGATCTTCTGGATCCTGCTGCCGATTTTGGGAGCTTTTATTTACTACGAAATGAAACATATTCCCGATAAATTGGCAGCCAAGATCCCGCCGCAAATCGGCGCCGAAGTCGAACGATCGTTTCCCGAATTGGCCCACAAGTTTGCCGAGATGATCGTGGCCGACATGATGAAGGAACTGGTTCAGCAGGCGGAACGATCGGCGTAGCTTATGTCACGTCACATTTTTATTTCGTATCAACGCACGAATATCGACGTGGCCGAAACGATTGCCGGTGAACTGATGGCGGCAGGGTTTCCCGTATTCATCGATCGCCAAATTCGCATCGGCGAGCCATGGAACAAAGCTTTGGAAGAAGCGCTGGAGGCAGCGTTTGCTGTCGTCGTGCTATGGTCCAACGAGTCGATTCGCTCCGATTATGTGCAACTGGAAGCCAGGTTTGGATTGCAACGCCGCATCCTCCGTCCGGCCCTGATCAGCGACTGTACGTTGCCGTCCGAGTTCTCGGCAATTGAATGCGCTGATCTGCGCAAGCGCTTGCCTGGCGATGCACGACATCCCGAATGGTGGCTGCTGCTTTCCAGTTTGCATCAGCTGCGAAATCCATCCCCAACGGACAATGTCAGCACCGCCGCGAAGACAGCGTTTCTGCTCGGCATGAAATTTTGGGAAGGGAAGAATTGTCCGCAGGACGCCGGGATTGCTTTGTCTTGGTTTGAAAAGTCAAAGGCAGCGGGCCATCCGCAAGCAGCGGAGATGATTCGCAAGATTCGGAATGGATAGTCGGTGCTGGCGCTTCACCTTCTCTTCGTGGGCAATCCAGCCTTTGTTTCCTTCAGCCAACGCAGCAGCTGTTCTTTGAGCTGCTGCGCCACTTCGGGCCGCGACTCAGCGAGGTTCTTCGTTTCGCCCAGGTCGCTGCTGAGATCGAAGAGTTCGACCGAGTCGTCATCGTACCGCAGAATCAGTTTGAACTCTCGCCAGCGAATCGCACTCCCCGGACGATTTCCCTTGTGAAAAGCAAAATGCGGATAGTGAAAATAAAGTGCCTCGCGCTGCAGCTTCTTGTCGCCGCGAAACAAAGTCCGCAGGGATTCGCCATCGAGCTGTTCCTCTGACGAAATATTTACACCCGCGGCGTCGAGCATCGTAGCCGTCAGATCCATGCTGATCACCGCCGTATCGGAAATTGTTCCCGCTTTCGTCACCCCAGGCCAGCGAACCATGAGCGGCACGCGCAGGCCCCCTTCGTACAGATCGCCTTTACCGGCGCGCAGCGGACGATTGTCCGTCGCGCCCGACCAGCCGCCGTTGTCGCTGGTGAAAATCACCAGCGTCTTGTCGCTGATACCAAGACGGTCGAGTTCCGCGAGCACACGGCCGACGGCGCGATCAATCGCCGCGATCTGCCCGCCATAGACGGGATTCTTCAGCCCTGGCCCTTCTTTCCCTTTGTAATCGGCAACTAATTCTTCCGGAGCTTCGAAAGGATAGTGCGGATTGTACGTCCACAGGCAGACGAACATCGGCCGTTCTTTTTCACGCTGCAGGAATTGAACCACTTCATCAGCCAATCGATCGGAAAGGTACTCGCCGGTCCTCCGCGGCGGCAGCGTGGGAATGCGATACGGATCGAAGTAAGTCGGCGGGCCGCCAAATCCGCAGCCGCCGAGATTCACGTCAAAGCCCTGCTCCTTGGGCCAGTACTTCGCGTTGTCACCCAGATGCCATTTGCCGAAAAAGCCGGTGGCATACCCGGCCGCGCGAAGCCGCTCCGCGATCGTCGTCGCTTCGAGCGCGAGCTCGGCTTTCGTCGCCGGCGGCTGCACGCGACGATTGTCCGGCCAAAACTGCTTCCCATCGGCCCCATGCTGCGTGATCTGCAATCGCGCGGGAGCGAGTCCGGTAATCAAAGCAGCCCGCGTCGGCGAACAAACCGGCGCTGCCGCATAAGCATTCGTGAACCGTACGCCTTGGCTCGCGAGTGCATCCAACCGCGGCGTCCGCAGCACTTTGTTCCCTTGGCAGCCGAGGTCCATCCACCCTTGATCGTCGGTCATGATGCAAACGATATGCGGCCGCTCGGCAGCGCCAGCGCATGCGAGCGCAGAGATTCCAAACAGGCAGCAAACCATTCCCAAAATCAATCGCTGGAGCATGAAGGGCCCTGCCAACAAATGCATGAATTGCAGCCAAGAAAAAGCCAAGGAGCTTGCCGATTGTGCTCACCTCGCCGGCTGCAGTCAATCCACGTGGCACCCGAGCCGCATCGACGCAGTCTGCAGTCGAAGCCACGCGAAATGCATACGAAATATCGCTGCGCTAGAAATATTTGCAGTGAGAATTTCCAACTCTTACAATCCTCAGTTGGTTATAGAGTGCTTCATCCTGGAAAGGACCTGCTATGAAGAATTCGCTGTTAGTCCTGTGTGCCTTACTGACTTCCACCGCACAATTGAGAGCCCAAGGCGATGCTGCGGCCAAAGCCGAATATCAGCAAAGCAAGAGTCGGGCGGAAACCTACTTTGGCAGCAAGCTGCCGCTGAACAATCCAACCGGTGAGCATGCCATCTATGGACCGGATAACCGCAAGGATGTGGTGGCGCTGCCCGCTGACAATTGGCAACGCAAGGTGGCCGCAAGTACGTGCATTCTCACCAACAAATCGCGAGTTACCAAGGACGGCGTTAATTACAAACTGACACTGGAAGAATATAAGCAAGGAGCTGCCGGTGAAATCGAGTGCTGCGCTGGCGAAGCCTTCAAAACACAGAAGACGGGAGGCTGGTGCAGCGGCTTTTTGGTTGGCAAGAATGTCGTTGCCACTGCGGGACACTGCACCGACGCTACCGATGCCGCCGTGAAAAACATCGCGTTCGTGTTCGGTTTTGCGACTGATGCATCCGGCAACACGCCTGCGACCTTGGCCGAAGGCAACGTCTACTTCGGCAAGAAGATCATCAAGCATCAACTCAATACGAAAGGTGACTTTGCCATCGTTGAGCTTGATCGTAATGTCACAGCAGCTGGCGCTACTCCACTAACCATTGCCGATCCTGCTCAAAATGACGAAATCGTTTTGATCGGCTATCCCTCTGGTTTGCCCTGCAAAGTCGCGGGCGGCGCGAAGGTGATGGAAATCACCGGTGTTGCTGGGCCAGGCGGAGCGGATATTTGGCTCCGCACCAACTGCGACGCTTATGGGGGCAATTCCGGCTCGGCGGTATTTAATAGTGACCAAAAGGTGATTGGGATCCTGGTCCGCGGCAGGTCGGATTTCGAACTGCAAGACACGCCTGGAGGTGGCGTTTGTTTCAAGTCCAAGCGGTATCACGACACGGAAGGGGACGAGATTCTAACGAGCAGCAAAGTGTTCAAGTCGCATATTCCGTAAGCAGCGGCTTGCCTCGTTCACCATTCATCGTTGGCAGGGACTGGACTTCATGATTCGCTCGCTGGCAATCGTGCATTTGCTGTTGTTGCTGGGAAGTCCAGTTCTTGCTCAGTGGGGGGCTGCCGACGGGCCGCGGAATTTGCCAAGGCAGGTGCAATCGCTCTTTTCAGGTCGCCCCGAGGCGACAGTTAAAGGCGATATCGGCATGGCTCTGCCGGGAAAGAAAGTCGTCGTCTCGGGCGACGACGGAACGGCAATTGTGGCTGAACTGAACAAAAACTTGCCACAACAATTGCAAGGCTTGCCGCTTGACTTCACTTTCCGCAAAGGGAGTGGCAATCAGGTGTCACTCACCGACGTTGCGCCGCATGTTGTTACGACCTGGCACAAAAGTGGGCTCGCCAAGACCGCGTTCAATGTGACCATGGCGCCCAAACTGGCCGAAGTCGATAAGTCGATCAAAGAACTTGACGCCCGGTTTCAAGGCTACGTTCAATCCGACCATACCACTGCCAGCGACTTTGTGAATATCGTCGCTACGAACGATCAGGTGAAAACCGCCTTGCGTCAGACGTATGCGACGACGCCGCGGAGCGAAACGCAGTTGCTCAATCAATTGGCTCGGTTGTTGACCGAAGCCAACGACTTCGAGCGGCACGCCCAAATCGGCCATGACGATAATTACTGGCCGGAAGTGTATGAAAAAATGCACCGCCATTCGCGCTCGGCCGCTGCCATTGCCTTAATTGGCAGCAATACCGCGACTGCCAGCGGCGCCTTGATTGGTGAGAACCTCATTTTGACCTGCAACCATGTGTTCCATGAGGCCGTTGAAGATTACGAAGTCTGGTTCGACTTTGAACGCACGAACTCAGGACCACTTACGAAAAAGGTTTTCCCGATTGACAGCGTGATTTTTCGGGGAAAGAGTGCGCCTGGTTTGGGAGGCAGCATCTTGGATTTTGCCCTGATCAAGATTGGGCGTGATCGAGACGGCAACAAAAGTTGTGAGGAACTCGGTTACAAGCCTCTGCCTCTGTCAACGGTGGTATGTCACGAGCACGACCCCATCTACATCATTGGTCATCCCAAAGGAGACGAACGAAAGATCCATGACAATGTTCGCGTCCACTTTCCGCATAAGTTGTCGGAGAACCGCAAGATCGATCTCGACAGCCGCGTGCGCACCGAAATCTCCAATGAAGTCAATCGCTTGAGCACGCTGAGCGAGAACGACAGAAATCTGAAAATAGAGCAGGAATACGCTAAGTACGAAGCATCCTTCCTCAAAGTGGGCACCAGCTATCGTTACATCAACCAAGTGCTGCGTGTGCCGGCCATGGGCGTCGACTCCGATACCTACTCGGGGAGTTCTGGTGCCCCAGCTTGCCTCCGTAGACCCAATAATAAGACGGACGGAATCGTCGGAGTTTATATCGGTGGCAATGGAGGTGGGGAATCGGCAAGCTGGCTGAGGCATCAGATAGTCTTGCCGACCACGGAAATCATTGAGCAGATCAAGGCCGAACTCCCAACTTGGACTACCGATTTCAAGGTGACGGTGAATTCACCAGCTTCACCCACTCCGCCTTAATGCGATTCTCGTCTGCCAGGGACCATTGAACGCCGCGAAGATGTTATCAATCTAAGGTCTAGGATCGTTGCTTATCGACCACGAAAGACATCGTAAAGACTGAGCAGCATTTCGCGCAGGTTGCCTTGGTGTTTCGCGTAGGCTTCGGCGACGTCGGCGGGGGTGATGTGGTCGTCGCTTTCGGGCAACAGGCGTTGCACGATGCCGAGGGCGATTTCGAGCGAAGGCTTCGTGGTAAAGAGTAGCGGCAAGCGGACTGGCTCATGGGCCGTGACCAACAGACCTGCGCCGCGGTGCCAACAGCGCCAATGAAGCCAGGTGCGCTGCCAGCGGCTTAGTTGTTCGTAGCCATCGATGATGAGTTGCGTTTCGCGGTTCCATTCGCGCGGTTTCAGAACAGACCAGTCGAGCTTGCGCTGGCCGCCTTGCAGTTGTTGCTGAATGACGCGCCGGCCGCGGCTTTCCAAAACCGACACGAGTGCGACGAGGAGTGAGCTTTTGCCGCTGCCGTGCGGGCCGATGATCGAGCCGCGCCAGTTTTGTTGTTGCAGAGCGGTGGCAAGGGTTTCGGCCGAGATGCCAGGCGGGAAAAGATAGTCGATCGCGCCGGGGCGGATAAACCGCGTGGAAAATGGATTGCTCTCAGGCTTCATCGCCAGCGGACTCTGCGGCGGGATCGGCAGCGGGAATGGGCGGCACGGCGCCGAGTGTGAAGGGATGCTCGAGCACATACTCTTTGCCGCGTCGCGCGAACAAACGCAGACGCACCAACCAGCGAATGCGAACGATGGCGCCGTCGTAAGTCAGTGGGCTGTTCGGCAGCAGCACCTTGAAACGGCGCAGCGGCCGCAGATCGCCATCTTCGGCGTCGGCGGGCAAGCGGCGTTCGAAGTAATGCACGCCGAGATCTTCTTCGCCTTTGCCTTCGGTGAGCCAAAGGACGGAGGCTTCAACGGCTTGGACATCATCGTTATTGATCGCATCGATCTGATACTCGCAGACGAGCTCGTCGCCGGCAGAGTAATGTTTTTTGCTGTTCCCCAAACAGATGCTGAGGAGCGGTTCGTCATGCAGGCCCGTGCCGGTCATGCTCGCCCTCCCGCTCCGCCAGCCACCACCCGCAGCGGTGATGACAACGATTGCCGCGACTGCTGCGAGCTGACTTGCACGCGCAACGTCGCAGCGCCGGGATACACGACAAGGGGAAATGCGCGGCGGAATTCCGGCCAACCTTCGGCAGAGCCGCGAACGACGAGTCGCCAATGTACGGAGTTGTGTTGCGCTTGAAACGAATGCATCACATCATTGGGGACGGTCAGATAAAACGAACATTGAAAGGCCTGGCTGGGCTCGATCAAGAAATCGCTCTGTTCGAACACGACGCGGCGGAAGACTTCGCGTACTTCCGTGCGGCAGTCGGTCCCTTGGTGATAGGTCGCTTCTTCTTCGCAGACCAAACAAACTTCGAACTTGAAAACGC
>CAYMWL010000027.1:0-77028 GCA_964394305.1 uncultured Pirellulaceae bacterium
CAACGCCGACGAACAAGGGCCGGCGTTCTCGCCTCACGGCCCAATCCTTCCCAACTTCGTCACGCTTTACCGTCGAAGCCAGCATCGGCCATATCCGCGATCTGCCACAGGGCAGCAAGGAGATGCCCGAGGAGTTCAAACGGAAGAAATGGTCGTACCTGGGCGTGAATGTCGACGAAGATTTTGAACCCGTCTATATTATTCCCGGCGAAAAAAAGGCCCAGGTTACGAAGCTAAAAGGGCTGCTCAAGGACGCCTCGCGACTCTATCTGGCGACGGACGAAGACCGCGAAGGAGAAGCCATTAGTTGGCATCTGCTCGAAGTTCTCAAGCCACGGATTCCCGTCCACCGAATGGTGTTTCACGAAATCACGCAAGAGGCGATTCTCGATGCTCTGGAGCATCCGCGCGATATCGACGATGGTCTGGTCCGTGCGCAGGAAACTCGCCGCATTTTGGACCGGTTATACGGTTATGAAGTCTCGCAATTGCTTTGGCGAAAGGTAGCGCCGCGGTTGTCGGCCGGCCGCGTGCAAAGCGTGGCAGTGCGGTTGATTGTCGAACGCGAGCGGGCCCGCATGGCGTTCCGCTCGGCGACGTATTGGGACCTGATCGCGCGGTTCGCGACTGAAGACGGCAAGGAGTTTGAAGCGGAACTCGTGTCGGTCGGCGGGCGGAAGATTCCGGTCGGCAAGGACTTTGATCCCGCCACTGGCAAGATCAAAGATCCGAACTTGTTGCTGCTCGATGAAAAAGCGGTCAAGGAACTCGCCGAAAAACTGCAGCAAGCCAAGTTTGCGGTCCACTCGCTCGACGACAAACCTTACACACGCAAGCCCTCGGAGCCCTTCACCACGAGCACGCTGCAACAAGAGGCCAACCGCAAGTTGGGCTTCACCGCGCGGCGGACGATGAACGTGGCGCAAAGTCTGTACGAAAATGGTTACATCACCTACATGCGTACTGACTCGACGAACCTGGCTCAGGTGGCGATCGATGCGGCTCGCGAACTAGTGCGAACCGAATACGGCGCGAATTTCATGCCGGCTGAACCCCGGGTGTATAAGGGCAAGGTCAAGAACGCGCAAGAAGCCCACGAAGCGATTCGTCCAGCGCTCGGTGATGCGACCGGGCATGCGTTCAAGTTGCCGGAGTCGCTCCGCAGTGTGCTGACACCTGATCAGTTTCGGTTGTTCGATTTGATTTGGAAGCGGACGATCGCCAGCCAGATGTCCGATGCTCGCGGTCGCAGCATCACGTTGTCGGTGGCTGGTGGCGAGGCAGTTTTTCAAGTCACGGGCAAAACGATTGAATTCGCCGGCTTTTTGCGGGCGTATGTCGAAGGCTCGGATGATCCGGAAGCGGAACTCGCTGACCAAGAACGGCTCCTTCCTTCGGTGCAGATCGGCGATCCACTGGGCTGCAAAAAGCTGAACGAAAAGAGCCACTCGACGCAACCGCCCGCGCGGTTCAGCGAAGCATCGCTCACGGCGGCTCTCGAAGAACGCGGCATCGGCCGGCCGAGTACGTATGCTTCGATCATCGATACGATTCTCGAACGGAAATATGTCTTCAAGAAGGCGAATGCACTCGTACCGACTTGGGTGGCGTTTTCGGTGTCGCGATTGCTCGAAGAGCATCTGCCGAACCTGGTGAATTATGAGTTCACGGCGAAAATGGAAGACCTGCTCGACTCGATCAGCCGCAAAGAGGAAGACTCAGTCGGCTATCTGAAGAACTTTTACTTCGGCAATGGCGATGCTGGGTTAAAACCGCAGCTTGATAAAAAGATCATCGAAGTCGACCCGCGCGAAATGGGCCGCTTCACTCTCGGCAAACCGGAAACCGGTGAGCATCTGGAGGAAGTTTTTGTTCGCGTCGGCAAGTTCGGCCCGTTCATTGAGCAGGGGGAACGGAAGGGCTCGATTCCACAAGACACTCCGCCTGACGAAATGACGCTCGAGCGAGCGCTGCAGATTCTCGATCAGGCTGGCGTCGGCGAAGAGCCGCTGGGCATTTGCCCCGACACACATCAGCCGGTTTATCTCAAGCAAGGACGCTTTGGTCCATATGTGCAACGCGGCGCCGGTGATGAAGAAGAGAAGCCGAAGAACGCCTCGCTTCTGCCCGGCATGCAGCCCGCCGATGTAACGTTCGCCGTGGCTCTCGATCTGCTCAAGCTGCCGCGAACGTTGGGGGAACATCCGGAGACGCACGAACCGATTTTGTCGGCCAATGGTCGCTATGGTCCGTACATTAAGCATGGTTCCGATTTTCGTTCGTTGCCGGCGAACATTTCGCCGGTGACGGTGACTTTAGAAGAAGCACTCGCGATCTTTGCGCAGCCAAAGGTTCGCGGCCGCCGTGGCCAGGCAAAGGAACCACTGAAGACGCTCGAAGCTTCGCCAGTGACAGGTCAGCCAATCAAGGTACTGGAAGGGCGGTATGGCACGTACATCAGCGACGGGGTGACCAACGCGACGTTGCCGAAAGATCTGACTCCCGAACAACTCACCTTCCCGCAAGCGATCACACTGCTCGAAGAACGGGCCGCGATGGGGCCACCGAAAAAACGAGGCCGCGGTGCGAAGAAGGCTGCAGCACCGAAGAAAGCTGCTGAGCCGAAAGCGCCCAAGGCTGCGAAGAAAAAAAACGCACCAAAGAAGAAGGCTGCTGTGAAAAAGTCTGCAACAACAGCCGCAAAAAAGTCGCCGGTGAAGAAGACACCGAAGAAAATCGAAGACGTACCCTTCTAGGAAGCCTGTAGCGTAAGCGAGGGACTCCTCGTAACGCGACGGGCTACCTGATGCGAACCCGCATCGTGATTGACTTGGCTGGGCGCAACGTTACTGCGGGCAGGATTGGCATCGGCTCATTGTCGACGAGTTCGAGTTCGATGCGCTGAGCCATGGTCGCGAGGATCAGCGTCGCTTCGAGCATCGCAAAGTCTTTGCCGATGCAGGCTCGTGGTCCGCCGCCAAAGGGAAAGTACGCATACTTCGGCAAGTGGTGAATAAACTCCGGCGTCCAGCGATCGGGCCGGAACTCATTCGGTTCTGAGAACCAGCGCACATCGCGTTGCACGACCCATTGGCTCATCAGCACGTTGGTCATTGCAGGAATGAGATGCTTGCCGATGGTGCAATCCTCTTCGCACCGCCGGCCGATCACATACGCCGGTGGATATAACCGCATTGCTTCGCGAACGACACGCTCGCAACAAATCAGCCGCGGCATGTCAGCTGGCGTCGGCGGTTGGCCTTGCAGTACCTGATCAACTTCATTGCGCAGCCATTGTTGTTGTTCGGGATGTTGTCCCAGGAGGTACCAGGTCCAACTGAGAGCATTTGCCGTTGTTTCGTGTCCGGCGAGAAACATCGTCATCACTTCGTCGCGGAGCTGTTGGTTCGACAGTGGCCTGCCGTCGTGTTCATCGCGGGCGCAAATCAGCAACGACAGAAAGTCGCCACGAGATTCCTCCTCGCGTTCGATCGCGGCCCGCCGTTCATCGATCATCTGCTGCAGCACGCGATCCAGCCGGCGGATCGTGCGTTTCAACCACCAGTTGCCGGGCGTCGGCAGCCAATGTGGAATCGGCAGCGGACTGCGAAAACGGGTGAGAAAATCTCGCATTACGGCTTCGAGGCAAACGACGACTTCGGTATAGCGATCGCCAACGTCGACACCGAGCAACGTCTTGCCAGCGATGCTCATCGTTAGCTGCATCATCTCGCGAGCGAGATCGCGTTCGTCATTCTGCTGCCATGAGTTCTGCATTCGTTCGGTGAGTTCGACCATCGCTTGCGAATAGAATTCCAAGCGTGGACGAGCAAATGTCGGCTGAATGAGCCGCCGCTGCCGCAGCCAATTGTCACCTTCGTTGATGAGCAAACCATTGCCCAGAAGCGGCTTCAGAAAAAAGCTGAGGGCGAAGTTCTTGATGAACTTTTTGTTGTCGGTGACCAGCACTTGTTCGATATCGGTTGGATCGCTGAGAAGCATGCTGCGGCGCCGACCAACGCGAAAGTAGGCCGCATCGCCAAAGTCGCGCTGGCAGGACTCGAAGAAGCCGAGAATGTCCCGTCGTAGGGCTGGCAAGCTGCCGAGCAACCAACCGCCGCGGGGACCAGGAAGTTGTTGAATTACGGCCACGATGTGTGCTCACGTGCCATGATGATGTCGATTCATCTTACTACACATGCTGCCCCGCGAGCATTCCGGTGCTGAACGCGGCCTGGAAGTTATAGCCGCCGATGGGCCCATCGAGATCGAGAATCTCGCCGGCGAAGTACAGCCCTGGAACCAGTTTGCTCTGCATCGTGCGCGAATCGACTTCCGCGAGATCAACGCCGCCCGCGGTAACTTCTGCCTTGGCATAGCCCCGCGTGCCGCTGACGCGAATGCGGGCTTCCTTGATCCACTTCACCAACTGCGCGCGAGCGGCCTTCGACATTTCCGCCGCGCGTAGTTCCGTCGAGACACCCGCCAATTGAAAGATCTCTTCGGCTAGGCGATGAGGGATCCACTTCTGCAGCACGCCGCCGACTTGCTTCTTGCCTGCCGCAGCACATTGTTCGCGAATGCCGGCATCGAGATCGTCGGCGCGAATATCGGGGACAAAATCACAAACCACATCGAGAGCCGTGGGCTCCGGATGACCGGTAACCGTTCGGCTGATATCGAGCACGACCGGCCCCGACAAACCAAAGTGCGTGAACAACAACGAGCCCCGCCGTTCATCGAGCCAGGGGGATTTCTTCTTTCCCTTCTTGGGTTCGACAGGCTGCTCCGTGCCGGCAGGCTCTGCGATTCGCAGCACGATATCTGGCAGCGTCAGCCCCGTCAGTCGCAGCACCCAGGGATCATTCGTGGTGATCGGCACAAGCGCCGGGCGAAGCGGGACGATGCGATGTCCAAACGCTTCGCACCAGGCATAACCATCGCCAGTCGTGCCGCAGCCCGGATACGATTTGCCGCCGACTGTGATCAGCAGCGACGCGGCAAGAAAGCGTTCTTCACCAACGATCACCGCGAATTGCTCGCCGGCGCGTTCGATGCGGTCGACGGACTTTTCGAACAAGATCGTAGCGCCGCTACGCTCCAGCCGCTGCATCAGCGCATTGACGACATCGAGCGCTCGATCGCTGACAGGAAAAATCTTGCCGGTCTCTTCGCGCTTCGTCGGCACCCCTTCGTCCTCGATCAGCTTGACCAAGTCTTCGGGACCAAGGACCGCCAGTGCTGAATGCAGAAACGGCCCCTGCTCGCGATATGCTTTGACAATGCCCCGCTTGTCGGTTGCTTGTGTGAGGTTGCAGCGCGTGCCGCCGGAAATGAGAATCTTCACGCCCGGCCGGCGGTTCTTTTCGAGCAACAACGTGCGCCGGCCACGCGTGGCCGATTCCGTAGCGGCCATTAGTCCAGCCGCGCCAGCGCCGATGACAATCACATCCCAAGCCACGGCGTCACCAGTTGGCGGTTCGTACATGACCGCTCAAACCAGCCAGGTGAGGACCAGCACGATGAGAAAAATCGCACCGATGAAAGTCGTCATCCACACAGCCGTGTGCCAGGCGTGGCGCAGAATCGGCCCAGGCAGTTCATGGCGTGTGGCGCCATACACCAGACTGATTGCCACGAGCAGCGGCAAGTAGTACCACAGTTGACCAAACGGCAACGCAGCGAGCAGCGGCATATCCAACATCATCTTGCTCCTCGCGGTTAAGTGCTGGGCTTGGATTCGGGCTTCGGATCGTCCTTCGCTGGATCCTTTTTCTTTTTCGGATCGACCGGTTCACTCGGCGCGGGTCCCGCGCAAGCATCCCAGATGGCGAAGAAATTCAAGATGCCGGCGATCATGGTATACAGCACGCCCATATCGAACCGCTGGTTCAGTTGACGATGCCAGCTGTTCAGTTCTTGCGTGGTTCGCGGTGGAGCATACCAACTGCTGAATATCGGTTGGCCGCCATTCTTCATTCGCATTCGCTGTACCACCGCGGGCATCGCCGGCAAACCGGTGCCGGCCTGCAGCCAAAACGGCAGCGGCGCGATGGCGGCGAACTTCGTGAAAAAACCACCGAGGCCCGCAGCTCCGGCAGGATCGTGATTGCCAGGATGCATGGCATACACAACGCGACCTTGTCCAAGAATCAGCCCAAAGAAAAAGATCGCCAGCACGCAGCCCATGAAGAGCAGGCCCTTACCATAACGCCGCTGATACAAGTGACCAGCGCCGGGCCACATCCAGGCGAGCAAGCCGGCCACCCATGGGTTGCGAAGGTCGATCGTGATCGACTCCACCGGTGGCGTGACAGGTTTATTGGCGGGGATGTTGCTCATAGACGTGTGGTGGGCAAAGGAGGGGAGCGGCAACGAGCACAGCAGCTATTCGCACTGCGACCTTCGATATTGCGGCAGCAGCGAATATTGTGACTGAACCCACCCTCCGCAACCAGGGCAATCTCATGCTTTCAAATCGTCAGGCTGGAAGGACGTCGCTAATCGGCACGCGCGTCTTCATTTCAATCCAGATATCCCCTTCGATCTCCTGCATTTCACCAGTGGGAAAGACTTCCTTTTCGATGACGCTCTTAGCCGAGCGGGGCACGGCGTTGTTATCGACTGCCCGGCACAGCAGCAAGTAGCAACGGGCTCCGTCGCGAATCAGCTGAATGTGCTTCAGCCGTTCTTGGTGCCCCATTTCGTCGACTTCGTCGCGCGGCCTCGCTTGATGGGTCAATTGCACAATGAATTTGTCGCCCGACTTCACACCTTCATCTTGCCAGACCCGCAGAAAGACGACGTTGTCGCTGGCTCGAACGGCACCCCAAGACCAGCGCACATTTGCCAAAGGTGCGCCAAGTTTCTTAAATAATCCTGCTGGTGACATGAATAACTTCGATCAGGTTGAATTGAGTACCGCGATTGTCAGTTTGAGCACATTTGCTGTTCGAACGCCGTGATTTTGCTCTCGTGCTGCAGCGTGAGGGCAATGTCGTCCAAACCGTTGAGCATGCAATGCTGCCGGAAGTCATCAATAGCAAATTTCAACTCCAGCCCAAAGTCGTCTTTGACCGTGCAATTGTGCAGATCGACGTGCAGCTTGTAGCCGGGATGCTTGTTGGCACGCTGGAACAGATCTTCGACCTGCTCTTCGCTCAGCCGAATCGGCAGCACGCCGTTTTTCGAGCAGTTGTTGTAAAAAATGTCGGCAAAGGTCGGCGCGATGACGACGCGGAAACCGAAATTTTCGATCGCCCAGACCGCATGTTCGCGACTCGAACCGCAGCCAAAATTGCGGCGGGCCAGCAACACCGTGGCTCCCGCGTTTTTCGGCTGATTCAGTTCAAAGGCCGGATCGTCAGTCTTGCCATCGGGCAGGTACCGCCAATCAAAGAACAAAAACGGGCCGTAGCCAGTACGCTCAATCCGCTTGAGGAACTGCTTGGGAATGATTTGATCCGTGTCGACATTGGCCCGGTCCATCGCACAGACGAGTCCGGTATGAGTGGTGAAAGCTTGCATGATTATTTAATTCGCAATTCGTAATTTGCAGTGTGTAATTAGGCCTGATACTTCCATTCACGGATATCAACAAAGTGCCCGGCGACCGCTGCTGCCGCCGCCATCGCGGGCGACACGAGGTGCGTGCGGCCACCCTTGCCCTGGCGGCCCTCGAAATTGCGGTTACTGGTCGAGGCACAGCGCTCGCCCGGTTCGAGTTTGTCGGGATTCATCGCCAGGCACATGCTGCAGCCTGCTTCCCGCCATTCGAAACCAGCTTCGCGGAAGATGCGATCGAGCCCTTCCCGTTCGGCTTGCTCTTTGACAAGGCCGCTGCCAGGAACCACCATCGCGTGGACAGTGCCCGAGACGCGATGACCTCGGACAACGGCGGCTGCTTCTCGCAAATCGCCGATACGGCCGTTGGTGCAAGAGCCTATGAAGACGCGGTCGACTTTCACATCCGTGATCGGCGTGCCACCCTTGAGGTCCATGTACTTGAGGGCATGGTCGCAGGCCTTTTGCTCGGTCGCATCGGCGAAATCGCTGGGGCTCGGCACCTTGGCGACGACCGGAGCGACTTGTCCTGGGTTCGTGCCCCAAGTGACCTGCGGCGAAATATCGGACGCTTTGAAAATCAGCGATTTGTCGTACGTGGCGCCGACATCCGTGGGCAGTTGCTGCCAGCGAGCGACCGCAGCGGCGTAATCTTTCGGCGAGAACTCGCGACCCTTCAGATACTCGAAGGTCGTCTCATCTGGAGCGATCATCCCCGCGCGAGCGCCCGCTTCGATCGACATGTTGCAGACAGTCATCCGCTCTTCCATGTTCAGATTGCGGACCGCTTCGCCCGTGTATTCGATGACCGAACCGGTGCCACCATCGGTCGTGATTTGGCCGATGAGATACAGGATCAAGTCTTTGGCCGTCACACCGCGAGCAAGTTTGCCATCGACCCGCAGTTCGAGCGTCTTCGGCACCGATTGCAGCAGTGTTTGCGTGGCAAGGACGTGTTCGACTTCGCTCGTGCCGATGCCAAAGGCCAACGCGCCGAAGGCACCATGCGTCGCCGTGTGGCTGTCGCCGCAGACAATGGTCATGCCGGGCTGCGTGAGACCCAGTTCCGGTCCAATCACGTGGACGATGCCCTGATTGCGATCGTGAATGTCGTATAGGCGGATGCCGAACTCTTTGCAGTTGGCCCGCAGCGTGTCGACCTGCTGCTTGGCGATCGGGTCCGCAAACGGCAGGCTACGGTTGGTGGTCGGCACGTTGTGATCGGGGGTGGCGACGGTTCGTTCGGGCCGGCGGACCTTACGGCCGGTCAGCCGCAGCCCTTCAAACGCCTGGGCACTGGTCACTTCGTGAACCAATTGCAGATCGATGTAGAGAATCGTTTGCTTCCCCGGCTCAGCGTGAACGACATGGTTGTCCCAGATTTTCTGGAACATGGTACGGGGTTTCGTAGCAGTCATGGCACTTCTTGGCGAGACGTAACGCTCGCCCACTTAGAGAGAACAGGCGACTTAACCGCGGCGAACCAGCGCCGCCGGGAGACCCTTAAGTATAGCCAATTTTCGAACCGATCGCGAGAGAGCGTCGTTCGTATCTTTGAAGTCAAACGGCGGACTGCCGTAGTTCAACCCCGGCGAATCACTGAGAGAACTACAATTACCGCGGTCGTTCGGCGAGCCGCAGGTGACCATAAAGGGTGTCGCTGCCGCGGAGGATGTAGAAGAGGACCGGTTCTTGCTTGTTGATGTCCTCGCGGTCGAGCACGTAGGAGACGTTGTCGAGCGATACCGTTTCCCACACGTGCATGCCCACCAGCACGTCGCCGCGGCGGATGCCTTGGGCGGACGCGGGGCTGTCGGGGCGGACCGATTGCACGGCCAGGCCGCCGCGATAACGTGAGTTCAGCAATTTGAATTCGCTGTCATCCATCGGGGCCAGCCGTAAGCCCAGGTTTTCCCAGACTCGATCAGCGAGTGCCACTTTGCCGCCGCGAGCTGCTGCTGGCGCGAGGACGAGATTCGTTGTCACTGGACTGCCGGCACGAATCACTTCGACGCTTAGCTCTTCCGTCTTGCGACGACCGAGTAGCGCGAGTTCGACATCCAGCGCTCGTTCCACTTTTCGGCCGGCAATCGAGGTGATGACATCGCCCGGCTGGAGTTCGGCTCGCTCGCCAGCGCTTTCGCGGCGAACGCTGCTGACGACGAAGGTCCGCTGCGTAGGTTCGCATTTGGTTTTGCCGAGGAGGCCGTGGCTCTGTTGTTCCAGCCGTTCGATGCTCATCAAGCGGGCAGCAACTTCGAGAGCTTCGTCGATTGGAATCGCGAAACCGATGCCTTGCGCACCGACTCGCACGGCGACGTTGATGCCGATCACATCGCCATCGATATTGAACAGCGGGCCGCCGGAGTTGCCGGGATTGATGCTGGCGTCGGTTTGAATCAAGTCTTGATATTTTTGTTCATCGCTGACCTGCACTGTGCGATGCAAGGCGCTGATGATACCGCGCGTCACCGTGTATTCGTAGCCATAAGCATTGCCCATGGCGACGACTTCTTCCGCGGTCTTCAGATCGCAACTCGTGCCGAATTGTACGACCTTCAGCGGCATTTCGGGCTCGATCTTAATAACAGCCAGATCGGTTTTGGGGTCATGAGCGATAAGCTTGGCGACTGCATGGCGTTCGTTATGCAGCGTGACCTGAATGTTGCTGACGCCTTCGACGACGTGATAGTTGGTCAGAATGTACCCGCGGGCATCGAAGATGATGCCTGTTCCCATGCCGTTCACCTGCTTCACTCCGCCTTCTGAGCCGAACGAGGCATTTTCAGCACGCACGGTTTTGCGGCCGTGGATATTGACGACGGAGGGGCGGGCTGCTTCGATGGCGCGTACGATGGGTGTGAAGCGAGCTTCGGACGCAGCCGCTGGCGAGAGGAAGCCGGCCCCGAAAGCAGCGGCCGCACAGGCGACCGAAAAACCTTGCAACCAGCGTCTGCGAGCGAGGGAACTCTGCGAGGCGGTATGGTTCTGGCTGGAGTGGAATACAGGCATTGCGGGCTCGTCGCTGCGGGTCTAGCGCTTGGGGCGGGTCAATCAACGCCGGTGGGCATGTTCTGGAACGTGCCGACATGCGGCGGCAGAACAGGGCCAAGGACTGTGCGTCCGAAGATTTGATCGGCCCACCTTGCGGCATCGCTTCATCGAGCCTGCCAATCACGGCACACTCGCCCCAGCTTCACAAGGGAAGGGTAGTCAAACCCTAGCGATTAAGAGGTAAGCCGCTCGCTAGCGATGCTGACAACTATCGCTGCGGTTGATTGAGCAACGGCGCTATCTCTGCCGGCGGATACTCAAAGACAGGCCGCGCGGGAACCGGATGAAATCGCGGAACCGGCGGCGTAATCTCCGCTGGCCGCGGCGGTTTGAAGAGCGAATGGAGGTGGCCAAACTGATCGTGCAGATGGCCCCGGACGCCACCGTGCGGAATGCAGTGCTGCCGCGGGCCGACTGGCAGATGGCCGCAACCTGGCCCACAAGGCCGCGGGCAGCAAGGATGGCAGCAGCCTGCAACTGCGGTCAGCAAAATCGCGGCGATAGTGAAGAGACGATAGAACATCGTCTGCTTGCATCGGCATAATTGGCCGGAGAATTGACAAAATCCGTAACCCTTGCCTCATCGTCAAGGTCAACCAACAGCGAATATTTGCTAGCGCTCTGGCGACTTCTGAATCACTGTTTGCAGGAACTGCAGTCCTAAAAAACCAGCTAAGGGAACAATGAGCGCCAGCGGCCAGAGTCGCCAGATCGTTGAATTTCGCAGCGGCAATTGCAATCCTTCGACCAATGCCACGATGAAGATGGCGAGCAAGGTCAGCATCAACAAGAGACACCCACCTGATGCCATCACTCCTTTGAAAGCGTGTTCTTCGGTCTGTTCAGTTTGCGCGAGTTCGATGGTGCGGGAGCGTTGTAAGCTCTTTTCGACGGCGGCGAGTGTCTCCAAGCTGCGACATGCTTCTAGCCACGCCTCGGCGGATTCGCTTGGAATGCGCTTTACTCGCTCGAATTTGGCCAAGGTGGCAGCGGTATCGTCCCAGTTGCCAAACTCGCCGGTCGCCGTGGTGCCTTGCTTTCGCAACATCCAAGTTTGGTTTAAGTCAGTAGGAGCTTCCAGTTCGAAAGGATGCGGAACCTCTGCCTGCGAAACGCGATAGGCCCAGGGAACGCCAGAAGCAGCCAACGACCAACGGATCAGCGATTGATCGGCGGCTTCAACCTGAACCGTAAGCGATGACCACGAATTGCCGACAACTGAGGGGCCAGCGAGCGCGGTAACGCGTTTCAGCTTGCCGGCGATTCGCTCGATCAGAATCAAGTCCCGCGCAAGTGCAGCCAGCACTTCATTGCGAGTATGACTGGAAACTCGCCGCTCCCAGTTGATTTGTACCGGTGAGAGTCTCGACAAATCCTTCCAGGCCGGATGATTCAATCCCGGAAACCACGGTTGGATGCAGCCACCACCGTCGCGGCGGAGCATTTCGACTTCATATGCATCGAGCAACTCGGCGCCCGGATGCGAAACCAACATGGACCGTCCTGCCTGGGCGAGTTTCTTCAACTGATCGACGCGACGGGCCTGTGGATCGAATCCTTCTTCGCGTACTGACAACTGGTGTGGACTGGCGATCAGGATCAAATCAATGTCATCACGGATCAACAGCGATTCCCACTGCTCGTTGCGTTGCACCTGCGGCAGCAAAGCGTTGAGCGGCAGATCTTGTTCGGCAGCTTCGTAGACTGCGACTAATTCGTGTTCCGGCGGCAAATCGCGCAGAAACGACTTCCAGGATTCATCGCAGCCCAGTAACGCCAACCGCATCGTTCCACTCATTCCCGAAAATGCTTACAGCCGCCGAATGTGAAAGCCGCCGTCGACATGAATCCGTTCACCGGTGCTGAATGGCAACATGCCTCCCGCCAACATACTAACAGCGGCGGCAACATCGTCAGGCTGTCCCCAACGACGAATGGGTGACATGCCGTCGGCGATCAACTGGTCATATTTCTGCTGCACCGGCGCCGTCATATCGCTGGCGATGACACCAGGGCAGATTTCGTACACTCGGATTTGTTCATCGGCCAGGCGAGTAGCGAAAAGCCAGGTCATCATCTGCATCGCGGCTTTGGCGATGCAATAGTCACCGCGGTTTATCGAAACAGCGAACGCGGAAATCGAACTGATGTTAATGATCGTGCCGCGTTGCGTTTTTCCTGCAGCAACCAGTGAAACCATTTCTCGCGCGGCGAGTTGAGCCAGGAAGAATGGACCCTTCAGGTTCGTGGCAAAAACCTGATCCCAGCTTTCCTCGGTTGCCTCGAGCAAATCCTTCCGCCCAGGCGAAGTAATGCCTGCGTTGTTAACCAGCAGATCGATCCGGCCGAAGTGCTCAAGCGATTCTTGCACAAGTCGTTGGCGATCGGCAGTGCTGCCGATGTCTGCCTGCGCGACGAAGCAGTCACCACCAGTTGATCTGATCTGCGCGGCTAACTCATCGGCAGCATCGCGCCGGCTGTGGTAATTGATGACCACAGCCCAACCATCAGTCGCCAGGCGCTCCGCGATGCCGCGGCCAATACCCCGACTGCCGCCGGTGACAATCGCCACCGGCCGCGTGGAAATAGTTTGCAAAGGAGTTGACATGCCTCCTTTGTACCAAAATTAAGTCGGGCCGAAGCGGTCGTCATCCCCCATGCCGAAAGCATCGAAATCGGGCGGCACGATGGCCGGGAAGTCATCGGCGATATCGGCTGCTTCGTAGCAGAAGTCGTCATCACCCAAGCCGCCGAACACGTCGTCATCGACCAGGTCATGTGTGATCGCGGCGATGGTTGTGCGATCATTGACGCTGGCCCATTGCGAGAGGAGCACGAGCAACGCAGCGTCGTTATCAAGAGCGTTGGTATAAGTTGCCGGGCTGTAGTTCGATACGCTGGCCACCGAAGTCAGCGAGCTGTTTTCATTCGCCACGCTGCCGGTAACAAGCAAATCGTTGCCGTCGCCGCCCGTCAACTCATCGGTTCCAGTACCGGCGAAGATGACATCGTTGCCAGTGTTTCCGTACAAGCGGTCGGCGCCGTCGCCACCAGTGATCAGGTCATTTCCAGAATGGCCGTTAATCACGTCGCTACCCGCAGCGCCGTAAATGCGATCGTCGCCGTCGTTGCCGTCGAGCGTGTCGTTGCCTTGGCCGCCCGAGATGTAGTCGTTGCCGCCACCCGCGCTGACCTGATCGTCGCCGGCGCCTGCGTAGAAGACATCGTTGCCGCCCAATCCGCTGAGGATGTCGTTGCCACCAACGGCACCATCTTGCGGAGTAAGGTCGCCGGGCGTGGTTGGAGCATTGTCGCCCCACACCACGTTGTCGCCAGCACCAGCGTTGATCCGGTCATTGCCGATGCCACCCACGAGCCAGTCGTTGTTCGTAGCGCCACTGAGCACGTCGTCGCCAACTTCGCCGTAAAACTCGGCTGGGACCGTGAGATTCGCCTGCGTGATATTGTCGTTGCCGTCGCCGCCGTAGATCAGCGTCTTACCAGACACCGAGTAATTGGCGATCGAGGCCGAGATCCGCAAGCGAATCTGATTTGGATTCGCGATCGTCGGATTGCGTGTCAGCTGCACCAAATCGCTGCCAGCCGTGGTGCGAGCAAACAAGTCGCCCATTTGCAGATTCGTCAACTTGCCTTGGTCGACAAGGTTCATGTCTTCGATCTGTGTCCAATTCAACGGCTGAATGCCGCCAGCGACCACCGTTCCTGGCGAGAATGTCGAGACGACTACTGGGGCGCTGTTCGAAAGTGCGCTGACATCGAGATTGAGCACGTCGCCTGAGGTGTCACCCGTTGCCGGCAGCGGCCCCGTTGGTTGACCACCGTCGATCGCAATTGCCGTCGTCGCGCTCGGCCGAATCATACGCGTCGAATTTGGCACGACCATGCCGACGTTCATGATGCCTGTGCCGATGAGTCCGGCTGGCGTCTGGCCGAACTTATCGCTGCCATCACCGGCATTTGGATTGCCAAGCGCATCGCCAAACAAATTGATGGTCGCGACGCCGCTGGGCACGCCCGTGGGTGTGACACCCAAACCCGTGCCGCCAATTTGATCGGACGTAAAGAGCAAGAATTGATCGGCCCCCAGCCAGCCACTCAGCGAAACCGTGCTCAGATCGTGCAACGGCGTGGTGCTCTCGAACTTGGCGTCGATGATGTCGTCCCCTTGCGTGCCCGTGTAATTCAGCACGTCGACATTGCGGAGGACCACATCGTCGCCCAGCACGGCGTTGACTCCTTCGACGCGATAATCTGCCGAGACAAACGGATTCACCGTATTGATCAACACGGTGTTTGGTCCCGTGTCGCCACTATCGACAATCGTCAAGGCGTCGGTGTTGCCGCCGACATTTCCATCAGTGCCATCGACGACTACTTGTGCGGCAATGTCATTCACCGTGTTGAGCAGATTGCCCAGCAGGAATTGATCACTACCAGCGCCACCATTCAACGTCACCACGCCGGTGTTGTTGGTCGTACTGTGGACACGAATCGTATCCGCGTCGGCGTCGCCATTGAGCGATGTCGGGAGCGGATTCATTTGGCCCGTGCCGAAGCCGAACAACTCGACGATGTCAATTCCCACTCCGCCGCTCACCGACATGCCACTGAAGTTATTGCCGTTGAATTCGAACGGCGTGTAACCGGTGGCCGTCGTTCGCGTGAATGCGAGATTTGGTTCCGTTGCCAGTGAATTGCCACTGAGATCGCCGAGGATCGACAACGCGCCCGGCGTGGCCCCACCCCCAGTCCGCTGTGTCAATTCAACGTTCTGGAAGTAGCTGAGGAGCGAGATGCCTGCGGCAGTGCTGTCGATTTCACCTTCCAAACCGGCAGCGCCTGAGCCACTGCCGATAGCGTAGGTCTGCGAGGCCGTCGCGCCGACGATGTTGAAGACCAGCGTATCGGCGCCGCCGAGGCCGTCAAATAGCAACTCACCGGCGAGTGGTATGTTCGGATTGTCGGTAACTCCCGGGACGGTGCCGAGGAAACTTGGCAGGGTGTAAATATCGTCAACGGTCACCATGTCGTTGCCGGCGCTACCGAGAATTCGCAGCGACAGGATCGTGTTCAAGTCGCCTTGATAAACGAGCGGTCCATTATTCGCGCCGTTGAGTAACTGCACCTTCGTCATCGTCGAGTCACGCACCACGAACAGGTTGCCGATCGGGGCAATGCTGTTGTCGTAAGTCAAGTGATAGGGGCCGATCGGTGCGTTGTCTTCGATGTTGGTGAACAACACAGGCAAATGGGAACTCGTAAAGCTCCATGAACCAGAGCCGCTGCCGTTGTAAGGAGCAAGGCTGCCGGGCACCGTCAGGCTCGGGTTGGTCGTGCCTGTGACGTCCAAAATCAGCGTGTCGAAGTTAATCGGCGCATCGGCTACGGCCGGTGCGTTGCCGTTGAGGCGGAACTCGGTCGATGTCTGCGGACTGAAGGTGAACGTGTCGACGTCATCGTTGCCATTGAGGAACGCACCGCCGCCACTGCCAACAGCGGGGGTCGTGATGACGCCGGTAATTACCAGCGAAGCGCCACTGCCCGTCACGAGTTCGATTACGGAGGGGCTTTCGGCGTCGCCGAAGTCGACGTTCATGGTCGTCGAGAGTGCACTCGTGACGTTGCCGGCGATATTCGCATTGTCGCCGGCATTCAGCGTTACGCTGCTGCCCGTTGATTGCACCGAGGCCCCGGCAGGAAGAGTCAGGTTTTGACCGGCGGCCAAAGCGTCGACACTCGTCAGGGCAATCACGCCCGTTGCTGTGCTCGCGCCCAGCAGATCCAACGCCGAGTTTTCTTCGATCGTGATGCCGCCAGCTGTGGCAGCGAAAGTCAACGAACCAAAATTGATGGCATCCAGCGCAGCCGTTCCCAAGTTCACGCTGGGGGCGTTCAAGCTGGCGTTATTCGTAACCGTTACGCTCGCGGACGCTGCATTGGTAATCGCTGCAGTCGAACCCAGCACCAGGCTGTTGGCTGTGCTGATGCCAGACAATTGCGTGCTGCTGTCTTCAGCAATGTTGACAGCGCCGGCACTGTTGAAGGTGAGGGTGCCCACATTGATGGCGTCGCCTGCTTGATTGCCCAAGGTGACCGTGCTGCCTGTGAAGCTACCATTGCCCGTCGCGGAAACGACTGCAGCTGGAGCGTTCGTCAGCGCGCCGCCGGCGTTCACGGCAACATCGCCGTTGGCAGCGGTCACTGTCACCAGATTCACTGCATCGAGCTCGCGCAAATCAACGTTGCCCCCGCCGCTGACGGCTGCAGAGGTAACGGTGATAATTGCCGTTTCTAACAGCACGCCTGTTGCTGCGGTGGCAGTCAACGCGTTAGCAATGACGCGTGTCGCGCCGTTCAAGTTCGTGTCGGTGACGTTGCCCGTCAGTGCGCTCAGAATCGCATTGCCCGCGGTGCCAGCATCAATGCCATCGCCCAAACTAATGCTGCCCGTCGTTGCGGCCAGCGTGATATTTGCGCCGGCTGGGGTTGTCGCCTGACGGGTGCTGTCGATTGTCGGCGTGTTCTGTCCCGAGTTTGCGACGATGTCTCGTCCCGCGGTCAAATTGATCAAACCGCCATTGGTGGTGATTCGCGAATACGAACCGTCGTTGATGATGTTGATATCACGAGCAGCGTTGACCGTGTTGGTTCCAGTGCCGAGAACATCGAGGAACGTGAATTGCCGGAGATTAAAGTCGCGGCCCGCAGTGATGAGAATGCTGCCCGCGCTATACATATCGCCGTAGTCGTTTACGGTGGCCGTTCCCATGTTCACGTCTTGGCCCGCCGTCACCGACAGCAATGCACCAGCACCCGTCGTCTGTACCGAGCCGGCGCCAAAACCACCAAGCGTGCCGGTGTTGACATTGCTGGTGGCGCCTTGGGCTTTGATGGTGATGTTGCCAGGACCGAAGACATCTTCATTGAACAGCGAAATGTTGATGGAGCCAGTTGCCACGAGGCTGACATCACCACTGGCCCCGGTGACATCAACACCGCTCAGTACGCCCGAGGCATTGCCGACATTCAAAGTGCCCGTATTACTGAGGAACACACCGCCGGTTGTCGTTTGTGCCTCCAAGTTCGTGATCGTTGTTTCAATGGGGTCAATCGCCGAGCCGATGCCAGTGATTGCAACCAAAGCCAGGCTCGGGGCGGTGACGTTATTCGCCGCGGCGTTGCCATCGGTAATGCCACCCGCGGTTGCTGTGAGCGTGGCCGCACCGATTACGGTGTTCGTTACTCCAGCCAGCAAAATGGTTTCGTTGCTCATAGTCAGCGTGCCGCCGATGTTGCTGCCGCTGAGCGTCGTCGTGCCCGTGCCGGCTGTCTGCGTTACGTTTGCCGTGGTTGCAATTGTGTTGGCAAACGTCAGGTCATCGACGGTCGTGACGCTGATGGAATTAAGTGCCGTGCCACCACCAATCGCGGCGTTAAACGTCGCATCACCATTCGCGCCCGCCATGTTAATGAGCAGATCGCCACCGCCATCGATCGTGCCGTTGAACACAGCCGAGCCATCGGCATCGCCGCCGGCGTCATTCGACACCGTAAGCGGCCCCGCAGCTGCCAGGGTGATCGCGCCGCCGATGTTCAGGGTGCTGCCATCCTTGATCGTGATCGTTTGCGGATTGAGAGCGGTAGTCAGCGGCAGGTTCAGATTGTTCGCAACTGCAACATTCGCCAAATTGTCGCTCGTCACTCCACCAATCAGTGCATTCAACAGCACGTTGTTGCCCGTGATCGTATAGCTGCCAGCGGTATTGCCAAAGTTCATCGAACGGAAATCGGTTCCGGCAGCAAAGTTGTTGAACGGCGTGTTTTTTCCGTTCGCCAAACCGACATCGTTGAACACCAGATCATCGCCCGCGAACGGCGCGACATCGCCAACCCAGTTCGTCGCCAAGGTCCAATCATCGCTCACGTTGACCAGATTGTTATCGATGCGTCCATCCCACACGCGCGAGGCAGCCTCTGCTTGCAGGACGAAGTCGTTGCCGTCGTTCAGTCCAAGGGCAACGTTGTAAGTGGTGCTGTAAGTCTTGCCTCCGACGGTAATGGTCGTCGGCGAAATCGCTGGCAGTTGCGGCAGCACTTCGCTGAGGAAGCTGTTCACGCCGTTCGCGATCGTGCCGGCACTTGTCTTGCTAATAAGCTTGAAGGAATCCACGCCATTGACCGGATTGAAGCCGTTGCCGGTTGTGCCGTTGATCGTCGAAGTATTGGCGATATGCGGAGTGGCGTTGCCAGTGATTGTCACCGCCCCTGCTCCGCCCACCACCAACTGGTCGTAGTCAGAACCCGCAGTTGTGCCGTTGATGTCGGCCAGGTAGCGAGCGCCAGCGCCGAAGGATACGTTGCTGTTGATCGTCAAAATACCTGTGTTCGCCGGCGCGGGGCCGTTGGGGCCTGGGTTGAGAATGCCGCCCACCGACAGGTTGCCGCCAGTCGCAGCAAAGCTCACCGCACCGTTGATGACGCCGCTGCCGCCGAGCGTGCTGCCGGCATTCACCGTGAACGGAGAAGCAAACACGCCGTTGGCGAGCACGGTGCCGCTGTCATTGTTGAGCGTGGTCGTGCCGGTGTAGGTGTTCGCCCCCGAAAGCGCTAACGTGCCGCGGTTGATCTTGGTAATGCTTCCGGCGCCACCTTGAACGACGGCTGTAACTAGCAGCTCGACCAGCGCGCCGCCTTCACGAACGTCAAAGTTCCGGCCTGCAACGCCGCCAAGATCAAAAATCCCTGCCACCGTCGCGGGTGAACTACCGGGTGATGCGGCCGCTTGATTGACTACCGCAATCGGGGTCGCGCTGTTGTTGAGCAGAGTGCCGGAGCCCGTAGCAACATCAGCACTGAAAGTCTGACCGACATCCAAGACAACCGTACTGTTGTTCGTATCGTTCCTGTCGTTCAGGTTCAGCAATCCGCTGCTGCTGACGCGAATGGTGCGGTTGCCGATTTGATCGGTCCCCGCCGTCGAAGCATACAGCAGCACGTCGGCATTGTCGCCGCCCAGGCTGTCGCCGATCATAATGTCGCCGCCGTTGATGGCGATCGCAGTCCCTGATTTATTCAGCAGCAAAGTGCCTTCATTGACATAGGTATTGCCGGTGTACGTGTTCGTTACTGAACCAGCGAGTTCCAGCGTGCCCAATCCAGTTTTGCCCAGGCTCTGAGCACCGGTGACGATACCCACGCCGCCAAAAGTGAGCGTCGTGCCAGCCACCACGCCCACGCTGCTGGGATTGCCGCCGAGCACGATATTGCCTTGGCCAGCTAACGTGCCTTGCCACATGTTGTTGCCGGCGATGTTTCGCACCGCACCAGTTCCCGCTGCTCCGATCAAACCGTTATTGAAGAATGGCGAAGTGTTCGCATTGATCAAACCAGAAGCCAGGAAGGTGAGTTGCTCATTCGTCACAGTACCGACGCTGTCCAGCTCCAGTTGCGCACCGCTGCTCACTGAAGTTTGCGCGGCAGCGATGTTGACGAGACCACCATTCTGCGTCGTAGCTCCAGCACCAATCGTCGCTCCGCCGCCAAGTGTGGCTGTATTCGTCGTGATCTGTGCCACGTCTGTCGCGGCGAGCGCGCCACCGAAGCGGATGAAGTACTGCAGATTGGTCGCTGCCGGAGAAACGCTGACGACGGTAACGCTGCCGCCTACTCCACCGATTGTCGGTAGGGCATTGAGCGCAGCGGCAACTTCATCGGCAGTAGCTCGCGGATCGAGCGGAGTTGTGGTGGCCGCATTGAAGGTCAGGGTGTATTGCCCGCTTGCTGCACCGACCACATTGTTGACGGTGTAGTTCTGGATTTCGTCTGGCAGCACCGTGCCAAAGGCGGTTGCCTTTTCCACTTGCAAGATGCCGTTCGAAACGGTCGTTGATCCCGAATGGGTATTGGCTCCCGGACCTCCCAGCACCAGGCGGCTGGCGCCGACGCCGGCTTTGTTGAACGCGCTCACGGACCCCAGCGCACCGTCGGCCAGGTTCGAGTCGATTCGTAAGTCATCAGCAACCGGCGTATCGACTACCGTGAATGTGCGATTGGCTGCAGCCCCGTTCGCCGACTCTTGACGCAACTCCAGCGTGCCGCCGGTAATCACGGCGCCCATTGCCGCTGCATTCATGGCTCCGTACATTTCAACGACGACATCTCCCTGCAAAGCCAGGCGGCTGCCGGCTTGCAGATTGATGTTGCCCGCCCCCTGCGGTGCGACCCGCAACGTGGTAGCGCCAATCGTTTCATGCCCGGCCACACCACCTGTGGTGAGCGTAGTGACTGCGGGGACGACTGCACCGAATGCGATGGTTCCGGCGAGGACCTTTAGCGACGGTAGGTTGGTTCCCGCCAGGCTTCCCAGGAAAGTGACGGTGAAGAATTGATTTTGTCCGGAACCCGTCCCTTGCAAGATCACACTGCCGCCCACGCCGCCGATGGTCGCCAGCGCGTTGAGTGCCACTTGGATCGAGGCGAGGGAGGCACCGAAGTTGATGTCGCCGGTCGTGGAACCGTTAAACTGCAAGCGGAATTGACCGGTAGGAGCGACGTTCGGGATGAGTACCTGCTGGACTTCGTTACTGAGTGATGCTGCTTGAGCAGCGTTCGTCAGTAATTGACCGGAGCCGGCAATTGTGACGGCTGAACCATCGGCAATCTGTTCCGCCGCTCCCAGGATCACAAGGTCCGAGTTCGCAGCACCCACGTTATCGCCAACCACCAACGGTCCGGAAACCGCGTTGATGCTGGGGGCCTTTTGCAGCACTAATGAGCCTGAAAAGACCGCCGTCGTGCCCACATACAAGTTGGGGGTGTTGCCCGTGTAGGTCAGCGAACCAGCACCGGTCTTGAAGATGCTCTTATTGTTGGCCAAGGTAGCTGTGGCATCTTGTTCCAAGCCGACGATCTGACCATCGATGGTTAGGTTGCCGGAATCGACCCCGACAAAGATGGTGCCCGCATTGGCAGCATCGTTAACGTTGCGAATGCGGAACTCGGCTCCCGTAATGCTGTTGTTCCCTGCGATGCTGCGGAGCACACCCGTGTGCACAGCTTCGCTGGCGCTGCGGTTGAACAAACTGCGATGCGTCGCATCATTCTGATGAATGATTTCGACAATACGTCCACTGGGAATAATCACATTTCCCGAGGTTCCATCGAGTTCAAGCACCGCTCCCAAATCGGCCCGCGATGTGATCGATGCAAGCTCGCCAGGATTGCCGAGTGCATTGCTGTGTGCGAGACGCAGAACACCACCTTCCACACGAATGCCATCGGTGGCGTTAAACGTTTGGATCAATGTCAGATCACGCACGTCGAACGTGTTGTTGCCGGCCCAAATCATGGTGCCCAGGCCGCGTTTGGTGGGAAAGATGAAATCACCACCGCCGCTCATCACGCCGTTGAAGGCAATATTCACCAGGTTGTCGTTGACATCCAGGTTCACGACTTGGCCGGTGTTCACGGAACTGTGCAGCGTCACGCCGCCGTTTACCGTCAGGTCAAACGAACCACCAAAATCACGCCGGCCACCGAAAGTTGTGGTCACGTTGTTGAGTAATGCCAGGCTGTTGGCAATGGTGCGATCGCCACCGAAGGGGAGCAACTGTGAGTTGCCCAATTGGATGCGGGCAGTTCCCAGCGCTGTATCGTGACCAATACTCAAAATGCCTGCGGTGTGATTAATGCCCGCGATGCCAGTCGTCACCGTTGACGGCGTGTACGTACCGCCGCCGGCGACGACGTTCGTCAAAATCTGGTTCGGCACGTCCTGTTCGGCCAGATGCCCCGTGAACGTGATATCGAAGAGGCCTGCGCCGGCCACCGTTACATTGACGCCACCGGGACCAACACTGGGCAATGCTTCAAGTGCGGCATCGATCAGCGCAGCGGTTGTCGCGTCGGCTGCGTTGACGGTGATCGCCGCCGTGACGTTGCCGTTGAAGTTGATGTTGAACTGGCTGGTGCCTGCCGTTGCACCCGCGATCGTAATGCGTTGAACTTCGTTCACGCCCGTCAGGAAGGTATTGGCCGAATTATTCAGCAATAAACCGCCAGCGCCACCCTTGATCAAGCGTCCGTTGCTGATCGCAGCGTCGATGACCACGTCATTGAGCAAGTAGCCATCGTTGACCGTAAACGTGCGGTTGCCACCGACCAGATTCAGATTGCCGCTAATCGTGGCCAATCCGCCGCTTACCAGACCCGTGGTGTAGCTCAGGTTGCCGTTCAAGTTCAGAACACCGGTGCCAGTGCTGACACTGCCGCCGCTCAGCGTGAGAGCATTGACCTGGAAAGAACCACCGCCTGCCGTGTTTTGATAAGCGCCGCCATTGATCGTCAGTGTGCCCGATGTTGTATCGGTCTTGCCGTTGATATCGAACAGGCCATCCTGGTTCACGGTGATGTTCACGTTGCCGATCATATCGGAGCTGGTGCCTGTTGATGCGTACTGCACCACGGCTGCGCCAGGACCGTCATAGTTGCCCAAATCGTTGACTGTAATCGCGCCGTTGACTGCCAAAGCCGCGCCGGTTTTGTTGAGCGTGAGCGTGCCTTCGTTCACGCTGATTGGACCGGTTGAACTATTTGCAGTGCCGCCGGAGTAAATCAATTCGCCGCCGCCGCGTTTGAAGACTTGGTTGCCCCCCGTGCCGACGTTGGCGTTCAGATCGAGAACCGAACCCGTGCCGACCGAAATGACCGTGGGATTCGTGCTCCAGTTGATTGGCGTGGTGCCATTGCCAACAGTGACAGCGCCAACCGTTTGAAGTGCGCCGTTGCCGCTGTCGTTCAAACCGAAACCATTGATGTTGACGGCGGTATTACCCAAGTTGATCGCAGTGGTTCCATCGAGCACCAGCACACCGCGGCGATTTACCGTCACTTCTCCGGCGGATCCAGTTTCGTTGCCTAACGCATCGTCATGAGCCGCAGTCAGCGTACCGGCATTGATAGTGACCGTTCCGCTGAAGATTTGACCCGCACCGTTGTCGCTGTCGGCCGACAATCGCAGGCTACCTGCTCGTTCCTTGCGGAGGGTGCCGCTGCCGTTCAGGGCAGCGCTAACATTCAACGCCCCTTCGACGGCGAACAGAGGCTCGCGGGTCGAAAAATCGATGCCCACGGCAGCGCCGGTGTTGGTGATTTGGTTCGCAATTCCGCCGCGGCTGACGATCAGCGCGGGTGCCGTGGTCCCCACGGTCAGGACGTTGCCGTTCAGATTCACCGCACCTGGAGTTGCAGTGCTTTCCAATAACAAAGCCCGGAAGGTCCGTGGCGCGGTTAACGTGCCGGTGGTGCCAGTCAAGCGAACTACGCCGTGGGTCAACGCGTTGACGTCGGTATCGTAAACATTGCCGTCACCGGTAAACCGTTCGATGAAGATCGCGCCCGCGTTGTCGGTCGCATCACCGTCCGTGACCAGGTCATAGCCAGCAGGACCAGAGATTGTTGCCCAAGGCAGAATGCCATTCGTGGCGGTGGTGGCATCAAACACCGTGTTCGCCGGCAATGCTGCAATTTGGATTCGAGCGTTGCTGTTGTCCTGCAAATCTGTGTCGACGCCCACAAAATGGACCAACGCGCCTGCACCGCGCGCCAGCGAGTCGGCCAACAGTTCCGTGACCTGGCCCTCGTCGTCAATCTGAATGGTGGATTCTGTGCCAGTGCCATTTCCGGCGCTGATCGTCAGCGCGCCGACTTGTTCGTTGACGGCCGTGCCGCTGTTTCCAATCAACGTGAGTGTACCGCCGTTAAGACCGACTGTCGCCGCGTTGCCGATGCGGTTCACGTTGCCGGCAGTGTTGTCGAGCACGAGCGTGCTGCCTGTATTGATATTCACTGCCCCCGTGCTGAGTGTGCCCGCGCCACGAACGACCAGCGTGCCATTGACCAACACGTTCATTCCGTTGGTGTGCACGGCATTGAAGTCAATCGTTGCCGAGTTGACTGTCGTTGCCCCGGGATAGAGGTTCGCTGCCGTTAACGCCATCGTGCCGAAGCCATCCTTCTGCACCGCATTGCCGGCCGTAGCGTCAATCACTGCGCTCACGACCAGATCTTCTGCCGGATTAAGCACGTAGGAGTCAGCAACGCTGAACGACCGATTCGCGCCGCCCACATTGAGCGTTCCCATGATGGCAGCCGCCGGCGTGGCGCCAGTGGTGACACCAGAATTAGCGACATCGAGCGTATTGCCGAGCGTGAGCGTTCGTGTCTCGCTATCGATCGTGCCGGCAATTCCCATCAAGCGTTGAATGGTTGTAGTGCCCGGAATCTGCTCAGCTCCTAAGGCACCCGCGAGGGTGAACCGGCCCGATGCACCGATCGTCATCGGCACTGCGCCGCCGATTTGATCGAGCGAGGTACCGCTCAAAATCAACCGATCGGCGTTCGCACCGCCACCGCCATCGCCCACAGTCACACGACCGCCACCGATGATGGCCTGGTAGTTGATGCCTGCCACCTGCGGCTTGTTGAAATAGACCGTTCCTTGACGAATTTCCAAGCCGTCATCCATCGGGCTGACGGTGTTGAACACCGTTTGCCCGTTGTCTGTGTTTCCGCCCCACTCCATTTCGCCGGCGCCGGTCTTTACAACGAGTGCAGCATTGCCGCTCACATTCGCGCCATTGAGAATGAGCCGATCTGGGTTCGCACCGCCGCCATCCACCCCAACCCACGTCGGATTCGCGTTGAAATTGATATTGCCGGTCCAGGTGCTGGTTTCCGTAAAGCCGGGTGTCACATCGAACATTCGCAGCGCGCCAAAATTGCCAAAGCCGTTGTTGTTCAGCGTCAACGGCTCGGTTGGCGACAACCCGGGAACGACCTGCAAAGAAGCAGGATTGTTGACAATCGTGCCGCCGTTGCTAACGACTGGAGTTGCAATCGCAACGTTATTCGTCACCGGCGCAGTCACGTTGATTGAAGCGATCTGTGTGACATCGATGCCCGACAGCAAGCCGCCAAATGTGATTGTATAAATCGTCGCTGGACCCGCTGGATTCGACGAGCTAACACTTACGATGCCGCCGGTGCGAGCGATTGCAGGCAGCGCGTTGAATGCGTTCGCCACATCGAGCGCCGTGGGTGGAGTCGTTGCGGTATAAGCCAAAGCTGTCGTCGTTTGGCCGTTGTAAGTAATGGTGAACGAGCCGCCGCCGGTCGATGTCACACCAAACGTCTGTTGTTCGGCAATCGTGCCACCCAGCGCACCATTCGAAGTCACGCGCAAGTTGCCAGCGTTGACCGAGGTCGTGCCAGTAAAGCTGTTGGTGTTGTTCGTCAGCGTCAACAGACCAACACCACCCTTCGTCACGGCACTCGCGGTCGAAGTTCCACCGTTGATGATCTGGCCGCTGATGGTCATGTCGCCACCGACGATGCCATTGATGATGCCGCCGCCGAAGGTGTTGTTGGTGATCGTCAGCGTGTTATTGGCTGCACTGTTCGACAACGCGATAGTGCCAGCTAGATTGACCGTGTTCCCAGCTGCCATGTTGCCAGTGATGGAGTTGGCAGCCACGCTGTTAGTAATGGGGCCATTGAGCGTGATGTCTGCCGTGCCGCGGAGTGTTAGCCCGGCATTCAAAGCAATCGGTCGTCCTTCGACCAAAGCCGGACCACCAGGCATGCCCATCAAGTTCGCGGCGGCCGTGATCGCCAACGTGCCGGCTGCGTTGCCGAGCGCGCTGGGACCATTCAATGCCAACGTACCGGCGGCCAGGTCCGTTTGCGCGTTGTAGGTGGCTGCATTGTTCCCCGTAATGGCCAACGCACCAGCAGCGCCTGTTTTGCGAATCCGTCCCGTCCCGGCATTGTTAATGATTGCGGAGATAATGAAGTCGACGGGGGCAAGCGAATCCGAAACGTCGATGAAGCCCGTGTTCGCGTTCGCCAGCGAAATCGTGCCGTCTTCAATCACCGCCGGGGGCGCGGCGATCGTCAGGCCAGTTGTATTTGTGCCTGTAGTTTGTGACGTGCCACCGGCGAGGGCCAGCGTACCGCCATTGAGGTCGTAACGGCCACTGGAAGTCTGCCCGATGCGAGCAAACACTGTGTTCGCAGCGTTCGCGGCAACCGTCTCCGTACGACCATTGAAATCGAATACGCCTTCGGTATTTGCCACCAATTGTTCCGCGGCAGTGGCGGCGATTTGTTCGTTCTGCAGCCAGCGAACGACGTCGGCATTCACACCGCCAGGACCCGCCACGCCGCTGTCGTTGCCGGCCTCCAAGCGAGTCTGTACAGCGAAGGCGCCGCCCGTCTTGTTCAATTCGAGCGTGCCGCCTTGAACTTGCATCGTGCCGGTAAAGGTGTTGCTGGTGTTGCCGGCGAACTGCAACGTTCCCAGGAAATGCTTCGTCAAGCTGAAGGCACCCGAAATCGCGCCATTGATGACCAGCGACGAGCCAGCATCAACGCCGATGTTGGTATTGCCGGTCAAAGTCACATCGCCGGTGATCGTGTTGTTGCCGCTGATATTCCGCAGCACGCCTTGGGCACCAAAGCCCGCGGTATTCAACACCAGTGGTTCTGTGATCGAAACGCCATCGAGAAGCAGGGCCACGTTCACATTCGCGGCGGGCGAAACTGTCGTATTGCCGGTCGCATTACCTAATGCATTCGCGTGTTGCACCACCGTTTCGCCGTTGGTCAGCGAGATCGAACCAGCGTACGCATTGCTGTTACCCGATAAGGCCAATCGGCCGGTGCCATCTTTCTGGAAGTTGACGCTCGCAGCGCCCAGTGCAGCAGTCATGTTCAGATCGAGCAGGCCTTGACCATCGTTGACGGTGATGATGCGAGGCGCTGTGCCCCCGAGCACCAATGTGCCAGCAATGGTTGCAGGGCCGGCCGAGCCACCCGAAGCCGCCGGAGTATTGCCGGTGTTCGGAAGATTGTCGACGCTGCTGTTGTTGACGATGGTCAATGCGCCTGTGCCGGTGATCGTGCCGCTCGAGATCACGCCCATCTGCAAGTTGAAGGCGTTGATCGTTTCTGTGAACGTGCCGTAATCGAACCTACCGCTGGCCCCAACCGTGATGTTGTTCGTGTCTTGAATCTGATTACTGTTCAGCAGCACCAGGCGATCGGCATTCGCCACGCCAACATTGTCACCCACCGTGATCGTGCCGTTCGCGGCGTTCGCGCCTGGCGTCTTGTTCAACTCCAGCGTCCCTTGCCAAACGATGATCGCGCCGGACGCGTTGTTCACACCACCCTGGAATTCCAAGGTGCCTGCACCGGTCTTATTCAGGCCGTTGCCGCTGTTGAGTTGCGCGCCCAGGATCAGTTCAGCGCCCGACCCAACTTCGATTGCAGTGCGGTTATTGTCGAGCTGAAAAATGCCGTTCCAGGTGTTGTTTGTACCCGGCAGCGCCTTGAAGCTGACGTGCGCCAAATTGAACTCGCCAAAGCCGCCCATGAAGATCTGCTCGGCGGGAACATTGACGCCGTTGAGTTCAATGGTGCCGCCGTAGGCGATGACGACGTTGCCAGCTGTCGTTCCAAAGGCGGTATTGCTGCTCGCCCGCAGCACGCCATTCGATACGCGAGTCGCACCCGTGTAGGTGTTCGCGCCAGACAGATTCAAGAAACCAGTTCCGGCCTTCGCCAGTGTCGAAGTGACGGTGCCGATGACGCTCGGGACATCGAGTGTGGAGTTCGCGCCATCAACGTAGACAATCGTGTTGCCAGCGCCATTCAGTGTTGCCACCGAAACCACATTGCCTGCCCCACGTGAGGCGAGCAAGCCAGCATCCAGCGTCAGCGTCCCGCCGCCGGAAACCGTGATCCCGCCATTGGGAAGCAGCAACGCATTTGCCGTAACTGCTCCGGCCACCGCTTCGCTCGCGGCCAGCTTGACGTTGACGGTAGCCGTAGCTCCCGCCAGAGTCGTTGAAAAATTTGCGCCACTAGTGAGAGCACCCACGAAGTTATTGAACGGTGTAACCGTTGGCGTAGCGTTCGTCACCGTTGCAAAGTCAAAACCGGTCGAACCGGACAGCACCGCGGTCGGAATGATCGCATCGGTCAATCCGGGAATGGTATTAAAGCCGATTCGATTGGAGCCGGTTGCCGTGATATCGACACCGCGGCCGACGAACTGCACGCTGGAACCTTGGGCGACGTTCGAGACGCCGTAATTCGTGAATTGCCAGGTTGCTGCCGATCCAGCCGCGGCAGGCAGCAGCGCTTGCACCTGGCTGGTGGAGGTGTTTTCGCGCAGTGTGAGAGCGCCGAATGATTCGCCGACGATGACTCCTGCTTTTCCGACGAGTGCCAATGAACCACCTGACACATCCATGGAGATGCTGTTACCGATGCGGTTGGGCAGCGCCAGTCCGCTGTTATCGATCTGCAGCGTGCCGCCGTAGCCGATGAGCAGCGAAGCGCCGTTCAGCCAAGTGCCACCATCGCGAAGCACGACCGCCCCGCCGTTGGCGCGCACAAATACGCCGCTGACATCGCCAGATGCCTGGCCAATCTCCAAGTTGCCGGACAAAGTCACCGGGCTTGAGGCGATCAGCGTGCCAAAGCCTTGCTTCCGCGTGAAAACTCCGCCCAATGTTTCCCCAATGCCGCCCGCAAACTCTACTTGCCCCGCGATTGGCACTATTGGGAACCAGTTTCCGGCTACGACATTCACCGGCCCGGTGAACGTCAAATCATTGCCGCCACCGCCTATCGCACCGGTGCCGGCAGTGTTGTTGCCACCAAGCAACCGCGTTTCGTTTTGGAATGAAAACGTATTCGGTAGCGTGCGTTTACCGTTGTAACCCACGAAGTGAGCCGTATTGCCCAAGAATAGTCGACTGGTGCCAAACGCCGTGTCGGTGCCCGCGGCAAAGTTGCCGTTGTTGCGCACAATTTCGCCGCTCAGGCCGCTGTTGTTGCCGTTGAACAGAATCGTGCCGGAATTGGTGGTGACGAAACCGGCGCTCCCAGTGATGTTCGCAGCGATTTCCAGCTCATACGGCAGTTCTGTACGATCGCCAATATCGATCCCGCGTTGCAATGTTCCGAGATGCAAATTGCCGCTGATGATCGGAGCATAAACAGGCGTCCAAAGCTGTGCGCCCTGAGCAGCACCGACGGCGATGTTGCCATTCACCGTCAACAGGCCGCCGTTCGTGCGCACTTCGCCGAGCGTCACGTTCAACGCGACCTGCGTCTCCCCGTTGCCAATCGTCTCGTTAAAGCCATTCAAATCCAGCAAACCCGTGGCGGCGACATAAACGCCCGGATACAGCAGGTTGCCAATCGTGCCAACGTTGAATTGCAGCGGCGGCGCGAAATCCGGCAACTGATCGCTCTGACGCAACACCAGCACATCGGAGCGACGGAAGCCCGAGGTGACCGTGGCATCACCGATCACAATCTGCCCGCTGAGCGCATTCACGCCGGCCGGCTTGTTCAAGGCCAGCACACCTTCGCGCACTTCGTTCAGGCCGGTCATCGTGTTGGGGGCCGTGCCGCCCAGTTCCAGTTCACCAAAGCCTGACTTAGCGATGCCGACCGATTGCATGGCCGTGCCGTCAATGATCGCGGAAGTGATCGTCATGTCTTTGCCAATCGCGCCGTCGTTGACTTGCACCACGCGCGTGCCCGCGCCAGCGATTACGCCGAAAACTTGCAACGCGTAATTTCCGCCCGTGATTGTCGAACCCGTCGCATGACCCGTTCCCTGGGTAAAAACCTGCGTGTTGGCGTTCACTGTCAGCGTCCCACCGGCGCCGATATTGGTATCGCCGGCGCCAGCCACGGAGATATGCATCGTCAACTCTTCGCCGATCACTTCGCTAAAGCCGTTGACGTCGAACAGCCCGGAACCAAACACCGTCACACCGCGATCATCGATAATTTGATCGCTGGCTCCCAGTCGCAAGATCGCCGACGGAGCGCCGGGAACATTCGTGCCAATCTGATAACGGCCGCGCGACGCCTGCACGCCCGGCTCGTTATTTAGCAACATCGTTCCTTCCAAGATGCGGTTGTTGCGATCCGTGCCGCGAGCTATGACGCCGGACAGTTCCAGCGTGCCGCCCCCCGTCTTGCCGATATCTGCCGAGCCCGGAAAATCGCCGGTCAACGTAAACGTACTGCCGGTCCCAACATTGATGATCGGCATGCCCGCAGCAATGATCGGTAATCCGCCAAGAACAGCCGTGAAGTCCGCAGCGTCGGCACTCAGATTAAGCGTGCCTGCCATGGTGCTGTTGCCACCCGTTGCAATGAACGAACCGATCCCCGACCCGTAGGTATCGAGCCCACTCCCTGGTTCAAATGGACTAAAGCCGACACCTGTGACGTTGATCGGCTCCACGCCCAAGTTGAGCGCTCCATTCACTCGCAGCGTCGCATTTGGCCGGACCGTCGTCGTTCCCGCCGGTGAACCTAGCGCGGTGCTGCTCTGAATCTCCAGTATGCCTTCATTGACATTGATCGCGCTGCCGGTCTGGTTGTCGCCCGACAAGATCAAGCCGCCCCGTCCACCCTTCTGCACGGGATTGACATAAATGTTGCTGCTGATGGTCGCCGTGCCCGCCACAACCGAAATGGCGCCGGAGCCGGGATTCAGATTGGTCATGCCAATCGAACCGCCGTCCGTGAAAATCATTCGCCCCGAGTTTACCGTCAGCGTCGTCCCCACGCCGTTGAGATCCACATTGGGCTCAAACAAAATCGCATTCACGACCTTGCTAGTCGACACGACCGCATCGGCCGCCAGGCGGACGTTGCTGGTCGCGCTGGCCTGATGGATGTCGGTGACATACGCCGCAGCTGGCAGCGCGATAATCGCGAAGCCTTCCGGGCTGGAACCATAAGTTGCAAAGTCAAGTTGACCGGTTGGTCCCGTGACGAGGCCCATCGGCAAAATGCCGTCATCCAAGGCGCCCGGATTGTTCGCCACGCTGAAGCGATTGGCGCCCGGCAATGCGCTGTCGCTCAGTGCCACTCCAGTGCCGAGGAAGTTGACAGTCCGGTCCGTTCCGACCGTGAGAGCATTGGTGGTGAAAGCAGAGGTAAACGCAGCCGGCGAAGTCTTCTGCAACTCAATTGTCGTGGCCACACTGCCGTTGGGAGTAAGGGGGCCCACATATTCGGACGAGTCCGCAGTGCTGCTGCTGGTGAAGACCAGGCGCCCTGATAGCGAAATGGTCGCCGCGTCATTCACACGGTCGGTCAGGTTGCCGCCTGAGTTGTTATCAATCTGAAACACACCGCCAATATTTACAGTGACGCTGGGCGAATTCAGAATTGAACCACCGCCTCGCAAAATCAGCGTACCACCGTCCTGATTAATCGTCGTTGTACCGCTATAGGTATTGGCCGCCGTCAGCACCATCGTGCCGCGGCCGCCTTTCGACAGCGGCTTGCTGCCGAAGATTCCTTCGTGAATCAAGCCCGCGAAAGTAACCGTCTGGGCCGGATCCATCACGCGAAAGGTCGGAGCGCCGGCAACGAGCGTCACGTTGCCGGTAAAGAGAAAGCTCTCACTGCCGATAAAGTTCGTGTTGTTCGCGTCAACGGAAATCGCGTTCGCAATCGTCCGCGTTCCACCAATTGCGCGTAAAGTGTTGCCGCCGTCACTTTGCAAGGCAATCAGCGCCGAGCCAAACGCGTTATTGCTGTTCACCTCGATGATGCCGTTATTCCACACGAACGGCCCGGCGATGGTGTTGTTGCCGCCCAATCGCAACGTGCCGCCACCGACTTTTGAAATGCCCGTGTGCGCTGCACCCGTGACGTTGGCCGAAATATCCAAGTCGGTCGCAATGTTGGCAATTTGCGTGTCGTTGATGGTGATGGTCCGCACAGTTCCCGTCAGGACGCCAATCTGACCACCGTCAGCGAGATCACCCATGTTCAGTTGACCGGCAACCGTCGAACTAATGGTTGCCGCCGGCGACAGCCCGCTCGATCCTTGAAACCCGTTGACGGTGAGGTTGCCCCCCAGCGTCAACGTGCCGGCGCCGATCGAAATGTCAGCGCTGTACGTATTGCCGACAGTCATGATGAGGTTGCCAATCGTGTCGGCAAAGCCATTCAGATTCAGCACACCCGAACTGTTGAGTGTGATCGCATTGATACCAGCATCGAACAGGTTCAATTGCGCAATCTGATCGTTGGCAATCAGCCGCACTTCGGCCGCGTTGTCGCCACCGATGTTGTCGCCAATCACCAGGCTGCTTGGCACTCCCTTATCGGCGGCAGCCCCTGTCTTGCCCAGTTCCAAGCGTCCCTGCAGCACTACTGTGTCACCGGTGTAAATATTCGGCTGGTTGCCCGTGAACTGGACGGTGCCTGGGCCGACGATTAGCAACCGGCGGTTGCCGGCCGTCAGCGGCGAAAAGATCTGCCCGTTCAGATTCAGCGTGCTTCCCGTGCTCGTGCCGACGATGTTGTTGCCGCCGACCAACTCCACGTTGCCGGTCACCGTGCTGACCAGCCCGCCCACACCGCGCAGAGCGCCTGCCGATGAAATGTCGGTTCCGTTACCGAAGCCGATGCCACCTTCCCGAATCGAAAAATCTTCCGCCGTATTTACACCCGACAACTCAACCGAAGCACCGGCTTGGACTTCCGTATGTGCCGTCGTTGACAAACCCAGGCCGTTGTTGTGAGTAACGCGAATCGTCCCTTGCCGCGCGTCAGTCACGCCCTCGAACGTATTGTTGCCGCCGAGCGTGACCACGCCGCCGCCTAGTTTTCCGACGCCGCCATAACCGCTGATGACACCGGAGGCATTGGTATCGCCTTGACCATCGAACACGATTGCCGGAACGCTACCGAAGTAATAACTGCCGACAATATTGCCTGTATTGATGTCGCCTGAAAAATTGAGCGTGGCCCCCGCATTGGCAGACATGATCGTCTGCGCATTGATCAATGTCGTATCCAAATCAAACGTGTTCGTGCCCGATACGTTGTTCGCGGTCAGACCGCCCGAGAGCTCGATCGCATCACCCGTGATGTTGTAGCCGCTCCCTTGAATCAAAATCGTATTGAACCGCACGCCGGCGCCGAGGTTGTTGACGTTTGCTAGATTGGCCGCGCCTGCCGGAAACACGAGATCGTCGCCAGCCGTCGGCGCGACGTCGCCGACCCAGTTGGCTGCGTTTGACCAGGAGTTGCCGGCCGAACCATCCCAAGTCATCACGGCAAGCAGCGAGCGTGCTTCCAACTGCTCCAGAAAGATCCGCCGTCGTTTGGGTGCCGCGCACTTCCGTTTGATATGGTTTCGTTGAGCGGCGTGACCATTGCGACCAGGAGAGGGCTGCGGCATGACAGATTCCAATCGAAGATGACTTGTTGCCGGTTTCGCCAGCAAATGAATTCAATCAGTGGATGGATGCACGGTCGAAGGCGCAAGAGCTGGCGAAGAAACAACCGCGCGGCGCAGCACTCGACCGAGGACGAGTTACTAAGCGTTGCCGACAACCCGTTGGTTGCGGTTATGCGCAATCGTGCCCATTGCCAACGATCCCTGCACTGTGCCGATTGATGGGACGTAGCGATAAAATCGATCGCGACGCGTCAAATTGGCACTAGCGGGATTGTGATTGAATCCCACACGAAAAGTCAATCATTTCCACCAGTGAAGTAGGGATTTACACCCCTAGATTCGTTCGTAATGGGTGGGTGGGGTGACAAATTGTCGCATAAACAAACGGCGATTCGACCGCGCAAGCACGTTTGCCCGCGTCTATTTCGCCGCATTGGTTTGGGTAATTTTGGTGGCCAGGGCACTCAAATTGGCACCCCGCAAGGCCCCTTCCAAGAGATCGGGAAGCCGCTGGGGAGTGCAGGCAAAACAAGGGATCCCCAGGGTGGACAGCTTTTTCGCCAGTGACTCATCGAAACACGGCACACCGCTGTCGTTGAGAGCGAGCAAGCACATCGCACGCACGCCCGCCGCGACCATATCGCCCAAGCGTCGTACGAGCTGCGCTTGATTTCCCCCCTCAAATAAGTCGGTGATCAAAATGAAGAGGGTCCGCTTCGGCTCTTTGATGAACTGCTCGCAATATCCGACTGATTTGTTGATGTCCGTGCCGCCGCCGAGTTGCACACCGAAGAGCATGTCGACGGGATCGTTGCCGCATTGCTCGGTCAGGTCCACAACTTCGGTATCGAACGCCACCACATGCGTTTCGAGCGCCGGCAAACTGGCGAAGATCGAACCCGTCACCGCGCCATACACCACCGAGTCGGCCATTGAGCCGCTTTGGTCCATGTCGACAATGACCGTCCAGTTGTTCGACCGCTGGGCCCGCGAGAAAAAATAAACTCGCTCGGGAATGATGGTCTTCAACTCCGCGTTGTAGTTCTTCAAGTTGCGGCTGATTGTCCATTTCCAATCGATCGTACTCGCGCTGGGGAGCGGCGTATGTTCGCGGCGATTGAGTGCGCCCATCACGGCCTGGCGGATCTTCTGTTCGAGCGCCAGTTTAATTTGATCGACGACCGCGCGCACAACCATCCGCGCAGTTTCTTTGGTCCGTTCGGGAATCTGTCCCTTCAGCGACATCAGCGTGCCGACGAGTTGCACGTTGGGCTGCACATTCTTCAGCATTTCTGGCTCGAATAGCAATTGCTTCAAGCCTTGGCGCTCGATGGCATCTTGCTGAATGATGGTGACCACGTCTTGCTGAAAATAATTGCGGATGTCTCCCAGCCACTTTGCCAAACGAGGCGCCGACTTGCCGAGGCCGGCTTGCCGCCCGGCGCCATCTTCCCCCGAGGTTTCGTCATAGATGGCGGCCAGCGCTTCGTCCATCTCAGCTTGTGCGCTCGAGAGAGTACAGCCGCTGGGGCACATCTGGTTCAACGAATCCTGCGAGTCCTTCCCCAGGACCAGCCGCCAGCGAGTGAGTTGTTCGGGATCGAATGCCATGTGCCGCTCGGTTTAAATGTCGTCGAAATTGAACTCGTTCAAGTCCTGCAGCTTTTCCGTCTCTTGCTCGGTTAAAGGCTGCTCCATCAGTTCGCTGGCAGTATCGCGATTCAGCCCCCAATACTCGCCCAAATTCTCCGATATCTGCCGTTTCTCTTGCGGGCTGAAACTGCCGAACGCCCGGCGCAAGAACACGAGCGCCCGCTTGAACTGTTCGTCGTCGAGCATGGCCAGATACTCAGCGAGTTGCTCCCACATCTTCTGTCGACTGAGAAGCGCGTAGCGATTGCGCTGGGCAAGTCCCTCAAACCAACCAGCGCCGAGGTCGGCAGGTACGCCGGGCGAGATCCGGCGAGAAACTTCCCGAGCAAGCGCTTCGTTGTCCATTACGCCGCGCTCAAGCAGAATGGCGCAGCAGTAGCCAGAAAGGACCGGATTGCGGTCGTCGCTGTCGGCCAGTTTTTGCAACGTAGCAATCCACAAGGGTTCATCGACCTGTTCATGAAAGTTCAGGCCGACCCGATTCAATTCGTCAATCGCGACCAGCAGCGTGCGGGCGGCGGCGTTATCGCAACTGGCTGCGGCAAACAGGCCAATCGACCCTTGCACAAACAGTGTTTCGACAAGGGGCAATAAAGGCTGCGGATCAAACTTCCGCACGTCACGATATTCGAATACTTGCGCCAACTGCCAGGCAGCGTGGGCAATGGAAGCAATGTCGCTGCTATTGGCAGCCAGCTCCTGCAAACGCGCCCGCGCGAGATCCATCGACTTCATCAACGCACATTGGCAGGCATCTTTCACCATGTCTGCCGCGGCGGCGATGGAATCACATTTATCCAACTCGGTTTTGAACTTATACGCGGTGGCGAGTTCGACGGTTTCCCCCAGCAGCACCGCTTCGACCAGGGCGATTTCGCTTTCGGGGCTCCACTGCAAATTCCAGTTTTCTTTCCACGTTACGGACTGTTGCTTGGAAGTAACCAGCTGCGCAAAGCCGATCGCCAGCACGCGCAAGCGATGAAAGAACGAGGAGCGATTCAAGTCGAGATACGCGGCCTCCAGACTTTTTACATTGCGATTCTCGCGCAGATCCAGCGACAGTTCTTGCTTGACCGTGGTCTTGTACTTTTCCAGTTTCAACCGATTCAGCTCGCGTTCAAAATCACTCTGAATCGAAGTCTGGCTGACGCCCTTCGGCAATTCGCCGATGGCCGTGCCGACATCGACGCGCATCAGCGCTTCTTTGACCACGCTCAGTTCGCCGTGACCGAGCAAGGTAACTGCCGCATCGCGTAGATCAGCGAGCGTCGGTGCGCTGCCATCTTTCAGTGCCGTCAGCGTCTTTGCCAATCGCACTCCTTCGATCACTTCGGCGGTGCTGCGATGCGTGCCCGCTTCGCGCAGATTGCGAGCGACCAGCGACAAATATCTCATCGGCAAGGCTTCGAGTGCGCCGCTGTCACCATCCGCGCCGTTCAGCGACTGCCACAACAGTTCGAAATAAGAGGGCGCCAAATTCCCCGCACCGTAGCCCGATTGCGAAGACAGCTTCAGATACGAGTAGGGCATCAGCGTCAGTTTGCTAGTCCGTTTTCGCAGCGAGGCGAGTTCTGCATCGGTCATCGCCGGAAACTCGCTGGTCAAAACCGAAGCATGAAACGCTCCGCAAACCGCCACGATCTTCTCAGGTTTGTAGCCGGCCTTAATCGTCTGCTCGATGCGCCGCCGCATGTAGGCTTCGCGAACCAGATTTTCAGCCCGCCATCGCGGCGCGTCTTCTTCGAGGTCGCGCAAGGTGCGGCCGAACTCGAACGCCGCGAGACGATAGCTGTTGTCGCTCGTGTTGTGTTCGTAATGCCGTTCCCAGTATGTTTCGTAGTCGCGCTCGCCGGCCATTTCAGCGATCCGCTCGTACAACGATCGCCGCCGTTCCGGCGCTGCCGAGCCGAGCGGAACTTCGGTCTCTGGTTCAGGCACTAATGAGTCCGGCTCTTCCTCGTTCTTCGCGCGTGCGAGTTCCTCCTCGGCTTCGCGGCGTGCTTTCTCGGCCAGTTCCACTTCCAGATCTTGCAAACCGAGAAAATGCTCCGACGATAAGTCGAAGAACTCGACCTTCACCTTGTTCTCATGCGCCCAGCGAATTGCCTGATACTCGGGGCTGTACGCCGCGAAGGGATACACGAGCGTGCGGACCGGCAAGGTGTCGGTATAGGCCAAGATCGCGATCGGCGGCCGCGTGGCCTTGCGGGTGATATCCGGCAGCAGATCGTTGGCGTCGTCGAGACCTTCGATCAGCACGATCTCGGGTTGCATCTCATCCAAATAAGCGCGCAGCTGCCAAGCGCCCATTGGCGACAAGTGCCGCACGCCGAAGACATTGATCTGCCAGCTCACGCGTTGTGCTCCGAGCAGGCGGTGTACAGCGGCCGCCATTCAGCGCCCCGTTTCTTCAGCACATTGGCGAGATACTCGGCCCACACGCCCTTGTCCTTCTCTTCGTCCTTCACCACGGAACCTTGCAGGCCGGCTGCCAGATCATGGGCCGAAACTTCGCCGGTTCCAAAACTTCCCGCGAGCGCCATGCTGTTGGCGAGCACTGAAATGGCTTCGGCCGTCGACAGCACGCCGCTGGGCGTTTTGATCTTGTTTTTGCCGTCGAGCGTTTGACCGCTGCGGAGCTCGCGGAAAATAGTGACGATCTTTTCGATCGCATCATCACCAGGGATCTTGGCCCGCAATTCCAAATTCGTGGCGAGGTCGCGCACGCGCTTGCGGACGATGTCGATTTCGGTTTCCAGAGTTCCCGGCGTCGGCAGCACAATGATGTTGAACCGCCGCTTGAGCGCGGCCGACATGTCGTTCACGCCGCGGTCGCGCGAGTTGGCCGTGGCGATGACGGAGAAACCCTTCTGCGCGGCGACTTCGGTTTCGAGCTCCGGTACCGAGATGCGCTTTTCGGAAAGGAGCGAAATCATCGCGTCTTGCACTTCCGACGCACAGCGCGTGATTTCTTCGAACCGCGCGAGGCTGCCTGATTCCATCGCGCGAAACACGGGACTCTTGATCAGCGCTGCGTTGCTGGGCCCGCTGGCGATCAGCATCGCGTAGTTCCAGGTATAGCGCACCTGTTCCTCCGTCGTGCCGGCGGTTCCTTGCACGACCTTGGTCGAATCGCCATTGATCGCCGCGGCTAGATGTTCCGACAGCCAAGACTTCGCAGTGCCCGGTTCGCCGAGGAGCAGTAACGCGCGATCGGTGACGAGCGTCGAGATGGCAATCTCCACGAGTCGCTGATGGCCGATGTACTTCGGCGTGATGTCGAGCTTGCCCGCTTTGCCGCCGCAGATATAAGTGAGCGCGGCCCGTGGCGACATCTTCCAGCCCGGCGGCTTTTCGTGCTTGTCCTCGGCGATGAGGGCTTCGATCTCCGTGGCATACAGCACCTCGGCGGGTGCGCGGAGAATGCCTTTGGTGTCGCCGGTGCTGCTCGCGGCGGGTGCTTCATCCGCAGCGGTCGTTGCTTTTTTAGCCATGAGAAACTTTCTAAATCGTCCGTTGCTAGGAAATGTACCAACTGCCGCGAGCCGCACCATTAAGGCCACTTTTGTAGGGCTCGAAAACCATCCTGTTTGGTGAATAAATCGACGCTATTTCGGGTGGTTGCAATGCAGTTTTGTCTTGTTTTTGACTGCTTTGGGGCCCGAATTATTCAACACGTGCCGCGTTTCTCGCTAAGTGAATAAAGACGCCATTAGCAACTTGCTCAGCCTGCCTTATTTTTCAATACAGTGACATAATCGAGCAATTGATCGATCACCTTTTCGGGCAGCGTCGGCAGCAGTGCTTCGAGCTCCGGCAGCGCGCTCTTCGGCAATTCGCCCACCAGTCGCGCCAGCCAATAGATGCCCCAATGACTATTGGCGCTGGTCGAGAATTTCTTGATGGCCGCGATGACCAGTCGCGTCGCTTCGGGATGTTGGACGCGGACCATCGTTTGCAGCGTCGTCGCCGATTCGTGAGCGTCCTTCGATTTGCTTAGCTGTTGCTCGCTTAAGGTCAGCAGCAATTCGTTTGCTGCCGGATGATGGGGCCGCGCGAGCGCGAAGACCAGCGGCAGATTCTTCTGCGAAACGGCGAGATCCAGCCAACGCGGGTCAAGCTCCTTGTTTGCTTTTTCCGCTTCCTCGTCGTCGTCATCCCAGTTCATGTAGTAATGCCGATATCGCCAGCCGTAAAGCAACGACTCTTGAATGGACTCGCGCTTGGCAAAGGCCGGGTCGCGTCCCTTTTTCTTCTCGTCGACTTTCGCCGACAGGTAGGTCGAAAATTTGTCAAACACTTCGGCGGCATTCAAGGTGCGGCGGGCGGCAAAGAATGCATCCTTTAATTCCTCCGGACCCAGCGACGCGTGTTCGGCGACGAGTGTCTGTCGCATCTTGCGCGAGCCATGCGCAAGGAGCGCCATCAACTTCTGCCGCACGTCGGCTCCACTCACCGGTTCGCCTTTCACGTCCAGCAGTTTCTCACGGTCGGCAAAACAGGCCAGCAGAAACGCTTCGGAATCTTTGTCGTCCCGCTCGCGCAAGCATTCGAGCAGCGCAATCATCCGCTCGACGCGCTTGCCGGATTCTTTTTTGTCCTTTTCCTTGTCCTTGCTGGCCTTGGCGTTGAACAGCGCATCCCATTGTGCCTGGGCTTCGGTTAAGACGATCGCCAACAGCTGGGGACTGCGGTTTTTGCGAATCGGCTCGACAGCCAGATCGATGTCATTTCCTTTCAGGACCTGATGGAGCAGCGTGATCGAATCGCCGCTGTCGATCTTCGCAATGGCTTTGAGCGCGGCGCCGCGAACATCCTTGGCCTTGGCTTTGGCTTGTTCGAGCAGAAACGACAAATCTTCGGACGAATCGCCGAGGCACTCGATGGCGACGACCTTCATTTCTTTTGAGCCGTTTTCGAGGGCTTCCTTGACGATCTCGCGCGTGCCGGCGGGATCGAGGGCGTGCATCAACTGCAAGCGGCGCACGTGACCGCCCTTACCCTTTTGATCGAACTTGGCTTTGAGTTCCGGCAGGATGGCTTGGCCGTACAACGGCAGCACTTTTTTCGCAATGAAATCGGCAATTTCGGGATAAGGATCGTCGAGACCACCGAGGGCCGGCTTTACCAGGCGCAGATCTTTGAACACCTTGCGCTCGTACGCATCCTTGATAATTTCGACGCGGCCTGAACCTGTCGTGGTCAGTGCTTCGAGCAACGGCTTGAGCACTCGGGCCGTTGTTTGCGTTTGTTCGCCGCCGAGGTTGGTGGTGGCAATCGGCTGCACTTCGCCAGCCAGGCCGGTTTCGCCTTGCGTGTAGAGAATGGCGTTCACCAGCGAACTCAATTCCAAGAGGGCCTCGGCAGAGTTTTTTTCATTGCTGTCGACGACCTTCGTCACGCTCTGCGCGACCTTGGCAAAGACCGGCGCTTTTTCGCCTGCCTTTTCCAACGGCGGCACGAGCTTCTTCAAGCGGAAATCGCCGCCGGCCACCACGCTTCCCGCGATCGACAGCCGGCGAACTTCGTCGTAGACCTGCGTCAACACTGCGATGCTCATGGGATGTCCTTTCTAAAGTGTCAGCCGGGTGATGTTCGACTTGGTCACAATGCTCAGCGGCTTGATCTGCAGCTTGCGCGTATCCAGGTCATGCCGGAAGCGCGCGATCATCGTCTGTTCGATAAACAACTCCGGCGGCAACAGCGGCAGCAAATGACAGCTGGCCGGCTCTTCGGTCATGCCGACATCGGTCAGCACCAGGCGTTCCCCCTTGGCATCGATAGCAACGAATTTCCCTTCGACTTGACCAAGCTGTTGGAAGTTCAACGCATAAATTGGCTGCTTGTCGGCGAGCGGACCTTTCAGATGTGACTTGACGTCTTTCACCACGGCGGCGAAATCGCTCTGGCCAAAACTCCGAATCTTCGCAAAATCCTGGGCTTCGATCGGCCGCGGCAGCATCCCTTCCCAGCGGATGCGGGGATTCACGTCGCCCGGATAAAGACAGAGTTCGGCGACCTGCGCCACTTGAAAAAAGCTGTCGTCGCTCTTGATGTATTTCGCTGCTTTGTAAGGGCGAAAATTCTGCGTCACATGAATCCGCCCGCTGCTGAGATTCATCCACACGCCGGTGTCGACGTATTCCTGCCGCGCGACGTCGTCGTGCGAATTAAACGCCAATTGCACGAGTTCGGCGTTCGCTTCGACCAGGCCGGCCTGTTTTAATTCGCTCAACTGCCAGGCATGCCCCAGCCAGGCTGCGATGGCGGTATCGGTCTCCGGTTTCAATTCCGGATCTTCGCTGCGCTTCTGCAAATAGGCTCGCCCTTGTTTGACGATCGCGCTCAAACGGCCTAGTTGATCGAGCGCTTCGCTGTAGATGGCTTCGCGCTGCGCGGAAGTTCGTTCGGTTGCATCGTCGGTATAAAACAGCTTGGTATAGCGATGGAGCGCCGACTGGGCGCCCGGCAGAAAGGCATTGCCCAATTGCTTGGCCTGCTCTTCGATTTCTTTGGCGCTTTTGGCGTTCATATTGCCAATGCCAAGTCGTACCAAATCGAGCGTGAGCTTTTCAAGCAGATCGATACCTTCGAGTTGCGCTTTGATCTTCTTCGCGAGCGCGGCTTTATTCACAACCTTGGGTTTGTCTGCTTCTTCCTTTTTCTTTTCCACGCGGGCGGCGGCTTTGTCGCGCTTCGAGGCTAACGCCTCCGGTGCGTCGGCAGAGTCGAACTTTTTCCCTTGCATGAAGGCGTACAACAGCCCCAAACTGTGCTTGCAAGGAAACTGCCGGCTGGGACAAGTGCAGCGATAGACCGGCGCCTGGGGCTGGGCGAAATCGGCCGAGCACAAATACGGATCCTTGCCGCTTCCCTGGCAATGGCCAAACAGGAGCGTTTCATCCGGCGTTTGCTGCAGTTTGAGAAATTTGTTCTTCAGCACGAGACCTTTGCCGTTTTTCGCGGCATCGGCGTTGGGGGCTGCAGAATCGATGAATTCCTCGGTGATCGAAATCATGAAGAGTTCCCTCGGTTGAATTCAGAATTCGTGCGGATGAGGCTGGCATTATTAAGAGCGTTTTGTGACCATACAACTATGGGATGTCAACTTAGGTCACGGCTCCGCAAACTCTTCACAAGATTCTTGAAGAGTTGGCTGGCTGTTCACGGTCAGCGCCGCCCAAGTGAAACCGTTCGCGCGATCAAGCGTCGCGCAGCGAGGAGTGTCGTAGCGCGACGCGTAAGCTAGGGAGAAGTGGGTACTCGCGCGCTTGGCACGTTTTCGCGACTCCGCGTTGGTTGCGTCGCAGGCTGAACGCCAGCGACGGGCGATTGCCAAGGGTTCGCTCCAGCGCGGCATTCCCTCGCTAACGCGTCGGGCTATCTGTTCGTTGCTGCGCAACGAATGCGATGATCACCATTTCGATTGCCCGCGCGGAATTTCGCCCGGCCATTCGGGCAGCGCCGCTAGCAACTTGGGAGAGACTCCGCGAACCACTACAAACTGATTGTTGATCGCTGCCGCGCTGATCAATTTGCTGCCGAAATGCGAGACCAGCGCGCCAATCGCAATGAACAATCCGCCGAGAAACAGCGGCCAAAGTGGAATGGGATCGCCCTCTTGATGAAAGCTGGCGATCAACACGCCAAAGCCAATGAAACAGCAAAAGCCGACGCCCACCAGGCCATAGCCACCGAACATGAGCAAATTGCGTTTGAGCGACGCGGAGCTGCTGAGGCCAATGCGGAGGGTCGCTTCGCGGCCATGCGAACTTACTACGGCGTAATGCACGATCCGTCCGAGCAGCAACGTAAAGTGGACCCACATCGGCGCCCAGTAGATCTTCTCGGTCCGCTGCGATGTCGCTGCCCCGCCGGTTTTGATGCAAACATGCGCCGGCGGATTGACGCCCGTTTGCAACACCAGCAGGTGGCCCGCGCGCCATTGTCCTTGCGTTTTCATTCCGAAGCTGGGCCGCACTGCCGCTGACTGAAATGCCGACGGTTGATTGCCAGGCTGTTGAAAGGTCGCTGCTCCTGCTGCCGGTGGCAGCGAGCGCGGCGCCGGTGCAACCGGTAGCGGTTCCAATTGCAAATCATCCAGTTCTTCCAACTCCGGCTCGGGCAGCGGAATCACAAACTGTTCCCCGCATTTACACTTCGCCTTTTGCCCCGCACTTTTCTCGGGGACATTATAAGTGCGACTGCAGTGCGGACACTGAGCGGTGATGGTCATCGTTGGCAGGGAGAGTGGGAGTGACGATCATTCTCGGTATGCAGATATTAACTTAATTTGTGCTGACAGCATTCGCACGTTCGACTTGGAGTTTGCCAGCAATTTGCGTTATAACCAACTAAAACTCCCTCCCACCTGAGCGCAATTGCCGATGAAAGGTTCGCCCCTCATGTCGCTGCGCATAACAATCTTCGCGCCCTGCGTGCTCATCCTGATGCAACTGGGCGTCGTGTCAGCGCAGCAGAATGAACCGCCGCCCGCGACCAAAGGGCTCGAGTTTTTCGAGACCAAGATCCGTCCCGTTCTGGTGCAGCATTGCTACAAGTGCCATTCGGTAAGTGGCAAGAAATCGGAAGGAAGCTTGCTGCTCGATTCGCGCGAAGGGATTCAGAAAGGTGGCGACCGCGGCCCGGCCGTTGTTCCTGGCGATACCGCCAAAAGCATTCTCCTCACGGCGATTCAGCACACCGATGCCGACTTGAAGATGCCGCCGAAAAAAGACCGGCTGCCGAAGGAAGTGCTGAACGACTTTACCCAGTGGATCGAAATGGGTGCGCCTGATCCGCGCGAAAAGGCAGCGGCTGGTTTGAGTGGTCCTGTGGATATTGCCACCGGGCGGAAGTTCTGGAGCATGCAGCCGGTGAGGTCGCACCCGGCGCCGACAGTCAAGAGTGACAAATGGCCGAAGCACAAGCTCGATTATTTTATTCTCGCGAAATTGGAAACGGCTGGTTTGTCACCGAGCCCTGACGCGGAGCCCGCTACGCTGCTGCGGCGGCTGCATTTCGATCTTGTGGGACTGCCGCCGTCACCCGCTGCAATGCAGGAGTTCTTGGCGAAAGTGGAGAAGGACGGCTTCGATACCGCGCTCGCGCACGAAGTCGATGGGTTGCTCACCACGCCGCAATTCGGCGAACACTGGGGCCGGCATTGGCTCGATGTGGCGCGCTTTGCCGAATCGAGCGGCAAAGAAGCGAATATGGCGTTTCCCTATGCCTGGCGATATCGCGACTATGTCATCGATGCGGTAAATGCCGACATTCCCTTCGATCGCTTTTTGACCGAACAGATCGCCGGCGACTTGCTTCCTTATGACAACGAAGCGGAGCGAGCTCGGTTGTTGATCGCGACTGGGTTTCTCGCGTTGGGGCCGAAAAATCTCGATGAAGCCGATGCGCAGCAGTTTGTCGCCGATGTGATCGATGAGCAGATCGACACGGTAACGCGGGCAGTGCTGGCGAGCTCCATCGCTTGTGCGCGCTGCCACGATCACAAGTTCGATCCCTTCACGATGCACGACTATTACGCGCTGAAGGGAATTTTTGCCAGCAGCAAAACCTACTTCGGCACGTATGTGACGCCGACCAATCGCCTCGGTGGCGATCCGCTGCCGTTGCCCTGCGGCGCGAATCTGCCGATCTTTCATCAAGGCCATGCGCCGCAGCATGTGGCCCAGCTGAAAAAGCAACTCGCTGATTTGCGCAAAGAAAGCGCCGACGGGATGGCCGCCATCATGCGTGCGGCCCAAAAAGGGGAAGACACCGAGAAGGTGTTTACGCTCCGCGATGCGCTGCGGATCTTCTGGACGAGCGGCGGCATCGAAGGGCAATTGGAAAAGGTCGACGACGAAGGCAAGCCGCTGCCACTCGCCATGGGTGTGCTCGATAGCGACAAGATTGGCCCGGCGCGGATGCTCGATCGCGGCGACATCAAAAAACCAGGAGATAATATTCCCCGCGCGTTGCCAGCTGTGTTTGTGAATGCTGACTCCTTCCCCATCGGCGCACGGCAGAGTGGCCGCTTGGAATTGGCTCAGTTTTTAACGCACGCCGAACAACCACTGACCGCGCGGGTGCAGGCGAATCGCGTTTGGCGACATTTGTTCGGGGCCGGGCTCGTGCGCACAGTGGACAACTTCGGCATGAGTGGCGAACGACCGAGCCATCCGGAATTGCTGGATGAATTGGCCGTGCAGTTTCGCGACGGGGGCTGGTCGCTGAAGAAACTGATCCGCGAGATCGCACTGTCGCGTACCTATCGCCAGGCTTCGACTTTTGACGCGGCTGCTTTTCGAACCGATCCGGAGAATCGACTGTTGTGGCGAGCCAGCAAACGGCGACTCACGGCAGAAGAAATTCGCGATGCGATGTTAGTCTCTTCCGGTGAATTGAACTTGCAGCGCCCGGCTGCTTCGCTGGTGGGCAAAGTGATCGGTGATGGCCCGATTTCGCTCATCGGCTTGAACCCGAAATTGCCGGGCGATCTCGACGGCTCGAAGCATCGGAGCGTTTATCTGCCGGTGCTGCGCGATCGCCTGCCGGATGTGCTCGACTTGTTCGATTTCGCCGAACCGAGCCTGGTGACTGGCGATCGGGAAACAACGAACGTGCCGGTGCAAGCGCTGTATTTGATGAATAGTTCGTTCGTCCAGGAGCGGGGGCGTGCGTTGGCTGCGAGGTTGAGAAAAGAAGTCGATGTTTCGGAGCAACGGGCAGCGCGTGCTTTTGAACTGTGCCTGGGCCGAACACCGGATGCTGCAGAAGCGAAACTGGCGGCGGAGTTTTTCGCTGCTGGTGGACAGGAAGATCAAGAGAAATTGCTCGCTGCGTATTGCCAGGCGTTGCTGGCGGCGGCGGAATTTCGGAATGTGGATTAACCGATGAATACCTTCTCTCGTCGACTGGCTCTGCAATCGCTCGCCAGTGGTTTCGGCTATCTCGCGTTCGCGGGATTGGCTCATGAGGCCGCTGCGAAGGATGCGGCCGGCAAACGAACTGATGAACTCGCGCCGAAGCCAACGCATTTCGCCGCCAAAGCCAAGCGCGTCATTTTTCTCTGCATGAACGGCGGTCCTTCGCACGTCGACACGTTCGACTATAAACCGACCTTGCAAAAACAGAACGGCGGCGCATCGCCCGTCGGCCGCGAACGAGGCGGCGCCAAGCTGCTCAGTTCGCCGTTCAAGTTTGCGCAGCATGGCGACAGCGGGCTGTGGATGTCGGGTGTTTTTCCGCATCTCGCCCGGCAGGCCGATGAACTTTGCATGATCAAGAGCATGCACACCGATCTGCCCAATCATGCGCAGGCCTTTACGCAATTGCACACCGGCAGTTTTCAATTCGTGCGGCCTTCGGTCGGCGCCTGGTCGCTGTACGGTTTGGGGAGCGAGAACGCGAATTTGCCGGGCTTCATCACGATCAATCCGCCGTCGGACAACGGCGGCGCGCGAAACTACGGCAGCGGCTTTTTGCCGGCGATCTGCCAGGGGACCAAGATCGGTGGCAATCAAATTCCAGGCTTCTACGCAGCGTTTTTGAAGAAAGACGAAGAGCCCGGCCCGCCGCTGAAAAACATCACGAACGATTCGATCTCTAAAGAGTTGCAGCGGAAACAACTCGATTTGATTCGCGGCTTGAATCAACACAAGCTCGCGCGTGACGTGCATCATCCGGAAATCGAAGGAGCGATTGCTTCGTTTGAACTTGCTTTCCGCATGCAAGACGAAGTCCCCGCCGTCCTCGACTTGCGCAACGAAAGTGAAGCGACGCGCAAGCTGTACGGCATCGGCAATGGCTTGCCTACCGATCGTTTCGGCCGGCAATGTTTGCTCGCACGGCGGATGGCCGAAGCGGGGGTGCGGTTCATCGAGATAACCGCGCCGACGCAGTGGGACCATCACTTCTTGATTGAAAGTGAGCTCCCGAAGAGTTGCCTGGCGACCGATCAGCCGCTGGCTGGACTGTTAGCCGACTTGAAACAACGAGACCTGCTCAAAGACACGCTCGTCGTGTGGGCCGGCGAGTTTGGCCGCACGCCGTATGGCCAGAGTGGCAGCGGCCGCGATCACAACAACAAAGGCTTCACCGCCTGGATGGCCGGCGGCGGCGTGAAGGCCGGCCATGCTCACGGCAACACCGACGAGTTCGGTTACGAAGCCGTCGAGCAACCCGTGCACATCCACGACTTTCACGCGACGATCCTGCACCTGCTTGGCCTGGATCACGAACGACTGACCTTCAATTACGGCGGCCGGGATTTCCGGCTGACCGATGTTTATGGCGATGTGGTGAAAGAGATCATCGCGTGATTGCCACGACCGAGTTCACTTGGTCGTCAACCAACGGAGCAGCGCGAGCAGGCAGAATACCGGCCCCACGATCACGCCGCCAATGGCTGAGGTGAACAGTAGCACCTCATACAGCGGCAATGCTTCGTCACGCGGAAACTTCTGTAGCGCCCATAGCAGATACAACCCCGAGAGTGCGGCGGCCGCGAGGCTGTAGTAGATCTGGCGGATCTCAGGATGCAGTGGCGGCGACGGCTGATCGTTAACTTCTCGCGGCGGTTCGTAGGGATTAAGGTCCATTCATCCCATTGTACTATTCAGCCCGGCTACGGAACTTAATTCGGCTGAATGACAAACACCCGTCCGCCGTCCCTCAACAGAGCTGGGGCCGATTTTTCGTCGAGTTCGCAATTGCGAATCGTCGCTTGTGAGAAGCCTTCGACCCGCAACTGGGAATTGCCGTTGCCACTACCCGTGCATTGATCGAGCGTCACTCGCGATGCGCCGCCGACGGTGAATCCGCTGCGGCCGTTGTCGATGCTGACCACGCCCAGCAGCTTGGTTTTTAGCGCCGTGTCGTGAGCGTTCACGCCGTCGAGCTGAAAGCCGCGAACTGTCAGATCGGAAATGACCACATCGTCGACCTGATAGATCGTGATGCCGGTGCGGAGTCCGCAGCAAGCAATGTCGTAGCTTTGCGGCAGTTTCCCTTTTTCGCAACAGAAATAGATCTGGCCGCCCACCAATGTCCACTGCAGCGGCTTCAGCATTGCCCGGGCATCGCTCTTGGACGGCACGTATTCGGCTGGCTGACCATTGAGAAAGAGGCGCTGATACGCGCCGCGGGGCGGACGAACGCTAAAGATTTCACCGCTGACGAATTCCCACTCGGCCTCGACCAACGACAAGCTGCCGTCGAGGGTCGCTCCATTGCCGATGATTTCGAACGGAAAGGTTGCAACGCCCGAATGAAAACCGCCGCTGACTGCAATACTTTCGCGATAGGGCTGGCCGGGGTTATTCGTCAGCACAATGCGGTCGCCTTTATTAGCCAACCGCAGCGCCTTGGTGATGGTTCGCACTGGACCGTTGCCGACGCCGAACGATTTCGGCTCCAGGCCGTTGCGGCGGTCATCGCCTGTGACGTTGTCGACGTAGATGTTTGCGGCCAATGCGAGCCCGGCTTGCAAGCAAAGCAGCGCCGGACAAACCAAACTCAACAGCCAGGTGAAACGCATTGATGAACCTATGCGAAATGATTCTGTGGTAGTCCCGTAGGACGGAGCACTGCTCCGTCCAGCCCCGCGCTCAAACTTTCAGTCGCCATTGAGGCTGCTGGCTCAACTCGCCAAACGAACGGAGCAGTGCTCCGTACTACATCAGGCAGGCGTTTACCGATTCGAGCTGTTATTGCCCACGACGTCGAGATCATCCGCGGGGATTTCCACACCTTCGACGAAGCTTTGCAGCGTGCGGGCCCGATAGGGCTGTTGCAACTTGCGGACGGCTTTTGTTTCGATCTGACGAACGCGTTCGCGGGTCACGCAGAAGATCTTGCCGACTTCTTCGAGCGTGTAAGCATAGCCATCGGTCAGGCCGTAACGGAGGCGGAGGATTTCTCGTTCGCGGTAGTTCAAAGTCGACATGGCTTCTTCGATCCGGTTCTTCAGAGCGACCTGGTTGGCTTCGAACAAGGGGTCGTCTTCGCGGTGATCGGCGAGGAATTCGCCGAAGTAGCTGTCGTCGTGATCGCCGACGGGTTGATCGAGCGACAGCGGTTGGCGAGCCATCTTGATGATGCAGCGGGCGTCTTCGATCGACAGGCCGGCGCGGCGAGCGGTTTCTTCGGCCGTCGGTTCGCGGCCGAGTTCCTGCACCAGCGTGCGAGTGATGATGCGGACCTTGCTCATCGTGTCGATCATGTGCACCGGCACGCGGATGGTTCGGCTTTGATCGGCGATGGCACGGGTGATGGCTTGGCGAATCCACCAGGTGGCGTACGTGCTGAATTTGAAACCACGAGCATATTCGAACTTATCGACAGCTCGCATCAAGCCGGTGTTGCCTTCTTGAATCAGATCCAAAAAGCTCAAACCACGGTTGCGATACTTCTTGGCGATCGAAACGACGAGCCGCAAGTTGCCGGCCGAGAGTACACGCTTCGCGGCATCGTAGCTCTCGTGATAAGCTTCGGTCCGTTCGATGCGGCGGGTCAACGTTGCCGGAGTTTCGAGCGTGATCCGCATCAGATGAACGAGTTCCTTGCGGAGTTCCAGGTAGCTGCGGCCGCAGAACGATCCGCTGGCCTTTGCTTCCTTCACCTGGTGACGCAGAACTCGCATGCGGAGCTGAATCTCTTTCAGCTTGTCGAACAGCGGCTGCAGGCGGTTGTTGCGGAGGTTCATTTCTTCGACCAATCGCACGGCCTTGTTGCGGCGGCGGGTGAGACTGATCCAGGCTTGGTGGCGAACTTTTTTCGGCTGCCGCTTGCTGATGGCAGTGCGGAAGTCGGCAAAGTTCGCCTTGAGCAGTTTCTTGAGCGTGACGAGGTTCGGCCAGATCCGTTTCATGATCCGCTTTTTCTCGTTGGTGTTAGTCACGCTGACTTCAATGGTGCGATCGAGCCGCAGCTGACCGTCGCGAACCTTCTCGAGCAGTTCGACGGCTCCTTGCAGCACGTAGTCGGTGGCCAGCATCGAGTGGCGGAAGCGTTTGCGAGTCCCTTCGATCTTGCGGGCGGCGGAGATTTCTTCGGCCCGATTGAGGAGCGGAATCTGGCCCATTTGCATCAGGTACATGCGAACCGGGTCGTCGGTGGCATCGACGCTTTCGGACTCGACTTCGACGAATGCAGCCGCGTCTTCATCGACAAAACCGAACTCTTCTGCTTCTTCGAGCACCACCGCGTCATCCAGTTCATCGGCGATGCCGAGTCGGTCGTCACCGTTCAAGCCGTGACCATTGGCTTTCTTCGGCGCGGCCTTTTTGCTGGCGGCGGGCCGAACGGAAACTGGCAGAGACTTGCGGAAGCTTTTGGCCATCGATAACTGCTCCAGGTTGAGAAGCAACGTCGTGCGTCGCGGTAGTTCTGGAGATGGAAAGCAAGGTCTATGCCCCTCCTGAATTGAATTCGTCTCGCATCCTCTGAAACTCTTGACACCACAGCACTTTGGATTAAAGAACCGGAACCCTTAATTCCCGCTGCGTGGATGTCAAGTGTGGTGAATTCACCTCATCACCGTTGCCTCTGCCCCAGCGTGTTGCCGCGATGCCACAAAGGAATGCTAGAGAGGTCGGCTTGAATGAATAGTGCCGAAAGGGAGGAGGCGGGCTGTTTTTGCGGTGAATAGTTGGGGTTGTGCGGTTTGAGAGGGCAAAACATAGCCCGGGCGCAGCGTGCAGGGCAGCGCAATGCGTCAGTTTCCGTGGAATTGGATCTCATCAGCTGGAAGCACCGGAGAAGGAACAATGCCGCTTCCTTCGCTGGCGCTTCAGGATAGTAATTGTAAATTGAAACCATGCGCAGCCCGAGCGTAGCGTTCCGCTATCTGGAACCGCCCCCGACGCCTGAGTATGCTGTGGTTGCCGCCACTCGCCCGAAGCAAGGCTTCCGGCTACGTGACCTGATCCGCTTTCATTCTTTCCCGCCTCTCTCAGGTTGTTTCCTTATGCTCCGCAGCTCTTTGCTCATCGCCGTTGTTGGTTGTTGTTTGCTGCCGGTCGTCACGCTGGCCGACGATCTCTTTCCAGACAAGAACCTGGAAGCTGCCGTCCGCGAACAGGTATTCGAAAAGCGGAACAACACCATGCCGCTGGTCGAAGCGGATGTGCAGAATATTGCGCTCGTCAAAGGGGCCGGACGCAAAATCGCCAACCTCGCCGGCCTGGAAAAGTGCCGCAGCCTGGCGCAGCTGGAACTGGAGAACAACGAGATCGTTGATCTCGCGCCGCTAAAGGACCTGAAAAACATCCAGCAGCTGCGGCTGGAAAAGAACAAGATCACGAGCATCGAGCCGCTGGCCGGTTTGACGGAAATTCAATACTTGAGCATTTCCGACAATCAAATCGAAGACCTCAGCCCCCTGAAGAAGATCGCTGCTCTGCGCAACCTGTACGCCGCGAACAACAAGATCAAAGACATCAGCCCGCTGGTGGAATGCAAAAAGATTTACTCGCTGTACCTCAACGGCAATCCGGTCGCCGATTTTAAGCCGCTCGCCGAATTGAAGAACCTGGAACGCCTCGATCTGCGGCACACCAGTGTCAGCGATCTTTCGCCGCTCGCCGGATTGACCGAACTCCGCTGGCTCTTTTTGAACTACAGCAAGGTCAGCGATTTGACGGTGCCCGTCGAAATGGCGAAGAAGGACTTCGAAGGGCAAAAGCGCTTCGCGCCGTTCTGGAATCTTTATCTCGGCGATACGCCCCTCAGCGATGCGGCGAAGAGTGCTCAAATCGCGGAACTAAAAAAATATGGCGTGCGGGTGAATGTCGAATCACTCAAGTGGTAGTTTTGCAATTCGCACCAGGTACTCGTGACCTCCCAGCGCCGATAGCCTCCAGCGGAAACCCGCATGCCGATCGAACTAACCTGTCCCGGCTGCAACCAGCTGTTGCGCGTGCCAGACACCGCCGCCGGCAAGTCCGCGAAGTGCCCGAAATGCGAGACAATTCTCCCCGTGCCGGCTGCCGCCAGTCCACCGCATGCGGCGTTCGGCCTGCCCCCGTCACCTGACTTCGGTTCGTCTGCGGCGGAACCCAAGCCAGGGGCGTTCGGCGCACCGCCGTCGCAAAATCCTTTTAGCGATCCAGCGCAACGTGCATCGGTTGGCGTCCCGGGGTTGGATCAATCTCTCAATCCGTATGCCTCGCCAACCAACGTTCAGCGAGATCCCGCGTTTACCGGCGGACCCGTTGGACACCAGGTTGTCGATATCGGTGAGGTCTTTCGACATGCGCTGGAAGTCTGGAAGAATAATCTCGGTTTGCTCGTCGGCACCACGTTTATCGTGTTCCTGCTCACCTTGATCGGGAACTGGATTTCGCAAGGCGTGCAATTTGCGATGATCGTCAACAATCAGCGCGAGCTGAATATCTTCTTCGCCGTGTTATTTGCCATTCTCAATTTTGGTTGGCAGACTTTCTTGGGGATTGGACAAGCCCAAATCGCTCTGAAATTGGCTCGCAATCAAGCTGCCGAATTGGCGGAATTGTTTGGAGGTGCGCCGCGGTTGCTGGCCGTTTTGGGATTCTTGCTGCTGCTAGGCTTAATCATCTATTTGCCGCTGCTCGGAATGGCTGGGATCAGCGCGATGATCGGCGGCGATGCGGGCGGGGCTATGGTCCTCGTCTCCATTGCGGTATGGGTGCTCTTGATCATTCCCGTGCTGCTATTCTTCTGGCCAACGTACTATTTGATTGTCGATGGGCGGTCGTCCGTCCTGGAGTCCTTCGGGACTGCAATGCGCATTTCCGAAGGGAACAAGCTCACCATCTTCCTGGTCATGCTCGCGAGCCTGGGGATCATGCTATTGGGGTTCTTGGCACTGTGCATCGGTTTGCTGTTCGCGGCACCTTTGGTCTCGCTGCTGTGGGCCACGGCGTACCTTCTGATGTCGGGGCAAGCTCCGGCGCTGACTCGCGAGCGAGCCGCGCCCCAGCAGATGTATCAGTAGCTTTGCAGTCGCAGCAAGAAATAGGGCTCGCTCGCAGTATTACCTTCGCCTGCAATCAACCAGCCGTTGCGGCGATAAAACTCCAGTGCTCGCGAATTGTTCTGCACACATTTGAGCGTGGCGGGCCGGCCGATCTGCAGTAAACAAGCGGCGAGCAACTGCCGGCCAATGCCACGCCCTTGGTGTGTCGGATCGACGAACAGATTATGAATGAAGTTGTCCGGCGGCCACCAGGAAACAAAGCCGACGATTTGCTCATCCGATAATGCGACCAGGACTGGTTCGTCCTGGGTTGCTGCGTCGAAATCGGCGAGCAGCAGTTCAGCCGAATCAATCCAGAAGAACGTTGCCAGCCGCGTGCGCAAGAAGAGTTCTCGCAGTTCAGCAATATCGGCGACGATTGCAGGGCGAATATGGATTGCCATCGCCTGATTCTACGCATCAGTCACTTGTAAAGAATCAACTTCCCCTGCTTGGTGCAGCGCAGCCGATAAGTTTGACCGCGATGCAGAATCAAGGCTTCCGTATCGGGCCCTAAGAGATCGTCGGACTTCCAAACTCGCCGTTGCTCGTCGCTTTGTACGACTTCGCTGGTCGCATTCACGAAGGGCTGCGAAACGGAATGTTCCGCGGGAGGCGGGTTCTTTTCGATCGACATGGCAGCCTCTCGCATAATGCGACGCAGCGGAGCGATCCGCGGAATGTGATTCATCGGAAACTCGTAACAGGACTAAGGAGCGGTTCGCAAGCAATACAGCTTGTCACCCGTGCGAATCAGCAAGCTGCCAGTCACTGCGGCGACGCCGTATTGCGTCGACCCCGAAAAAGTCGCGGCAGCAGCGCGCTTTTCGGGTGTATCTTCGGCGGCGGCTTTCGCGGGATCAGGCTTTTTCGCAGCAGGGTCCCACAACTGATTTTCCGCCAGCACTTCGAACTTCGGTCCGGTGCGAATTACGGTTGTCTGGCCATCCTTGCCGAAGAAGTAGACGCGCTCGCCATTGCCGACCGGCGTGGCCCAAATCGATTGCTTCAACCGCTCGGTGTATTTCGTCTCACCCGTGGCGGCATCGAGGCAATACAGCACGCCGGAGCGATTCACCCAGTACGCGTGCCCCGCGTAGACCATCGGCGAACCAAATGTCGGCGAGGCTTGCTCATTGCGCCACAGAACTTTGGGTTGTGGCTTGCCGTCGACGATTTCCACCGTCATGGCTAGGTTACTCTTCTTCGCCAGCTCTGCTCGTTCCGCTTCGCGGCCGGCCGAAGCACCGATGAGGAATGTGCCAGCCGAATAGGAAAGGGGCGTCGACGAAGTGTTGCCGCCGACTTCGTCGAAGCTCCAAAGTTGCTTGCCCGTGGCGGCATCGTAGCCGTCGACCGATCCCGACGAACTGCAAACGACTTGGGTGGTTTCGCCGACCTTGACCAGCGAGGGCGAACTCCAACTGGTGCGGCTGGTGCGATCGGTTTTCCAATTCGTTTTGCCGTCGGCTTTGTTGAGGGCGATCAAGTACGAAGGACCGTCGTGCTCGATGAGCACCAGCACCGAGTCGCCGTGCAGTAGCGGCGATGCCGAAAGCCCGTGATTCGATTTGAACTTGCCGAACTCTGCGGAAAGCGACTTTCGCCAAACTTCGGTGCCTGACAGCGAAATCGCCACAACATCGCCGCTCTCAAAAAAGGCAAACACATGCTTGCCATCGGTCACCGGCGTGGGCGCCGCGCGGCTGACATACAAGCTGTTCTTCACTTTGTCAGACGATTCGAACGAATGTTTCCACAGTTGCTTGCCTTCGGTGAGGCTGAAGGCAAGCACATGATTCGTGTCCTTCATGTCACCTTCGACCGACGTCACAAACACCTGATCTCCCCAAACGATCGGGCTCGATTGACCATGTCCGGGAATCGCCGCTTCCCACGCGATGTTCTTCGTCGGAGACCATTCGAGCGGCAGCGAATCGGCCTTTACTTCCGAAGCGCCTTGGCCCAGAAACGCCGGCCAGGCGGGCGGAGCATCGGCACAACACAAACAGAGGAGCAGCGACCAGGCGGGTGACATGCGGTAACTCGAATTGGCAGTGGTGAGATGAAGGGAAAACCGGGCGCATGGCTGGCCATGCGCCCGGTGGTTTGGCGGCAGGCGGAGAACTGCCGCTTTTTATCAATTACTTCGTGGCGTTATCGTTCCAGCGAATCGCTTCCGTGGCTGTCACTTTACCGCCGCGCGTCGTGCCGCCCACCACCAGCAATTGCTGATCGTCACTGATCACCAGGCGGTGGAAGAAGCGCGGATGCTTCAGCGCGCCCACCTTGTCCCAACTCTTGCCATCGTTCGACAACCGCAACAGCGAACCATCTTGAACCGTGATAAACAAACCATCGCTGCCGCCGAAAGCCGAGGGGCCAAAAGTGGCCATGCCCGAGCCTGGCAGATTGGGGCCAGTCGTCCAGCGATCCGCTTTCGGATCGTAGATCGAAACCGCCGGTGTGACTTCGTTATCGCTCGTCATGCCACCGAGGACGTAAAGCTGGCCTTGATAGCCAGCGACTGCGAGTGCCCGCCGCATGAACTCGGGCTTAGCGATTTCCTTCCAGACGAGTTTGTCTTGCGACAAATCGCAAACCAGCGCAGTCGTGTGCCAGTCACCGTCGCCTTCGCCGCTCAGTTCCCAGCCCCCCACCACATACAGCTGATCGCCAATCAGTGCTGCATCGTGGCTCGAACGGCCGCGCGGCATCGGCGTCAGTTCCGTCCACTTGCCGGTAGCAGGATCAAACCGGCTAAAGTCCTTGCTGGAGAAGAGCCGGGCCTTTTCGCCGTTGGCATTCCTCGCTTCCCAGCCACCGACGCGATAGAGCTGACCTTTGTAACCAACCATCGCCAGGCCGGTGCGCTTCGGGCCTTGCGAGACTTCTTCCCAAGCTGCCGGCTTGGCAAGGTTCAGTCGCAGCAGCGAACCACTTTGCAGATCCGAAGAGTAGTTGTGAGCGCCGCCAATTTGGCCGCCGTACAAATACAAGTTGCCATTGGCAATTGCAGCGCCAATGCTGGTCACGCCCACTTTGAGCGCAGGTAGTTCGGTGATCGAAACACTGTTCGTATCGGCCTTCAGTAGTTCATGCTTGGCAAACGTGATTTCTTCCACAACGCGCGAGCCGTCACTTTTGTTGGTAGCCGCGATGATCCGCACCGGCAGATCGACACCGTCGACGCGCTTCCAATCTTGCAGCACTTGCCGCGTGCTGACAATTGCGCCCGACTTTTCATTCCAGGTTGTGACGCTGAAGCTCTTCGGCAGGTGTTTGCCTTCCGTGGTGCGAGCGACTTCGCCGACGCTGATCACCATGTGATTGTCGCCGTGGAAGCGGTGCACTTCCGTCAATACGTCGCCTTGCACTCGCCACAAGCTCTTTTCGCTGGGGTCCTTCGACTTCAGCAAGCGGCCCAGGGGATGTTTCGTGTCTTCATCCGCGAACTCCACATTCTCGGCTCCTTGATCATCGGCGAGGCGATGACCGATCACCGAGTTCAGCGATCGCTCGACCCATTCCAGGCCTTGGGGTTCGGCCAGTTTGATTTCGATTTTGCCGTCGCCGCCGACCTTGAACGTTCCGCTGGTGGCTCGACCCGCTGCGGCGGCAGTTAGTTCCGCCGTGAAACCGGGGAACGGCTTTTGCCAGGTTGCTCGGCCATGATGGGCTTTGTCCATCGCGTTCTGGGCCGATTCGGCGGCGAACGTAAACGAGGCGAGCGGGAAACAGGCGAACAGCACAATCGTGGGCATCAGGCGGCGAGCAGTCATTAGGTTCTAACTCCGGAACAGGGGGCTGGCTCAGACGATCAAAACACCAAGGTAATTGATAGTGAGTCTCAGTAGCGTCAGATCATAGGCGTGTTCACGCCTTATTGTCAAGCAGATGCCAAAATTCTTCCCCAGCGGCGAATCCGAAACTGGAAGTCAGATGCGACTACCGTGCATCCTTGGCAATGCTGCGGAGCGCGGCCCGTTCCAGTTGATGTTGAACCTCCGGCAACGGATATTCGAGCAGCGATAGCCCTTCTGCCTGCTGACCTAGTTCGCACAGCCGTAGCCAGCCGCGGGTCACCAGCTCTTCACGCTGCTTGACGAAGGCGGGGTCTAGCAGCCGTTTGTCGAAATCCCCCTCGACGCTGATGGGTGCAAAGGCTTCGTGCACAATGAACTGTGCAAGGACCGGCGTGCAGCGAATATGCCGCTCGGGCGAGGTGTGCAGCGTCTCGGGATCGAGTTGGCCGATTACGTAGCGCAAATAGAGTTCGCTGAGCCAGATGTCGCCGACATCTTCGCCGCAAATTTCGCACAAATATCCTTGTTCGCAACGAGCCATCCGTTAACTCCTTTTGCTCACGCCTGTGCTGCTGCTTGTTCGGCGGCTTGCACCTGCCGTTGCACTTTGTGCCACTTGGCGGAGATCCGTCCGGCGAAGAACGCAATGCAGGCATACGTCGCCGCCAGGCATATACACCAGGCTGGAACTTTCTTGGCGCTGATTTGCTGATCGAGCTGCAGCGTGTTGATCAGCGAACTATCACCATGCGTGATGACGGTTAGTCCCAGCACGGCGGCGTAAATCGCCGCGAAAGCCAGCGACTGCAAGGTGACGATCCACACGCTGCTCCAGTCCGGAATTTGCGTGAGCAGCATGATACTGGCGAACTGTACCACGCCGAACATCAGCAGGATGAACGCCCATCTAGCAACGTCCGGGCCGCTATCGCTGCGAAGAAAGTCCGTGATTTCCCAGACGGCGGGGCCGATGCTCAAGAGCGCCGCAGCTGCCAATGCAGCGGCTAGCTGCCACGCGGTGTGACGCTGCGATGTTGTCGGCCGCATGCCCAGCAGAATGGTCATCGGCGGCGGCGCCGGTTCCGGGTGAATTTCCGCTTGTGCAGGTTGTTGCTGCGAATACGCAGGCTGCGCGATCGGTGGCTCTGCAATCGGCGCCGCAGGAGGCGACGGCACCGGTGGTGGCTCCGGCTCATCTTTGATTTCAAAAAGTTCCGCGGGTTCGCTCGCTGGTCTCGGCAGCGCGATCGTCGTGCCGGTAAGTGTCTGCAGAGAGGGTTTCGGAATTGCAGTCGCGACTGTTGCGGACTTCTCTTCGGCAGTCGGCCTGACAATATTCTTCGGCGGAAGTTGAACCGTTTCGACGGTGGATTGATCGATTGCCTGAGCAACTTGGCTGGCGATCGGCTTGGGCGCGGCGATCACGGGCGTAGTAAACACGATCTCCGGCGATTCCGTTGATGCGGCTGGCTTTGTCGGCTGGCTGGAAACTTCCGGCTGAGTCACCCGTTCAGCAACTGTCTTTTCTTCGACAACCTTCGCCACTGCAGAATTGCGGGCGACAATTGCGGTTTCGTCCGGCTTTTTCGTCGCAGCAGGCTCCGCCTGAGCAGCCACAATCGGTTTGCTTTCTGCCGCGGGCGTCGAACTCTCGGATCCGTCGGGAGAAGTCTTGATTCGCGGCTTTTTAGGTTTGGTCAATGCCGGCAATTCAATTCCAGATTTGGCAGCCGTCGAATGACCTGCGACCTGTGGTGATTGCCGGGCAGCGGGTGTTCCGGGCAAGGAACCGGGTTTCGCTTCGTTGCGGGGGATCACGGGCGAGGTGGTGCGCGGCTGGGAAATTTCTTTCCCGGCGATTCCTCCCGCCGCAGGAACGTGCACATCAATGCCGCAGTTCGGGCAGCGCAGCACAGTCCCCGCGCGATGGTCGGGGACCATCATCAAGTGACCTGCCGAACATTGCACGCGCAGCGGCATGGTGTTGCACTCATTTCCCGTGAAAAAACAAACCCAACATTGAGTCTGGTTGGTTGCTGGATGCTGGTCAAGGCACCGCGAGTTGACGAGCTATTTTGGCGAAGGTTTAGATAACTTTGGTCGCAACTCGGTAATCACAAAATCACTGAACCAGGCTTCGCCGTCTGCGGCGATCAGGCGAAATTCGTGGCCGATTTCTCGCGGGCGGGAAAAATCGAATCCAATCGGATCATTGTCGACATACGCATACCAGCCTGCCGTGTGGCGTTCGATGCGTACTGCATGTTGGTCATAACGGGTCTTTCGCAGCGGCACCAAACCCGACCGGGGCGTCCAGCCTTGATGATCGCCGCGCTTCATGCCGATCTGGGAGCCTTGCGGAGTAATCCGCAGGACCACGCGGCGATCGTCCGTCGGAACTGAGCGATTGGCTGGAAAATCAACGTGCACTTCTACGGCTTGAGCCTCGTGCAACTCCACAAACAGTTCGAGCCGAAAGTGTTCGAGGTTGCCGTTAGCGGGAGTAGCCAGTTCCGGAAAGCGCCGAATGAGCACGCCGTCGCCTTGGAGCACATTCTCTTGATTGTCGTTCGTTGCAATCGCCCAGCGGCTGCCGGTCAACCGTTTCCAGTCATTGAAGTTCAGCCCCTGGTACGGCAGGCTGATCACATTCTCCGAGGGAACTAAGTCCGGCGCGCCAGGCCCGTTGAATTTCAAGAACGCAGCCGCGCCCGCTGCGAGGCACAGGAGCAGCGTTGCCACAATGGCGAAGACTCGAGTGCGCTTGGATTGGGGTGCATCGGTGGGAATGACCAGCGTTTCGCCTTGATGAACGTTACGCAGCGACGGTTTGGTTGTGGCCTGTGGATCTGCCTGGGTGAGCCCACCAGCCGGCGTCAGCGGCAAGGAAAGTTGCGTGCTCATCAAGATCCGCCGGGAACCACTCAGCCCCTGCTGGCCAATCAGTTCATCGATTCGATCAATCAGCAAGGCATAGTCCTGTGGCCGCATGTGTGGATCAGCGGCCATCAAGTCGTCAACGAGATCTGCCGAGGTCGGTGTAACATCGGGCCGCACGGTGCGCAGCGATTCGCTTTTGCCTTGCAGTTTCATCGCCATCAGTCTGGTGATCTCCAGCCCCGCCATCGGAGGCAAGCCGGAGAGCAAATGAAACGCCGTCGCCCCTAGCGAATAAATGTCCGCCCGCCAATCTACTGTATTCCCGCTGAGTTGCTCGGGGGCCATGTAGTGGGGGCTGCCGAGCGTGACATTGGTCGAGGTCAGCCGCGTCCGTTCATCGGCAGCAGTCGTTAACCACGCGAGGCCGAAGTCGCCCAGCTTGGCGAGTGGCACTCCTGACGGCAGCGGATAACCGGCCGGCGGTTTGACCAGCAGGATGTTCGCCGGCTTCACGTCACGGTGCACGACGCCGGCCTGCTGCGCCGCCGCGAGTCCTGCCGCAGCTTGTCGCACAATCTGCCAGGCCGTGGTTTCATCGAACGCGCCATGCCGGCGGATGTGATGATCGGCGTCGGTGCCATCGACCAACTCCATCACAAAGTACAACCGGCCTTCGTGCTTGCCGAAGTCATACGCCGCGACAATGTTGGGGTGCGACAGGCTGGCCAGCACCTGGGCCTCGACCTCGAACCGCTTCACCGCGACATCGCCGGAAAGCTGATGCAGCGGCACGAGCTTGATCGCGACATCGCGATTGAGGCTCAGCTGCCGCGCCCGAAAGACCACGCCCATGCCACCTTGGCCAATGACGCCGAGCACTTCGTAGCCGGGCACGATCTCCAGCGGCCGGCAGAGGATTTCAATGATGTCGATCTGCGTCGGCGTGATCAGAGCTTTTTGCAGGGCCAACTGAATCGGCGGCACGCCTTGGACATTCGACTCTGCCCGCAGCATGGCGACTGTCGGAGCGGAAAGTACAGACAACTCCTCTGCGACCGTGAGGAACTCACGTCGCCGCAGATTTGCGCTGCTGGGAGACACTTCGCTCATAGAAACTAGTTGCCACAGCCTCTGTTCAACCAAGTTCCAAACTTAGCACAGCACCGCTTGAAATGCAGGGGTCAGGCGACGGGACTCAAGGGGCAGAAGTCGGTAACTCCTTTGGGGCACTGTCTCTGACTCCCGATCCCTGGCTTATGACTTACGTTCCCTCCCCAGCGCGAAAGTCAGAAAAACGCTCCCACAAAAAGATTTCCAAGTAACAGAATCCGCCCCCTTACGCCTGGCAGAGGAGACGGTTGCTCCTCACAACAAACTACGGATCAAAGGAAACTCACATGTTACGCAAAATGCATCTCGCGACGATTATCGCGATTGCCATAAGTGCCTGCGGCACAGTCGGTTCAGTCAATGCCGGCGGTTTTGGAGGTTTCGGCGGTGGTGGTGGCAACGGTGGCTCACGCAGCCATGGCGGACATCAGCACAGCGGAAACCACAGCAGCAGCGGCTTCAAAATCGGTGGCAGCAGCGGTGCGAACGTGATCCGCAGCGGCAACTTTGGTAACAATCAGGGCCCCAAAGTCATGCCGAAGAACACGGGCATCGCTGGCGGGATCAAGCTTTCCGACATCACTTCGAAGGGTTCAAACAAAGGGCCTTCGATCGGCAATGTGCTGAACGGCAGCAAGGGCGTGGGCGTGATTCAAAGCAGCAATGCCCTGAAGTCGATCAGCGATAAGATGAAGAGCCCCAGCACGCAAGCCAAGGTGCTCGGTGGGATCGGCATCGGTCTCGGAATCGGCGGCAGTAATCACAATCATCACGATCACCACAACCACAACCATAACGGCCACAATCATCATCACCACCACTGCCCGCCGCTGGTGTTTACTCTGCCGGTGTGCCAACCCAACTACTGTCCGCCGCCGTGCCCGCCGATCTACTACCCAGTGCCTGTCGCCGTGCCAGTACCGGCCGTGGACCCGAACGCGGTTCCCGTGGATCCTTACGCAATGCCTGCCGCTCCGCCGATGGGCCTGCCGATGGAAACCAAGCAAGCACTGGACGATGTGGTCGCCACCGAAGCTCCCGCTGCAGAAGCCCAACCGGTTCAACCTGCCTCTGCCACGACTGAGCTGGTGAGCAAGGAAGTGCCGCTGCCGCAAATCCCGGTCGGTGCCACACTGACGCTGAACGGCAAGGATCTGACCGAGAAGGAAGGTCAAGTGGTTCTGCAACTCGGCGAAATCGCTCTGCCGGCCACGATCAAGGCATGGAAGAACGACTCGGTCACTTGCACGTTGCCCGTGCTCGGTCTAACCAAGGCCAGCAAGGCAACCTTGCACGTCCTGAAGGCGGATGGCAAAACGGCCAGCACGCTGAACTGCGAACTGGTCACCACGATCCCGACCTCGCTCGAAGCCAAGCCCGCCACCACGGCTGACATCGAAGCTGCCAAGTATGAACAGTAAACGCCTAACGAATCCTGTCCGGCGATAACAGCCCAAACATCAGCGAACCCCCGGCGAGCGAAAGTTTGCCGGGGTTTTTTCGTTAACGGCCGCGTTGTTAGTCGAAGGATTGTGTTGACTTACTATTTATTGAGGGCCACAGTTTGGTAAGTTCAATATCCGTAGCACTTCGGCACTCGCTTTTGCCGAGCGATGGACTTTGGCGTGGGGGGCATTCACGGCCAGCACGCTTTGGCAATCTGGATGCGTGGCGCTGCGGACCGAAACCACGCCATCCGATGGTCCATCCAGGGACAGTGGTTGCGAACAGCCGATGATATTATGCAGTTTTACGTGGCAGCCGATCCGCATTCTTCGCATGACTTCTAGCAGCGGCGATTGCGGCTGAAGCATGTCGATGCTGGTCGGCATGCCACGTTCGATCAGCGGATTGAACGTCTGCGGATTGTCGCGAATGAGTTGATCGTGCATCGCCGCTTGTTGTTCAGAGGGTTGCACGAGCAACGACGAACCGCGGCCGATCAGCCCGCTCGAGGTTAGCGAGCCGGCATGCGGTGACGCGATGAAGATCACTCGGCCGACGTCAGGGTTGGGGTCGAAGAAGCAATTTTCCGCGAGAAAACTGCGGGCTTGCTCAGTAGTGACAATCGTTTCCAAAGGACGATTCGCAAGTTTATCCCAGATCAGGTTCTCGGAATGCGTCACTTGCAACTTGGCGACCAACCCACCCATGCTGTGGCCGACCAGCACGATCCGATGGAGCGCAGGATCCGGCTGTTTCCTCTCTAGCATTTTCACCGCAGCGTGGAGTTCATTGCGCAGCACGGTGGCTGATTGCAAAAAGCCCTGGCCGGTTGGATAGCGATAAACCCAAATCTGATAGCGATCTAAAAAACCGGGCGTGGCCCGCAGATCGTTGATCATGTCTGCCCAGCTTTGCGGGTCCGAAAACAAGCCGTGAATCAATACGACCGGCGCCTTGCCGGGCTGACAAGGCTCTAGCATGTTCAGGCGAGCGCGCGTCGCGCCGCCGCCGGGCTCGATGAAGCCCGCGAAATAAGTCCGCGGGGCATTGTTCAGCGTGACAGCCAGCGGCGCGGTTAGATCACTGGCTAAGGGCAGCGAATCGTTGTCCGCCATGACAGTTGTCCGCGCGAACGGATTGATGAAGCGTAAGACTGCCGCATCCTCAGGAAAGGTAAGCACTGCGGTTGCGGCAAAGTAAGAACGCTGCGGAAAGAATCGTGCTTCCAACGGATCGCCGTCGCGCCGGCAGCGCTCGATGGCCAAGGGAAGGCCAACCCCCGCGCAACCATAGCTGCGATCCAGCAGCGCCTCATAACCCGTGGGCGGCAGATGGAATTGTTGAAAATCCGTTTCGTCCCAGACAAACCCTTCGTAGTCGACCGGCACGATGAAGGTTTTCGCGCCGTCGCTGATCTTCAACCCGCGCATCGGATCGAGACGGCGATACTTGCACGCGGCTTGCATCAGTTTTTTGAGCGCCGTGTTGTAGTTGCCTTGCGAAGTCTCGCCGGGAATGCCGACTTCCTGCCAGGTTGCAGCGCAAACCTGGTAGTAACTATCGACGCACCGTTCGTCGCCGTCTGCATCGAGATCTGCGGCTTGGGAAAGAGTTGCAGCGCACGGCGATTGAAAATGGCCCAAGATTCCGGGGGTATGCAATCGGCAAGGGCGAATCGTGGAGCAGCCCACCGTCGCAGCGATGCTCAGCAGTCCAATTGCGCAAAGATGATGGGCAGGAAGCCGCATGAACGTGCCGATGACGACGAGGCAGGGAAGCATCGTCCTGACGCGTTCGTCCGCCCGTCCGAGGGCTTCGACCGATTGTTATCGACCTGCCGAGAGGGAAGGGTGAAGGCGTTGTTCGGTTGTCGTCATCACCGGCGCTGCGAGCGCACTTTACCAAATGCACGGCTCAACCGGCGAGAGCCCGTCGCTTGTCGGCAATGAACGGCAAATGATGATTTACGTGACGTGTCGCTTGTTGGACCAGGACCCGCAGGGTGACAAGTCCTGTTTCGCTGTGCACGGCGGTTCGTTGCCAGACTTCGTCCGGCTGCAGCTGCAAGATGCGCGCAGTACGGCGACGGAGTGCGCAGAAAACATCGAATTGTTCCTGCATATCCAAGTCTTGGTAGTACAAGCGGGCCGTGTAGTTCCGTTCGTCGACGCCGATGTGCAACGGATGATCGATCGCGATGGTTCGCAAAATCCGATCGGTGAAATAGATCTCCGTGTCGGCCAAATGAGCGACAACTTCGAGCGTGCTCCATTTTCCGGGAATGGGCCGCGCGAGGATTTGGTCTTCGCTCATACCGGCGATCGCGCCGAGTAAGTCCGCGACTTGATGCGAATAGGCTTGCAGCATGGCATCGATCGTGAGCGTCGCATCATCGCGCATCATCGCGAGCATGTAATTGATGGCTGTCATGAATGCTCGTTTGACTAGCTATTGAAACTTTTCAGCACGTCTTTGGCCGCTGCGATTGTATTTTGAATATCCGCTTCGGTATGGGCCGCGGAAATGAACAACGCTTCGTACTGGCTGCAGGGCATATAGATGCCGCGGTTGAGCAGGCCCCAGAAATAACGGGCGAAACGCGTCGTATCGCTCTTGCTCGCTGTGTCCCAATCCGTCGGCGTGACGTCGTTGAAGAAGAGCGTCAGCATGCTGCCAACGCGGGTGAGCGTCGCGGGGATTTTTGCCTCCTGAGCTGCCGCGAGCAAACCAGCGCCGAGCATCGCGCCGAGCTTTTCCAGCTTTTCATAGGGCGGATTGTCGCGCAGCGATTTGAGTGTCGCGATGCCCGCCGCGGTCGCGACCGGATTGCCGCTGAGCGTGCCGGCTTGAAACACTTTTCCCGCCGGCAGAATGTGTCGCATGATCTCTTTGCGGGCGCCATAAGCGCCAATCGGCATGCCGCCGCCGACGATCTTGCCGAGCGTGGTGATATCCGGCGTGAGTTCAAGCACTTGCTGCGCGCCACCGGCAGCGACGCGAAAGCCGGTCATCACTTCGTCGCAAATCAGCAGCGCGCCGTGCTTCCACGTCAGTTCGCGGAGCGATTGCAGGAATTCCGTCGAAGGGATGACCGTCCCCATGTTGCCAACGATCGGTTCGAAAATCACGCCGGCGATTGTTGAGCCATGTTCGGCGAAAACTTCTTCCAGATTGGCGACATCGTTGTAGCGGCAAACAATCGTGTCCTGCGTCGTGCCTGCCGTCACGCCGGGTGAATTCGGCACGCCGAGCGTTGCCGCCGAACTTCCTGCTGCAACCAGCAGACTATCGACGTGGCCGTGATAGTTCCCCGCGAATTTGATGATCCGATCACGGCCGGTGTATCCACGGGCGAGCCGGATTGCGCTCATCGTCGCTTCGGTTCCGCTGCTCACGAGGCGGACCATTTCGATCGATGGCACGAGCTCGCAGATCAGTTCGCACAGCTCATTTTCGCCCGGTGAGGGTGCGCCGAAGCTGAAGGCCTTTTCAATCGCTTCGCGGACAGCCGCAACCACCTGCGGATGTTGATGGCCGAGAATCATCGGTCCCCAGGAACCGATGTAGTCGATGTACTGATTCCCATCGACGTCGAACAAATAGGCGCCAGCCGCTCGTTCGAAGACAACCGGTTCGCCGCCGACTCCGCCGAATGCGCGGGCCGGGCTATTCACGCCACCCGGCATCAGTTCCAGGGCGCGAGTGAAAATTGCATGTGACTTGGGGCGTTGCATGGGGAGCAGCAATCTGGAGGGGTTGGCAGATGAATCCATCTCTAGTTTCGCCGATTTGTGGCAGTGCTAGTAGGTGGGCAAGGCTCATTTCGTGCGGCTATCCGCTGCGGCATAGCGCCATTTGCAGCGTCGTCCTTGACGCTTGGAGTGGTACTTTCGTACGTTGAGCGACCCACCTGATTTTCGTATGAATTTGCTCCTGCCACTTGCCGCCGAAACGGATTCTTGTTGTGAACGGAATTGCTGATTTCACCGTGGTCGCTGACCGCGGTTTCTTTCGCCCTACGGGTAGTTTTACGCTCGACGGCACTATCGCGCTGATCGCCGAAGCGCTTACTCATGCCCGCGAGCAAGGTCTGAAGCAGTTGCTCGTGGATAGCCGAAAGATTACCGGACACCAGCCGCCCGATACGTTTCAGCGCTATTACTTGATGAATCGCTGGATGGAAGCTGCCAACGCGCAAGTCCAGTTGGCCCTGATCGTGCGTCCCGAGATGCTGGATCCGCAGCGATTTGAATTACGAGTTGCGGAGAACCGCGGCTTTCTCGTCAATTCATTTCTGGACGATGATGAAGCGATCGCCTGGCTGGATGGAAAGTAGTTGCACGCCAGCAGTCGCCCCGCGAAGTGCTGTTTCGCCCCTCGTCAGCGGCGAGCCGCATCTCTAAACTACGGGAAATACTCCATCCTCAGCCGAGATTCTCATGTCCTCGCTCGACTCCGCTTCGTTCGACTTTGCCGCCGTTCTTTCCCAACTCGAATCTGCCGCTGCTGCTGGAAAGATCACGCCAGCGGCTGCCGCCAACGTTCGCGTTTGGCTCACGGAACCGCGGTACAGCGATTACGCGGCCGAAACCGCCCGGCATGTGACCGAAGGGAAATGGAAGGAACTCGACGACTCCTTTTGGACGATTATTCCGTTCGGCACCGGCGGTCGCCGAGGCAAGATGTATCCGATTGGCTGCAATGTCATCAACGATCGAACGATCGGCGAAAGTGCGCAAGGCCTGGCAACGTATGTGCTCGAACAGAAGTTGCCCGCCGAGCAACTGATCTGCGGCATTGCTTATGACACGCGGCACAACAGCCGGCACTTTGCGGAATTGTGCGCGAGCATCATGGTAGCGAACGGCTTCAAGGTTTTCTTTCTCGAAGACTATCGCAGTACGCCGGAACTTTCGTTCCTCGTGCGCTATAAAAAGTGCGCCTGCGGGATCATGGTGACGGCCAGCCACAATCCACCGAGCGACAACGCGGTAAAAGTCTATTGGTCGAGCGGCGCTCAGGTGATCCCGCCGCATGACAAAGCCATTGTCGATCGCGTGATGAACACCAGCGAAATCAAAAAGACCGACTTCGCCGCGGCCGTCGAAGCAGGCAAAGTCGTCTTCTGCTGCGAAGAGGTCGATGATGCCTTTTATCAAAACGTCTACAGTCAGAGCTTCTTCGGGCCGCGAAATATCAAGATCATCTATTCGCCGTTGCACGGCGTGGGCGAATCAGCTGTCATGCCGGTGCTGAAGCGGGACAATTTCCAGGACGTCGAAACCTATGCTCCGCACCGCGAGCAAAGCGGTGATTTTCCGAACGTGCCGGGGCATGTTTCAAATCCGGAAAATGTCGAAGTGTTTGATGCGATCATTTCGCGGGCATACACTTCGGGCGCGGATTTGATTTTGGCAACCGATCCCGATTGCGATCGCATGGGTTGTGCCGCACCGGTGAAGATTCCGCTGTCGAAAGACATGAAGCAAGCTCAGTGGGCGACGTTCAACGGCAATCAACTCGGCGTGCTGCTCGCCGATTACGTTTGCGAACAGCGAAAGAAGAATGGCGGCCTGACGAACGATCATTTTCTCGTCAGCACGCTCGTGACCACCCAGATGATCCGCCGCATCGGTGAATCGTATGGTGTGAAGACTTATAACAACATCCATGTTGGCTTTAAGTGGATTGCTCAGCAGATCGATCTGCACGGGCCTGATAAGTTCCTCTTCGGCACAGAAGAGTCGCATGGCTTTTTGATTGGGCAATATGTGCGCGACAAAGATGGCGCCGCAGCCTGCATGTTGATGGCGGAGCTCGCCGCGGTTTGCAAAGACCAAAAGAAAACGGTACACGAGAAGCTCGATTCGCTTTATTGGCAGCACGGCTACCACGGCGAACGGGTCCTCAACGTCACCATGCCGGGCTCGGCCGGCATGGCGCGGATGCAATCGCTGATGAGCAACTTCCGCAGCGGCCCGCCAGCGTCGCTTGCGGGGATCAAAGTCACACAGGTGCGCGACTACAAGAACCTTACAACGACTCCAACGGGCGGATCGCCCACCAAGCTCGACGCCCCGCCAGCCGACATGGTTATTCTCGACCTGGCCGAAGAAGGGAACTACGTCGCCGTCCGTCCCAGCGGCACGGAACCCAAGGTGAAGTTCTACATGTTCACCTACGTCCCCGCCGAACAACTGGCCGACCTGCAACGAACCAAAGACGAAATGAACGACCGCATGAAGGCGTTCGAGAACGACCTGAAGGCGTTTGCGGAGAAAGCATAGTCGTCTTGGGCTCCGCGAAAGAACGCGTCCGCGGCCTGCCAGAAAGCTGCCGCGCCGCATATACTCAATCAATTACGAACAGCATCTTCGTCCAGAGAATCTTCGCCATCATGGAAACCGAATGGTATTCGCGCGCGAGCGCTCTTGAGCAACGGGTCGCCCAACTTCGAGACAGTCTTTGACTACGACAACAAACTGAAAAAAGTCGCCGAGATCAACGAGCGGATGTCCGCCCCTGATTTCTGGAATAATCAGGAAAAAGCCCGTGAAGTCATGGGCAAGCTCAAAGCTCTGAAGGCGGTCACCAAGCCTTTGGAGGAAGTCGTGCGCGGCTCGGCCGATTTGCAGGGCCTGCTGGAGATGGCCGAAGCCGACGACAGTCTGGCCGGCGAAGTAATGGCGGAAATCGATCGGCTGGAAAAGCTGGTCGACGAGCTCGAACTCAAGGCGCTGCTCAATGGCCCGCACGATTCGGCGAATGCGATCATGAGCATCTATGCTCGCGACGGCGGCACCGATGCCAACGACTGGGCCGAAATGTTGCTGCGGATGTACATGCAGTACGCGGCGAAGAACGATTTCGAATTCGTCGTGATCGACCGTCTCGACAACGATCAGGCGGGCATCAATCATGCCACTGTGATGATCAAAGGTCCGATGGCCTATGGCTATCTGAAAGGTGAAACCGGGCTGCATCGCCTGGTGCGGATCAGCCCCTTCAACTCGGAAGGGAAGCGGCAGACGAGTTTCGCCGCCGTCGATGTTTCGCCGGAAGTCGAAGACGAAGCTGAGATCGAAGTCGACTGGGCTAAGGATGTGCGCGAGGAAACGATGCGGGCTGGCGGCGCGGGCGGCCAGCACGTGAACAAAACGGAAAGCGCGATTCGCCTGGTGCACTACGAAACGGGCATCGAAGTAAAGTGCCAGAACGAACGGAGCCAGCATCAGAACCGTGCGCTCGCGCGTAAGATGATGCTCTCGCGCCTCGCGCGGCTCGCTGACGAAAAGCGAGAAGCGGAATCGGCGGCTCATTACAAAACGAAAGCCAAGGTCGGTTTCGGCTCGCAGATTCGCAATTACTTCCTGCATCCTGATCAACGTGTGAAGGATCAGCGAACAGGCTACCTGATGAACAACTTTCATCAGGTGCTGGATGGCAACATCCAGGGGTTCATCGATTCATATTTGCGCTGGCGAATGAAGAACAGCGGCGAAGCGGTCGCGGCTGACGATGATGAATAGGCTCGTCGTTTACCATGGTGGTCATCTCTCCCCGCCGAGATGACCCTAACGCAACGCTTCCCACGCACCGAGCAACATATTCACAGCGCGGCCAATGTCTTCTTCGGCCGTGTACCAACCCAGGCTGAGCCGGATCGTTTGCCGCGCCACTTGTGGATCAACGCCCATCGCCGCGAGCGTCGGCGAACTGGCTTCGGTATCGGTGTGCGATCCGCCAGGAGCGTATGCACACAATTCCGGTATGCGGGCGAGCAGATCGACGGCATTCACCTCGGGAAAACTAACGCTGAGCGTATTCGGCAGTCGCGGCGCCATTTGGCCGTGCAAGCGTAGCTCCTCTCCAACGACGGCTTGCAGCTGGCTGAAGAATTCGTCGCGCAGTTTTTCCAAACGTTCGGGAGCCTCTTCGAGAGCACGGGCGGCCAGGATCGCAGCGCGGCCGAGGGCTACTATGCCGACGGTATTTTCCATTCCCGCGCGCACGCCGTTTTCCTGCCCATCGCCGCGGAGCAGCGGTTCCAGGGCAATGCCGCGGCGGACGAACAACGCCCCGATCCCTTTCGGTGCATAGAGCTTGTGGCCGCTGACCGTCAGCAGATCGACATCGAGCTCATCAACATACGTGCGCAATTTGCCGACGGTCTGCGAAGCATCGGTGTGCAGCAGCACATTCTTAGTATGGCAGGTTTCGCCGATCTGCCGCAGCGGTTGAATGACGCCCGTTTCGTGATTGGCGTGCATCACGCTGACGAGCAACGTGTCGTTGCGCAGCGCCGCTTGAATGGCAGAGGGTTGCACCACACCTTGACCCGTCACGCCGACGACGGTTACATCGTAGCCCATCCGCTCGAGCAACTTCGCCGGCTCGGCAACGCTGGCGTGTTCGATGGCCGTGATAATGAGATGGCCGCCGACGGCTGGTCGCTGCCGCAGCATCACGCCGAGCAGTGCTAAGTTATTGCTTTCGGTGCCGCCGCTGGTGAAGACGATCTCGTCGGCGTCGGCGCCAAGCAGGTGAGCCAATTGGCCGCGGGCATCTTCGATGGCTTCGCGGCAAGCTCGGCCGGAAGAATGGCTCTGCGAGGGATCGCCGTAATGTTCCGCAAGAAACGGCAACATCGCCTCTTGCACGCTCGGAGCAATGGGCGTCGTGGCGTTGTAATCAAGATAAAGCTGCCGCATGCCACGGGGTCCCTTGGGCTGAGATTGCAACTTTCAGCTTAGGAAGACCCCGCGGCATACGCCAGGGAGCCTGGCGTAAGAGGCTTCCCTGGGAATAGACGTGGCAGCTGATTAGTGGTTCGACGGACTCTGGGCACCGGTCCGCCGCTGTGTTCCTGGCAGGAGCTGGCTGTGGTCTACGAACCCATTTCGGCCGTGATTTCCGCTTGGGTTTTCACATTGAGCGATTCGATCGCTTCGGCCAGGTCGCCCAGTTCCGCAACGGTCGCGTTACGCACGGCACCCAAGCCGCCGATGACGCCGATCACGAGCACCGTGACGATCAGGATCCATTCGAGAGTCAACACGCCGCGGCGGTTCGAACGCTTGCCGTGCTGCTTCTTCAATGACTTGCCGGAGAAAAACGCCATAAACCCACCTTACCTGTCTGAAGTTTGCCTGAGCGTGAACTTGGGAAGTCACGCGGGACAAATCGAGGTAAAGCACAGGCCGTACCAATCGCGGCGAAGTTTCAAGCATCCCACAGGATGTGAAAAAACACCGGGAAAACATGCGGTTTTTCACAGCGCTCTGCCGGCAAATGACGCGCTGCGGAAAACATGATGTTTCGATGCTGATGCGCACCATGCAACAAAATGTTGCTAGATGACAACATCGCTAGTCGTCGTATTGCTTAGCGATCGAAGACACTAGATCTGAAAATTCAACTCCGGCTTCAGTTCATCCGGCACTTCCGCGCGAATCCGCAACTTCGGTTTTTCCATCACCACCGTCGAATGCGGCTCCAAGCTGTGGGGCAGCCACACGCTCGAACCAATCACGCTGTCGTGACCAATCACCGTGCGGCCACCGAGCACGGTCGCATTCGCGTAAATCACCACGCGATCTTCCAGCGTGGGATGCCGCTTGTGACCGCGAACTAGGTTGCCGTCGCCATCGGTTGCGAAGCTGAGTGCACCCAGCGTCACACCTTGATACAGCTTCACGTGGTTGCCAATTTCGCACGTTTCGCCGATCACCACACCCGTACCGTGATCGATGAAGAAATGCGTGCCAATCACCGCGCCCGGGTGAATGTCGATGCCGGTTTGCTTATGCGACCATTCGCTCATCATGCGCGGAATGAACGGTACGCCGAGCCGCCGCAGTTCATGCGCGATGCGATGGACCGTGATCGCTTCCAAACCCGGATAGCAAAACACCACTTCGTCGATGCTGCGGCAAGCCGGATCGCCGTCGTAGGCAGCATGAGCATCGGTCGCCAGGATTTCGCGCAAGTATGGAATGCGTTCGAGAAACGCAATCGCCATCGCCTGCCCCTTGGCTTCGTAATCGGTTTCGGGATCGCAGGCATTGCCGCCATTCACCCGGTCGTCGTGCCGCAAAGCCCGAGCGATTTGTCGCGTGAGTTTGTCATGCAAACCGTCGATCAAGTCGCCCACGTGATAGGTCACGTTGCCGATGTGCAAACCTTCGCGCCGGCGATAACCGGGATAAAGAATGTCCTTCAAATCGGCCAGGCACTCGACGATTTCGTCGTAGTTCGGCAGCGGGCAATGGCCCAGGTGATGGATCGCCCCTTCCAGTTTGTACGTCGCCACAATCCGGTCGGTCAGTCGTGGAAGCTGTTCCTTCAGCCGAAAGTCAGAAGCCATGGCAGTGCTCCAAAAGAATCTGGGATTCCCCAGTAAAATGCGTCACCCTGTAATCGAAGCCGCGGACAGTGATGAAAGGAGCAACTTCGCCAGCAGACGAACTGCAGCAAAGCACCGACGCTTTCATCAGCATGTACAGCGCTCGGCGGTGGGATCGAACAGGTCAAAACCGGCAAGCATGCGAAGACCTGAATGTGGGACGCGGTAAGGAAGGCAAACTTTGCGGGCAAGCAGACTCTCGCAGAATGGTAGGTGGCACAATCCCGAGAATCAAGGTAACCGTAAATACTGTCGGCGAAGATAAAGGCGGAAGTTGAGGCAAAGGTGGGAATGCTCACTCTCCGATTGCCACCTCAAAATACTCGAGCGCCCATTCCTGCATGTACCGCACTTGCACTGGCCGAATGCGATAGACAATCAGCGCCGGGTTATCGATCGAGCCCAAATACTGCCGCAGCAGCGGATTGGTCGACCAGATCTCTTCCAGTAGCGGCCGCTCAGTGACCACCTCCGCCACGCCGGTGATCCGCACTTGGTCGTGGCCGTCATTCATGTAACACAACTCGACCCGCGGGTTCGCCGCGATCTCGACAGTTTTGTGATACACCCGCAAGTTCGCCACGTAAACCGTAAAACCGTCCGTCTTCACCGGCGACACCGGCCGCAACCGAGGCTGCTCGCCATCGATCGTCGCCAGCAGCGGAAACCGATCCGCCGCGACGACCTGGCGAGCCAACTCCGGCACCGTAGCAGGATCGATCGGTTGAGGATGAGGCTTCGTCATGGGCAATCCCCGTTCTGAGTTGCAAGGCAAACTCCCCGCGGCCAACCGAACACTTTTTTGCTTTCCCTGTCTGCCTCGGGCCAGGTCTCATCCTAATGCACGAGAACAACTTACGTCGATGGCCGCCAGCCGCGGCCTGGCGTTTTGTGAACAAATCTGTTGCCAAGTGTTGCTTTCTGTTGGGGTAGTGTTGCAATCTGTTGCGCTTTCTGTTGCCCACTGTTGCGGCAATAAACGGGAGATCACGCCGCCGAAACACCCTCCGCAGCGGCGGACTGCCTGTTCCTTGCAGTGCAACGCGGCACGCAACATCTGCATTCCAAGAAATAGCTGACAACGTCGGCTGCCAGACAGCCGACGCTCGGCAAGAAATTCCACCAAAATATCAAAGAACCGGGGAAGACTCGTTAGCGACGTGTTGTATACGTTTGTTCATTATTTGTCAAGTGCTGCGGGCGAGGCAATTGCGCGCGGTCTCATAACAATTGCCACCCACTTTCGGCAGGCAGTAGGATGACAGTGCTCTCACCATTCATTTCCTCGCCCTGCAGCGCCTGCCATGTCGCCCACTTCGGTCTTCGTCAGCGCCACCAGCCATGATCTGCGCAGCTATCGGCACATCGTCAGCGAATGGGCTCGCGGCAAGGGTTACACCGTCGTCGTGCAGGACGAATTTCCCGTGCAGTCGGATTACGCGACGATCGTGCAGATGCTGCGCGACAAGCTCGCTCCCTGCGGCGCGGTCATTCACCTCGCGGGGCACTACTATGGCCACGAACCGCAGAACACGCCGGCCGGCGAACAACGGCGGTCGTACACGCAGCTGGAATACGAATTGGGCAAAGAGCTGAAACGGCAGGTCTTTCGCTTCCTCGCCCGGGCTGATTACCAGCCCGACAATCCGCTGGCTCAAACCGATGAATTGCGCGATCTGCAGCAGCAACATCGTGCCCGCCTGATGCAGGGCAATGAACTCTGCTCGTCGACGTCGCGCACGACTGGCAACGAGCTCTACTACGAATTCTCGACGCCCGACGAACTGCGGCAGCGGCTCGACAACATCGAGATCCGCACCCGCGTCGCCAAGCCAAACAATCTACCGACGGGCCGCATCGGCACGCTCTTTAAAGGCCGCGAGGATTTTCTGCAGCAGCTGCGGCAGGTACTGGTCAACAAACCGACGCACATTGCGGCCGTTACCGGCAAGCAGGCGATCCACGGCCTCGGTGGCGTCGGCAAAACGCGGACGGCCATCGAATACGCTTGGCAGCACGAGCACGAATACACCGCATTGCTCTTCATCACCGCCGACAGCGCGGCAAGCCTCTCGAACAACCTGGCCAATCTCTGCGGCGCGCTCGTCCTCGACCTGCCCGAGCAAACAGCGAAAGAAAAAGAAGTCCAAGTCGCCGCCGCGCTGCGTTGGCTGCAAGAACACGCCGGCTGGCTGCTGATCGTCGACAACGTCGACACCGAAGAAGCCCAAGCCGAAGTCGAACGCCTGCTGCACAAAATCACCTCCGGCCACGTCATCGTCACCTCTCGCCTCGCCCGCTGGCGTCACGGCGTAACGAGCCTCGCACTCGATGTCCTCTCGAACGACGCTGCCAAAGAGTTCCTCCTAGAACGCACTGCTAACGAACGTCGTGTCACCCCAACCGATGATCAAGAGGCAACGCTACTCGCCCAAGCACTAGACGGCCTCGCCCTCGCACTCGAACAAGCCGGCGCCTACATCGCTGTCCACCGCTTGCGCATCGCCGACTACCGTGCTCGCTGGCAAAAACAAGACGCGAAAGTACTGGAGTGGTTCGACGTCAACGAAATGCACTACCCACGGAGCATTGCTACGACGTGGCAAACCAGCATCGATGCACTTGGCAATGACGGACGAGCGCTGCTGAACATCCTCTGTTGGCTGGCGCCGGATCCAATTCCGCGTGAGATGATTGAAGGTGTGAATGAGGGTGAAGAATATCCCGCGATCGATGTCGAATCCGGCCTTGCTGATCTCACTAGGTACTCATTGGCTGCGTGGGAAAACAACAATGATTCGATCCAAATGCATCGCCTTGTGCTAGACGTTGCGGGTTTTCGCATGAATCACAGTCAGCAAAATATTGAGTTCTCGCGCGCCCTGCGCATGTTAGATCGATTTTTCCCCAAAGAATCTGAAGACGTTCTCTCTTGGTCAATTTGTCTGACGGCGGCTCCGCATGTGGTTGTTGCAACAAAGACATCAGAGAAGTTCGGCAATCCAACTCCAACCGCTCACCTGCTAAATCGTTTTGCACTCTATCTGCATAATCGAGCCGATTTCGCCGATGCAGAACCACTTATTCGCCGTGCCTTAATGATTCACGAGCAACTCCTCGGTCCGAGCCATACTAATGTTGCTTCCAGCCTCGGTAATCTAGCGTCTGTACTCCAGGCCACAAATCGCTTAGCTGAAGCGGAGCCCTTGAAACGCAGAGCTTTGGCAATTGACGAACAAGTTTTTGGCCCGAATCATCCCGAGGTGGCCGTTCACCTGAATAATTTAGCACAGCTGCTTGATGCCACCAATCGGCTTGCCGAAGCAGAACCGCTAATGCGTCGCGCTTTGCAAATCGACGAACAGAACTTCGGGCCTGATCATCCCAAAGTTGCTATTCGGCTCAACAATCTTGCGCAATTGCTAAAAGACACCGAGCGGCTTAGTGAAGCAGAGCCGCTGATGCGTCGCACGTTATTCATTGCGGAAAAATCTCTTGGGCCAAACCATCCCCATGTTGCCATAAGTCTAAACAATTTAGGGTCATTGCTAATAGAAACTGGACGGCTTGCTGAAGCAGAACCATTAATGCGTCGCGCCTTGGAAATCGATGAACATTCAGTCGGCCCGAATCATCCTAAAATAGCGACTCGCCTGAACAACCTTGCGCAACTGTATAAAGCCACAGGAATGTCCAACGATGCCGAAGTTTTGACTCGCCGGGCTATCGAAATTAATGAGCGGTGCTACGGACCGAATCATCCACGGGTCGCGGCCGGACTTAACAACCTCTC
>CAYMWL010000028.1:0-72911 GCA_964394305.1 uncultured Pirellulaceae bacterium
TGTTCTATGCCATGATCGCACTTCCCTCAAAGATCAGTTTTGGGATAGGCTCTTAACTAGTCAGTACCTATTAAGTAGAAAAAGGAACTAATGAGCGATAATTCAAAAATCGAGTGGACTGAACGCTTCCGGGGCGTCCCAGGCAGCCCTTACGAGCAGGGATTTGATCTCAAGCTCGTTCCAAAGAAGCTGATGGAGCCGTTCAGTTGGACCGCGGCGAAGATGGTCTTCGTCAACTCAATGAGCGATCTGTTCCACCAAGGCGTCCCAGATAGCTACATTCGAGACGTCGTCCAAGTTATGGAAAGTGCCAATTGGCACACCTATCAGGTATTAACGAAGCGATCCGAACGACTTCGGGACTTACTGACGACGTCGCTCGAAGCCGCTGCCCAGCTGTCAAACATTTGGTGGGGCGTAAGCGTCGAGAATCGAAAGCATGGACTTCCCCGCATTGATCACCTCAGGGACACTCCCGCGAAGGTGAGGTTCTTGTCCATTGAGCCTTTGCTCGAAGACATCGGCAGTATCAATCTGGACGGAATCGACTGGGTGATCGTCGGCGGTGAAAGCGGTCCGAATGCGCGCCCAATGAAAAGGGAATGGGTGACTGAAATTCGAGATCAGTGCCAAAGTGCGGGAGTTCCATTCTTCTTTAAGCAATGGGGCGGAGTCAGGAAAAGTAAAACAGGGCGAGAACTCGACGGAAAGATCTATGGACAATTTCCCCTCGTCGAGGAGAGGCATGTTCCCGCACTCCGCATTCGAACGGCGATGAAAAACCGATTGCTGGCTTCAGAAAGCCAAACGTGAACCGTCTTAATCCGATAGTCCGGATACGTGCGTCAGTGCCTGGCGGTTGAAAACCGCCTCGACGACGACGAGCGCCCATTTCAAATTGCGCATATTCCCCTGTTAGCGATTCCTGACGACGAAATACGGGGAGCTCTTCCGAGGTTGCCAAAAAGTGGGAAGAACCCCCGGATTTCGGCCGATGGCGTGGTTCTGCGCCGGCAGTACCCAAGGATGCCAAAAAGGCCGCTGGTCGCTTTGCATGCGAGTTAGATATCGCAAATCTATTCGCTACTCAAATTCCACCATCGACCACGATGAGCCGATCTCGCGCTCAATCTTACTCAAATATCCGTTGCGCATCAGCCGCGTTGCGGTCGGTGTGTCGGACCGAAGCATTTGACTCTGGATGGCTTAATTCCGGTTACGCATGACATCGTTGGCATTCGCATCGCAGCGATTGAGTACCCGGTGGACCGTTATCGTGAGCGATTCCGGTATAGGAGCACTCCGCCGCAAAAACCTACCAGCAGGGCAACTACTCCAGCCCCAGCGACGGCCCAAGTGGCAGCACGCGAGATTGCCGAATTCACGGGGTTATCGAACAGGTTGGTCGAAACGTGCAGATTGGCGATCAACCATTTGCCGTTCTTGTCGACTAGCGTCACACTCCAGCGCGTCTTCAGGTCGAACTCATTGCCATCGCTCAGTTTGTAGTGGTCGAGCGAACTTCCCGTCGCGATCGCCGTGCCGCCGTTGTGCAAGACCGAGAGTTCGTCGACGGTCGGCGCGATCGTCATGCTTTGGATGCCGCGATTGGGACCAACCAGCATGCGATCAAGATATTCGCGCACACCTTGCTTGTTGCGGATGGATTTCAGTTCCTTGCCATCCTGCGCTGTCAACACAACATTTTCGTCGAGCAACGCCACGAGAGCATCGAAATCTTGCTTGCCAAATGCGGCGAGAAACTCTTCGCGTACGGCTCGCAGTTGATCGTGAATTGCTTCCGTCCGAGCGCGATCCGTCGCGACCTTTTCTGGCTCTCTTGCAGGTTCGTTCTGCGCTCCACTCGCCAGCGATGCCGTCAGGGCGATCAGCACTACAACAGTCCGCGTTAACGTGGTCACCATCGGCATCTGCAACTCCTTGTATGATTGCCAGCATTCGACCTACAGCTCAAAGCATACGGTCTCGGGACCAGCGGCTTGCGCGGGGAACTCACCGTCTCGCAGCCACGCATCGATCCATGGTCTTAGCAGGTCGGCCTGCCAAAAAGTATATGACTGCTTTCCGAACCGCGCGATGTTCCGACTTTGGCTCGTGAGTATTTCGCTGTCTTGCTTTAGCACTCGGCTGAAGAAAAATCTGGCGACTGCCAGTCGCAGCCAGGACGGAAGTCGCCCCTTTGGCAAGTAGACCTTCACGAACACATTGGTCTTGCCCGCGTCCGCCGGAGTGAAATGGGAAACGACGAGCAATTCCGTTCGCGTCGATGATCGATACTCGAGCTCGGCAGTAAATGGGGGAATAAACCTGCCGAAGCTCACCTCACGTTCCGGCTCGAAGAGGCGCGAGATCAAACCATGTTGCCGCTTCTCTCCGCGGTACTCTGCTTCGACCAGATCATCCGATCTGCGCAATACGGCTGTGAATGATTGCTTCGCCTTGGCGCTGCGAACGAGGCCAGCATGCACGAAGGGAGTGTGCGTCGCGTCGAGCAGGTTTTCGATGGCGTCTGGCAGCTTTGATTCAAGCGCTGCCGTCATGTTGAAGCTCTCGTAACCTGCGTTTTCTGCCAGCGTCGAACGATACATCCTTCGGGCTTTATTCACCGCAAGTGCGGCAATCCAGATCCACCCGTCGAACTCGTGAGCTCGCCAACATCGGAGAGTAACGTCTGGTGGAGCCGCACAAATTCCGGACGCTGCCACGCATCGCCCTTCTTCTCCAAAACGCCAGCCATGGTATGGGCAGGTGAGTTCACCACGCTCGACCACGCCGAGTGACAAGGGCGCGTTGCGATGCGGACAGCGATCTTCGGCGACGACGACGCCCGCCGACGAACGAAAGACAACCAGCGGAGTGCCCAGCACGTTCACCGACAAAGGCTTTCTGCCGAGCTGCGCTGCTTCGCAGCAGACAAGCCAATGCTGGCCAAGGCGGTCGGCAATTGTGGTCATAGTTGGTACTTTCGCAGGATCGGAACTCCCACCTTCTGCATCAGGGCGGCTAGCGACCTCCACGCCCAATGGCTGGTTGTGGAAAGATGCCGGCAATAGACGGCCGTGTATTCGATGCACGGCTCGCCGCCGCGCAAGCGTTTGAAGTGCGCCGCTCCGCTGCTTAAATTCAATTTCACTTTTCGCCGAACGGCTTCGTGGAGAACGATTGACATCAAACTGCGATAGAGCCCCAAGTTTTGTGGCAAGGATGTATCGTACCCGACCAGCGGAACGGTCATCACGCCGTTGCGCTCGAATGCTCCAGCGACGCCGACCAACTCTCCCGCCGAATCGCGCAGTCCCCACGTCGTGAGCAGCTGACGCGCACGGAACTCGTCGATGAGCGCTGCCGTGAACTGAGGGTTCTGCGGAGAGTACTTATCGACGTACAGCCAGCGATACAACTGTTCGATCCGCGAAGCATCACTTGCCTGCAACTCGTCGTGGTTGACGATTTGCAGTCCGGAGTTGAGCAGCCGCTTGCGATCCCAAAAATTGTTGGGTTTCCGAAGAAAGCTTCCATCTTCGCCGTCAAAGAAATAGACCTGCCGGCTGGGAACGAGTAAGTAGCCGTCGGCCACGAGTCTTTGCAGCAGGACGGAATTGGTGACCTCATTCAGTGATCGCCAGGTGATCGCGTGACTTGGAAAGCGTTCTGCGAGCATCTGCGTCAGATCGGAAATATGTCCGCAGTCGAACGGCGGATAAAGATTGGTCGACAGCAACCAGTTGTTGACGCAAACAATCCGATTAATCTGCGCGGCTCGCAGCAGGGGTGCGAGCGAAAAGGTCAGGCCGCGCACGAGGCCCCGCACGAGGACGTTGTCAACTTTATTCACCTCGGTCTGCGGATAAATCACACAAGCGCCGTACGGAGAACAGACGTAGGAATTGTCGTACTCCAGTTCGTTGATCGTGACCGGCAACAAAGCATCGTCAACGCGCAACACGGCCCAACGAGTTTCCAAGTTGCGAACCAATGTGTTGGCGGGGCGAGACGTCAGCAGCTCAATCCAGTCCGCATCGTGGCTGCTGCCCGGCAATTTCTCGGGGGCGACCTGCGAAGGCTCGTCGATCAACGTGACGGCGCCGGCCATCAGAGGGGTTCCCCATTCCATTCGATGTCAAAGGTGGCAGCCCTCGTGAGCGGCTTCCGGCGGCAAAGCGCGGTCGCCATCACCTCCAGCAGCGAGATCGGGGAAAGCAGACTCGGGCCGAGATCATTCCTAGCAAACATTACGTCCTTGGCTTCTCGCATGTCCTTGACCAGCGCTCGCAATTTTCCCCTGGCGATAGCTTGGGGGAGTGAGAAGAGAAGTACGATGGCCGCGAGCATCGAGGGCGGAGGCGATTGAGGCTCCAACAGTGACCCGATGGGATGAAGGAACGCTTCAGCGAGTGGCAGTGATCGTAACAAGTGCAGTCCGCTGGTTGCCCGCGGATTGCATTCCAGTACGTAGAGCTTGCCGTCCTCGGCCTGCATCAAGTCGAAGCCGAGCTGTCCCGTGAATTGCTGACTCGCAACAAACTCTTGGACAAACGAGCGGATGCGTTCATCATCGACCGCCATGAAGTAGATCCCGGAACCAATCCCCACCTGGTACTTGGAATAGTAACAAGCATGCGCGCGCAAGACGCCGTTGTGGGCCACGCTGTAGGTGGAAAACTCCCGGCCGCGAATCCGCCGCTGGATGACCCAGGGATCGGCAGCGCTTGGTCGCAGTGCCGAAACGATTTCCGGCTGCGGCCCCACGAGCGTTCGCGCGGCAAACCGCGAATAGACCGGCTTGAAGACCCAGTCCACCAAGTCCTGCCGAGTAATCCAAGTTTCTAAATCGGCCGGACTTGCTGCGAGATGTGTTTCGGGTGGTTGAATCGGGGAAGAACTGCTCTTCACCAAACTGGCGAACGTCCACTTGTTGTGAAGTGCTTTGAGCCGCGACAGCGGTTCGGAAAAAACGGTCACGACGGACGGGAAGAGGTGCAATTTCGCAGCGATGTAAAAAATCTCTTCGCACGTCGGAATGACCAGGTCGACTTTTTGACGGTCTGCGATGCTGGCCAAGTCCTGAACAAACTTGGTGGGCTCTAGAGCCGGTTTTGCGACCACGAACGTGCGTTTTGCAAACCGACTGAACCGAGCCAGCGGCAGGCGGATGCTGTCCGCCAGAAAGACTTCATGCCCGGCCTGATGGAAATGCCGGACGAGATCCAGTGTTACAGGTGCCCGAGCTCCCGTAAGGAGAATACGCATTAGTCGGCGCTCCCAGGCAGGTGCGCTTTCACGATGCTGTCGAACGAATAACGATCGGCGATTTCTGGGCAGTGGGTCGGGACGATTTCGATGGCAGGATGCTGCTGGGACAATTCATGCAGTTGATTCAGCGACGCCCGCATGTCAGCGACGGAATCGACGAAGCTGAAGGTCTTCCAGTGTGGCAAGGCATTCGCTCGCAGCGAGCCGAGGGTCCAAGTGGCATCGGCCGCCAGCAGCATGCGCTTTGTGGTGCCGTGCTGCACGATGGCTCCGATGTGCCCGCGCGCGTGTCCCGGAAGTTGGATGAGTCTGATACTTCCATCGCCAAACAAATCGTGAGTGTGTGTGAATGGCCCAAACCCTGGATCATGAAAATATTCGATCGTATGCAGTCGCTTTGCGAAATCATCGGGAAGCAACGACGGCAAAAAGCCTCTTCGCAAAGCGGCGAAACCACGTCGACCAGCGACATCGCTCCAAGCGGCCTGCGACGAAATAAAGTCGCTGCTGGGAAAATCACGTAGCCCGGCCACATGATCGGCGTGATAGTGCGAAAGGATGATTCCGCGGATGTCGCGGGAGTCGATTCCCAGCTCCTGCAGCTGTGCTCGAATCGTGAGCGAGTCACTGCAAACGACAGGGCTCAGCCGGCCGTAGATGCTGTAAGGAAATCGCGCGGTCGCCGTACGGAATCGCGGTGCGTATCCCGTGTCGAACAGATAGTGTCCGAACTGTGGATGCGTAATCAGCGCGCACGTGGCGTGAAAGGGGATGATGGTTTTTCCCTTGCCACGCTCCGCCAGGTAGTGCGGCTGAGGTGTGTAGCCGGTCGTAAATAGCTTCAAATCAACCGAACAACTGCTCTCGTACTCATCTCGGGCGGTCAACGATTCCAGTGTTCGCTGTCGCCCCTCCTCCATCGACACGAGCGCGCGATAGCCCAGCACCTTCTGTGCGGCGGTGGGGGAAAATGTCTGGCTCTTCGCGAGCAGCCCCACGCTGTAGGTGGTTAGCACAGGTTCGCCACGACGCCGGCGAACGCGATGCCACAACGTCGCCACATTGGCGATCGTCAGGGCCATTTTGTAGGAGACTTTGCGGCGCGTGGCCGGCATTTTCAAGTGTTGAAAAATGTGTTGGAGAGTCGGCCAAAGCTGAACCGGCGACTCGTTGGTAACCGTGCAAACATCGCCAGGCTCACCCCGCACAATCGCGAGACAGAGGGCGTAAGCGAGATTGTCGATATAAGTCAGATCGACCAAATTCTTGCCATCGCCGATCTGTGGCAACCGCCCCTTGCTTGCCGCCAACAGTAAACGTGGCAGCAGACTGTTGTCTCCCGGGCCGAAGACCGCGCGGGCTCGGATGGTAACGGCGTTCACCCCAGCCGCGACCGCGCGGCGAATTACTTCCTCGGCGTCTGCCTTGCTTCTTGCATACTCGTTGGCAAAACGCTTCGGCAGTGTGGCGTCTTCTTCCATCAGTAGCTTGTCAATGAAATCAAAATGAATCGCCGTGGACGAAACATGCACCAAGCGAGTGCCAGGCCGCTGTCGGCAGGCATCGGCGACGATCTGCGTGCCTTTGATGTTGATCGCTTCGAACGCTTTGGCATCCCCCCAAATCGCCGCCAGGGCAGCCGCGTGAATCACGACGTCATGATCCTGGCACAGCCGTTCGATGGCAGGTTGATCGCACAGATCCGACGCAACAAAAGTAGCCTTCGGATGGCGGGCGCGTCCCAGGCGATAGAAGTTGCGTCCAGTCACCGTCACTTGTTGACCGGCTTCGGCGAGGACAGTCGCCACGCGCGAACCCACAAAACCCGTGCCGCCAGTGATCAAAATGCGCAGCTGGCGATCGCGCAGTAACTCGCAAACCGCTTCGACGACTCTAGGATCTACCATCGGAGCAATGCGGCTCCGATCGAAATGCCGGCGGCGGTTCCGACCAATAGCACCACATCACCGCGCGCGATTCGGCCAGCTTCAGTGGCCACGGCCAGCGCCATTGGGATGGAAGCGGCAGCACAATTTCCGTAGTCCGCGACGATGTTCACAATGCGATTGGTTGAAAAACCAAACTGCTCCAGCAATCGCAATCCCGGTCCTGATGCCTGGTGCGGAACGATTGCTTTCACTTCGTCGATACTCGAACCGGCACTCTCGAGAAATATTGTGAGAAAGCTCTTTAACCGCGGACGAACGAAGCGATACAAGCGCGGGCCTGACATGTGAAAGCAGAATAGGTCGTCGTACGAAGTTTCGAGCCGTGGCCGGGGATGATTCCCCGCTCGAACGGCACAAAGGTCGAGTCCATCGGACCAGGTTTCCAGCTGCGAGTAGATCAAATCGCTGCCCGAGTCGTCGCATAGCTCGACAACGGCCGCAGCGCCGCCGTCTCCTAAGAGCGCTGCCGCCTCGGCTTCCTCGAAGCTTCTGCCTCGCGTGGCAAGCTCGCCCGTGCAAATAAGAATTCGCCGATAGGTTCCCGCTCGCAGCAATCCATTGGCAACTTGCAGGGCAACAATGAACGACAAACACGTCTGATTGACGGTGAAGCAGGGAACGCGTTCGAGGCCCAATTCACGCTGCACGAACGCAGCCGTGTCGGGCACGATTTGTTGTGCGAGGGCGCCAGCATACAGAATCAAGTCCGGGGCACCTGTCGAAGCCAATGCTTTGCGGGCGGCTTCGGCTGCAAGTTGCGAAGGCGAAACATCGTCGGCTGCAATGCGGCGACACGCCACGCCGGTGCTTTCCCTGATCCACTCAGCACTGCGGCCAATGAGCGGGGCCAAGTCATCCGCAGTCTGTATGCAGGGAGGCACGGCCATTGCGACGGAAACAATGCGCATTCCCAATGGACGAATCCTCCGTCGGCCTAGCGTTGATCAAGATTGCATTTCTCACCTAGGATTCTACCCACGCAAATGATCGAAAGCATCGTGATGATGCCCGCGGAATGCGCATTGTCTGCTCAGAGTCGCCGACCTACGCTGTAAAGATTACCTCATTTGCTAGAAGCTTAAACTCTCATTCGGCACGAGTTGTTTTCGCTTTCTTCCTGTGAGTAGCCAACTTCGGTCACATCGTCCGAAGCAAATGACATACAAAAAGATGGGGTTGCGTGATCTTCGACCAAAGCAACCACGGCGATCATCAAATTTCGTGAATGTCTTTTTCAGGTACTTGTCCAAGAATCAGGAAAATCGCCCCAGTCGCATGGCGTGCGGCTCTAGCGCGATGGGGCTTGCCGTAAGTCCTTATTTTCGGTGTTTGCAGCAACTGACTCCATTGGCAACTATCTTCCCCCATGCGACGGTTATGGTAAAATTCCGTAGCTGCAACCGAGCAGCATTTTCTAACTTGGCCCAACAGCCGGCCTGGATCACTCAACGCGAGAACAGCAGGGTTTCGCAGGTCCGTCCGGACAGTGGCATACATTCGGATTGTCGAGCCATGCTGTGAGGACTTTCCCTCGCCTCACCCTGGTGAAACATTCCCTAACGCGTCGCAAACAGCGTCGCGCTACGGAGTGTTTTCACGATGCGCAAGCACAATTCTCTTCCTGCTGGTGATCAATCACCTACAAGCCAACCAGCCCCAAAAACCGTCGACTCGGCTGCTATGCCCCAGTATCGCAGCGGCGGTGGTATGACCTCGGGCGGCAACTCAGGGCTGCAGCATTTTGACAGCGCCGACTACCTGATTTCACCCAAGGAACTGGCAGAGATGCTCGACGTCAGCCCTCGAACCATTTGGCGATGGCTCAGTTGTGGAAGGATTCCGAAGCCAATTCACATCGGTGGGGCTCGCCGCTGGTGGCGGTCCGAAATTATCCTGTGTCTCAACAGCCTCCAAGCTAAGAAGGGAGGCGCTTAGTCATGGCATCACCGTACAAAAAGAAACGCGACAAGGGAAAGAAGGGGGCCTGCTACTACGTCGATTACACCGACGAGTATGGTCACAGGCGAACAGTCAAGGGCTTTACAGACAAGGGAGAATCAAAGGATCTCGGGCTGAGTCTGGAGAAAGAAGCGAGACGGCGCAGGCGGGGCCTGGTCGATCCGCAAGAGGTGCGTGCAGCCGAACACCGCCGCCGCCCAATTCAGGAGCACCTGGAGGCCTTCGAGCGTTCGCTGAGCGACACAACGGTCAAGCACACGAAGCTCACTCTCAGTCGAGTGAAGCTGATTGTCGCTAGCTGTTCGTTCACAACGATTGGCGAAGTCACCCCCGAACTTGTCCGTGATTTCCTCAACAAGGATCGCAAACTCCGGAAGCTGGGCGCTCGCACATATAACCACTACTTGCAAGCGTTCGATGAGTTCTGCAATTGGCTGGTCAAAATGAACCGCTTGACCGCGAACCCGATCAGCAGCCTGGATCCGCTCAACACTGAGGTGGACATTCGGCACAAGCGCCGTGCCCTGACAGAGGACGAGGTTAAGAAGCTGGTGAATTCAGCTCGCAACAGTGATGAAGTCATCCAGTGCTTTGACGGCGAACAGCGGGCCAGGATCTACCTCCTGAGCTTCATGACGGGGCTGCGGCGGAAAGAGATTGCCAGCTTAACGCCGGCCAGCTTTGACTTAGACGGCGTTACGCCGAAACTCACCGTGGAGGCGGCATGCTCCAAGCACCGCAGAAAGGACGAGCTCGCGTTGCATCCGGAACTGGTTACGCTTCTCAAGGCATGGCTGAGGGATGTGCCAACCGACCAGGCACTCTTTCCCAAGCTGGCGAATCGGCGAACATGGTTGATGGTGAAGAAGGATTTGGAGCGTGTGGGGATTCCGTACGAGAACGAGAAGGGGATTGCTGACTTCCATGCTGCCGGCCGCCATTCTTACGTCACCAATCTTGCCCGCGCCGGGGTGCCGTTGGCGGAAGTTCGAAAGCTGGCTCGTCACGAAGATATTCACATGACGGTGAAGTACACGCACACAGATCTTGAGGATCAAGCCCGAGCCCTTCGAGGGCTGGACTGTCAGTGGATTGGCAGTGTTTTGGGCGTCCCCAATTGTCTTTCAGAGTCACCAAATGGCACAGTCGGCGAACAAAACTCGTCGGTCAAGAAACGCCAAAACCCTGGTGGTGACCAGGGTTGTGACGCTGCTTGTCAGTCAGTGTCGCCCGCTGTCGCAGGCGAGGAAAAGTGGAGGCGGCGGGAATTGAACCCGCGTCCCGCGATCTTTCCACGGCAGCTTCTACGTGTGTAGCAAGCAATTTGGTTCTCGTCTTGGATGGCGACTGCCTGCGCTCTACACCCGCGACCAGCCGGAAACTTATTGAACCGCGGTCGTTTCCGACATGAACCGCGGCGAACCGGAATTGGCAACGGACTTTTGGGTCTCTCCGGCGAAGACCCGCAATCCGTGCAGACTATTTAACTAGGCTGCAAGGCTGAGATTGCTCTCGGCAAGTAAAGTGTGATCTGCTTTTAACGTGGCCAACAGATCAACCACGACACGCCACTGACGCTTCTAGCGACCCGGTCGAATCCAGTTCGCCCCCGAAGCAGTGGACCGGTCATCCGGACGTCCGAACATCGATCCGCTGGCTCCATTCTACCAGTTATCGGCGAGAAGTGAAGGAAGCTGAAATTCGCCCAATTTCGGCCCGCAATTCCGAATCAGACATCGTTCCCATCCGCTACCAGAAAGTTCATCCATGCCGCAGTGCACTGCCTGTGAACGAGACATTCCCGCTGACGTAGCCACCTGCCCGTTCTGTGGCGTGCAGCAGTCGAACGTCCAGTTCAATGACCAACTGCTTGATCAGATCCTGCCTCTGCTGGCCCACCAACAAAAAATCGAAGCCATCAAAGTTATCCGCTCGGCGCTCAACCTCAGTCTAGCCGACGCCAAATCAGCCATCGATCAACTTGAGGCAGAACGATTCGCCCTGACTGCCGCCAAGCCCGCAGCGAAAACGGCCGACGACGCCTGGCAAACCGCCGCGCGCGAATTGTTGCTGCAGGGTAAAAGCTTGCAAGCCATCAAGCTTTGCAAAGTGCGCACCGGCTGCAGTTTGCAAAGTGCGAAAGAGCAAGTCGATGCACTTGCTGCCAAGCATGGTTTGTCGGCACGAAGTGGATGTTTGGGGATGCTGCTGTTCATCGCCACGACGTTGATCGGCGCACTGAGCGTCGCCGCGGTCTACTTCGGTTAGTTCGCAAGCTACACTGAGCACTTCGTCACTTCTCCGCGAGGGTTGCTCATGCATCGCTACTTGATCTTGTTGCTGGCCAGCATCATCACTCCGTTCGCCAGCGTTCTCTCCGCTGCCAGTCCGCCCAACATCGTGCTGATCATGAGCGACGACATGGGCTTTTCCGATCTCGGCTGTTACGGCGGCGAGATCAACACGCCGCATCTCGATTCGCTCGCGGCGGGCGGGCTGCGGTTCACTCAGTTTTACAACACCGCCCGTTGCTGCCCGACGCGGGCGTCGTTGCTCACCGGCCTGTATCCGCACCAGGCGGGCATCGGCCACATGATGGAAGACCACAACAAACCGGGCTACACCGGCAACCTCAACGAAAAATGTCGCACGATCGCTCAAGTGCTACGGCCCGCCGGCTATCGCAGCTATGCGTCGGGCAAGTGGCATGTAACGCGGCACATTCAAAAGGACGGCGACAAACACAATTGGCCGTTGCAGCGCGGCTTCGACCGTTTCTATGGCATGGTTTCCGGCGGTGGTAGTTTCTACGACCCGTTCACGCTCTGCCGCGACAACACGCTGATCTCGCCCCACGCCGATCCCGAGTACAAGCCCGCGACCTATTACTTCACCGATGCCATCACTGACCACGCGGTGCGGTTCGTCGGCGATCATCAGCGCGATCACGCGCAGCAGCCTTTCTTTTTGTACGTCACTTACACCGCCGCCCATTGGCCCATGCACGCGCTGCCGGAAGACATCGCTAAGTACAAAGGGAAATACGACGCCGGTTTCGCTCCCATTCGTCAGGCTCGGTTCGAAAAAGCAGCATCGCTTGGCTTGATCGAAAAAACTCAAGGCCTTTCGCCGCCCGCGGCCCAGTGGGACGATGTAAAAAACAAAGAGCGCGACATCGCCTGCATGGAGGTTTATGCCGCGATGATCGATCGGATGGATCAAGGGATCGGCAAGATCGTCGCTGAGCTAAAACGAACCGGCCGCTTCGAAAACACGCTCATCTTCTATCTGCAGGACAACGGCGGATGTGCCGAACTCATGGGCCGCAATGTTGCAATGAATCGCGAAGATGGTCCACGCAAAGCGAAGCCCTCGCTGCCGACCATTGCTGCGGATGTGCTGCCCAATGGCCTCGTGCCGCCGCAGACGCGTGATGGCTATCCAGTGCGTCAGGGCCCCAACGTCATGCCCGGTCCTTACGATACCTACGTCGCCTATGGCCAAGGCTGGGCCAACGTTTCGAACACGCCGTTCCGCGAATACAAACACTGGGTGCACGAAGGGGGCATCAGCACGCCGCTGATCGCCCATTGGCCCGCGGGCATCACGACGAAAGGCGAACTCCGCAAAACGCCCGGTCATTTGATCGACATCATGGCCACCTGCGTCGACCTCGCCGGCGCGAAGTATCCCGCCGATGCCACGCCGCTCGAAGGTCTTAGTCTGCAGCCCGTGTTTCAAAACAAGTCGCTCGACCGCAAAGCGATTTATTGGGAACACGAAGGGAACCGCGCGGTCCGCGTCGGCGATTGGAAGCTCGTTGCCAAGCACGCGCAAGATTGGGAACTCTATGACCTTTCGAAGGACCGTGTGGAAGGGACCAACCTCGCCGAGAAACATCCTGAAAAAGTGCGCGAGCTGAGCGAACTCTACGCCGCCTACGCAGCCCGGGCGAACGTCGCCCCTTGGCCCGTCGCAACCGGCGGTACGCCCAAGAAGAATGCCAAGAAAAAGGCCGAGTAAATTGCAATCTGCGACCGCCCGCTTGATAGCCTTGATCACTGGGTGGGTGATAACAGTTATCGCGCGCCGCGCAAGGCCCGCAAGCTGTTTGTGGGCAACGCCTTGCGAAAAATACGTCCGAAGTGGTGATAACAGATATTTGCAGTTGATAGCAAGGTCATCGGCATTTGATTGGCGTGTTATTCGGTGGCTATTTGTCAGTTGATAACTAGATATTTCGCATGTATTAGTCATCGATAAGCCTCCGCCGCTTCGATCTCGCTCCATCTCTGCCCAAGAAATGGCCAGCCATCGCCTGCGGGGCATGCCCTGGCAAGCGACTTTGCACATGAGCCGATTGATGCCATTCTCGAACCAACAGCAATTATATACAATTGTTCATTATCGTCAAGTTCGCGTAACTCAAAACTCCGCTTGTTCAATGAGGATCGGTCTATGAAATACGACGATGTACTCGCTGCCGGATTGAGCCACATTGCGGCTGTGCGAGATTTTCGCACTCTGTTTCCCCAGGCCGAGCACACGATCGTCAAGGCCAAGCGGGACATGCCTCCTGAAGGTTGGCAACTTGTCCACGAGTGGATTTCGCGGGCGGCATTATTTGAACGCTATATCGTCTGGCTGGTCGTTGCATTTGAACTGGACGCGGCCGATCGAATCACCATCCTGGAAGAGCCGAGCGTTTCGATCACGGAGCTTGAGCTCGACCCGGACCAGGAAGTGGACGACAGTGGAGCAGCGATGCAAGTGGCATTCATCGAATTCGAAGACGGCGATTGGGAGAAGTTGGTTGCCGCTCAAGGAGATTTTGCGGCGATTGAACTGGAGTTAAAGACAGATGCGGTCGTCGAGCAATTTGCCATGTTCTGGCGTGAAACGCGGCCAACTCCCCTGGCGGAGCCACCGACAGATGGCATGGCCTTCAAAGCGCCCCTGCGGTTCCTGATGTAGTCAGGATGCTGGCTCCAGGCTGTCGTATTCCTGCCAAACGCCGCGAACAAACTTGAGGTCTGCCTCAACCTGAGCGACGATGGGCGCAAGCTGTTTGCATTGGTGAGCCTGTCTTCTGGGGGGAACTCTCATGTTGCGGATATGTCTGCTCGTTGCGATGCTTGTAGCGTTTGTGAATCCGGTGTTCACCTTTGCACAAGAATCGCCAACAGCCAAAGCCGAGAAAATCGACTTCAACCGCGCTCGTGAGTTAGCTCGCAAGCGATCACAGGGCGAAAAGCTCTCCGCCGAGGACGAAGCGTTTGTCAAACGGACCATGGAAGCCTATCAAGCGTGGCAAATGCTCGAGCGACTGACTGGCGGTCGCGCCGATGAACCGATGAGCCGCGCCGATGCACCGGCCAGGCCACGGGCTGAAGGCAAATCGAGCGTCGGTTTCAAACCGCTGAGCGACATGACTGCCGACGACAAGTACAAGGGCGAAGACGGCGGCCTGTATGGCGGTGGCAAGAACACGCCGCCGAATGCTCATCGTGAATTGGCCGCCGATGAAAGTGCCAAGATCGTGCCGCGCGATGCTGATGGCAAACCTGCCGCCGATGGCTTGATCGGTTTGATCTCGATCAGCATGTCGAACGCCACGCAAGAGTTCTCGATGTTCAAGCGGATCGCCGATGCCGACGAACAAAAGTCGCCGCGGGTGCGAATCGTCGATTGTGCCCAAGGTGGCCAGGCGATGGCCGAGTGGGCGCCGCCCGATGCCGCGCCCTGGAAGACCGCCGCGACCATCCTCGCCAATGCCCGCGTCAGTCCGCAGCAAGTGCAAGTTGCCTGGATCAAGCTCGCCAACAAAGGGCCCCGCGGCGAACTTTCCGTGCATGGCAAAAAGTTGGAGCAAGACACGCTCGCCGTCATCCAAAACGCCAAGGCGAAGTTCCCAAACCTGCGCGTCGCGTACCTGTCGAGCCGCATCTACGGTGGCTACTCCGCCGGTGCACTCAACCCCGAGCCCTACGCTTACGAAGGAGCCTTCGTCGTCCGCTGGCTGATCCAGGATCAGATCAAGGGCAACAAAGAACTGACCGCAACCGGCAGCGACGCGAAAGCACCCGTGCTCCTCTGGGGACCTTATCTCTGGGCCGACGGCACCACGCCGCGGGCCAGTGACAAGTTGCACTACACCCGCGAAGACCTCGCCGGCGACGGCACACATCCGTCCGAACAGGGCCGCCGCAAAGTTGCCGACCAACTCCTCAACTTCTTCAAGTCCGACGCTCTCGCGCAGCGCTGGTTCATAAAGCCGGCGGAGTAAATCGTTCTGCAAATTACGATGCCCATCCCCTCTTCGCGCCGCGCTGCCGATAACTTTTAGGTAGGTCCAAAGCGGGGTGGTGGAGGAACGGGATGCTGCGACCAATCGCCGTTGGCAGCGACCGGCACCCGGACGAAAAAAGCAGCAACCGCGAGGACCGCGGCGACGAATGCGAGCAGCCAAATGATGCCATCATAGCCGCCCAAAAGTGCACTGCCACGAATCACGATGGGCGGACCAAAGGCCGACGCCACGACCGTCATCCATTGGACGGCTCCTTGAATCTCGCCGACGTTTTTGGGGCCATAGGAGTGAACCCAGATCAAATAGAACAGCACCACAATCGCGCCGCCCGCGCAGGCAAACACAGCCGCTTGCCAATAAGCTTGCTCCGGGCTGCGGAGCAGTGGTAGCGTCATCAGCGAACCTGCAAAGATGGAGAGTGCCACACTCAAGATCAGTTGCGGCGAAATCTTGCGTGATAACCAACCGGTAACAAAATTCGATAACAGCCCCACACCCAGCCCAATTAACTGGCAATGGAAAAAGACTTTCTTTTTCAAGCCGAGCGACAGAAAAATGTCTTCTTGAAAGAGCGACACGCCGGAACTCACTAATCCGAACAGCGAGATGCTGAGTGCGAAGACCCAGAACGTGGGACTGAACAGCGCCTGGCGTAACGTGGCGCTGGGAAAAGGAACGTGCGCCGCATCATCCGGTTTACGGCCGGGAGTTACGGGCCAGGCAAGTAGCGCAGCAACCGGCGCGATCAGCAACAGCGCCCAGCCCAAGCCGGCCCACACCGGACGCCAGTCGGGCAGCGGCTGACCTGCCACTTCTTCCAAGCCACTCTGCAATGAGCCAAAGCCCACCACCATCAACATCGTCATCACGACGGCATAGCAGGCCATCGGCGCCGCAGAGTCGCGGCGAAACCACTTGGCCATCAGCGTGAGACTAATCACGCTCAGCATGCTTTGGCCCAATCCGCGGGTCAGCGTGATCAGGATCATCAGCGACACTGCATCGCGGGCCTGGCTCATTGCAATGGTCACGCCGCCGAGCGCGGCGATCGTCACGAGCGCGAAGTATTTCGGCGCGATGCGATCAAGCAGCCAGCCGCAGGGTAAACAGAACAAGCCGCCGATCAGCGTGCCCCAGAAGTTGATCCACGAAAAGCTGTCCTTGGTCAGGCCCGGAACATCGTCGATCAAACGTTGCGTGATTAGTGCGAGGCCTTGGGTGCGGCCGGGAATGGTCGCGGCCATCACGAGGGCAGCGGCGACTAACACCAGGGCAGCAGCGAGGTAACCGCTGGGTGTTCGAATGCTTGCTGGCGACTTGAATGGATCGGTGTTCAACATGATTCCAGTGCCGCTTCATGCGCGGGCGAATATGAGCAACGTATTTTAAATCGAGTTCCGCCGATGTTTCGCGGTGGTTTCGGTTTGGCCTAACCGCGGCCCACCGCAAACTGCGTGAAGATTGGATCAAGTTTTTCGCAGCATTGCGGCAGCTGTGTGAATTATCGATGAATGCCTGCCACTTCTGAGTGGAGGCCCGGTTTGGCGTTTCCGCGCCGTCCGTATAGTGCCAAGAGACCTGCGAATGAGCAGACCTGGGCACGACGAAACGGAGAGACGGAAATGGTTCAGCGCAAGAGGCAGTTGTCAGCTGGTTTCACACTGGTGGAGTTGTTGGTAGTCATCGCCATTATTGGAGTGTTGGTTGCGCTGCTGCTCCCCGCGGTGCAGGCCGCACGGGAAGCTGCCCGACGAGCACAGTGCTCGAACAATCTCCGGCAGATCGGCATCGGCATGCACAACTATCACGATACCTATCAAACGTATCCCTTCGGTTGGAGCAACCGCGGTCAAGGCTGGAGCGCGTGCGTGTTGCCGTTCATCGAACAAGGTTCGTTGTGGAACACGCTGGAGTGGGCGGAAGGGAACAACTGGGATGCTGCGAACACGCCGAACCAGCGCGCCTGCGAGACGTTGATCAAAACCTATCGCTGCCCGTCGGCTGCCATTCCGGAGCACGTCAACAATCAGAGCATTCCCAAACGCGTGCCGGCCTGCTATCGCGGCGTGGCCTCGTCGACGGCCGACTCAGATGATCCCAGCACTTCGGCTTTGGGAAGATACCTGGAGCAAACCGACCTCGAAGGGATCTTCTTCGGCGACAGCAGGATTGGGTTCAAAGACATTACCGATGGCACTTCGAACACCTTCATGGTTGGCGAATGCTATTGGGACAAGTATTCGCAGGACGGCAATCAGATGGATTTTTGGTACATCGGTTCGCCGCAAGCCGATCCCTGGCCGGGCAACTCGACGGAGTTCAGCGAGTTTGTCGGCTCGACCGGCGTGCCGATGAACGCTCGCAAGATTGCTGCCACTTCGGGCTACGTGAAAGAACTTTCGTTCACGAGTTTCCATCCGGGCGGCACGCTCTTCACGCTCGCCGATGCTTCGGTGCGTTACGTGCCCTACACGATGGATGCCGCAACTTACAAAGCTTTTGGCAGTCGCAACGGCGGTGAGATTCTGAAGGAATAAACTATGAAGAACTTGATGTTGCTGTCCCTTTTCGCTGCCCTACTATTGGTCGGATGCGAAGCCGGCACCGATTACAGCGGGCTGGGCCTGGTCGATGTTACGGGCAAGGTGACGCTGGATGGCGCGCCGCTGCCGGGTGTCACCGTGCGCTTCGAAGGTCCACCGAATCGCTTTGCCGATGGCAAGACCGATGCGGAGGGAAATTTTCGCTTGATGTACGACAGCAACCAGGCCGGCTGCCTGCCCGGTGAGAAAAAGGTGCGGATCATGTCCGGCAGTGTGGGCGAAGGTTCCGACGAAGGCGCGCCTGTCGAAGGGGCCGACGGCAAAGTAGCGCCAGCGGTTCAGAGCATTCCTGCGGCGTACAACAGTGCTTCGCAGCTAACAGCGAATGTTACACCGGACAGCAAGTCGTTTAATTTTGAATTGAAATCGCAGCCGTAAATGCCATCAGCCAACAAAGAAAGTTCAGCGCAGTCCAAGAAAGTTCAACGCAGTGCAGGCCAACGGGCCGTTGACTAGAATTGCTCGCTGATTAGTTTCGCTAACCATGGCGCGAGTGACTGGCATGTTTTTTCGCAACGGCCCAACGTTTGTGCTGCCGACGCTGCTTGTATTTGGGGCGACCTTCTGGGCGTTGCCAATCAGTTGGCGGATGACGTCGAATGCTGCCGATCCGGCAGCAGCAACCGACGGCATGTTCTCGAGCGTGTTCGGCATCGGTGGTTGTCACGTGCGGAACCGCCACGCGGCTGACAATGCCACCTGGGTTCCCCAGATGGCCGCAATCGGTTTGCAGGTGTTTCGTTCGCCGCAGGCCGCTTGGGGTGAACTCGAGCCGGAGGAGGGGAAGTGGAACTGGGAAGAATTCGACAAGCAGTTGCAGTATCTCGATCAACAAAAGTTTGAGTACGGCGTGCTGCTGCATGGCAGCGGGCGTTGGAACAAGCTCGACAATCCCGGCACGCTGCCGGTGAACAACCTGCCAGCCTGGTCGAACTATGTGGCCCAGGTATCGAAGCGTGTGCAGGGCAAGTCCAAGCATTTGGAAATCTGGAACGAACCGCCGAACGGCACTGGCAAGGATCAAACACCGGCCGACTATGCCAAGATCGTCGTCGCCGCATACGATGCCGCGAAAGCTGTGGACCCGAGCTTTCAGATCGGTCTCTCGGCCAAGAGCGCGCATGTGAATTACTTGGAACAAGTGATCAAGGCGGGCGCAAAGGACCATTTTGATTACATCGTGTTGCATCCATATGAAGTGCTCAACGGCGTGGCGAACAACAGCGGTGCGGATGCGGTCTATCTACACATCGTGCCGACAGTGCGCAAGATGCTCGCCGCACAGAACCCGGGCAAAGTGAATGTGCCGATCATTTTCACCGAACTCGGCAGCGATGCGAGCAAGGGCGCCGATCATCAGGCTTGCGCACTGGTCAAGGCTTACACGATGGGGATCGCGCAAGGTGTGTCCTGCATTCAATGGTTCGAAGGGCGCGACGGCGACAGCGGGCCGATGGGGCTGATCGACGCCCAGGGAACGCCGCGTCCGTCGTATACCGCCCTGGAGCAAATGATCAAGCACTTCGGTAATCGACCACGGTACTTGGGTTGGGTACTGCTGAACGATCAACACTATGGCTTTGTGTTTCAAGGCGCTGATTCCGCGCTGCTCTGCACCTGGGCGCGTCCCGGCAAGCCGCCAGTTGTCGACTTTGGCAAAGAAGTGAAAATCGTCAATCCGCTCACGGCCAACATCTTCGCCGCACGGAGTTATGAACTAGCGAGCTCGCCGATCCTCGTGCTCGACGTACCTGATGCGTACATCGCACAAGCGAAAGCCAATAAAGCCAAGCCCTTTGATTGGGGCGGCGATTATTCGCAGGCCAAGTCGGTGTCAATTGAGTTCGGCGAAAAGACCATCGAGAAGGGGTTGCACACGCTGGCGGGCGCCGATGTTGCTGCGGCCGTTGTTGCGTACGGCGGCTCCGCCCGCGCGGGGAATGTGCCCGGCGGAAACATGTTTACCGTCGACCCCAACTTTCTGGCCTACACGGCGGAGCCCATCGAGATCACCGCCGTGGTCCGCCGCAATCCGGCCAACGACAACAGCGGCTTCAAGTTGATTTATGAATCGACCACTGGCTTTAAGACCGCCAAGCCCGGTTGGTACACCGTGCCCGACAACAAGAAGTGGCACACCATCACCTGGAAGATCGACGACCCGCAGTTCGTGAACTACTGGGGCTTCAATTTCAATCTCGAGAGCGATGGAAATCAGTTCAACAAGTATTTGATTCAGAGTGTGACGGTGACGAAGCGATAGTCGTCGTTTCGCTACGCGAACGATGAATCGAGCCAAGAATTGCCAACGTCCTCCAGAGCGAGCGGCACGCCGCGCCGCTCTGGTTTGGCGAGTTGATGTCGATGTCGAACCGCAATTCCGCCGCAGCACGACCGCACTTCCACCCGCTTCAGCATCATTGCGTGCCTCACGTCCGCGCGGGCCGTCGTGGGAATAAGGGCGGCGATTTTTCCGGTATGCAATACAGGGTACGTGGTGAATAATTCGGCGGTCGATTCGCTTCTTTCCCGGCAACGGCGCCGATTTGTCTCGAAAAAGTGCCGATTAATTCAACAAACAGGATGGAAATCAGGCCCCGAAAAACAGGGCTTAAGGGTGGTGCCTTGGCGTTCATTTCAATGCAGCGAGTTGAGTACCGAGGTCTACTCGTCTTTTACCGGCGAACTCAGCGTGCCGATGTTTTCGATCCAGGCTTCGAGCAGATCGCCGGCGTGCAGGTAGGTGCCGGTTGCGTTGCCGACGCCAGCGGGCGTGCCGGTGGCGATAACGTCGCCAGCTTCCAGCGTCATGATATTGCTGATGAACTCGATGACCGCGGCGACGGGAAAGATCTGCTGCGCAGTGGTGGCGTCTTGATGCACTTTGCCGCTAACGCTGAGTTTCATTTTCAGTTTCTGCGGATCGGGCACCGCCGCGGCGGAGACAATGCACGGGCCGCAGGGGCAGAATGAATCGTGCCACTTGCCGTGCAACCAATCGAAGAAGCTATCGTTCTTCCGCTCTTTACGTTCGGGGTTCGGCTTGAATTTGCGATCAGAAATGTCATTGACCACGGTGTAGCCCGCGACGTGCGACAATGCATTCGCTTCGCTGATGTGTTTGCCACCCTTGCCGATGACGACGGCGAGCTCCACTTCCCAGTCGATGCTCTTGGGCGACGATTTGGGCACGAAGACTGGTTTGCCGGGATCGACGAGCGTGGTGCTCGGCGGCTTCATGAAGACATAGGGAAACGTTTCTTTCCGCTCGGTAGGAATGCCGCCCCCTTCTTGAATGTGCGAGTTGTAGTTGCCGGCGAGGAGCAGCAGTTTGTTCGGCCGAGGCACGGGCACTAGCAGCTGAACTTTCGCCGTTTCGACACGTGCGTTCTCGGGAACCAATGTGGCGTTGTTGGTCACCCAAGTGCCGAGCTTCTTCGCCGCTTCGACGTGTTTGCCACCTGGGAGCAGATCGAGGAGCGAATCGCCAACGGGAATCGGCAAGCGCTCATGCGTTGCCGCAGCATAGGCAGTCGCCGCGCCGGCGATGTTGACGATCGATCTTTCGTCGTAGATGCCAACGTGGGTGGAATCGCGATGCTGGTAGCGGCAGAGTCGCATGGGGAGGGCTCCGGTGGGAGGCGGGGAGTCAGGGTCGGGAGCCGCGTTGGAAAGCGGTCCTTCGTTACGCGACTTTGATAGCATGACCTGCTCGTTAATAGCAACTCTTTTCCTCCGACCACCTCCGACCACCGTCTTCCGCCTCCTGCCCCCTGACTCCTGCCGCCCATCCCGGCAAGATTTGCCGATTGCAGAGATTTTCTCGATTCTACCGATTGTGCGGGCCGATACTTCCTTTTGGACACCCATGACGGGTGACTGCGGAGCCGACGTATCGTCGTTGTGGACGAACGGGGTGGGGTCTCGCGGTTGTTTGCATGCACGGAAGCTACAGCCATGTTCAAGTGGGCATTATTGCCGGCGGTTTTGGTCGCACTTCTTTCTGCCAGCGGCTGCTGCTGCGGTCCTTGTGGTCCATTCGGCCATGGACTGATTTGCAAGCCAGGTTGCGGCATCGACTGCCGTCCCTGCGGCCCCACCTGTGGTCCGGCCTGCGGACCGAGTTGCGGCCCCGCATGTGGCCCTTCGTGTGGCGCGGGCAGTTGTGGCCCCAGCCTGACCTGCAGCCCTTGCGGCGGCGGCATCAAGTATTGGCTCAATGGCCGCTGCTACCACGGTCGCAGCTGCGGCGAACGTTACTGGGGCGAGTGGGTCAGCGATCCACCTAACTGCTGCGACCCCTGCAATCAATGTGCAGACTTCGTTGGCCCGCGCTGCTGTGGCCCTGGCCCGCTGATGCGACTCTGGTCGGCGATCGTCTGCCATCCTTGCTGCCATAGCTGCGGCGGAGTTGGTTGCGATGCCTGCGGCGGCGGCAGCTACTCGGCTGGTTACGCACCGAGCCACGGCGGTGGTTGCAGCACCTGCGGCGGCGGTCACGGCAACATCATGAACGAAAACTGGGATCATCAATCGCCGCCGCCTGTGCCTGGCAAAATGATTCACTCGGCCGGTCAGCCGACGCCTGCACGCATGACGCAGCGACCCCAGCAAGTGAATACACAAGTCGCTCAAGTTCGCACGAACACCTATCGTGGCAATGTTCAACAAGCGGGCGCGCAGATGCGGCGCTAGGCCAGAATTCAGGGTTCGGGAGTCAGGATTCGGCGATCAAGAAACAGTAGTCAGGGGCAAGGAAGTGCAAAGGCGCGAACTAGCTTCGCGCCTTTGACCTTGCGCGGGTAACCATTAGTTACGACTCGACTTCTGCCCCCTGAACCCCGACTCCTGCACTTCGCCTCCTTCCGGTAAACTGATCTTCGCCGTTCGAACTAAGTCGCCACCTCCAATTGCGGTTCTCCCCGTGCCTCTCAGCGATTTTGCCTATCAGCGATGCTTGAGCCAGCAGTGTGGCTACACCTGTGGCCCTGAGGATGCGCGCACGGCATGCCCCAAGTGCGGCGACTTGCTCGACGTCCTCTACGACTGGAACCGGGCCAAGCCGCCAACGTCGCTGCGGTACTTCGAAGAAATGTGGTCCCGCCGCAACGAACCGCTGCGGTTCAGCGGCATCTACCGCTTTTGGGAATTGCTGCCGTTCGCCAAGCCGGAAACGTGCGTGACGGTCGGCGAAGGCCAAACGCTGCTGCAACAAAGCGACCTGGTCGGCACTTATGTTGGTCTGAAACCGGGACGGTTGCACCTGCAATATGAAGGAATGAACCCTTCGGGCAGTTTCAAAGACAATGGCATGAGTGCGGCCTTCACGCATGCCCGCGCGATCGGCGCCAAACGAGCTGCTTGCGCTTCGACGGGCAACACCAGCGCGTCGCTGGCGATGTACTGCGCGTCGACACGCTTGATGAAAGCGGTCATCTTCATCGGCAGCGGCAAGATCTCTTATGGCAAGTTGTCGCAAGCCCTCGATTACGGTGCTCTGACCGTGCAGATCGCCGGCGACTTCGACGATGCAATGGCCCGCGTGCAGGAAGTTTCGCGCGACCTGGGGATCTACCTGGTGAACAGCGTGAATCCCTTCCGCCTCGAAGGGCAGAAGTCAATCATGTTCCGCGTGCTCGAAGCCCTGCGGTGGGAAGTGCCGGATTGGATCGTCGTCCCCGGCGGCAATCTCGGTAACAGCAGCGCGTTCGGCAAAGCGTTCATGGAATTGAAAGAGCTGGGCCTGATCGAGCGCATGCCGCGGCTCGCGGTGATCAATGCAGCTGGGGCCGATACGCTCTTCGAATTGTTCGAACATCGCGGCCTGCGATGGAATGGCGGCCAGGCGAATATGAGCATCGCCGACCATTACTACGCCGAGCTCGATCAGTTGGGCCGCAAAGCGTCGACCATTGCGAGCGCCATCGAAATCAACCGCCCGGTGAACCTCCGCAAATGTCTCCGCGCTCTCGAAGCGATGGATGGCGTTGTACGGCAGGTGAGCGATCAAGAAATGCTGGACGCGAAAGCCAAGGTCGGCGCCGGCGGCTTTGGCTGCGAACCGGCGAGCGCCGCGAGCGTGGCGGGTGCGAGATTGCTTCGCGATCAAGGCATCATCAGCGCCGACGAACGGGTTGTTTGCATTCTCACGGGCCATCAGCTCAAAGATCCCACGGCAACCGTCGCTTATCACACCACTGATCAAGAGCAGTTCAACAAAGTGCTCGGCAGCCGCGGCGTGCGGCGAGCGTCGTTCGCCAACCGCGCGGTCGCGGTTCCCAACGATCTGGGCGAGATTATCAAGGCCATTCAACTGTATAGCTAATTTGAAATTTGCAATTCGTAATTCGAAATTAGATTTCGGCGAATTGCAGATACGAATTACAAATTGCAAATTACTATGATCACCAACATCGCAATTCACGGCGCCGCGGGACGAATGGGCAAGCGACTGGTCGCGCTCGGCAGCGCTGATCCCGAATTAAAAATTGTCGCCGCCGTTGACTGGGAAAAGCATCCCGACATGGGCAAAGATGCGGGCGTGCTGGCCGGCGTGAATGAACTGGGCGTGCCGCTGACGGGTTCGTTGCGTGGTGATGCGCAGGCGGTGATTGATTTCTCCGTGCCGGACGCCGCGAGCCATATTCTCGATCAATGCCTCAGCCGCAAAGTGCCGCTCGTGATGGCAACCACGGGGCTGGCGAACGACATTAAAGCGCGGCTCAATGCAGCTTCGAACGAAATTCCGATCGTCTGGTCGCCGAGCATGAGCACGACCGTGAATCTCGCGATGAAGCTGGTCGCCATGGCCGGCAGCATTTTGAAGAACATGAGCAGCGGCGTTGATGTCGAGATCGTCGAGCGTCATCATCGTTACAAGGAAGATTCGCCCAGTGGCACTGCTTTGAAATTTGGCGAGATCGTCGCCGGCAGCATGGGGCAAACCGAGCACGTGCATGGCCGCGAAGGCCAGGTCGGCAAACGGAAGCAACACGAAATCGGCTATCACGCGGTCCGCGTCGGCGACAATCCGGGCGAGCACACGATTATCTTCGGCCTGCTTGGCGAAACGCTCGAGATCACTGTCAAAGCTTCCAACCGCGACTGCTATGCTCTCGGCGCGCTCCAAGCCGCTAAGTTCGCCGCCCAGCAAGAGCCGGGGTTGTATAGCATGTATGATGTCTTAGGGCTGTAAATTCATTCTCGGTAATTGGCAATCGGGAATCAGGCGATCGCCTTTCCCTTGCGAATTGCAACTTGCAAATGACGAATTGAAAAAATGACGTTGTCGATTGGTCAACGCGCCACCCTCGCCTGCCTGCTCGAAGCCACTGCACCCAAGGTGGGCAATGTGCATCGCGGCGCCGATTTCGAAGGGTTGTCGTTTGCCGATTTTCTGACCAGCGCGGTCGCCATCGGCCCGGCCATGGAATTTGCGGCCAAGACCGGCGTTGGCCGAGCGGTACTTGATGCGATTATCGCGACACGGGCCCTGGTCGATACCAACACCAATCTCGGCATGGTGCTGCTCCTCGCGCCACTCGCGGCCGTACCTCGCGGCGAGAAACTTGTGGGTGGCGTCGCCAAGGTCCTGCAGAATCTGACGCCGCAGGACAGCTCACTCGTTTACGAAGCGATCCGCCTGGCTCAACCCGGCGGAATGGGCGAAACGAAGGAAATGGACATCGCTGGCCCCGCACCTGCTTCGCTTCTCGAAGCCATGGAATTGGCTCAGGAGCGCGACCTGATTGCGCGCCAATACTGCGACAACTTCTCCCTCGTGCTCGGCGAAATTCTACCGAACCTGCTGCTTGGTCAGGAACGCGGCTGGTCGCTGCTCGACAATATCATTCGCGAACACGTCCGCCTCATCAGCGTTCATTCCGATAGCTTGATCGCCAGGAAATGCGGTCTGGAAACAGCGCGGAAAGCCAGCGCGCAGGCTGCGCAGGTGTTAGCCGCAGGTGACGTGGACGATGCAAACTATCACGCAGCACTGAGTGATTTCGACTTCTGGTTGCGTGCCGATGGTAACCGCCGCAATCCCGGCACCACCGCCGATTTGATCGCTGCCGCCGTCTTTGCTGGGTTGCGCGACGACCTGCTTGAACCGCCGCATCGATAGTTGAAGCGGCGACTTACTTTCCAAACCGCTTCTGCAGTTGTGTGATCTGCAATTCGCGAGCACTGAGTTCACCCAGCGGATTGAATGGCAGCGGCTTGCCAAACAGCACACTCAGATGGTTCGTCGCATCGATCCGCACTTGCAGATCATCGTTGCGAAGCAGCGAGAGCCAGGCGCAGCGATCGTCGACGAGCCAGGCCGCCACGCGCGGCGGCGTATCGGTCGAGAGATCCGCGAGTCCTTGGCGGATGTCTTTGATCCGGACCGCTTGCTCCGGTGTCAGCTGTTTTTGATCCAGCCGTTGCAACCAGGCGACAACACCTTGACCGGCCGTCCGCAATTGACGGTCAGCATTCTGGCGCTCTTGAAAATCATCGCTATCGAGTTGCGCGACCCACTCCCGCCACTGCGCCCGTTGTGTCAGTACATCTTGTCCGGCGTGCTTGCGCAGTTCTTGTTGAATGCCGCCGGCCAGATCCTGTAAGCCCCAATGCGGCCGCAGCGTTTCGAGTAACGGAAAGAGCGACTCTTCGCACAACTGCGGCTGAGCAAGGGCCAAATGCCAGATCGTGGCCGCGGTGTAATTCACCGGCGTATCGCGACCGATCGAGAGCGTGATCGGCCCGCGAAAAGGCTGCACGAGTTTGATCTCAGCGGTTGGGCTGGCAGCAGTGCGAGTCAGTGTCAGTCGCTGCTGATCGTCGAGGTCGAGTTTGGTTTGCTGTTCGCTTTGAATGTCTTCGTAATGCAGCAAGAGTGTTTCGGTGTGCAGTTGCACCGAGAGTTGCTCGTAGGGAATCTCGCTGGGCTCGCCGACCTGCACGATACGGCTTTGCCCGCAACGATGGCCAAGCACGGCGATGCGACCGCCAACGATTTCGAGCCGGACCCAACCGGTGCGCGCAATCAAGTTGCGTTCGATTTTGGGTTTGCTATTCGGCTTTTCGACCGCCGTCGTCGATACGGCTGGGTCTTGAGCAACGGCAGATTGAGTTGCTGCGAACAGCAACGTCAAAACGATGCCGCGTGCGATGTCGGTAGAACTTCCCCTCATGGCGAACCCCCATGCTTCGTGCAAATCACGAGTGTGGAGAGGAAGTGTGTGACTGAAGCTGCGGATCGGCGAAATCCGTTCGCCAATCTCACTCAGGCTGCGGCGTCATGGTTGTAGCAGGCTGCCCCTTCATCGCCCAACATTCGCGGGGTAACCGGTTATCTGACTTATCGTTTTTCTTGACGATTCACTCAAGGCCAAGTTGAAGATTCAGGTAAGAAACAACCAAGGAATTCCGCAGCTGATACGGTACAAACGTAATTGCCGCTAGCCTCGCTGGCAAGAGTGAATAGTCTGCGAGTGACCGCGAAAATTGGGAGCTGACATCAAGGGAAACGCATCAGCCCGTATGCCCTCCGTAGGACGAAGGACTGCTCCGTCTTGAGCGGACGAAAAAGTAAATCTCTGAGTTGCGGCTGAACTAGCGGCCCAGAAAGCCGAGCAGACACCGCGGAGTTCCCCGCCAAAAATATGGGAATGAGAAGCCCAAGATCGCCGCAGCGCTCGTTTCGCTTTCCAACTCGAGGCGCAGATGACTTGCGTGAGCGCAAGCGCGACACGACTGATCGGGATAATTATAAGACTTAGCCCGGTTGCTTCTTCATTTGCGACTTCGCTGCTGCTGGCGATATTCGCTCGGAGTTAAGCCAACTTCCCGGCGAAACACTTCATACAATCGCATCCGCTCGCCGAAGCCGGTATCGCGGGCGATCTCGGCGAGACTGCGATCCGATTGCACCAGTTCGCGTTTCGCACGTTCGATCCGCACGCGCCGAATTTCATCAGCAATGGGCCAATCGACAACCTGACGAAAGCGGCGTTGCAAAGTACGTGGGTGCACGTGCAGCGCGTTGGCGACATCCGTGCAACTGATTGCGCGCTGACTACTCGCAGCAATAAACTGCAAGGCCCGCGCGACGAGTTCGTCGTCGACTGCGTAAAAATCCGTCGATTCGCGGACGATCACGCCTTGTGGTGGAAGGAGAATTTGCTCTGGAATCGGGGCCTGCTTTTTCCCAACATGACGATCCGCTCGCCGAGCATTTGGTTCCCGTTCGTCCATCAAACGATCGAGCAGACGAGCGGCTTCGTAGCCGATGCGCTCGTAACCAATTTCCGTGCTGCTGAGTGAAGGCCGAGGATGATCGCAAAGCGTTTCTTCGTTCATGCCGGCCACAATGGCCACATCGCCGGGGACACGCCAGCCGCGCCGTTCGCATAACTGCACCACGAGCCGTCCCATCACCTCGGTGCAGATCGAAACTCCGATGGGCGGCTGCCACTGGTTCATCCACGCGTCAATCTGCTCTTCGGTCTTTTTCCAGGATTGATAATTTCGACTGGGTACCAACGGCACGCGTTCGATCACGCAGGGAAAACCCGCCGCGGTGACAGCGGCACGAAAGGCAACAGCGGCCTGCTGCTGGGCGCTGTCTTTGCGGGTCAACACGGCAAAGCGACGCAGACCGCGCGACAAGAGATGCTCGGCTTCGTGCCGCCCCACCGCGACCGGGTCGTGAAACACGCCCGGCAGCTGGTCGCGAACCGGCGAACTAAACCAAATGTTGACCAGCGGCAAGTCATAGCGGTGTTGCAGTCCCGCCAACCTGGCGTTCACACGGCCGATCACGCCATCGTACAGGCGGCTGGCTTTGGGCTGCTCGAGCAGATGCTGGGCGACAAACTCGTCGATGATCGATTCCCAGCCGTGGTCATTGGCATAGCGCTGGGTGCCGGCAAAGATGCTGGCATGCCGCTTCAATGGCCAACGCAGGTCCAGCATGATTGCGACTCGTCGTCCTTTCGCCATGAAAACTACCTGTCGCGAAAACATGCCTTTTTGTCGCAAGAACAAGCTTTCCGTTCAGTATACTTGGAACTACTACCTGCCGATACTTCTTCCTTGCATAGGTCACCTCTCGATGACACCCAATCGCTTGCTTCTTGGCCTTTTATTATTGGTTGGGCACACCACCACCTTCGCCGCCGATATTCCGGCTCAACTACCCGACCCTGACGGCAAACCCGCCGAGCAGAAAAGGCCAATTCAGGTTTACATCATGTTGGGTCAGTCCAACATGCTTGGCTTCGGCAGAGTCGGACCCAAGGACACAAAGGGCTCGCTCGAATTCCTGGTCAAAGATAAGGGGATGTATCCGCACCTGGTTGATGACCAGGGAAACTGGACGACACGGCAAGACGTGCGGTATGTGCACGTGATGGATCAACGGGGCGTGGATTATAAGGACATGCAGAAGTTCGGCGATGTCCACAACGACTGGCTGGTTCCGAAAAAGTCATTCGGACCTGAGTTAGGCTTCGGTCATGTCATGGGGCACTTCCACGACGAGCCTGTGCTGCTTCTCAAGGCCTGCATCGGCAATCGGAGCTTGGGCTGGGACCTGCTTCCTCCTGGGAGCGAGCGTTACGAACAGGACGGGAAGGTCTATGCAGGTTACAAGGACGTCGCGCCGTCGTGGGAGAAAGGGGCCGAACCCAAAGCAGTCCCGTGGTACGCGGGTCGACAATATGACGCCGATGTCGCCCATGCGCAGGCAGTGCTGAAGAATTTGGAAAAGTATTACCCCGGTTACCAGGGTCAAGGATACGTAGTCGCTGGTTTCGTCTGGTGGCAGGGACACAAAGACCAGAACGCCGCACATGCCGGCCGTTACGAGCAAAATCTGGTGCACTTGATCAAGTCGCTGCGCAAGGACTTCGCGGCACCACAGGCGAAATTCGTTCTCGCCACAGGCTGTGGCAATCCCGGCCGCGAGGGGTTTGGGCTGCAAATTGCCGAGGCCCAATTGGCAGTCGATGGCGACAAGGGGAAGTACCCTGAATTCAAGGGAAATGTTAAAGCAGTAGATGTTCGCCCCTTTTGGCGCGAAGCCGATGTTTCGCCGGTGAACCAGGGCTATCACTACAACCACAACGCCGAGACCTATTACGAAGTGGGCAACGCGCTGGGCCGCGCGATGGCTGCGTTGTTGAAGGATTCCAAGTAGTGTCGTCACCAAGCCGCCAACGGTTGATCCTGTGCCTATGGGCATTGGCTGTTATGCGGCTGGAGGCGGCGGCTGACGAGTCAATGTCAGACCGGTCTCGGAATGCCCAGCGGTTCTTCGCACAGTATTGCACTCAGTGCCACGGCGAGACGAAGAGCAAAGGCCGCGTAACGCTCCACGATTTTTCCTTCGAGTCACCAACGCCGGAAAAACTGCGACTTTGGGAGCGAGTGGTCGATGCAGTCGAAGGCGGATACATGCCGCCGGACGACGTGAAGCAGCAACCAACTGCGACCGAGCGAGAAGAAATCGGAGCGTCGCTCACAGCAGCATTGGCCAAGCAGTCGCAGCAGCTTGCGGACTTGGATCCCCCTGCGGCTCGGACGCGGCGTCTCACGAATTTTGAATACGAGAACACGCTGCGCGATCTCCTGGGCATCGATCTGCATCTCCGCGAACATCTGCCCGAGGATCCCGTTAAGCCCTACCAATTCAACAATACCGCTGAACTCATGCTCGTAGGTCCTGAGCAAATCGAGAGATATCTAGAATGTGCGCGGCGCGCGATGGCAAGCGTCATCGTCGATCCCGAGCAGCCCAAAATCCACAAAGTCCGCCGCGAATGGAAACCAGAAGGTGACCGCAGCACCATCGGCCCGGATGAAGTGCCCGTGTGGGGAAATCGCCGCGGGTCGGCAGCGCAAGGCCTGGGCCTACAGAATCCGCCTAAGACCGGCGAGTTCCGCATCCGATTCCAAGCGTCGGCAATCTTGCCGGCCGGTGTGCGCGAGATTCCGCTGCGGTTTGTGATGGGTTACGACCTGAACGTGAACAGTTCCACACTGCGCGTGGAAACTGTCGGCACAGTCCGCCTGCGTAACTCGCCAGCTGCGCCCGAAGTGTTTGAGCTGCGCGGTCGTCTGGAAAATTTCCCCGTGCAGCCGGAGACGCCGAACAAGGGCAAAGTTGTGCCCGAGCGACTCACCATCACACCTCAGAACCTCTACGACGACGGCACGCTCAACGACGACAACAATTTTCAAAAGACACGAAACATCACGATGCCGCGGGCTGTGGTGGAGTGGATGGAGTTTGAAGGACCGCTGTCAGACGTCTGGCCTCCAGCGGAGCATCGGCGCATTCTGTTTGACTCGCCTTTGCGGCAGTCAAATGAGAAAGAGTACGTGCGATTGGTGCTGGAGCGGTTTCTCCCGCGGGCTTTCCGGCGTCCGGTGACGGCCGAAGAAGTCGCACGCTTCGCCAAAGTTTTCGACATTCTGCGGCCCGAGCGCGCAACCTTCGAAGAGACGATGCGCGAGACCCTGGCTCGCGCGCTCATCTCACCGCAATTTTTGTATCACACGCTCGCACACAACCCAGAGACAGCACCGTTCGAATTGGCATCGCGGTTGTCCTATTTTCTTTGGGGCTCGATGCCGGATGAGGAGTTACAACGCCTGGCGGCAGCCGGCACACTCAGCGATCCGCGTGTCATTGAACAACAAGTGCTGCGGCTGCTTGCCGATCGCAGGTCAGATGATTTTGTCGCCAACTTCACGCTGCAATGGCTAAGCCTTGCAAAGATGAAAACGGTACCAATCAATCGCGAGTTGTTCCCGCGTTTTCTCTACTACGTTCCTTTCGGCGAAAGGGCCGGGACCGAGGAGCCATATCGTCCGACGGTGCGCGATCAGATGCTGCAAGAAACAATTGCCTTCGTCGGTGAATTGATTCGCCGCAATGCCAGCGTACTAAACGTCGTTGACTCCGATTTCGCAATGCTCAATCAACGGCTCGCGGCACATTATGGCGTTGAGGATGTACAGGGGGACGAACTGCGTGCAGTGCCGCTGAAAACGAGTCATCAACTCGGCGGCTTGCTGACGCAGGGATCGGTGCTCATTGGTAACGGCACCGGCACTGCACCGCATCCGATCTATCGCGCGGTCTGGCTCCGTGAAGCGATTCTCGGGGAAGAAGTACCCGCACCTCCGGCAGAAGTCCCCGCGCTGAGTGACTCGGCTGGCGCCTCCGCGGAGAAGGCGCTTTCGATCAAAGACCTGCTTATCAAACATCGGCAGGTTGAAGCCTGCAACGACTGCCACGCACGACTCGACCCGTGGGGCGTTCCGTTTGAACACTACAACGCGATCGGTCAATGGCAGCCGCTGGTTCCACGTGAAGGAACACGGGTGCGGGGATTTCTCGCCAAGGAAGACCACACACTCGAGGGCTACCGGGCTTACCTGCAGAAGGTGAACACCGTCAAGGTCGAAGCCGATGCGCGTCTGCCGAATGGCCCCATGGTGAACGGCATGCGGGAGCTCAAAGATCATCTCTTGCGCGAGCGCAGTGACGATGTGGCCAGGAATGTCCAGCGCCGCCTCATGACGTACGCGCTTGGCCGCCCCCTCACCGTGCGCGATCGGTTCACGCTGGAAGGATTGCTAAAGAAGTGCAACTCCGAGAAGCTGGGAATGCGCGACATGATCGTCGTGATTTGTCAGAGCGAACTTTTTACTGCGACGAACCACCCACCACGAACCACGGGGCAGCTACCATGAAATCAAAATCCTGGCAGCTAAATCGACGCGAACTTCTGCAGGGCGGCGGCTTGGCACTGGCGTTGCCCTTTCTCCAAGGCATGAGCCAAGAAGCCGATGGACAGCCACGCGCACTGCCGAAGCGGCTGCTCGTGACTTATTTCGCGTATGGCGCCTACATGCCCGAGGCGCCAAACGGCATTCCGCAGCCCGGCAAAGAACATCATGAATGGAGTTGGTGGCCCTGCGCGAATCCCGGCCCACTTACTTTCAACAAGTCCTCAGCGCCGCTGGAGCCCCTGAAGGAATACGTCACCTATCTCCGCGGCCTCGATCACCGAGGTGGTTGGAAGATGGGCGGACACAGCAGCGGCGATGTCTTTGCCACTGGCGCCGACATGACAGAAACCGAGCGCACCAACAATATCTCCATCGATCAGGTCGCCGCGAATGCGCTCGGCCATCACACACGGTTTTCGTCGCTAGTGTTGGGTACCGAAGGGGGCACCGGTTCCTACGGTATGAGCAAGACCCTCTCGCATCGCGGTCCCGGGCGGCCGATTCCGTCGATGCACCGGCCCCAGGAGATCTTCAACCGCCTCTTCGAGCCTTATGCAGGCAAAGGCGTGGAAGAGGTTCGCTCCGGGCTGAAACGCGAGGCGAGCATTCTGGACCTACTCATGGAGAATGGCCGCAGCTTGAAGCTCCAGCTTGGCAGCGAAGATGCAGTCAAGATGGAAGAGTATCTCGACTCGGTGCGCGCCCTCGAGCAACGCGTTGAGCGCACCAGCAAGTGGACTCATGAGCCGCTGCCGAAACTTGACACCAAGGGCTTGAACCTCGAAGTTGCATACAGCAAGCCGCTGGAGTACATCCGCTGCCTGTACGACCTTCTGTATTTGGCGTTTCAGACCGATTCCACGCGGTTCGCAACGCTCATGCTGGAAAGCGAATCTTCGCAGAGCAGCGAGATGTGGAACTACGCCAATTACGCGCTCGGTTACAAGGGCGCCACGCACGATATTGCTCACAAGCGCCCGGCAGATTTTTCCGGCCAATGGGACCGCTGGCGCGCGGAGCAGCACGCCTATTTCCTGCAGCGTCTCCGCGACACGCCAGAGGCTGACGGGAACATGCTGGACCGCACGCTCGTCCTCTGGGGATCCGCGCATCCGCATGCATCACACAGCAATCAGAATTATCCTCTGTTGTTGGCGGGTGGAAATCGCCTGGGTTTCAAGCATGGACGACTCCACGCGTTCGAGGGTGCAGCGAAAGTTCCACTGGCCAATCTATTCGTCTCGCTGCTGCAAGCAGTGGACGTACCGGTCGAGCGCTTCGCCGACAGCACCGGTCCCATGACGCAACTTACTACCTGAGCCAAAGCCATGCCGTTATTCACCAGAAAGCTTTTGATCCATTTGTCGACGCCGCTGGTTATCAGCTGGTTGGCCCTGGGCGGGTCGGTGGCGTTCGCACAGGCAACAGCGAAGTCCATCCTCATCCCATCACAGGTAAGCCAGGCGTTGACGCGCTACTGCGCCGATTGCCATGGCAAGGACGACAGCAAAGCGGATGTGAATCTCAGCGAATTGGCGTCGCTGCCTCTTGCTAGTCAGTTAGAGTTGCTGAATAAAGTGCAGGAGCAGCTTTTCCTGCGCACGATGCCCCCAGCCGATGAGCTGCAAGTTCCCGAATCCGAACGGACGGCACTCGCGAACTGGCTGCGTACCGAGTTACGGAAGCACGGCGCGTCGAAGCTCGATGAGAAGCTCCGTTATCCAGCGTATGGGAATTATGTCGATCATGAATTGTTGTTTGGCGGCACGGTGAAGACGTCCGCTTACTCACCTGCTCGACGCTGGCTTGTCAGTCCACAGATCTTCCACGAACGAGTGCTGGATGTCTTCCAACTGGAAGGGCGCGATCGCGATTCGTTTCGGCAGCAAGGCTTTGTCGGCGTGACGAATCCGTTTGTGCTCCCCGATCAATCCGGCGTGCGCTATTACGATCACGGCACGCTCGATGGTGGCACCTTGTTGGTGATGCTCGGCAACGCGCAGTGGATTTCCGAGAAGCAGATCCGCGCAGCCCGCGTGAAGAAAGGAGAGTTTAAGGCCGATCAATTCGAAAACGCCCGCGACCGTTGGTATCCGAAAATTACGCCCGCCGCTTTCGAGGCCATCATCCTGAAGTCCGAGCCGCCAACAGAGGGAGAGATCGTTGCTGCCATACAAACGCAATTTGCTCTCGTGCTACAGCGGCCCGCTGTTGAAGCTGAATTGCAAAAGTATGTAACCCTCACGCGCGACGCAATCACGCTGGGCGGCAACACGGCCGGGCTCCAACAGATGCTGGTCACGGTGTTGCTGGAATCCGAGTTTCTCTACCGCTTGGAATTTGGGGCCGGCAAACCCGATGCCGATGGTCGCGTTCCACTTTCGCCGCGGGAAGCCAGTTTCGCCATTGCTTACGCGCTCGGTGATCGCGGCCCGGATGCCGTTTTAGTCCAAGCTGCCAGCGAGGGCCGGCTGCAAACCAAAGAGGACTATCGCCGCGAGGTTGAGCGCTTGCTCGCCGATCAGAACTTCTTTCGCGGTCCGGTCGATCCGGCGCTCAGCGGCATGCACATCAAGTCGCATGTCACCTCGCATCCGAAACTGGTCCGATTTTTTCGCGAGTTCTTCGGCTACACCGGTGCGCTTAAGGTTTTCAAAGACACCCCGCGCAGCGGCGGCTTCTATCAAAATCCCGATCGCGGTCACACCGGTACGCCGGGCTGGCTCATTCAAGAGGCCGACGAACTAGTGATCGCGTGTCTCGATCAAAACCGGCAGGTCTTTGAAACGCTCCTGACCACCGATCAGTTTTTCGTCTATCACAATCTCGACACTGCGGCTGGCAAGGCCTGCATTGCCGAGTGGCAGCGAGTTTACGAAACGCTCAAAGAGACACCGTGGAAAACCGAGCCCGAGCGAGTGATGGGCGAACATTTCAAACTGCTCACCGGCGCGAAGATTCTCGACGGGCGCGAGAAAGAACTGTGGAAGCAGAAACGGAACTTCCTGTCGTACATGTACTATTTTCAGGATACGTTCGGCCGCGGCACGACTCCCTTCACCCGCGGTCCGTTCACTCATGGTTACTCATACTATCATTCGGTCAGCTATAGCCTGCCGCCGCTTCCCACGCGTCATCGCTACATCGGCGTGGAAAACGATAAGTACAAAGAGCCGCGCGACAATCCCGAGTATTGGGACTATCCCGTCGAGCAGCCTTTTCGAATTGCCAATCGCAAGGGGCTGTTGACGCACCCCGCCTGGTTGATTGCCCACTCGAGCAATTTCCATACGGATCCGATTCGGCGTGGCCGTTGGATTCGAGAGAAGCTGCTGGCCGGACGCGTCCCGGATGTACCGATCACCGTCGATGCACAGGTGCCAGACGATCCGCACAAAACGCTCCGCGAGCGAGTCGAAGGAGTGACTCACAAAGCGGAATGCTGGAAATGCCATCAGCACATGAATCCACTGGGACTGCCGTTCGAAAGCTTCGATGACTTTGGGCGATTCCGGACCAAAGAAGAACGAGAGCACCCCGACAACCTGATTCGCGCTGGCAACGGGAAGGACGTCGCCGATGTCTATCAAACCAGCCCGATCGATTCGACTGGCGAGTTGAGTGGAACGGGCGACACGAAACTTGACGGCAAAGTGCAGGATGCGTTCGAGTTGATCGATCGCCTGTCTCGTTCCGAGCGCGTCCGCCAGTCGATCATCCGCCACGCGTTTCGGTTTTTTATGGGACGCAACGAACTGCCGTCGGACTCGCAGACCTTGATCGACGCGGACAAGGCTTACGTCAGCAGTGGCGGCAGTTTCCGCGCGGTGGTGGCGTCGCTGTTGACCTCTGATTCATTTATCTATCGCAAACCAACTCAGGATTTACCATGACAACTACTCGTCGTCAGTTCAATCAACAGGCAGCATTGCTGAGCGCGGGCGCGTTGACACTCTTGCCTCAGGCGTTTAGCGCTGAATCTACGGTGGCCAAGCCGCCGAAGCGATTCATTTTCATGCACCGCGGCAACGGTTTGTTTCCGCGCGTCCTGGTGCCGCCGACGTTCTCGAAACAACTCTTGGAAAAAGAGCAGCAAAAGGCACCCAGCGAAGTTGACCTCGACCAGCACGAACTTCCGGCCTGGCTCAGTCCGCTGACGGCCCACAAGGAAAACCTCACGCTGTTGCAGGGGTTGTCTGGCAAGATGTGCACCACGGGGCATCACTCATGGTGCTCGTCGCTGGGCGTATTCAAAGCCAATGAACGGGTCAGCTCGATTCGTTGGGCGACAGTCGATTTTGAACTGGCCAGGCTGTTTCCGTCGCCCCTCGAGCACATCGAGCTCGCCTGCTTTCCGCTCGACGGCGGCAATCCCCGCGGCAGTCTCAACGGCATCGCGCAAGGCTTTTCGGCCCGCGGCCCGCAGCAGCCCAATTATGCATTTGGTTCGCCGCGAGTGGCGTTGCAGGAACTCTTCAAGTCGGTATCGACCAACGCCGACGAACGAATTCGCTATCAGCTCGAACGCAAGGTGCTGGACTTTGTTGCCGGCAACGAGACCAGCCGCCTGCAAGCGGTGGCCGGCGTTGAGCAGGCGAAAATCCAACGCTACTCCGAAGCCGTTTCTGCCATTCAAGAACGAAACCGGCAGGTGGATCTAATGACCGAGGTGCTTCGCCAGCACACACCGAAGTTGCAGGAAAAATACTTGAGCGACGAGATGACGACGTATGACCGGCAGGCTGGTCATACCGAGGTTTTGCTCGCCGCACTGATCTCGGGCTTGACGAATGTTGTAGCCTTCACGGTGGATGAACTCGGTCATCACTACACGGGCATTCCCGGGCTGGAGACCGAAAAGGTCAACATGCACGACATCGGGCATGGTAAGACGATCGGCGGCATCGCGGCCGAAGAAGTTCGTGCCCGCAGCGAACAATATCACATGACGCTTGTCGACCGGATCGTGACGCGGCTCAAGAGCGTGCGCGAAGGAGACGGCACGATGTTTGACAACACGATGCTGTTCTACTTTCCCGACAGCGGCGAAACGCATCACAGCTTGGGACTGGAATTTCCGTTCGTAGTACTCGCTGGTCGCAACTGCCCGCTCGACATTGCCCGGCGTTACATTCGTTTGCCCAACTACGGCCAGCCCGGTCACAAAACATTAGGAAACTGGTACACGACGCTGCTCAACGCTTTCGGCAATCCCATCGCCCACTATGGCGAGTTGGACACCGGACTCGCAAAGTTCAACCTCAATCAAAAAGGTCCGATCGAAAAGTTTCTGGGCTGAGGTTGCCACCAGCACTGCGCAAGAATCGCGCTATTTAAAAACGTCGGTCTGAGGCAATGACGTCCTCAGCCGAGCCACGCCAGCTGCGCTGACGGAAGTTTCACGCAGGCCAATGTGCGCCAGATGGCGGAAATGCTCTAAATCGTTCAGCGAAGCGTCGGTCACTTGTTTCAGGCCGCGCAGATTGAGGCGCTTCACGTGGAGCATCTTCTGCAACACACCGCTACGCAATCCCCGATCAGAAATGGCCCGGCAATACGCCAGTCGCAGATCACCCACACTGTTCATCTGCGGCAAGTGCTGGAGCGTATCGTCGGAGATATTGTTGTGCTCCAGTCCGAGCGTGGTGGGCGCCAAGTTCACGAGGTACTTCAAGCCAGGTCCACTAATCTCGTTGCGATCCAACAGCAGGCTCTTCGCCTTTGCGCCAAGTCGCAGGTGTTGCAGGCGATCATCCTTCAGACTGCATTCGGTCAGTCGAATCTCCTCGACGGTTTGTAGTTCTCCTAATGCAGCCAGAGCTTCGTCGGCAAGTCGCGCTTGAATGAGTGTCAGTCGCCGCAGGTTCTGCCACTTGGCCAGATGTTTCAATTCGTTCGCCGTTACTTCGCGATAGCCGAGCGTGAGTCGATTCAGTCGCGGGCAAGCCTGCAAATTTTGAATCGTCTCTGCATCCATGGCGTTCGGCAGAGCAACTTCCGATAACTTGGGCCATGTTTTGAGAATCGCCAGGTCAGCGGTTGTCAGCCGAGCATCGAGTAGCTCCAGCGATTCCAAGTTCGCCAAGTTGCTGAACGCCTGCAGGCCGCGCCCCGTGATGCGAGGCCGCTCTTTCCGCTCGGCCATGAAGGGATAAGACCACTGCGGCGGACCGAACCCTGCCTTTTCGTAGCGGCAGATGGGCGCGATGTTCAGGCGTCGCAGTTTCGGCAGCCGGGCCAGCGCTTGCACACCGTCGTCAGCGACGTTGGTTTCATACAGACTGACGAACTCCAGATCGGGTAGCAGTTTGGCATGTGCCAATAATTCGTCGGTCACTTGCGGGCCCCAAAGACCTAGATGGGCCAACCGAGGAGGTTCATTGCTGGTCCAGCGGAAGAACGTCAAGGAACCGCGGCGACCGGTCACCACTCCGGCTTGCTGCAGCTTCTGAAGCGCTTGAAGCATTGCCGGCGAAGTTACCCACTCGGGATTGATTCCAAAGGTGTTCTTGACCGCTGTTTTTGCTGGTGGTTCGGCTGCAGTTACTGACAACATCGTCAAGCAACAGACCAACAATATTTGCAATTTCAGCATTCTGAAACTCATACAAAAGCTTCCGTCAGTGGTCCCGTACTATCGCCGTGGCGTTCCGCGCGAATTCCCATCCCCTGCAATAGCCCTAGCCAGAGATTGCAGAGCGGCGTGCCCTTAGCAGTCACGATGTTGTGTCCCAGTTTGAGGCCCGAGCCCTGCCCGGCGACGATCGTCGGACAGTTATCGAGCGAGTGGCCGGTGCGAAGGTTGCTGCCGTAGACGACGGTGGTATGGTCGAACAAGCTGGAACCATCCGGCTCTTTGGTTGCCTTCAATTTGTCGATCAGGCCGGCCAGCAGTTCACTTTGCGCCTCATCGCGCCTTTGCGAGGCAGCGAGTTTCTCGCCCCGCACCGTGTGGTAATGGCTCATGTCGTGCGGATGGACTTTGATCTCCAAGCTTGTGAGCAGCGTGCTCACCGGCTGTCGATACGTCAGCACGCGCGTAGCATCGGTTTGCAACGCGGCCACGATGATGTCATACATCAGCTTGATTTCTTCATACCCAGCCAGCCCGCCCTGCGGCTCGCGGAGCGCGGTTTTCGGCTGCGGCACACCCAGCCATTGTTCGTCTTTGCTGAGCCGAGTTTCGATGCCGCGAATGCCTTCGAAATATTCGTCAAGCTTGGCAGCATCGGTGTTGCCGAGCCCTCGGCGCAAGGAATTGGCATCTTCGAGCACCGCGTCGAGCACGCTGCGGCGTTGTTGCAGCATCGCTTGCCGTTCGTTCAGCGGTGTGGCGTCCTTGGAGAACAAGCGATGAAAAGCTTCCAGTGGGCTGTTGAGCCCACCGATCGGTTTGCCCCGCGTATCCCAGGAAAGTGATAAACCAGGGCCATGCCCGGAGCCGCCGGCGCTTTCGCTGCTGCTGAATTGCAGCGATTCGAACCGCGTGTGCTTCCCGAACTCGGCTGCCGCCACCTGATCGACCGAAACGCTGTTGTGAAAACCCTGCCCGACCTGGGCATATCGATTAGCGCCGGTGAGCCACCACGTGCTACCGGCATGTCCTTCGTTCGAATACTTGTTCCACAAACCTTGCACCACGCTGAAGTCACCGCGGTGACGGGCCAGCGGCTTGAGGCCCGCGGGCAACTCATAGTTCGCGCCCGGCTGATCGAGCCTTGGATACCAACTCTCTTCGGTCACACCCCAACCAAATCCGAGAAAGACAGCGCGCTTCGGTGCGACGGCTGTTTCTGCGGCTGCAACTCGACCGGAGCCCAGCGACTCCAGGAGCGGCAGCGCGATGAGGGCGGAAGACGACTGCAGAAAACAACGTCGCGAGAACAACTTGCTCATAGGAATCGCACTTTCCGTTACTTGGTATGAAATGCTTCGCTGGCGACCAGAACGTGAATGAATTGACGTATCGACCTTTGCTCGCCGCGGGTCCGCGCTGCCATCGCAGCAAGCAGTGGCTCGTCGCTAAACCCAACCGGCCGCCCGAGTGCGTACTCGACCAGTGCCGAACTGAAGCCGCGGGCAAAGTCGTCTTCACGCGCCGCAATTTGATCGCGCAGTTCAAAGTAGTCGCGGAACGCCGTACCACGATGAAAGGATCCGGCAGGATCAATGGTCCAGGTCTTCCTGGTTTTCGGATCTGGTTTACCATCGTCCTTCACCAGCAAATAGCTGTCCTCAGTTCGCCACTGGCCGGCAGCGTCGAAGTTTTCCAGACCGAATCCAATGGGATCGATCTTGCGATGGCAACTGGCACATTGCGCTTGCTCTTGATGCGCCGCCAAACGTTCGCGCGTCGTCAGCACGCGTCCTGCCAGACGGGCAATCTGCGGAACATTCGCGGGGGCCGGCGGCGGCGGATCGTTCAGCAACTTGCGCAGCACCCAGGCGCCTCGTTCCACGGGACTGGTAACTTCGCCATTGCCACCCATGACGCTCACGGCCGCCATTCCCAGCAGTCCGCCGCGGGGCGAACCGGCAGGGAGTTGCACGCGGCGAAATTCATCTCCGATCACACCCTCGATTCCATAATATCCGGCCAGCACGCTGTTGATGACCACATAATCAGCCTTCAGCAAATCAGCGAGCTTTCCATCTTCGCGTAAAAGTCGGTCGACGGTGGCGAACACTTCATCGCGGGCTGCCAACTTGGTCGCATCATCGAAGCGCGGATACAGTTCGCGATTGATCTCGAAAAAATCGAGCCGCTCCAGACCCAGCCATTGATGCACGAACGGGTGCGTGAAATCGATTGCGCGCGGATCGTTGAGCAGGCGGGTGGTCTCAGCAACCAACACTTCACGCTGCAGCAGTTCGCCGTTGCTGCCGAGTTCACGCAGCCGCGCATCAGGGGGCGCTCCCCATAGAAAATAGGACAGCCGAACGGCCAACTCGGAGCCGCTGAGAGGCCGCCGCTGACCGTCGGTTGTCGGTTCAGCCAGATACAAAAAGCGCGGCGAGGCCAAGATGACTGCCAGCGTTTCCCGAAAGGCATCGTCATGTTTCCGTCCCAATTTCCGTAGCCCGTCATACACGGTCAGCAAACGATCGACATAAGCCTCTTCAGGCGTCACGCCGCGGAATGCCTCACTGGCAAAACTCTGCACGGCAAGTCGCAGGTCAGGGCGTAAGGGCTCGCCCTTTGTCGCCAGGATTTTCCGCAACGGAGCCAGGCCGGGGGCAGCAGGCTTGCTCGTCTCCGGTTGGCGTTCAATTTCAAACCAATCGACCCACAGCGCGACCGTTGGCCCGATGCCGTTTTTTCGTTTGGGTTCGTCGAACCGGCGGCGCGTCTGGGTGTAATGGTCCGCGGTTCCCTTTTCACGAATGAACAAGGTGCGGTTGGCGCGTTCGGCGTGACCGCGCGTCAGGGTCAGGGGAATTTCAATGGTCTGCGGCAATTCCATCGTGCCGGTGATCTGGTGCGTGCTCATCACCTGCCCGTGCCGAGGATTGATGCCAAATTCCAGGAACCTGCGCTCGGGCGCAGCATCGGCAGTTGCCGCGACGCGCAGCCGTACAACGTATTCGCCCACGGGCCAGCCGAAGGGCACGAGCAAGGGAATGTGAGAATTCAGATCGTTCCCCACGCCAATCGTCAAATAACCGCCGCGTTCCAGTTCCGGTTGTTCAAGGTAGTACTTGTAATAAGGAAACGAGTTGATGTTGTTCGCCGCCCGATTGGCCTTGTCGGCGTTGTTCTCTCCGGTTTTGAAGCCGAACGATTCTGGCGCCGGAGCGCCGGTGATTTTCTCCCACGAGCGGCGGAAGATCGCGTCGTCTTTGGCCGTTTTCCGAATCTCGGCGACGACGGCAGCGTTTTCGGGTCGCGCAGCGGCTGCTTCGACGGCGGCGATCCACTGCTTGCCGCGCTCATGGGCGTCGAACGTATCGGCGACGAATTGGCGAATGCGGACGGTGGTCTCTTCGCCTTCGAGTCGATATCTCTTTTCAACATCGCGGGCAGCGTGACGTTCGAATGCTTCGTCGAGCGCTTCGCGGCCGAGTGCGAGGTACTGCTCGAACTGATTGCTCGACATGAAGAGATTGGAGCCAACCGTATCAAACCCGCCCGTGCCAACATCGGCTGGCAACTCACTGACATTGATTTCGACTCCCAGCAATTCGCGCAGTGTGTTGCGATACTCGCGGCGGTTCAGTCGCCGCATGGTGACCGCGCCTTGGCGATCTCCGAGCGATTTCCGAACCGTCACCATGAAATTGGCCAATTCATCCAGAAAGTCGGCCTTCGCCTCGGCCAGCGGTTGCTTGGCCTCGGCGGGTGGCATTTCGCCCGCATTCAAGGCATTCAAAACTTTTTGCCAGCGCTCCGCCGTTCGTATATCGGTAACCTCCAGCGGCAGATCGTCGACACGAAACTGCGCTTCGTGCTCCTTTTCGTTGTGACACTGGCTGCAGTACGTCTGTAGGAACGTTCGCTGCTGTGGGCTGAGTTGAACTTTCGCAGCGGGCTCGGCGGCGAGCAGCAGATCGGCATTCGACAACACGACCCAGGCGAGCGCAACGCAAAGAGCAGCGCGATTGATCACGAAGCGTGGCAAGTGAAAATGCATGCAAGTGTTCGCTTATGGCTGGAGAGGACGATGGGCGAGCGACACGCGAATATCGTCGGCATAGTGAGCGGCAAATTTTTCGTGACCACGTGCCTGGCGAGCTGATCCGCTGTGAGCGATTGCGATTCGCAGCAGCAGAAACTCGGTGTTCGCCGGGAGTCGAAGCTCCGTCACCAACTGTTGCCAGGAAGCAGTGTCGCGATCGAGTTCCTGCTTGCTCCGCCGCGTCACCGCCAAGGCTCGGTCGAGCAATGCGGTCCCCTGGTTCAATGTGCCGTCGTTCACCGTTGCAGCGTCCAAAGCATAAATGGACAAACTCGTTTGATACGTTTCAGCGGCGGGCAACGAGCCGGCATTAAAGAGCGCCGAGGCCTGTACGACGGCACTGTCGTCAGCCACCGTCGCGTGCAAGTCGCGAACATCCATCAAGCGATAGATCTCGCCGATGTAGCCGCCTGGATTCGGCTTCCCTTCGTAGTCGGCACTGAGAAAGCGAAGCATCCGCGCGCCGATCGGCTGGACATCAGCCTGGGCCGCGATGATCTCCGTAAAGTCGCCGCTCCACACGCCGGCCTGTTGGGGCAAACCGCCTGGCAAGGGAGTCGTCGCGACGGATTCGAATCCTTCTGCCAACAACTCGATTTCTGGCTGCACATCCGGCCGCACGATGGCCCAAGCCAGGCCAGACATCAACACCCCCAGCAAAATGCCGGCCGCAATCAAGCCAACGGGCCGCCAATTCGCGAAACGGGACGGGAACCAGGCCTGCCGTGGCGTGGGGCTCGCGATCGCCAGGGCATCCTCGCCGGGCCAGGCCAACCGGGCCGCATCGCGAGCCAGTCCGTGCACTTCTGCGAGTTCCCAAAATCGGCGTCGCGCCGCTTCCGACTCGCGGACCAGCGTGTTGAATTCCGCGCGCTCGGCGGCATTCAACACATCGTCCAGGTGCCCCTGAATGAGGGAATCCCAGTGGTCATTGTTCATCGGGCTGCCTCCAGACGAAGTTGCCGTTCGATGCACTCTCGCAAGGCGACGCGGGCCTTCGACAAGGCCACGGCCACCGAATTGACGGTGCGCGAGAGGATCTGTGAGATTTCCGCCGGGGAGTGTTCGCGCAGATACCGCAACCGGACGATTTCCTGAGCAGCTGGCGCCAACCCGCCGAGGCAGCGCGCCAAAGCCCTGAGCTTTTCATCGCCGCCCCAATTCTCGGGACATGCGGCCGCGAGCGATGCCGCGGCTTCGGGGTCCAGCGTTTCCTGCGGCAAACGACGGCAGGCCTCGAGGAACTTAAACCTCGCAATCGTCCGCGCCCAAGCCAGAAAGCTCGTGCTCAGGTCGAAATCAGCGGCTTGGGCAGTCACGACCAAAAACACCTCCTGCAGAACATCATCCGCGAGCGCGAAATCAGGCCGCAACGCCAGCAGATAGGCGCGCAGCTGGCCCTGGTAACGAACAAACAACTGCTGCACGCGCAGCTCGTGGCTATCGGGTTTTTCCATGGCGACTACTATATGACACAAGTCGCGCGAAACTTAGCCAAGAATTTCCGGCAATCGCTCGGGAGTTTCACCAGCCTGCCGCGCAATCGAAGAATTTTGCTTGGTCCCCACTACGCCCACAGCCGCCACAGCCATTGCGCGGTGGTGACGGTGAAGACCAAGCCGCCGATGCCCAGGACCCAAGCCGGGTTGAGCATACCCAGCCACCAACGGCCCACGGCGGCGGAAGCAAGCATCCAAGGGCCGCCGACGATCGCGAACATCGCGAGCAACATGCCGCCGGTGTTGGCGTGGGCCGATTGCAGCACCTGGCCGCGCATCAGGTGGGCCCAGGACGTTGTCATGCCGCAAGCTGGGCAACGGCTGCCAAAGATCATCACCACAGAACAGGGCGGCAAACCCAATTGTTGATGCGTACCCATGCCGGTTTTGCTGGGCGGAAGGAGCGCGGCAGTGATCAGCAGCGCCACGAGCACCAGCCCCGTAAACAGCAAGATTGCCCGCTGCCAACCGGCGATCGGCTCGGGGCCGGCGTGTTGCGGCCAGCCGGATTCGACGGCGGGAGTCAAGGGTCGGGAATCAGGGATGGGAGCTTTCACGGATCCTCGCGTAAGACGGAGTAGTGATCTGTTCGCAGACTACGGCGTTACCGAATCTTCAGATCAGGCAGTTCGTCCTTAATGCCCGCATCGAGAGGCATTTTATCAGGAATTGCGCCGGTTTCCTTGAGCAAGCGAGCGAGTTCACGCTGCAGTTTGGCGATCTGCTCTTTCTGGGCTGGATCGTTGATCAGATTTTTCGCTTCCGCGGGATCGCTCTGCAGATCATAAAGCTCCGCCAGGTGCCGATCGGCACTTCCGTCACCATGCGGATAGCGAATGTATTTCCAGCGCTCCGTGCGCACACCGCGGATGTTCGGCGTGTAGGGAAATTGCTTTTCGTAGTTGTAGGCATAGTGAAAACTCGTTCGCCATTCCTTGTCCCCTTTCTCGATCAGTGTCTTCCACGAGCGGCCGTGCGCTTTTGGCAGCGGCGGAGCGCCACACATTTCGAGAATGCTCGGCGCCATGTCTTCATGCAGCGTGAGTTGGTTGATCTCTTGTGGTTTTTTCGGCGAAACGAGCGGCGGATAGCGCAACACCATCGGCACACGAATGCTGGGCTCGTGCATCGTCCGCTTGTCGACCATCCCGTGTTCGCCGTTCAGCAGGCCGTTGTCGCCGGCGAAGATGAAGATCGTGTTGTCGAGATCGCCGCGCTCTTTCAGCAGCGAATACAGTTTACCGACGCTGTCGTCGACGCTCCGGATCGTCCCCCAATAGCTGCGCGTCATCGCGGCGAAATCCTTCACCGCTTCTGGGCTGCGGTCGGGAAACTTCTTCCGAAAATCAAACAGCGGGCCGTAGATGCCATGCCAGGTGTTGAGTCGCGTCTTGAACCACGCCGGCTTGTCGTCGAGTTGAAACGCCGACGCGGGATACTCGATCTTCACATCGTCGAACGCATGAGCGTATTTTTCCTCGGGCATGTAAAAACTGTGCGGCGCTTTGTGGCCGAGCATCAGCAGAAACGGCTTGTCGCGTTTTTGCTTCAGCCAGCTTTCGGCCAACTCCGTAACGACGTGTGTGTAATAACCGGGAATGACCTTGCGTTCGCCGTTGATCGCAAACTCGGTATCAAAATACTTCCCTTGCCCTTTGTGCGTCACGAAATGATCGAAGCCGGGCCGCGGCGAATCATTCTCCTCGCCCATGTGCCACTTGCCGATGTACGCCGTCTCGTAACCGGCCGCCTGCAACTGCCGCGGAAAACTCGGCAAATCGATGGGATACTCGGTGAAGTTATTCAGCACCCCATGGGCATGGGCATATTGTCCACTGAGAATGCTCGCGCGACTCGGGCTGCACAGGCTCGTCGTGCAGAAGGCGTTCTTGAAATAGACGCCCTCCTTCGCGATCCGATCGATGTGCGGCGTTTTCAAATGCGGATGCCCAGCAATGCTGAGACAATCAGCGCGGAGGTCGTCGCAGAGGATGTAGACGACGTTGGGGCGGTCTGCAGCGGAACAAACCGTGGCCGTGAGCAACGCCAATGCGAATGTGAACAAAGCTTTCATGGTGCAGCCATTTTACGCGTGGATCCGGAATCTACCGCACGAGGAGGCTCCGGAAATCAACCCTCATCTTACCTGCGCGACCGTCGCTTCAGGGCGCGAACATTGTCCGGGCGGTCGCGCGCCGCGGAGTAAGTACTATTGCCGCGTGATTACCCTGAAGCTATATTATTTCAGTCTGAAAGAAAGTCCGTAGCGGGTCACACTCGGCCTGAACAATGCAGTCCGGTGTTCATGATTGAGCAAACCCAGCGACGGCAAAAATTTGGCATTCCCGATAGTTGCGGCCTCAGAAATCACTAGGCTAAGAAAAATCCAACTGACACAGAAACCTCTTCTCGCACCAGGAGCGACCAACATGAGCGGCAAAAAGTGGAACGTGGCAATGATCGGGCTCGGCTTCGGCGCCGAGTTCATTCCGATCTATCAAGCCCATCCGAATGCCAACGTCTATGCGATCTGCCAGCGTAACGCCGAGAAGATGAACATCGTCGGCGATCGTTTCAAAATCGAGAAGCGATTCACCAGCTACGACGACGTGTTAAAGGATCCGAACGTCGACTTCGTGCACATTAACAGCCCGATTCCCGATCACGCGTCGATGAGCCTCGCCGCGCTCAAGGCCGGCAAGCATGTCATGTGCACCGTGCCGATGGCGACGACGATTGAGGATTGCAAAGCCATCGTCGAGATGGTGAAGAAGACCGGCCTGAAGTACATGATGGCCGAGACGGTCGTGTACGCTCGCGAGTATCTGTTCATTAAGGAGATGTACCAGAAGGGCGAGCTCGGCAAGATTCAGCATTTGGCCGCGTCGCATCCGCAGGACATGGACGGCTGGCCGGATTACTGGGAGCGGATGATCCCCATGCACTACGCGACGCACGTCGTCAGCCCGTGCCTGGGTCTCGTCGACGGCAAGGCGGAGTACGTCAGCTGCTTCGGCAGCGGCACCGTGCGCGACGACATCGCGAAGAAGTCCGGCAACAAGTTCGCCGTTGAGAGCTGCCATATCAAGGTCAAGGACCAGGATCTCACCGCCCACATCTGGCGGTTCCTGTACGACGTCGCCCGGCAGTATCGCGAGAGCTTCGATGTCTATGGCACGAAGAAGAGCTTCGAGTGGACGCTCGTCGAAGGGGAGCCGCACGTGCTACACACGGCGAAGAAACCGGAGCATGAAATTGCCTCGAAGATCGAGGTGACGGACTTCGCGCACCTGCTGCCCGAGCCGATTCGGAAGTTTACAAAGTCGATTCAAGACGCCGATCACCTGTCGTTCATTCAGGGCGGCGGCCATGGAGGTTCGCACCCGCACTTGGTGCATGAAATGATCAGTGCGCTGAGCGAAAACCGCGACCCGCGGCCGAACGCGGTGACAGCGGCGAACTGGACCTGCGTTGGTATATGTGCGCACGAATCGGCACTGAAGGGTGGCGAAATTGTCAAGTTGCCGGAGTTTACGCTGGGTTAGAAATGTGTGAAACACAGAGGCACAGAGGACACGGAGTTGTCATCGCTGTGCTCTCTGTGTCTCCGTGGTTTATCTCCTCCGAAGGTTGAATGCGATGATCATCTCCACTCGTCTTACGCTGATGCTCTGTCTCTTGGCGACGACTGTCTCAGCCGCTGATGCACCGCGCCTTAAACTCCTCTTCCTCGGAGACCGCGGCCATCATCAACCTGAGGCCCGCTTCAAGCAGATCATGCCGATACTCAAAGAGCGCGGCATCGACCTGACTTACACCGAGAAGATGAGCGATCTCAATGAAAAGACGCTGAGCGAATACGCGGGGCTCATGATCTATGCGAACACGACCGAGATCTCGCCCGAGCAGGAAAAGGCGCTACTCGGTTACGTCGAAAGCGGCAAGGGGTTCATTCCGCTGCATTGCGCTTCGTACTGCTTTTTAAATTCGCCCAAATACATCGCGTTAGTCGGCGCTCAATTCAAACGGCACGGCACCGGCACGTTCCGCACGCAACTCAGCGAAGAAGATCATCCGCTGCTGCGTGGCTTCGGCGGCTTTGAGAGTTGGGACGAAACGTACGTGCATGACAAGCACAACCCGACCGATCGCACAGTGCTGGAGTATCGCGCCGAAGGAAATGGGAAAGAGCCTTGGACCTGGATTCGCACGCAAGGCAAGGGCCGCGTGTTCTATACCGCCTGGGGCCATGATCAGCGGACGTTCGGAAATCCTGGTTTTCACAACCTGCTCGAGCGAGGCATTCGCTGGGCGGTGAAAGATAATCCGGATGTGGTGCCCGCGTTTCAAGACAAGCCGAACATGACGACGGTCGCTAAGGACGTAAAGCCATTCGAATACGTCCCCGCCGATGTGCCGTTCTATCCACCGCAGCGTGGTGCCAGCCGCGGCAATGAAAAGTGGCAAATGCAGAAACCGGTTTCACCGGAAGAATCTTTGAAACATCTGGTCACGCCGCAGGGCTTTCATGTCGAGTTGTTCGTCGCTGAGCCGGAACTCCAAGGCAAACCGATCTGCATGAACTGGGATGAGCGCGGCCGACTGTGGGTTTGCGAAACGGTCGACTATCCGAACGAAATGCAGCCGAAAGGCGAGGGTCGCGATCGCATTCGCATTTGCGAAGACACCGACGGCGACGGCCGGGCCGATAAGTTCACGGTGTTTGCCGACAAGCTGAGCATTCCGACGAGCCTGGCCTTCTGCCGCGGCGGGATCATTGTCCATCAAGCGCCAGACACACTGTTCTTGAAAGACGAAGATGGCGACGACAAGTGCGACACGCGCAAAGTTCTCTTTACCGGTTGGTCGACGGGAGACACGCACGCGGGCCCGAGCAATTTGCGGTATGGCCTCGACAATTGGTACTACGGCCAGGTCGGTTACGCGGGCTTTCAAGGCCAGATCGCCGGCCAGCCGCAGTCGTTCAAGCAGGGCTTTTATCGGTTCAAAGTCGGCGCGGACAAAGACGACGTGAAAGTCACCGAGTTCGAGTTCCTCCGCAACACCAACAACAACAGCTGGGGCGTCGGCATCACCGAAGACGGCATCCTGCTCGGCAGCACGGCCAACGGCAACCCGAGCGTCTACATGCCGATTGCGAATCGCTATTACGAGCGCGTTCGCGGTTGGAGCAGCAGCGTGCTCGGCACGATTGCCGAGAGCGATCGCTTTTATCCGATCACCGATAAGATTCGCGAAGTCGATCATCATGGCAGCTTCACCGCTGCGGCTGGTCATGCGGTTTACACGGCTCGCACGTATCCGCGCGAGTACTGGAACAGCACCGCGTTTGTCACCGATCCTACAGGCCACTTAGCGGCAACCTTCCGTCTCACCCGCAACGGCGCCGACTTCAGCAGCAAGAACAGTTGGAACCTGCTCGCCAGCGACGACGAATGGACCGCCCCGATCATGGCTGAGGTCGGCCCCGACGGTCATGTGTGGGTCATCGATTGGTACAACTACATCGTGCAGCACAATCCCACGCCGGCCGGTTTTAAAAACGGCCGCGGCAATGCGTATGAAACGAACCTGCGCGATAAGAAGCATGGCCGGATCTATCGCGTGGTTTATACGAAGGCGGATAAGCAGAAGCCGCTCTCGCTGAAAGATGCTTCGCCTGAAACGCTGTTGAAGACGCTGTCGAATGACAATATGTTTTGGAGGTTGCATGCGCAGCGGATGCTCATCGAACAACAGGCCGCGTCGGTGATCCCGCAATTGATTGACACCGTCAAGAGTTCGAAGGCGGATGAGGCGGGCCTTTGCCCACCGGCCATGCATTCGATTTGGACGCTCCACGCCCTCACCGTTCGAGACCAACGCGCACAATTCTCCGCAGCCCTGGGCTCGGCGCTGCGACATTCAGCGGCTGGAGTCCGCCGCAATGCTGTTCTGGCACTGGTGGCCGACGCTCAGAGAACGGGCACCGATGCAGGGACGTACGTCGATTTGATCCTGGCCGCCAACCTGCTGGCCGATCCCGATGGTCAGGCTCGGTTAGCGACCTATCTGGCGCTCGCGGACCGCGCATCCTCGCCAGCAGCTGCCGCGAATATCCTGGCCGCGCTGCAAGATGCAGATATCATCCGCGATCGTTGGTTACTCGACGCCGTAACAGCGGCGGCTGCTCGCAATGCCGAAGAATTGCTCGCCGCGAGTTTGCAGCGAGGCGCGAAGATCGATCTGACGAATTCCTTGCTGCGAGAGCGGCTCGCGATCGTCGCTCAGCATTTTGCCCGCGGCGAACAGGCCGGCGAACAAATCGGCGCACTGCTGGTGTCGGCAACAACAGCAGATCCGCAGATTGTTGCGACGCTGCTCAGTGGTTTGGAAAAAGGTTGGCCACGAGGGCAGATGGCCAGGCTTACCGACCCACAAGAACTCGCCCTCGCCAGCTTATTAAAAATCGTCCCTGCCACCGAGCAATCCACCGTCATCTCCCTCGCCCGTAAGCTCGGCAGTAAAAAGCTTGACCAATACGCTGAAGAAATTGCAGCGACATTGCTTGCCACAGTGCAGAACGACAAAGTCGAAGACACCGCGCGCGTGACTGCGGCCAAGCAGTTGGTTGAGTTCCGCAAAACGGATTCCGCAGCAACCGCTGCTCTGCTCGAAATGCTTTCGCCGCGGATTTCGCCACAGCTCGCGCAAGGCCTGATCGAAGCGGCTTCGAAAAGTGAATCGCCAGAGACAGGCGCTGCATTGCTCGGGAGTTTGAAGTCCGTCACGCCGGCAGGTCGCGCGACAATCGTGCAAGCGATTGTTTCCCGCAGCGAATGGACGCGGGCGATGCTCGATGCGGCTGAGAAGAATGAATTTGCCTTGAACGAACTGAGCCTCGATCAAAAACAGTCCCTCGCCGCACATCCCGATCGAACCTTGCGTGATCGCGCGAAAAAACTCCTCGCAGCCGGCGGCGGTTTGCCGAACGCAGATCGACAGAAGGTGATTGAAGAGCTGATCTCGATCACCACCGACAAGGGCGATCCGGTCGCCGGCAAAACGGCGTTCAAAAAAGTCTGCGCCAAGTGCCACACGCACAGTGGTGAAGGAACGAAGGTCGGCCCCGATCTCACCGGCATGGCCGTTCATCCCAAGAAGGAACTGGTGATTCACCTGCTCGATCCGAGTCGCAGCGTCGAAGGGAACTATCGCGCGTACACGGTGCTCGTCGACGACGGTCGGGTGCTGACTGGATTGCTGGCTTCCGAGAGTAAAACCGCGGTTGAACTCATCGACGCGGAAGGCAAGAAGCAAGTCGTGCAGCGGGAGCAAATCGAAGAGTTGCAGCAGTCACAAAAATCGCTGATGCCCGAAGGCTTTGAAAAGCAGCTCACGAAAGTGGAACTGACTGACTTGCTGGAATTCCTCACGCAACGCGGCAAGTTCCTGCCGATTCCGCTGGATAAGGTTGCGTCGGCCGTTTCAACAAAGGGGATGTTCTGGGATGAAAAAGCCGGTGCCGAACGACTTGTCTTCGAGGATTGGTCGCCGAAAACTTTCGAAGGAGTTCCCTTCCAGCTCATCGATCCGCAAGGAGACAAAGTGCCGAACGCGGTGCTTCTCTACGGCCCGCAAGGCAAATTCCCGCCGACGATGCCGAAGAGCGTTTCACTGCCGTGCAACTCACCGGTGAAGCAAGTGCATCTCTTGAGCGGAGTCGCGGGTTGGGCCTCACCAATCGGCCGCGAAGGTTCGCAGTCGCTCATCGTGCGACTCCGTTACGAAGATGGCAGCCGCGAAGACCATCCGCTGCTCAACGGCGTGCACTTTGCCGATTACATCCGCCGCGTCGATGTCCCCGGCAGCAAGTTTGCGTTTCAGCTCCGCAGCGCACAGCTCCGCTATTTAGCGATCACGCCGAAGAAGCCCGACCCGATCGCAACGATCGAGTTGGTGAAAGGGAGCGACGACACCGCTCCCGTAGTGATGGCCGTGACCGTCGAAACGCTGACGGCGGAGCACAAATAGTACTTACGTCCGATACTTATCGAGCAACCGCCCCGGCGTGCCCATTTCGGAATAGCCGCCGTCGACGTGCACGGTTTCCGCTGTAATGCCGTCCGACATCGTCGAGAGGAGGAAGCCACCGGTGCGGCCCACTTCTTCGTGCGTGACGATGCGCTGCAGCGGGGCCATTTGCTTGTAGACCGGTTGGAATTCACCCACGCCCGCAGCAGAACCGGCGAGCGTCTTGAGCGGGCCGGCGCTCAGTGCGTTGACGCGGATGCCGTGAATGCCGAGGTCATATGCGGCGTACTTCATGCACGATTCAAGGGCCGCTTTGCAGATGCCCATCACGTTGTAGCCCGGCACGATCCGCTCACCGCCGTAATAGGTCAACGTGAGAACCGACGCGCCGGCTTCGAGTACTTCTTCGCGCTTGTCGTCAACCTTGGCCTTCTTGAGGATGTCCTTGGCCGCGTTGCAAACGGCGAGCAAGCTGTACGCGCTGATGTCCATCGCCAGTTTGAAACCATCGCGCGAGGTGGCAATCGAATCGACCTTCAGATCATCAAGCTTGGCAAATGCAATGCTGTGCAGCAGGAAGTCGATTTCGCCGAACTCTTTTTTCGCTGTGGCCATCACCTCGGCGATGCTCTGATCGCTTTGAGCATCGAGTGGCACGAGGAACTTCGTCTGTTCCGGGTATTGCTCGACGCATTTTTCAACGCGGTGGCGATTCTTCTTTTGCTTGGCTTCGTCAGCGTCGGCCAGGTGCGTGAATCCGCACACGCCCCCTTGATCCATGATGAACTTGGCGATGTACCAGGCGATCGACCGATCGTTGGCGACGCCGAGAATGAGACCTTTTTTGCCTTCGAAAATGCCCATTGCTATTAACCTTTAAACCTTTGCCAAAATTGCCGGGAGGGCGAGGCTCTCGCCGAGCCGGGCGCTGGTGCAGGCTGGGCTTCACTCGCTGCTCAGCCCCTCACCCCAGCCCTCTCCCCTGTGTCCAGGGACGAGGGAGTTTTCATTTGATGACTGCCAGCAGAATACCCCAACCCGCCAAAATCGCCTATGGCAGACTTTTCGAATTGAATACACTTCCGTACGATAGCGCAATCGGGTTGACGACAAATGCCAGGGATGGCGCAGGGCACCAGCGCAGCGAAACTTGCTAAGCGCAGTGGAAACATCCATGGCCAAGACCTCTCGACCGCAGCTTCCCAGTCTCGAAACGCATCCGGCCTTGGCCGAAACGGCGTCGCAACTGTTTTTCGCTGCGGCATTTGAGACGTCTCCGACGGCTTTTCTGAAGATTGCCATTCCGCTCATCTGTCAGGCACTCGGCGGCGATTATGCGGCGCTCGTTAAAGGCGAAAAAGGAAAATGGCGGGTCCTGGGCGGTTCGGGCCCCGATCGACCGCTGCCGCAGGACTTGCTCGCCGAGGTGCTCGACGACGATCGGCCGCGGCTGCAGCGGCAGTGGTATGTGGCGCCGCTGGCGCCGCGGAGTGGATCGGGCGAAGTCCTCGCCGCGTATCGCACCTGGCTGGAAAGGCCCGAGTCCGGCGATGCGTTCGAAACACTCGCGGGCTGGCTACAGTCGGCGCTCGCAGCGGTACGCGAACGTGAACGGCACGAACAACGGATGATGCGGCTGCAAGCGATCCTCGAAATCGCCGCCCGCTGGCAACAGACGCATGAAATGCAGCCGCTGCTCGAACAGATGGCCGCGACCTCAACTCGCTTGCTGCATGCTGAACGGGCGACGATCTTCCTCTGGGATCGCGCGGCGAAAACACTCGTCGGCCGGCCGGCCCTCGGCGTGCAAGGGAACGAACTGCGGATTCCCGATCACGTGGGCATCGTGGGTCAATGCGTGCACAGCGGACAATCGCGGCGAGTCGATGAAGACATTGCCGCCGAACAAGGCGAAGTCGACCGCCGCGTCGATCAGCAGCTGAAGTTTCATACAAAGTCTCTGCTCTGTGTTCCGCTTCGCGGCCGCGGCGGCGAACTCTTCGGCGCATTCGAGGTCATCAACAAAATTGGCGGCAACTTTACGGATGTCGATCTCGAAGCCCTCACCGAGCTCGCGGCGCATGCGGCCATCGCAATGGAGAACACGCAGCAGGTGGAGGAGTTGCTCCACTCGCGCAAGCAAATCACCGACGACGCTGCCGGCCGTGTGCAGATGATCGGCGAATGCCCGCAGGTGCAAGCGCTCCGTTCCACAATTCGCCGCGTCGCCGATACGGATCTCGCCGTGCTGATCCTCGGCGAAAACGGCACCGGCAAAGAAGTCGTCGCGCAGATGATTCATTACGGCAGTCGCCGCCGCGCAGAACCGTTCGTGGCGGTTAATTGCGCGGCCATCACCGAGACGCTGCTGGAAAGCGAACTCTTCGGCCATGAGAAGGGAGCGTTCACCGATGCTCGTGAAACGCGTCAAGGCAAATTCGAACTGGCCTCGAAGGGCACACTCTTTCTCGACGAAATTGGCGACATGAGCCTCGGCGGCCAGGCCAAGTTGCTGCGGGTGCTGGAAGAAAAAGTACTCGTCCGCGTCGGCGGTTCGGTCAATATTTCCAGCAACGCCCGCGTCCTCGCTGCGACGAACCAAAACCTAGCCGATCTCGTGCGGCAGAAAAAGTTCCGCGAGGATCTTTACTTCCGGCTCAACGTGGTGACCATCGACATGCCGCCGCTGCGCGAACGGGGCGACGACATCGTCACGCTGGCCGAACATTTTCTGCAGCACTTCTGCCGGCAGGCCCGTCGACGCGTGGTGAAGTTCACCACCGCAGCCAAGCGACGCTTGCTGTCGCACACCTGGCCGGGCAATGTGCGCGAGTTGCGAAATCTAATGGAGCGACTCGCGTACCTCGCGCCGGAGGATCAAGACAAAATCGACGCACCGGACCTCGCCTTCATTCTCTCACCCGCAGCAACGGCGGCCGGCGCGCTATCGCTCGATGCTCCGCTGACCGATGCCACGGAGCGGTTTCAAACCGAATACATCAAACGCCACATCGAAGCCTGCCGCGGCAACATGACCGCCGCAGCCGAGCGCCTTGGATTGCATCGCTCGAACCTGTATCGCAAGATGCGGCAGTTAGAGATGGATGTGGTGGAGGAGTAGTCTGAAATTCAGACTCCCTCGCCCCGGTACTCCGGGGAGAGGGTCGGGGAGAGGGGCTGAAGCGGTTTTGATCATCCTTCGGAGTACTCATGTCAAAACACAGCGACCTCAGCAAGCTTCTGCTCGAGCGCGCTCGCGAAATGCGCAGCCAACCCAACGACGCCGAGGCTTCCGTTTGGAAGGGCCTGCCAGCGAAGCGACTCCGGGGTTTTAAGTTCCGGCGGCAGCATCCGATCGGGATTTACATCGTTGACTTCTATTGCGCGGCTGCGATGCTCGTGATTGAACTCGATGGTTCGTCTCATCTCGGCAAAGAACAATACGATGCACAGCGGCAATCCTGGTTGGAATCCCAAGGCCTGCTTGTCGTTCGTTTTGGAAACCGCGACCTCGATGATGGGATCGATGGATTCCTTGAAATCGTTTGGCGACATTGCGTTGCCAGAACCGGGTCAACTCGCAGCTCAGCCCCTCTCCCCAAACCCTCTCCCCGGAGTACCGGGGCGAGGGAACCATGCGTAGCAATCGCTACGCTGCGGCGAGCCGGTCCCGCGACGAGATTCAGCTACGCATTCGATCTGCTATAGTCATTCATCCCACCAACTTCAGCGCCGGAGCCTTCTCATGACTCGCTTCTTCACCTTGCTAACCTTCGCCAGCTGCTTGCTGGCGATTTCGCTCTTCGCCCAAGAAAAACCAGCTGAAAAACCCGCCGAAGAAAAAATCGACCCCACCGAATGGAAGCCCCTCTTCGACGGCAAGACCCTCAAGGGTTGGAAGAGCATCAACTTCGGCGGCGAAGGTGAGATCAAAGTCGAGAAGGAGCAGATCATCCTCGGCACCGGCGATCCGCTCACCGGAATCGTCGCCGAAAAAGCCGACGGCTTACCGAAGAACAACTACGAAATCACGCTCGAAGCGAATAAGCTCGAAGGAGACGACTTCTTCTGCGGTTTGACGTTTCCGGTCGGCGATTCGCACGCCAGTTTCATTTGCGGTGGCTGGGGCGGGGGGTTGGTAGGCATCTCGAGCCTCGATGGCATGGACGCTTCGGAAAATGAAACGACCGGCTACAAAAAGTTCGATCCCAACAAGTGGTACACCATCCGTGTGCGCGTCGTCGGCGACAAACTGCAGGCCTGGATCGACAAGGATCAAATGGTCGATGTCGACCTCAAGGGGAAAAAGGTTTCCACTCGGTTCGAAGTCGATGTGACCAAGCCGATGGGCATTTCGGCCTATCGCACGAAGAGTGCGATTCGCAATTTCAAATGGCGGCCAATCAAGGCCGACGGTAAGTAGTCATGGTACTCATCTCGCTCCGCCGAGATGACCGGAACTGGCGTTCAGCCAGTTCCGCAACCAGCGTCGCCCCTGCAAAAACCGTCAACTCACACTTCCGCCGCGACGCTTTCGCTCGCGGCATCATCTCGCAGAGCGAGATGAGCACCAAGAGGCAAGCATCATGATTCGCGTCGGTCTGGTTGGCATCGGGTTCATGGGTTGGATTCATTACCTCGCCTATCAAAAGGCCAAGGGCGTGAAGCTTGCGGCGATTTGCAGCCGCGATGACAAAAAGCTCTCCGGCGATTGGCGCGATATCAAAGGCAACTTTGGCCCGCCCGGTGAACAGGTCGATCTAAAAGGCGTCGGCGCTTACAGCGATTACAAACAGCTGCTCGCCGATCCTGACATCGATCTCGTCGACCTCTGCTTGCCGCCGCACTTGCATTTGTCGGCGACGCTCGAAGCACTCGCGGCGGGCAAGCATGTGTTCGTCGAAAAGCCGATGGCACTGACCGCGGCTGATTGCGACAAGATGGTAAAGGCCGCGGAAAAAGCGAAGAAGCAAATCTTCGTGGGTCATGTGTTGCCGCTGCTGCCGGAATATGTCGTTGCTCGCAAACTGGTGACCAGCGGCAAGTATGGCAAACTGCTCGGTGGTCATTTTCAGCGGGTCATTTCCGACCCGCTGTGGATCAAGGACTTTTACGATCCCGCCAAGGTCGGCGGCCCCGCGGTCGACCTGCATGTGCACGACGCTCATTTCATCCGCCTGCTATTCGGTATGCCGACGAGCGTCAGCAGCCAAGGGCGGATGCGGGGCGAAGTGGCCGAGTACTTCAGCACGCAGTTTACCTTTGCAGATGAAGCACTCGCGGTCACGGCCACCAGCGGCTGTTTACGTCAGCAAGGGAGATCGTTCATGCATGGCTTTGAGTTGCACTTGGAAAAAGCCACGCTCTATTTCAACCTGGCCGTCGTCGCTGGCGGTCCGCTGCAGATCACGCAACTGACATTGCTGAACAACAAAGGGACCGTCGAGCATCCCGAACTCCCCGCCGGCGATCCCATGCTCGCCGCATTTGAAGCAGAGATCAAAGAAGTGGTCAGCTGCTTGAAAGCCAACAAGCCTTCGGCGATCCTCGGCGGCGATCTGGCCCGCGATGCCGTCGTGCTCGCGCTGAAGCAACAAGAGTCGGTAAAGAAGCGAAAGCCGATCAAGGTCTAGTTAGTCGTTGCTTCGCTCCGCGAACGGTGAATCGATTTTGATCAGCCAACGTTAGCCAGAGCGAGCGGTACTCCGCGCCGCTCTGGCATTTGGCGAGAGCGGGTAGAACACATCGGCCTCACTCCACGACGCTCGCCGACGGACTTACTTCGTCTTCGCCACCAACGTTTTGGGCGAACGAAGTTCCCTTCGCCGTTCTTTCGGTAGGAACTCTCGTTCGGTCAGTTCCGGATCGTACTGCGTCCATGACTCGCGAGTCGACGGAGCGCTAATTTTCCGCAGCACATCGCCGTCCTGCCAGATCGCGGTATAGCCACCCGATTGCCAGTTGCGTTGTGGCAGTTGAGCGTTGTTCTTTACCATCCGCCAGGCCCGCAGTTGATAGCGGCCGTCGTCGTGGCTCCAGTCGTAGAACAGCAGCTGGTCGAAAACCAATCGGCCCTGGTCGTCGTAGAAGTGGTTAACCTCTATCAGGTCAACACGTTCAGTAGCAACATCTTCGCGAGGAGAGATGGCGAAGGAAGAAAGGGCAAGCGTAACACTAAGGATCAAGGGATTCACCGGTCACCTCCTTTATGGGGTGAAAGAGTTCTGTTGGCGGTGAAGCCCGGGCTGACGCGTTATCATCCTTGTATCGGGTATTCGAATTCATTGCAACACTAAAATTAGTGCGGCAGATATTGATTTTCTCAAGTTTCGCAGTTTGACCAGCTTTGCTGCTAGCGAAAGCGGTCTGCGATCACTTTGGCGCGTGGTTTATGGAGGAAAAATTTCCGTTGGCGTCTGCTGGATTTTTGCAGAAATTTTTTGCCTGCAAAGGCAGTTTCGTAAACTGCCGCGAAATCTCTGCTACTGATTCGCTACTCCATGCAACGCTGCGGTCGTCACAATCTCGCCGAGCAAATGGCGGATATGAAATTCGTTCGCCGCGAACTTCTTCGTGAGTTCGGTTCGCAGGGTCGGGCTGTACGCTCGCCACGGTTGCTTGACAACGTAGTGAAACAACTGTTCGACGAATGCCGTGTGGGTTTCATCGCTGTTGGCCAGAAACACGGCGAGCTCGCGGGCATTTTTGAACTGCTGCTGCTTGCCGCTACGCGTGAGATACGAACCACTCGCGTCGACGGCTTTCCCCTTTTCCTCCGCGCGGAACCGGCCAATGGCATCGAAGTTCTCCAGCGTGAAGCCGAGCGGATTGATCATCTTGTGACACGTATTGCAGGCATCGGCCTTCGTTTGCAATTGCACGCGTTCTCGCGTGGTCAGGCTCGCGTGCAAGTCCGGCGCGAGAGGCGCGACAGCTTCTGGTGGTGGTCGCAAACTGCGGCCCAGCAAACTGCGTGAAATGAACACGCCGCGGTGAATCGGCGAACTCGTCGCCGTGTAAGCAAAACCGGCGAGCAAATACGGATGCGAAATCACCCCCGCCCGCTCGGCAGGATTCAGCGGCACCTTTTCAAAACCAGCATCCGCAGCAAGTTCCACTCCGTACAACTTTGCCAAACGTCCGTTCAAATAAATCGAGTCTTCATTGAGCAAGCGACGAAAATCGGATTGCTCGTTCCAGACAATCTCGTCAAGCATGATCTCGAGCGACGTCCGCAGATCCGCCGCGACCATTTCGTCAAACTCAGGAAACAGGGTTTCATCTTTCGACAGATCGGGCGCTTGGTCGACCCGCAGCCATTGCAGCAAAAAGGCGCGCAACTTGGCGTGCGTCCGTGGATCGGGGAGCATCCGTTTCACTTGGGCCTGCACTTGTTCGGGCTTGAGCAACTTCCCTGCGGCGGCTTCTTTCAGCAGCGTGTCGTCGGGCAGGCTGTCCCACAAACCAAATGAAAGTCGCGCGGCGACGTCGTAGCTATCGAGTGCCTGGCCATCTTCGTGAGCCACTTCCTGATACAAAAACCGCGGCGATTTGAGGATCAACAGTACGACTCGCTTCAAACCCAATGACAAGTTTTCCGCGTCGGCCAATTGCTGATCGATGTACAGTTTCTGTTGCTCTTCGGTCAGCGGCCGGCGAAAAGCTCGCTCGGCGAGTTTCAAGCAGAAGGCCCGCAGCTTGTCTTTTTGATCGGGCTTCGTGAGGTCGGTTCCCGACAAGTCGCGAAGATACTTGACAATGTATGCCGCTGCTTCCAGGGCTGAATCCGTCGTCGCCGCATCCCAGGCCTTGCTGATCGACGTGCCGCGCTCATAGCCGATGCTGCGATCATCGGGCGGGAACGGCGTGTTGGGAATGTACTGCGTGGCAAACACCTTCGGCGTGAGATTACGCGCGGGAATCACTTCCTGGGCTCGTTGCGGCGGCTGCCATTCGAGTGCGATCATCGCCGGCTTCGAGGGTTTCTCCTTCGCCTTCTTCGAATCATCGACGCCCTGATTGGCCTTGATGAATTCAAGCTTCAGCGGATACACGCGCCCCGCGTGCAGGCGAATGGTGGCGCGATATTCATGGTCGTTGCCGCTTTTCACCTTGGCATCGATGAGCGGTTCGCGCAGATCGTTCACCCACAACTGCATCGCATGGTCAGTCTTTACGACGATGTCGTAGTTGCCGGTTTCCGGCGCGAGGAGCGAACCTTCCCACTTGATCGAGAATTCCTGCGGCTCGGGAATTTTTTCCGCATCGGGACTCTTGTCGCCGAAGTCGAAATTCACCACCGAATCAATGCGATCGATCACGCGATCGTTCGGGCGGCGAGAACGATTTTTGAAATACTCACCGCGCAGGCCACGCTGTTCCGGCCAGGCCGGGGCGAGGCGAAAGCTACCGATGAGATCGCTCACGCTGTTTTGATATTGCCGCACCGTCAGCCGCGACAGTTCGATCCGCGCCGATTGATTCCGGGCCTGGGCGACGGGCGAATAAAACGAGTCGTAGACAAACTTCGCAACGTTCTGGGCCTCGACTCCATCGACGGCTTCGGGCTCTCCTTCGGGCATCGTCTTATCAATCAGCTCGGTCAGTTCCAGGAGCGACTTATCGCCGACCAAAGGCTGAGCGTATTCGGTCTTCACCCCTTCGCCTTTGGCGCCGTGGCAACTGGCGCATTGCTGCTTGAAAATCACTTCGCCCGACCGCGGCTCGGCGGCGGTCGCTGCGAACGGGCTGGTGGCGATAAGGATTAACGAGAAATAGCTGACAGCTCGGTTCATAAATTGACCCAAACAGGAAGCCGCCGCGCACAGACGGGCGGCAGCAAAACGAACGGGCAAGGCGGGAGGGAGGGCGGAGCATTTCATCGTATCCCAACCGCTCAGCCGGGCCAAGCGAAACGCGGCGTGAAATGGCGATCGTCGGCAGTACAACGCCAGCGCTTAAGTGTTCACGTTTACGCTTGTCGCTTGTCGCCTTGTCGCCTTGTCGCGCTGGCGTCGACCGAAGTTGTCATATACCAACGGCATAATTCATATTCGCTTGATGTTTGGCAATTTGGTAGCTTTCTTAAGGGCGTCGATTCCGGCAGTGCGCAAAACAGGGTGCGTGTTGCGAAAGTCGCCGGGCGATTTGCGTATTTCTCGGGATCGGCGCGGTTTTGGTCGAAAAAACGGGTGGGTTTCGCAACAAACAGGATGGAAATCAGGCACTGAAAAACAGCGGTTAAGGGTAGTCAGATCTGACCACCATCGCAGCAAGATTCACAAATGCGGTGACCGTCCCATCGCAATCACGAAGGAGGCCGCCGCGATCGTGACCAGCAGTTGCCAAGTTGCCAGTCGAGGCGATCTGGCAAGTGAAAGTTGTACCGCTATTGCCGAACAAGCGCTTTCGCACTGGAATCGCTGGATCAACTCTCTAGGCAATCCATTCGGACCGACGCAGCGGCGCTCATCTAGGGACGGATGTTAACCCCGGCTGATGCGGAAGCGAACCGGAATGAGCACTTCGTGCATCACGGCCAGGCCTTGGCGTTTGGCGGGTGCGAATCGCCAATCGCGGACGGCGTCGATGGCCGATTGGTCGAAGCTGGCGAAGCCACTCGAGGTTTCCAATTCGATGTTTTCCGCGCGGCCTGCAGTGTTGATTTGCACCCGCAGAACCACGCGCCCTTCCAGGCCCGAGCGGAGGGCATCGAGCGGATAATAGGGGATGCGATTGTTGGCGAGCTTGCGCGGCATTTCGTCGACGGCGCCGACAACCGCAGGAGCCACGGCAGCGACGTTGATCTTGCTGGCCGAGTCGCGGACGACCTCGGCAATCTGACGATCTGGTGATTTTATCGCTTGCTGCTTCGCCGGCTTTTCCGCTTCGGGCTGGGCTTCTGCCTTGGCCAGTTCTTGCGGATGAACTTCCGCTTCCACTGCGACGTTCGTCAGCGATTGGGGGGGCTCTTGTTGCGGCGGCACTTCCGTCGGTTCGTATTCGCCGCTGCGAACGATGGGAATCGAAGCCGGCGTGGGGATCAGCGTCTCTTCCACGGGCGTATGTTCAAACGCGAGCGGCGGCGGAGGTTCTGACGGCACCGGCTCGACCGTTACATCCACTTCAGTCACTTGCTCCGGGGAAGTGCTGGCAACCGCAGACATTTGGGCCTGGATGACGACCGACTCACCTTGCTGCACATCCACAAAAAAAACGTGCGGAACGAGGAGCAGCAAATAATAGATCACTCCCGCGCTGGCCGCGTGCACGAGCGCGCTGCCGCTGATCCCCAGGAACAGCGGATTCACCACGAAGCGTACTATGGAGCGAAGGATCACGGTGGGTTAGACTTGCGAGGGTTGCTCTCGGCGCACTGGCTCAGCATTCTAAAAATCGTGCGAATGATTCGCAACAGCTGACATTGTAGTCGACCGATTGGCCGGTGTTTGATCAAAACCGGCCTGAATAGTGGGATTACGCATGAAAGAACCCGCCGAGTTTCAAAACTGTGCCGAGCGGTTGAAGGCCTGTGCCGATCCCGAACGACTGCGAATCCTGCAGGTGCTGTTCGCCGGCCCCTGCACGGTGGGGCAACTGGCCGAACGCTTGTCCGAAGACATCGTGAAGGTTTCGCACCATCTGTCGATCCTGCGGCGCGGCCGGATTGTTCTGCCCACGCGGCAAGGTCGCTTCATTCAGTATTCCATCCATCCCGAAGTCCAGCCGGCTGACGTTGTTCCGGCAGGCGAAGCCCAGATCAACCTGGGCTGCTGCCATCTGGATTTGAAACTCGAGCCGAAGTCTTAATCGGAGCCAGAGCTCTCGCGCCCAGCCTAGCCGTAACTTTCGCGATGGATCTGCTTATTGCTGATGCCAATCGCCTGCAGCGCGGCAAGTGACGATTCCAAAAACCGCGGCGCGGGTTCCTCCCCTTTGGCGCGAGCGGCCTCTTTGTCGAACTTGGTGATGCCGGGGCCGCAACAGAAAACTTGCACGGCCGAGGGATCGGGAATGAACTCTTTCAGCAGCGTTTCGTTCAGTCGGCCGCTGCGATAGCTGCTGCCGTGCGAGCTGGCGGCAGCGTCGCGGGTCAGTGTGTAGACGATGTTCAGCTTGTCCGGATTGTCCCGCTGCAGCGCATCGAGTTCTTTGCGGAAGATGATATCGTCGTGCGTCTTGTTGCTATAGACCAGCGTGTGCTTCAGTTGCGGCAGTTCGACCAGGCAATGCTTGATGATGCTGTAGTTCGGCACGATGCCCGAACCGGCACACACATGCACCAGGTGATCGGTCCGCGTGGTGATATCCGGCGGCAGCACATAGGGGCCCGTGAAACCGGTGATGACCAGTCGCGTGCCGCGGGGCAAGCGATGCACGAGCAGCGGCGACAACAGCGGCGGATACTTTGTCGAGCCGCGGACGTACTTCTCTTCCTTCACCGTGATGGCGAGATACTTTTCATGCGGCGCCGAAGCCAGCGAGTAGGCCCGCGGCGGTTCCTTTTTCCCTTTTTGGTCTTCGAGAAACTCGGTGAACCGCTGCAGCTGCGGAAAGTGATGCGGATCGATCGTGCAAAAGTGCCCCGGCAGATATTCGAGCCGGTCGTTGCCGGTGAAGAGCACCAGCGTGGTCGTATCGTGCGTGTCGGCGATGGTATCGGCGACCATCACTTCCAATTCGCGAATGCGGCGGCGCTTGGCGGGTTCGGAGTGTGGATCGGTTGACGGAGTGGGCGTATCCATGCGGTTTCAATTCATGACAAATGGAAGTGCGGAAATTTGACGAGAATTGTAATCGGAAGTGGTTTCATTCCATAGACGATTCGCTTGCAATGGCGGAATGAGCAGCAGACGATGTTGGTGCTTTCCTTACTAACTCTTGCTCGGAGTCGTCCGCCAATGAAACGTTGCTGCTTCTTGGTCGTATTGCTGGCTCTCGGCTCGGCAGGAGCCTCGCCCTCCCACTGGGGCGGAGCATCCGCAGCTGATCCGCCTGTCCTTTCTCACCCGCCGTTGCGTGCCTTGCCGCCAGTGAGCAAGCGGCCGTTGTCCCCCGGTAATGCGCGGTTCGTCGATGTGAAGATCGGCAGCGATGAAGCAAGCGGAAAAGAAAATCAGCCGTGGCGAACGCTCGCCCATGCGGTGAAACAGTTGCGGCCCGGCGACACGCTTTACTTGCGGGCGGGGACTTATTTCGAACAGCTGTATTTGGGCATGCAGGGACGCGCCGATGCGCCGATCATCATACGCAGCTATCCGGGCGAACAAGCGATCATCGACGGCAGTTTGCCCGAGTTTGTGCAGTCACCCGAGAAACAATGGGAGCCGTGTCAGGATGGGGCAGCGGGCGAATATCGCACGACCAAACCTTGGCCGAACTTGCGCGACGTAATTGGTTACTTCGGCGACTCGCAGGTCGGCTTGCAAACCTATTGGCATCGCCAGGATCTGCAAGCGACGAGCGAAACATTCACAGGCACCGGCGGCAAAGGCGCTGCGGAAAAAGATATTGATCCGATCTATCTCGGCCCGGGCGTGTATTATGATCGCCAAACGGGGCACATTCATTGCCGCCTTGCGCATACCAAACTGCCCGCACCGCTCGTGAACTACCGTGGTGAAACGGATCCGCGCAAACTGCCGCTCACACTCGCCGCGTATCGCAGCACGCCGCTGTTCTTCGATCAGTGCGAGCATATGCAGTTGCAAGACCTGGTCATTCGGGGCGGCGGGTATGTGACCGTGCTGATGGAGCAAGCGAAACACCTTTCGCTCGACAACGTAACGATCTTCGCTGGTGCTTACGGCATTCGCGCGCTTAGCACTTCGCACCTGACGTTGACCAACTGCGGAGTGCATGGCAGCCTCGCGCCGTGGACGTTTCGCAGCGACGCGAGCAAGCGCGATTACCCCGGCCGGCCCCATCGCAACTTGTCTCGGCTGAACACGCACGCGCTGATCGAAGTCGACGCTGGCCGCGAGTCGAGCGTCTGGGCTTATCCGCAGAACGATCACTGGAAGATTTCACACTGCCACTTCACCGATTCGCACGACGGCTTGTACCTCGGCGCAATCCATTGCGAGGTTCATCACTGCCTGATCGAAAACATGCAGGATGACGGCATTTATCTGAGCCCCATGTATCAGCGGCATAAGCTCGATGGCACTGATCCGCAGATTGTCATTCATCACAATGTATTCCGGCAGTTACTCACCGCGCTCGCATTCGGCGGTAATGAGCCGAACACGCATGACCAGATTTATGTCTATCGCAACATTTTTGATATGCGCTTGCCCATCATGGCCGCCCGCATGAGTGAAGCACGGGCGGAACCGTCGCTCACGACCGGCAAGCTGATCGGCGATCACGGCTCGCCCCCCTGGTCGACTCTGACCATCGCGCACAATACCATCATCGCCAGCGGCAGCCGCGATGTGCTGATGGCCGCCGGCGCGGGAGCTACTCCAGAGAGGCCGAAGCGGGTTTTCAACAATCTGTTCTTCCACACCGATCGCCTGCCGACGTACTTTGTTCCCGCTGCGGGAACGAATCTGATCAGCGACGGCAACTTGTTCTGGTCGCCAGCGACCGACGAGAAAACGGCTGCCGCGCTGTTCAAGAAGTGGCAAGCATCGCCTTCGCTGGCAGAAAACAAAAAGTTGTACGAAGCCGGCAACGAAAGTTACTCGGTGGTGGCCGATCCGAAGCTGGTTGGCTTTCTGTTGTCAGCCGGAAGCGGCGCGATCGACGCCGGTGTAGAAAGGAAGTTCGAGGGCTTTGATCCGACCAGCAAAGAGGATCACGGCCGCCCGGATATTGGGGCTATCCCAGTCGGCGGAAAAATGTTTGCCGCAGGACGTGAAGAGGTCAAGAAATGAATCGGTTGTTTGCGGGTACCGCGTGGGACCAGCCACCCAAATGCGAACGCTGCGGCGAATTGAAGAGCGCCTGCCAATGCCCCGCGCATCTGAAGGGCTTGCTGCCGCCGGAAAAACAGACGGCGAAAGTCGTGGTTGAAAAGCGGAAGAAAGGGAAATTGGTGACGGTGGTGCGCGGGTTGTTACCCCAAGAAAGCGACTTCGCCGCGCTGCTCACCAAGTTACAAACCAGCTGCGGCGCAGGCGGCTCCATTCAAGAAGAGACGATCGAAGTGCAAGGCGATCACGCCGAGCGAGTGCGCGAACAACTGCGCGCACTCGGTTATAAGGTTTCGTAGCACGAACGAAAAAGGAGAAAGGGTACGCGACCTTACTCTGACTTCTTCTCGATCGTCCGCGCCGGTTCCGCCGGGAACGACCAGCCAAGCGTCAGCCAGCCGCTCTTGGCAGCGGCGATGTCCAGCGGCATCGGCGGTAGCTTCGACCAGTTGCCGTACGACTGCTTGGCGGCTTTGTCGCTTTGCCGCTTCGAGAAATCGAGCGGGCTGAGCTTGATCGTTTCCGGGAAGACATCTTCGCGGAAGCGATCAGTGATCCGCCGTTTGCCGAGGCGGCGACGGTTGGCGTCTTCGCCAGGACCGGGGTTCTTTTCGAGGAATGCGGCGTTCACGCCGACGTCGTTGTTACGAATCAAACCGGGTGCACCTTCGACTTCACCAATTTTGTAGAGCGCCGAAACTTCCACACCGCGGACGAGCAACAGCCGCTCTTCCGGCGCTTTCGGATCTTCATTCTCGACTCGCGATTCGAGCTTTTTCACCCGCACCACGACCAGCACCTGATCGCCGCGGAACGAAACGCGGATCGGCACTTCGTCGTCGAAGGTAAGGAACGTGTCGGCGAGGCTTTCGACGGTTTCCGGAATGTTCGGTTCCGTACCGTCACCCGAGCGTTTGGCCCGTTCTTCGGCGAGTTCCTGGACGGTTTTCACCTTGCCCCCCATTTGTTCCTGCAGCTGTCGCAGTTCTAGGGAAGTGAACTCCTGCCCGCCGAGCATCGCGCGGCTGAAGTTGGTGACATACGACTCGTGGAGTTGCAGCGCGAGATCGGCAGCGGGCGGCGTGGGCGGAGCATCGGGCGCCGCGAGTTGGCCGAGACCTTGTTGCAGAATGACGACCTGCATCGAGCTCGTGCTGCTCGACGTGAGGAACTGCTTGGGATATTCGTTGCGGATGATCAGCGGCCGGCGATACTTGTCTTGGAAGTTCGCGTTGATTTGCGTCGTCGATTCCGTGGCTTGGCTGTCCATTTCGCCGCGGAGCCGCGCTGCAGCATTGCCCGATGCGATCGCTTCGGCTTCCCCCTTGCTCGCCGAGGCGCGCTTCCAGGCGATCCGTTCGACCAGCCGACTGCGGGCACAAATGCTATTGATGCTCGTGTTCGTAGTGGCGCACGCCGTGGCCGGCGAAGGAGCCATGCCGCCAATTTCGTCATCAAAATGGATCTTCTTTTCGCCGTTCAGTTGCGTCACACCGGTGCTGAGGATAGTGACCGGGCCGTTGTAGCCCACGGTATTCGAATTTGCGACCGCGCTGAGCAAAATGCGATAGCCAGCCTGATCGGGATTGGTCAGCATTTTCACATCGGTCTGACCAATGACCCGAGCCGTGCCATGAATGCTGGTGCCCAGGATGTTGTCGTGCACCGGCTGCACGCGGTCGAGATCTTGCTCCAGACCGCCGCCGAGAAAATCGCGCGAGACATAACCCACGAGATTCGGATGGCTGAAACCGGTGAGAGCATTCTTCACGACCTGCGGCGCTTGGCCACTCGCTTGCAGTTTCTTCAACGCAGCAGCGGCGACAACGGCCGGCGGCAGGTCGAGTTTGGTTTCGTCTTTGGTGATGGCGTTCAGTTCAAATTCTTTACCGACTTGCTCGGCCGCTTTCGGCAAGCTCGCGGCGAGATCGTCGATGGCCGTTTGCAGCGACTTGCCGCCGTCGGCTTCGCCCGCAGTGGCACGCAGATTGCGCAGCAGCCGCACCGCGGTTCGCAGCCGCGTGAAGGCAGCGCCTTCGAGGCCCGTGATCTTGGTTTCATTGCGATATTGCAGACCAGGGACCAGCTCGATGTATTGCTTGTCATAAACGCGGAAGTGATACCGATCGAGATTCGCAGCTAGATTGTCGAGCGCGGCGACCTCGACATTCTTCCCAGCGGCCAGATCTTTCAACGTGGCTTCGCCGAGGTACTTCCGCACCTGAGCACCCGTGATTTGCGTGGCTGCGGTACGGGCCTCGGCGACAGCCTTGGCAATTGCGTCATTCGACGGTGCTGCGAACTTCGCCTCTTTGGCAGCGGCGGCAACCTGGTCGCGCGACAACCGCAGGCGGTTGTTCAGATACTGCTCGAGCGCCACGCGCACTTTCTGAAACCGCGGCCCTTCGACGCCGGCTTCGCCACTTGCAAACCGCCGCCAAATTTCAAACAACACCGCCGGGCTTGCTTCGCGGTCGGAGCCGATTTCGGCCTGCAGCTTTTTCAACAGCAGGTAGCTCCGCCAGGTATTGCCATTGGCGTCGGTCCCCAGCCACTTATCGAGCGAAGCGACTTCCGCCTCGAGCGGGCTGGGGGAATCGTTCTGAGCTTGGGCCACCGCGAGAGTGCTGAACGTCAGCAGGAATGCACATCCAGCCGACAAAAATGCTGCACCGATCAATCCGATTTTCATGTTATCGCCACCTTGCTAGATCGAGTGCGGTCGCTGCCCTGGACTAGTAACCATCGGTTCCACCGAAGGGGAATCAGAAGCAAGCCACACTGTTGAACCCATATTCTGCAAACTTCTGAGCCTCTGTAAATCATGCATCGGGCAAAGTTCGCCCACTTGACGCAGGGCGCTCATGTGCCCTATCCTCTGCGACTCCTACGATCGGTGCCTGCCGCGTTGGCACGAATGACCAGCGCTTCTCCGGCTATGGATGGGCCACCCCTTTCGCACTGGCGACAAGGTTCTGGTTCCCTGCCAATCTCACCTACACTCAATCTGCATCGGCGTGCGCGCCCGATGGAAAGGATTGTCATGAACTGGCAAATCAGTTTAGCTGTTGTGGCAGCTTGTGCGTTGTTGGCCCCTCTCGGTTTCGCTGCAGAAGCAAACAAACTGCCGATCATGGGGGGCGAGACTCTGACCTGGCATCACGACTATTTGCAAGCCATCGAATCCGCCCGCGAGGCCAAAACGTTGCTGCTGGTTTGGTTTGCGGACGAGAAGAAGCAATCCGAGAACGATAAGTTCGCCGCGAACGTGCTGGGCGCTGCCGATGTAAAGCCGCTGCTCGGCGAAATGACGCTCGCCAGGGTGAGCACTACGGCCACGATCATAGAAAAGGGGAAAGTCATCAAACTGCTGGAGCATTCCACACTCAAGGAATTGCTCGGCGGCCCTGGTCTGGCGATGATCGACTTCCGCGATGAAAAGCAGAAGTTTCAATACCAGGTGGTTTCGATTTATCCCTTTCAGCGCGGCGAAATCTCGCTTCCCAAATTCAAAGTCCTCTGCGAATTGCCGGCCGGCACGCTCACACAGCGAACTTTGATGTTCGCCGTTCGCACGCATCCCGCCAAACCGGAGAGCGCCTGGTCTCCGCACAGCACTTACCTGGCCGGCAAAGCCGAAGAGCATTCGGCGCATCAGGCGAGCATTAACCTGCAGGGGCATCACAACTGGGAAGCGCGTTTTCATCAGATCAACGCCGGCTTGGGCGCCGGCGGCGCGAAGGAAGTGTGCGCCGAAAGTTGGCCGGGGCAAACATTGCTCGACGCCGCTGAAGAATGCGTCGACAGTTGGAGCCAATCGTCGGGGCATTGGGCAGCCGTCAGCGCCAAGCATGCCTTCTTCGGCTACGATATGAAGCGAGGAACGAACGGCGTGTGGTATGCCACCGGCATTTTCGGCGGCCGCTAATTGTTCTGAGTGGATATCGATATCAATTCGAGCCGGCCATGAGTGACGACGAACAACAGCGCCTCGCAGCGCTCGATGCTTATTTCGCTGCCGAAAGCGGCCCCAAGATGGCGCCGTTCGTACATCGCCACAACGAACCAACATCGGCTCTCGCAGCCGTTTCGGGCATCGACGACAAACCGTTGCTGCAGGCACTGCTCGACGCCGGCATCAGGCCTGAAACGTTCGCCTGCCTTTCGCTGTTACCACTTTGCGAAGTCGCCTGGGCCGACGGTGACATTTCCAGCCGCGAACGCGAAGCCGTTCTCAAAGCGGCGGAACAACACGGCGTTCCGCCCGGCAGCGCTGCCGCTTCGCTCCTCGAACATTGGCTGGCCACGCGTCCCGAACTTAAAATGGTGGACGCTTGGAAAGAATACATCGCGGCCCTTTCGGCCCGCCTGTCTCCCGATCGCGCCCAGAAACTAGCCGATGAAATCCTCGGCCGCGCCCGCTCCATCGCCGCGACTTCAGGCGGCATCTTGGGTCTGGGGGCAAAAGTCAGTGTCAGCGAGCAATTCGCGCTCGATGAGCTTGAGCATGCGTTTCGGCCTTAACCGCCGTTTGTCTTAAACAACTCCGCGGCGTGTTCTTCCACTTCGCCGTTGACGGCGAAGCCGTAGGATCGCCCGATGACTCTTCGCAGCGGCGGTTAAGCTTCCATCACCTCCGCCAAACTTACCAGCCGGCCCTTTTCATTCAATGACTTCGCCGCTGCGTGGACGATCGCCGTGACTTCGAGAATCTCGTTATGTGGCACCGGTTCAATGCCGGTCTCAAGCATGCGCCGAAAGGCGTTGGCCATCTGCATCATCTGATAGGAATGCCCTAGCCAGTAGTTGTTGTCGATGGCTGGCGTCCAAGTGTGCGTTTTCTTTTGAAAATGAACTTTCGTTTCGCAATACAACCCGACGATGTCTGGCCGGCCGTACCAAACTTCCGCCGGCATCCGATCGGGATAAGTCAGCAGCGCGTGACAAGCATTTTCGCGGGCATACATGCTCACGCTTTCCACGCCGGGGCCGCAAATGGTTTCGACCATCCACACCGGATGCTGGCCATAGATGAACCAGGAAGGCAACGTCCAGCCGCCGGCCTGGCACGCCTGCGTGAACTGCAGTTCGCCGAACTCTTTGCTCGCCTTCAGCCGCAGCGCTTCGGCGGTGCCCCATTGATGGCGGAACAAGCTCGACGACATCAGCCTGGCGTTGTGCTTTTTGGCGAGTTCCAGAATTTTGCGTGTGCCGGCGACGGTTTTACCGATTGGTTTATCCACAAAACAAGGTAAGCCCTTTTCCAGCGCCGGCGCGATCAAATCAAAATGGTCGCTGCCCGTGCCCGAAGCATCGCCGAGCCAAACCGCATCGACTTCTTGCACCATCTTCTCCAGCGAGTCCGCGACTGCGACGCCGGGAAAGGCCGAGGCATAAAGTTCCGCGCTGGGTCGATCGGCGTCATACACATGCGTGAGCTTGGTGTTCTGAAACGGCATCAAGTCGAAATTGAGCGCCGGGTTGCGAAAGTACTGTTCGAAGATCCGCACTGAGCCGGGGTCGAGCGTCTTCTTGATGACGTCCTGATTCACTTCCGGATGAAAAGGATGACAGAAGTGCCACGTGTGGCCGTTGGTCCGTTGCGGCTTTCCTTCGATGCTCGCGCTGATCACGCCAATGCGAAACACCTTGCCGGCAGCGGCCTGTTCCTCTTTCTCTTCCTGAGCCCGCGCACTGGCAGCGGTGAAAAGTCCAGCGCCGGCAATTCCAGCGGCCGTCGTTAGCCATTCACGTCGGTTGGTCATGGGGAGAGTTCTCGGTGGGATTTGGAAATGGTTGGCGGCGTTAGTATCTCCAGCAGCGATTCCCGTGTAAACGAATTTTCTCCCACTCTCCCCGTCTCCCACTCTCCCCGTCTCCCACTCTCCCCGTCTCCCA
>CAYMWL010000029.1:0-72565 GCA_964394305.1 uncultured Pirellulaceae bacterium
AAATTGGCAGCACTTGCGGCAGTTCGACCGGGCGCTGCAGGCCTATCTCGAGGCCTGCGAGGCCTCCGATCTCGATCCGCAGGACGAACATGTGCAGCGTGGTTGGTACCGCGGCGGCGTGCTGGCCGAAGCAGCGCGGCAGCCTGAACTCGCCCTGAGCTGGCTGGAACGGCTGGTGGCGGCAAATCCTGGCTATAAAGATGCGGCAGCAAGGCTAGACAACTTGCGGGTCATCTGCAATAAAGGTGGATTCTCTGCCCGTGGCGCGGACGATTCGCGCGGAGCGTGATAGACGCCATGTTTGCAGTTTGACCCGTGAAGTGTTTCGATTTGCAGGATTGTTATGCCAAAGTCAGAATCCTCCCTCAGTGCCAAGAAGCGTGCCCGCCAGAACCTGAAGAATCGGGCCGTCAACCGCGCTACCAAGTCGCTTTTGAAGACGCAGGTCCGCAAGGTCGTCGCCGCCGCTGCCGGCACCGATAAGGCCGCCTCCGACGCCGAGTTCAAGATCGCCGTGCAAAAGCTCGATCGCGCCGCTGCCAAGGGTGTGATCCACAAGAACGCCGCCGCCCGCAAGAAGTCGCGCCTGTCGGCGATGCTGAAAAAAGCCAAGGCCGCCGCCAAGTAGTTTTGTCGCTTTTGTGACAAATTTGCCGGTTGATTGGCAGCAGCAGTTCTCATTGCGTATGCTGCTGCCATGCGCACTAAATTTATCTCGACTGCGACGGCGTTGTGCTTTTTTGCGCTCGGCTTGACCTCTTTCGCCGATGACCCCGCGCTGGCCATCTTTCAAAAACGGATCGTGCCGATCCTGCAAGCGCAGCGACCGTCGAGTTGCAGCGAATGCCATCTCAGCGGCGTCGATCTGAAGGACTATATCCGTCCCACGCAACCCGAGACGTTTGCTGCCCTGCGTGACGGCGGCTTGATCGATGTGAAAACTCCAGCAAAGTCGAAGCTGCTGCAATTCATCGATCGCAAACCGGCCAAGCCGAGCCTGGTAACGGAAAAGATCCGCGCCGAAGAATCGGCCGCCTTTCGCGCCTGGATCGAAGCGGCGGTAAAAGATCCGGCTCTAGTAGCAGCGAAAAACAATGATCCGGCGATCGGGCCGAAGGCGTCAGCCGAGGTCATTCGGCACGCGCGGCAGGATCGAGTGCTACAGTCGTTTCTCGACAATGTCTGGTCCGAAGCGGGCCGCTGTGCTGCTTGCCATTCACCCGATCGCAACGCGCAACAAGTCAAGAAGCATGGTGAGCATATCTCGTGGCTGAAGCTGCGAGATCCGCAAGCGACGCTTGCGCATTTGCTGGAGCATGAGCTGGTCGATCTGCGGGAGCCGGAAAAGAGTCAGCTGCTGCTCAAGCCGCTCAACAAAGTGGAGCATGGTGGCGGCGTGAAGATGACGATGGGGGATCGCACCTATCAGCAGTTCCGTCGCTTCCTTGATGATTATGCCGCGACAAAGGCTGGCAAGTATCAAACAGCGAAAGAATTGCCGCACCCGAGCCACGAAGCTGCAACCGTTTCGGAAATCTGGTTGAAGCTGACCGACATTCCCGCAGCCTATGACAAGCTGGTCTTGCGCGTCGACCTCTATCGCTGGGATGAAGAGCAGAAGTCATTCAGCAAAGAACGCTGGGCGACGGCCGATCGGCAGGTCTTCGGCAAAGGTGGCCTGTGGCAGAACCATTTGAGCCTGGTGGCGCCGAAGGATTCGCCCCGAGCAAAAGAGCTCGCACGCAGTGCCGCGCTGCCGGCGGGCAAGTATCTGGCCAAGATCTATCTCGATCGCGATGACAAACTGGCGAAGCAGTATCCCGCCGAACTCGGCGAGAAAGAGTTGCTCGCCGAGGTGGAAGTGAACAGCCGTTGGCCGGCCGGATATGGCGCGATGACCACGGTGAAGTTGCCGTAGTGAAGGCAGATCTCAAGATCTGCCAATCGCCACCACTTCGATCTTAATGCCAAGTAGACCAGGAGCTCTGCTGCCGCGATGTGTAATTTGTCGGCCACCATCAAATGCCACCACCGTCCTCGTAATGTTCAGGATTAAACAGTCGGTTCAACTGATACTCCTGCTTCGCTTTTTCGTAGGCTGCCTGGTACAAATCGACCGGATGGATGGGCTGCAGTGGCGCCGTGGGCGTATGCACCACAGCAAATTGGCCGCCGGCTAAATTTTCCGGCAATCTGGCAAAGAATGGTCTGAGGCGGTTTTCGTCCATCGGAATTCAACCTAAAGAAGCCGACAGCCTGTTCCTGTGGGAAGCAGGCTGTCGTTAAAGATCTTCGCGTCGAGAACTAGCAGGTTCCGCAGCACACCGGAGTGTTGTTGAACGAAACGTAGCAGCAGCAACCCGAATCGCAGCAGCATTTCAGGCAGTCGCAGCAGGCCTGAATCATCGCGCAGCATTTGGCATCGCCACTGGTGCAGGTGATGCACACGCCGTCCTTTGTGTACTCGCACTTGCAGATGCCCATGGTCAAGCTGCACTGGCACACCTGAATGCCGTTACAAGTGCAGCAGCAGGAGCAGAGGCCATCGCACAGCATTTTGCACAGATGCTGCAGCGTGCCACAGGCAACTTCGTCAACGCACTTGCAGTGAATCTTCATCCCGCCGGCGCATTTCTCGAAAGAAATTTCGCAGCGCGGAAGAACACACCAATTCGCCGCCGCGGGCGAATTGCCCGGGACAGCACCCGGCTGACCAAAGGGAGCAACGGCAGGGGGAGAACGCTCCAGCAACATCGAATTCGACATACTTCGACTCCTTTCCCTCTGCGGCTACTGACAGCAGCGCATGGAACAGCAGGAAGGAATTTCCTGGTTGCCAGTGAAGAGCATGCTGAGCGGCCGCAGTTTGCGATGCCTCTGGTAGAACCAGTCAGCCACGTTGGCTAAATGTAGAAGCCTCCCGATGAGGGTCGGCGCTATTCCGGCGATTATGCACATAGCGGCGGCAGGGTCAATCGGTATATTTGCTTTACACCGAATGCCCGGAAGCCGCGAAGCCTAGCGCTTTGGTCTTGCTGCGATTTTCAAGTGAACTGCGCGGAGCACCGCTTGTTCGCTGATTTCATGCGCTCGAAGCAACAACGGCTTCAAGCCACGTGTTGCACGCCGGGGATCGTCTTCAGATTTGGCCGGCTGAGTTTCCAGTTGGCGGTCATCAGCGGGCCAGGCATGTGGGCGAGCGTCCAATCGACGACGCGCCAATCGAGCCAGCGGCAGTCGGGATCTTTGCTGCGGGCGGCGACATAACCCAAGTGACCGCCGCCGTCGGCGATCACCAGTTTCACGGCGTCGGAGATCTTGGATTCGAGCACGGTCGCGATCGGCACGATGGGATCATCTTTCGCGGCGACGATCATCGTGGGAATGCGGATCTTGCTGAGATACGGTCCCGAGCTCGACTGCGAATAGTAATCGTCCGCGTTGAGAAAGCCTGATAGCGGCGCGGTGATATGCGCATCGAAATCCCGAATCTTCCGCACACTCGGCGGCAGATTGGGTGTTGTCACATCGGGGTTATTGCGTTGTCGCTCGGCGATGTATTGCCGCAGGCCCATCACAAACGAACGATCGTACACGCCGCTCAACACTTTTTGCACGTTCGTGCAGCAGACATTCAAGTCGACGGGCGGCGCGACGGCCATCACGCCCACGACGTTCTCGGGCGCTTGATCTTCCCATTCACCGGCGAGCTTCAGCACCATGTTGGCGCCCATCGAAAAGCCGATGATCGCCGTCGGCGAATTGAGGCAGCGGACATTGATGTCGTTCAGCACCGCTTCGACATCCGCGCTGCGACCGGCGTGACAGAGTTGCTTGGCCAGGCCGATGCCCGCGCCGCAGCCCCGCAGGTCCATGCGAAACACGCGCACGCCGTGAGCGTTCAACTTCTTAGCGCACCGCTGCATGTAGCCTGATTGATGCGAACCGCCGAGGCCGTGCACGAGGAGGGCGACGGGATCGTTCGGTTGCCACTTTTGCGGTCGATCGTCGTGCACGACCAGCACGTCGCCATCGCCGAGCATGATGCGATGTTGCGTGGCGGTGTACGGAATCGCCTGGTGAAAGAAATAGCAGCCGAGGATTGTCTGCAAATGTCCACCGCGGACCCAAGGATGGGTTCGGAAGGCAGGAAAGTGAACATCCATTTTCAACTTTTCCATATTCAGCTAGCAGGTGATGAGGGTCAGGCCGTTATTTCATTATCGGCGAACTATCCCATATTCCTCGATTTTACGATACAGCGTAGCCCGCCCTAAACCCAAAAGTTTCGCGGCCTCGGGAACATTTCCATCTGTCCGATTCAGCGCCTCTTGTATCAGTTTCCGCTCCCAAAAATCAAGGCGTAACGACTCAAGTTCTTTCCCACCACTGACATCCCGCAAGCCAAGGTCGTCGGGCAGGATCGTATTCCCTTCGCACATGACGACGGCCGAGTCGAGCACATTGCGCAATTGGCGCACATTGCCAGGCCATTGATAGGAAAGAAGTTTTTCGCGCGTATCGGGCGCCACGAGCAAATGGGGCCGGCCGTGTTGCTTGCGGAAGTGATTGAGAAAGAACTCTGCTAGCGTGTCGATGTCAGCACCACGATCGCGGAGCGGCGGGATGTACAGTTCGAAAACGCTGAGGCGGTAATAAAGGTCTTCGCGGAATTTGTGATCGCGGACGAACTCGCGTAAGTCGCGATTGGTCGCCGCGATCACCCGCACGTCGACGTTCACTTCTTTCGTCGAGCCGACCGGCAGGAAGGGATGGCCTTCGAGGATACGGAGGAGTTTCGCTTGCCCTTCGAGCGTGAGTTCGCCGACTTCGTCGAGAAACAGGGTGCCGGTGTGGGCCTGCTGGAACCAGCCGACGTGATCGGTTTCGGCGCCGGTGAACGAGCCCTTCTTGTGGCCGAAGAGTTGGCTTTCCATCAGGTCGCGCGGAATCGCCGCGCAGTTGACGCTGAGCATCGGTCGATCGGAACGATTGCTGGCGCGATGAATGGCGCGGGCGACCAACTCTTTGCCAGCGCCACTTTCGCCGCGCACGAGGACGCAACCCGTGGCGCGGGCAATGCGGGCGATCTTGGATTTGAGCTCGAGCATCGGCTTGCTCTCGCCGATCAGTTCGTCGAAGATCGCGGCCTTGTCGCTCAAGCGGCGATTGTCGGCGCGGAGGACTGCTTCTTGTCGTGAACGAACGAGCGCGACGGTGAGGATGTTTGCGAGGAGCAGCGAAACTTCGAAATCACTTTGGCGGAAGCGGCCTTCTTCCAGATAGACGTGAATCGCGCCGAGCGTCTTTTTTTCATGCACCAGCGGAATGCAGAGGGCATCGGCGAAATTACGCAGCGCTTCGGTGCTGCCGGCGCTGTTGGGCTGATTGTCGATCCAGACTGCTTTTCCCTGGCGAATGACCATTTCGGTCAAGCTGTCGCTCAGCCGCACTTTGCCCGCGGCATCTTCGGGAATGACGAGCTTCGGCTTCAGTTGGCCGTCGTCACTCACCCACAAAAAGCCGACGACCGAGGCCTGCGTGCGATGGAGCAGCAGGTCGAGTGAGACTTGAATGACTTCGTCCGGATCGCTGCAGCCCAGCAAGCGGACGCTCAGCTGATGCAGCGTGAGAAAGTCCTGATTGCGTTCGTTGTCTTGGAGCAGCGAAAAGCCGAGGTCGTTGGGAACGACTTCGGTCACGATACGGTCGCGAACGACGGTTTGCGTATGTTCCTGCCGGGCGTTGGCGCTGAGCGGATCGAGCTGCTCGCAGTAGATGAACTCGGTCGAACCGATTTTCACTCGGCAGTCGTTCACCAGGCGAGCTTCGTCGATTTTCTGGCCGTTGAGGTAAGTGCCGTTGCGGCTGGTGAGATCGCGAATCCACCACAGGCCTTCGGTGCATTCGATGATCGCGTGCACGCGTGACGACAAAGGATCGGAGAGCACGATGTCGCAATCGAGCCCGCGGCCGATGCGCGTGGGCCGATCGGAAGCCAAGACCATGTGCGCCCCGGCCCGCGCGCCGGAAATCATCATTAAGTAAGAATTTGCAGCCACAAATCGCCAACAGCTTGAAGAAAATCACGTCCTGCCCGACACCGCCGCCCTGTTCCAGTCAATATAGTAACAGGAAGCCCGTAGCGTTAGCGAGGGCGAACGCTCCTCTGCCCAAACAACTCGCCTCGCTAACGCTACGGACTTCCTATGCACGCGCTTCTCCTTGTCGGTCACGGCACCCGGAATCCAACCGGCCAGCAGCAGTTCCTGCGCTTGGCTGAGCATTTGCGAACCGCTGTCGCGCCTCAACAGCTGGATTTCGCGTATATCGAATTGCAGTCCCCGACGATCGACGAAGCGCTGCTGCGGTTGCATGCACAGGGCGTGCAGCATGTCGTCCTCTCCCCTGCCCTGCTGTTTGCGGCGGGACATGCGAAGCAGGATATTCCCGAGGCAGTCGAACGAGCGAAACGGGTTGCGGCTGACTTGCAGGTGACATGCGCCGAGCCGTTGGGTTGCCACGAGGCACTTCTAGAGTTAGCGTCTTTACGTTTTCAGAACTCCCTCGCCCCGGTACTCCGGAGAGAGGGCTGGGGTGAGGGGCCGGCACTGCAAAAGGATGCAGCCACATCGCTAGTCCTCATCGGCCGCGGCAGCAGCGATTCGGCTGCCATCGCTCATTGCCAAGAATTCGCCGCTCAACTGGGGGCGCGACTGCAGATCGAACAGGTCTTCACGGGGTTCATTGCCGTGGCCAAACCATCGTTGCCCGAAGTCCTCGAACAGGCCGCCAGCAGTGGAGTGCAGCAAATTGTCGTGCAGCCCCATTTGCTCTTCAGCGGCGAGATGCTCGATACAACCGCAGCCGCAGTCAATCAAGCTGCGAAGCTATATCCGCACCTTGATTGGCGGCTCAGTGATTCGCTGGGCGCGGATTTAGAAGCACCCGCTGGCGTTGCCGCTGAATTCCTCGTGCGCGCGTTGCAATCGCGTATCGCCGCTTGCGGGTTGGCTGATCTGCTGTGAGGATTCGCCGCATCTCGTTCATGAGCTCGATGTCTTCACGCCGCAATGACATCCACAGCCCGCAGCCGAGCAGGATCAAGAACTGCGCGATCAACAAGTTTCTCAGCGTGAAGCGAATTGGAAATCTGTGGCCAGAGGTGTTGGCCGCGAGCCACATGAAGCGAACGCCGGCCAACGTGCAGAGCAGATGTGCGATCAGAATCGGAATGATCAATTCAAACGGTCGATATCGAGTCCATTGACTTAACGCATCGAAAAACGCGGCGAGCACGATCCACAAGCCGGTGGTGGATGCAACTCCGATCAACCAGTTCCCCAACAGCCTCGTGGGCAGGGCTCGCAAGTCGTCGGTGTTTTTGGCCATGAACGTGATCGGCACGGCAAACACGGCCATCACGATCATGGCCATGATCGCCAGAAACGCACAGGTCGTCAAATCTTGCCAAAGCAAGTACTGGACGGGATTCTCGTACATGCCGTTGTTGTGCCATACCGGGCAAACCGCTGCAACTTGCCGGAACCGACATTGTTTCGCGGGCAGCCGACGATTACGCTAATCGCACCTCTCGCCTCGATCCTTTTTTCTGGAACGCAGCCAGCAGCAGCCCATGTCTAAGAACCAGCTCTTCGCCACCAAATCCCTCAAAGTCCTGCTCGACGACATGGCAGGCGATCACAGCCTGAAGCGAGCGCTGGGGCCAGTGTCCCTTACCGCGCTCGGCGTGGGTGCGATCATCGGCGCGGGGATCTTTGTGGCCACCGGCGAAGCGGCCCGCAATGTCGCGGGGCCGGCCTTGATGATTTCTTACATGATCGCCGGCTTGACCTGCGTTTTCGCTGCACTCTGCTATGCCGAGTTCGCTTCGATGGCGCCGGTCGCGGGTTCTGCATATACCTATGCTTATGCCACGTTGGGTGAGCTGTTCGCCTGGATCATCGGTTGGGATCTGGTGCTCGAATATGCGGTGGGAGCGTCGACCGTTGCCAATGGGTGGTCCGGATATTTTCAGAGTGTGATCGGCAAGTTTGGACTTCATCTACCGGAAGTCTTAAGTAAATCACCGGTGGTCTACGAGAATGGCCACTATGTGATGACCGGGGCGTTTGTGAACCTGCCCGCGGTGATCATCGTGGCCATCATGACGGTCATTCTCGTCCGCGGCATTCAAGAGAGTGCGAGCTTCAATGCCCTGATGGTGTTCATCAAGGTAGCCGCAGTGTTGTTTGTGATTCTCGTCGGTGCGTTCTACGTCAATCCTGCCAATTGGCAGCCATTTGCTCCCTACGGTTGGACGGGCGTTGGTTTCTTCGGCTATCCGTTGCTCGGAACGGAAGGGAAAGACCATCAGCCCCTCGGCATGTTGGCCGGCTCGGCGATTATTTTCTTTGCCTACATCGGCTTCGACTCGGTTTCGACGCATGCCGAAGAAGCGAAGAACCCAAAACGCGACGTGCCGATCGGCATTATCCTCTCGCTGCTGATTTGTACGGTGTTGTACGTCGCGGTAGTGGCAGTGTTGACCGGCATGGTTCCTTATAAAGACCTCGATCCCAAAGCGGGCGTTTCGAGTGCTTTCAAAGGCGCCGGTTTGCCCTGGGCGGAGTTCATCATCGCCGCGGCCGGTGTCGCGGGCATCACTTCGGTGCTGCTGGTGATGATGTTGAGTGCACCGCGGGTCTTTATGGCCATGGCCCGCGACGGCCTGGTGCCCAAGAGATTTTTCGCCGATGTCCATCCCACGTATAAGACGCCGTGGAAGAGCACGATTCTGATCGGCTTCTTCGTGGCCTTTCTGTCGGGCCTGTTGCCGCTCGATGCTTTGCTGCATCTCACCAACATCGGCACGCTCTTCGCCTTCGTAATTGTCTGTGCGGCCGTGTTGATCATGCGGCGGACCAATCCTGATGCCGAGCGGCCGTTCCGCTGTCCGTTGGTGCCCGCAGTCCCGATCTTGGGGATTCTGTTCTGTCTGCTGCTGATGCTCTCGCTGCCGTGGGAAAACTGGCTGCGGCTGATCATTTGGTTGGCTCTTGGTTTGGTCATTTACTGGTTCTATGGCCGACGCCACAGCATCTTGGGCAAAGAACTGCGCGGCGAACTGGCCAAGCACGGTGCGAGCCCGGCGGGGATGCTGAAGGGGTAATCGCTGGACCGATGGTTTGGGGTGGGTTAGACTCGCAACAACAGCGGATCGATACATTCCACTGCTCCCGCCTTGCGAAAACTTCCCACCTTCCCTGCCGAAAGTCCTGCATGAGCCTTTCACCCGCCCAAGTTGCCCAGTGGACTCGCCGCCGATGGTTGCAGGCCGGTGCCTTTGGTGCGATGGGGTTGTCCCTGCCGCAGATGTTGCAGTTGCAGGCGAATGCAGCCAGCGGTCGCAAAGCGCGGGCGAAGAATGTGCTGCTACTGGTCGAGCACGGCGGCATGTCGCATCTCGATACCTGGGATCCGAAGCCCGATGTGCCGTCGGAACAGCGCACGCCGTTTGATCTTGTTCCCACCAGCACGCCCGGCGAACGCTTCACCGAACTGCTCACGCACACGGCAAAAATCTCGGACAAGATCGCCGTCGTCCGCGGCATGCGACACGTGCAGCGGAACGACGATCACGGCCGCGGCATGCAGTATGTTTTGTCCGGCCAAAGCCCGGGAGGCCCGGTCGAATATCCCGACATGGGGTCCGTCGCTTCGTATTTGCTCGGCAGCGCGAGTGAGTATTTGCCGGCCTATGTGCAACTGCCGGCCACTTCCGAATTTGCCCACATGACGAAGTCGGGATTCTTGCCGGCGAGCTATAGCGCGTTTAAAGCCACCGCTCGCGATGCTGCGGATCCCAGTTGGAAGGTTTCGGGCATGCAGCGGAATCCCGAACTGACCGATGATCGACTCGGCCAGCGTCGCGCGCTTCTCTCGGCGCTGAATCAAAATCGCACGCTTGCGCAGGATCGCAATTCGGCTGCGGTCGATACCTTTCATCAACAGGCCGCAACGCTGCTCACTAGTCCGCAAGCGGCCAAGGCTTTTGATCTGTCGAACGAATCACCGAAGATGCGCGAGCGCTATGGCGAAGGTCATCGCGGTGCTTGTTATTTGCTCGGCCGCAAGTTGATTGAAGCGGGGGTGCGGTTCGCGACGATCGATGTCCGCTGGCCGTCGATGCCCGGCAAACCGGGCGGCGGCAATTTGAATTGGGATCATCACGACCATATCTACGCGAAGGACACTTGTGAGTTGCCCGGCGCGAGTGGCGCTGGCGCCGGTCGTTATGGCATCGCCCATTGGGTGATGATGGGGAGCCTCGATCGGGCTTATTCCACACTTATCACTGATCTCGATGAACGTGGCTTGCTCGACGAAACGCTCGTCGTGATGGTCACCGAATTCGGCCGCACGCCGAAGATCAACAAGCATGGCGGCCGCGATCATTGGCCCGATGCCTATTCGATTGTCTTCGCCGGCGCTGGTGTTCGTGGCGGGCAGATCATTGGCGCAACCGATCGCCAAGGCGCCTTCGTCGCCGACAAACCGCATTCGCCCGACGATTACGCCGCGACCATTTATGACAAATTGGGCATTAATCGCGAGAAACCACTCTACACCCAAGAACAGCGGCCAATGTTTCTGGCCCACACAGGTCAGCCAATTGCAGAACTATTCTAAATAACAACCATTTTTTCCTTGAGTGGCTTGGCGGTTCAATTGCATAATTATCAAAATTAGGAATAGCTTCATGAGGAGATAGTCTCATAAAATCGAGGAGCCGATCACGCTCGATCTTCCCTCCTTGCTGCCGGTTCTATATGACGACTCCCTCTCGTCCCGAGCAACCGAATCGCCGGTTGCCAGTTGCCAAGCCAATTGCAGCACCTTCCCAGCCCGCGGCGCCTCCTCCGCCTGTTGTTGTGAATACCCAACCTGCGGCAACTCCCTCGCCGTTTCAAATCAATGTTGCGGCCCCTCTAGTTTCATTGCGATCAACTCGCGCTGACAGGAGTGCCGCGCATTCGCGCCGTTCCGGCGGACTCAATACTTTGCATTTGGTCTTAATTGCCGGCGGCGCTGTATCGCTCTTGGGTGGCGGTGGCATCGGGCTGTTGCTGGCTCTGAGTCAAAAGCCAGCAGAAGTGGCTCAGATCGAAACTCCTCAGAAATCGACCACAACAGAACCATCCGTACCAAAAACGAAATCGAAAACAAAAACGAAAGCCAAGTCGGCTGAGTCATCCACAGCGGAAACGAATCCGGCAACTCCCGCGCAACCCGTGCGGGTGCAGCCCCACGTTCCCGCCACGGAACCAGTAGTCGTTAAGCCAACTCCAATAACTCCTGCTCCTGCGCCGCAGCTCGTGGAACCGCCGACGCAAGTCACGCCGCCGGTGCCAGAGCCAGCAGTCTCCACGCCGGTAACTCCCGCTCCGCAACCGCTGGAAACGCGGCCCATGCCGCCCGCGGTTGCAGTCGTTCCGCCGCTGCCTGAAGTCGGGCTCACGCCGCTGCCCGCTCGGCCAATGCAGCCGATGTTCCAGCCGCCTGAGGCAGCGCCCTCGTTCGAACCAGCAGGTGTCAAGCTCGAAGCCGAGCTCGTTCAATCGCTGTTGACCTCGAACGACGAACGAAAGCTCCTCAGTAAGAAAGAGTATCCAGCGATCCGCAAGCTGTTTGCCGATCGTTTCGAAAGGATCTACGGCAGTCAACTGCGGCAGGGGCTGGGCGCCGACGCCGAGGAAATGATGCAATGGTTCGCCGAACACGCCGAAATTCGCGAAGAGTTTTTTACTGCGCTCGATCCCAGCACCGATCAGTTGCCGGCCGCGGCTTCCATTTTCAATGAACTGCGGAAGAAGTTTCCGAGCAAAATCGTTCCCTACTACAACCTGGCCATCGCGACTGCAGTCGTGTGGGATTCGGATCGCCGCGGCGTGTACGACTACGCGGGCCATGCCCGCCGTTGTAAGGCGCCGTTGCCGGCTGACATGCTCGCGGCAGTCGAAAACTTTGAGTACCTGGTTTCGGCCGAATCGCAAATGCAGGGGCGGATTCAATATGTTCCGTGGGAGTTTCTGCTCTATGTCGTGAACCATCGCACGCCCATCAATGAACGGAGTTGGGCGATGCTGAACTATGCCGGCAAGCGGCAGATGTTCGGCAAGTGCTACGCGGAAGTCCCCTACGATCACATGATGCTCGAGACGCAATCGGCGCAGGCGAAACTGAACGGCAAGGACTACACGCTGCCAAACTTGCTCACCTTCGGCGGTGTGTGCGCGATGCAAGCCGACTATGCTGCCCGCGTCGGCAAGAGCATCGGCATCGCCAGCGAGTATGTCCGCGGCGAATCGGCCGGCGGTGAGCTGCATGCTTGGGTGATGTGGGTCGAACTCAAGCAAGCCACGCCGACAGGCATCAGCTTTTCGCTGGAGTCGTTCGGCCGCTATCGCGGCGACAAGTATTACGTCGGCCAGTTGCTCGATCCGAAATCGGGTGCGCCGATCACCGACCGCGACATGGAACTCCGGTTGCAAACCGTCGGCCTGGATACTGTCGCCAAGCGGCACGCAGAACTAGTGATGCAGGCGTATGAATCAATCGCGCAGCAAGGCGAGTTCAACACGACCAAGCGCTTGAACTTGCTGCATCAGGTCATTCAATACAACCCCGGCTGCGAAGGGGCCTGGTTGGCTGTCGCGCGACTCGCCCGCGAGAGCAACGGCGAGAAGCAGTACAACAAACAATTTCAGTCGGTCTTGAATCAGTTGTTTATCACTTTTGCGGGCATTCCCGACTTTACCTGGAAAGTGTTTGCCGATATCGCGGCCTATTATCCCGAAGGGAAACCGCGGGCGGCGATGTACGAAAAGCTGATTGCGATGTACGAAGCGGCCGGCCGACCCGATTTGGCCTGTGAAGCTCGCCTGGCTTGGGCGGAGATGATCGGCCCGCAGTCACGGCAAATCGACGCGATGCAGGGTCTGGCTTTAACCGTGAAGAAATTTCCCGGTGAAGGACGTTATGTTCCTAAACTGCTGGATAAACTCGAGCAACTCTGCGGCGAAGTGAAGGACGCCGAAAAGCACCTCATCCAGTTCTATGTCGAGGTGCTGCCCCTCGTGCCGCGGAAGCGCGGTGATTCGCCTAGTCCATTTGCCATCAAAATGTTTGAGCGGGCGGTGGATGTTTTCACCCGTTACAACCACCCCCAATTGGCGGCTGCCGCTCAGTCCGAGTTGCAGAATGTGCGGGCCGGGATCGGTCCGCCTCAGCGGCAGCAAAATTGACGTCGTACGCTGCGCGGCCGCGCTTTACTCTGCCGGTAACGGTGGATTAAGATGGCCAATGCTGTTGCTCCTTGCGGCAGCCCCCGCCGACCCTTCCCACCCTGCATTTGGAATCCACCTTTGCGTCCACTTTCGCTCTGGGTTGCCTGGCTACTCCTCGGTAACGCCGGCCTGACGCTGGCGGCAGATGTCGCTCCGCTGCAGGTTTTCCCGTCGACAGTTTCGCTCGATGGCGCGGGCGACCGTGCAGGGCTGGTCGCCTTGCTGAAATCGGCCGGCGGCAAAACGGTGGATGTTTCTGCACAGCTGAAACTCACTGCTTCGCAACCCGAGTTGGTGAAGATCGAGGGCCGCGAAGTGATCGCCGTTGCCGATGGCGAAGCCGAGATCACGGTCGAACATTCCGGGCAGTCGGTAAAGATTCCGCTCCGCGTGCAGAACGCGGCGATTCAAACGCCTCCTTCGTTTCGCCACGACGTGTTGCCGGTTCTCACGCGTTTCGGCTGTAATCAGGGCGCCTGCCACGGCAAGCTTGCCGGCCAGAACGGCTTCAAGCTTTCCTTGCGCGGCTATGCCCCCGAATGGGATCACGGCTGGCTGACGCGCGAATTCTTCGGCCGGCGCGTGAGCTCGGCCGCGCCCGAGCAAAGCTTGTTGATCAAGAAACCGAACGGCCGCGAACCGCATGGCGGCGGTCGTTTGTTTGAACCGGGGAGTCGAGCGGAACAAACGCTGCTTGCTTGGATCGAAGCGGGCACGCCGAATCTGCTCGCCGACGAGCCAGTCGTGACAAAGATTGAAGTGTTGCCCGGTGATCGCACGCTCGCGGCGGGCGACACGCAGCAACTGGCTGTGTATGCAACTTATGCCGATGGTCGCGTGCGCGATGTCACCTGGCTGGCGCAGTTTTTTACGAACGATGCGAGCGTGGTTGAGGTTTCACCCGCTGGTCTGGTGAAATGTCTGCGGGCTGGCGAAACGGTCGTCCGCGTCCACTTTCAAGGCGAAGTGGTCGTCGCGCAGCTGAGCATTCCTTTTGCGGACCCTGTCGCCGCCGAACAACTGGCCGAGCGGCGGAACGTCGTCGATCAGCATGTGTTCAACAAGCTCGCCGCGCTGCGCATTCCACCATCGGCTGCGGCCGATGATGCGACGTTCCTGCGGCGAGTCTATCTCGACACCATCGGCACGCTGCCGACCATCGCCGAGACTGAAAAGTTCCTGGCCGACGCTGCGCCGAACAAACGGGCGCAGTTGATTGACGAGCTCTTAAATCGCCCCGAATGGGTCGACTTCTGGACGCTGCAGTTGGCCGATCAGCTGCAGAATCGGAAAGAGCGCGATCACGACGTGCGCGGCACGAAAGGCGTACGATCGTTCCAAGCCTGGTTGCGAACGCAGCTCGCGGCCAATCGTTCCTGGGACAAAATTGCGGCCGATGTTCTCACCGCGCAAGGGAACGTCGGCGAACATCCGGCGCTCGGTTATTTCATCGTGACGCTCGGTGAGCAGCGGCGCGTCGAGGAATCCGAAGTGGTTGCGTCGGTTGCTCAGTCATTCCTGGGCACTCGCATCGGTTGTGCCAAGTGCCACAATCATCCGCTCGAACGGTACACGCAGGACGATTACTACCGCTTTGCCGCGTTCTTTGCCCGCGTGCAGTTGAAGCGCAAGAATCCCGCGGAAGGGATGACGCAACTCGTCATCGGCAGCGAAGACGAGGAGCGGGAGCAAAAGAACCTCGACGATCGCCAAAAGAAGCTCGAAGAAGCCCGCAAGAACCTGGAGGGCAAAGAAGGAAAAGACCTCGAAAAGGCGCAGCAGGAGTTCGAGCGGAAGCAAAAGGAATTTAACGATCAACAACTGCGGCTCGCCGAGAACCGTCGGAATCCGAAAGTCCGCCAGCCACGTACCGGCCAGATGATGCCGCCCTTGCCGCTCGACCGGAGCGAAGTAAACACAGCCGATGGCGAAGATCCGCGTTCATCGCTGGTTCGCTGGATGCATCAGCCGACCAACGACGCGTTTGCAGGGAACATGGTCAACCGCCAGTGGAAGCATTTTTTCAGCGTCGGCCTGGTGGAGCCGGTCGACGATCTGCGAGCCAGCAATCCGCCGTCGAATCGTGAGTTGTGGAACGCCCTCGTCCGCGAGTTCATTGAACACAAGTACGACCTCAAACATATGCACCGATTGTTCCTCAATTCGCGGGCCTATCAACTGAGCAGCAGCACGACCGCCGCCAACGAACAAGACAATCGCCACTACTCGCACTACTACGCTCGCCGCTTGCCGGCCGAAGTTCTGCTCGACGCGCTCAGTCAGGTAACGAATGTGCCGGATCAATTTCAAGGATATCCGGTTGGTTTGCGCGCCATTCAAATTCCCGATCCGGGAGTGAGTTCCTCCTTCCTCGCGATGTTTGGCCGCAGCGATCGCGTGACTGCCTGTGCCTGCGAACGGAGCGGCGAAGTGACCCTGCCGCAGTTGCTCCATTTGCAATGCGGCGATGGTCTGATTCAGAAATTGAATCAACCTGAAAGTCGTTTGAAGCAACTGCTGACCGAAAAGACTGATAACGAACCGCTGGCTCGCTCGATCTTTTTGTCCGCTCTTTCTCGCCAGCCAAAACCAGGCGAGTTGCAAGCCGTTCAGGTCGCGCTCGATGGTACGAAGCTCGACGACGGCTCGCGCGAAGAAGCGATCAAGGATTTGTTCTGGGCCGTGTTGAACACGAAGGAATTTGCGTTCAATCATTAGGAGATGTTTTTACTAGCCCGACTCATGAGCGAGAGTGACGCGGGCTAGCGAAATACGGAGGACGAAAACCGCATGCTTGACATCAATCTGAACACTGCGCAGCAAAAGTTCTGTAACGGTTGGAACCGCCGCGACTTTTTGCGCGTCGGCGCCATCGCGCCTCTGGGCTTTTCGCTCGCCAATCTGCTGCAGGCCCAATCGGCCCATGCAGCCGCGGTGACGAAGCGGGCGAAGTCGATTGTGCTCGTCTATCTAGGGGGCGGCATTTCGCATCACGATACCTTCGATCCAAAGCCGAGCGCCTCGGCCGAAATCAAAGGCAAATACAACACGATTCAAACCAAACTGCCCGGCATTTCGTACGGCGAACTCATTCCGCTCCTGGCGCAGCAGAACGATCTTTACACACTGATCCGCAGCGGCGCTCACAACAACGACCATCACGAAACGGCGACTAACTGGGTGATGAGCGGCCGTTTTGGTTCCGCATTTGGCGACTATCCGGCCATCGGCGCGGTCGTCGCTCACGAGACCGGCTTTCGCACGCAAGTGCCGCCATATGTTTCCATTCCCAACAATCCGTCGTTCACCTGGGAACTGGGCCGCAGCGCGTTTCTCGGCGGGCGGTATGAATCGTTCAAAGCGGGCGATCCCAACTCAGGCGGTTACAAGGTGCGGGATCTTTCGCGCGCTCAAGCTCTTTCGGATGTTTCGCTGAATCGACGCAAGAATCTGCTGCAAGCCGTCGATTCGCTGGGCGAACAAGTCCGCGGCAACGATCAGGTCGCGACTTACGATGAATTTCAAAAGCGGGCGGCGGAGATGATTTTGTCGCCGCAAGCGCAGGCAGCGTTCGACATCGAAAAGGAATCGGCGGAGCTCCGAGATCGATACGGCCGCAACACGTTCGGTCAAAGTTGCTTGCTCGCGCGCCGACTCGTCGAAGGGGGCGTGACGTTTGTCACGATCAATTACGGCGGCTGGGATCATCACGGCAAGATTTTCCCTGCGCTCGATAAGAAGCTGCCGGAGTTCGACAAGGGCTTGTCGGCGTTCTTCGAGGACATGAAACAGCGCGGCCTGCTCGACGAAACGCTCGTCGTCTGCATGGGTGAATTCGGCCGCACTCCGAAGATCAACAAAGACGAAGGCCGCGATCACTGGGGCCCCGCGGGTTCGCTGCTGATGGCTGGCGCCGGCGTGAAGGGTGGCCAGGTGATCGGCGCGACAGATGAAATCGGCGCGTATGCGACGAAGCAACCCGTGAAGCCCGCCGATGTGGCCTACACGATGCTCTCTGCCCTCGGCATTCATCCGCGCAAGCATATTCACACGCCCGATGGCCGGCCGCTCGAAATTCTCGATGAAGGCTCAGTGATCGAGAATTTGTATGGTTAAGCATTCGTCGTTTTTATTGGCGTCATTTCTTGCCGCTGCCGCGATCGCGCAAGACAAGCCCGCTGAGAAAAAGGATCCTCCCAAGGTCATTCTCGCGGCGCCGCTGGTCGTTTCGCCGAACGTGGCCGCCAAAGTCACGCTGCGCGGATTGAAACTCGATACGGCCAGCGAAGTGGCGGTCGTCGGGCTCGATTCGCCGCCAAAGATCGAGCTGAAGAAAAAGGAAAAAGCCGGCCCGCCCAACGGCATGAACGCGAATGAGTTCGGCGATTCGTTTGTGGATGTTGAGTTCACGCTGCCGGAAGGCTTCGAACCGCAAGAGTTGCAGCTGACCATCACCAATCCCGACGGCGCTTCGCAGCCTTATGCGTTGATGGTGCTGCCAGCCGATAAGCTCGTGGCAGAGAAAGAGCCGAACGAAGGCTTTCGTAAATGCGGCCAGCTTGCGATCGGCCAAACGCTGGTCGGCAGTGTACATCAGCAGCGCGATGTCGATGTGTTTGAAATCGAAGGTCAGGGGGGGCAGACACTGGTCGCCGAAACGCGGGCCGCGCGACGTGGTTCGGCGATTGATCCGATCTTGATTTTGTACGATGCCGCCGGCCAGGTGCTCGCGCAGAGCGATGATCAGCCCGACCATCGCGATGCCATTTTGAAATACAAACCGGCCACAGCGGGGAAGTTCTATCTCGCCCTGCTCGATGCGCACGACCGCGGTTCTGCGGCCCACCCCTATCTGCTTGAGTTGCGGGCAGAGTAATCTGCCTGCTGCAGTACGCTCGTTCCTATCTCTCTTTTGGAGCTATCCATGAAACTGACTACCCTGTTTGCGTTGACATTCGCACTGGCATTGGCCGTTCAACTCCGTGCGGAAGAACCCGCGCCCAACACGCTCACCGACAAGGAAAAGGCAGCCGGCTGGAAATTGTTGTTCGACGGTAAGACGACGAATGGCTGGAAGAATTTTAAGAAGGACAGCATCTCGCCCGGCTGGCAGGTGAAGAACGGCGAACTCACTCGTGCGGACAAAGGTGCGGGCGACATCGTCACTACGGACAAATTCACCGCGTTCGAACTCTCGCTTGATTACAAAATTTCGAAGGGTGGCAACAGCGGCTTGATGTTCCACGTGACCGACGAAGGGGGCACGCCTTGGATGACTGGCGCCGAGATCCAGATTCAAGACAACAAGGATGGTCACGATCCGCAAAAGGCCGGCTGGCTCTATCAGCTGTATCAACCTGAAAAGGGCGTCGATGCAACAAAGCCCGCCGGCGAGTGGAACACGCTCCGCGTCGTCATCGCTCCGGACAAGGAAAAGTCGTCGGTCTCGATGAACGGCAAGCTCTACTACGAATTCGTGAAGGGGAGCAAGGATTGGGACGAACGGGTCGCTAAAAGCAAGTTCGCCAAGATGCCCCACTTCGGCAAGCCAACCAGCGGCATGATCAGCCTGCAAGACCACGGCAACGAAGTGGCGTTCCGGAATATCAAGATCCGGGTGATTGAGACGAAGTAGGTTCTTTCGTGGCCGACGCTGCCAGCGTGGGCAATTCTGCAAGCCGATGCGGGCAGCATCGGCCGCGTATTCATGACGTCTGCTGCAGCGCAGCGGCTTCACTGCGATTTCGGCAGCGAACTTGTCTCAACGCAGCAAGATTCGCCTTCGCATGCGCGGGTAGCGTCAAAGCATGATGCAGGCTATTGGCCACATGCATCACCACGGCCGTCAACAAGCCGGCGGGCGAGTACAGGATGGTGACGACTGTTGCATAGAAAAGCACGTGGTAGGGGATTGCCCAGAAACCTTGATAGAGATGCACCGTGATGCACAGGACCAGCCCCACCAGGATTGCAAGCGTGGGATGACCGGTCAGATTGCCCAGAAAATAGACGAGAAATCCGCGGTAGACGATTTCTTCATGGATGGGGCCGAGCACTGCCGAACCGAAAACTTGCAGCACCTGGGCAATCCGCCCGCGGGGTAAGAAATTGGCAATCCAAACTCGCCGAAGAACCTCTTCGGCAGAGTCTCCCGCGGGATAGCAGAACTTTCCAATCAGAGTCTGCGCCAAGTTCCAAAAGCTATAGTACAACAGGCCCAGCAGGATCGTCCAACTCCAAGGCGATACCGTGCGAAAGCCGATGTCGTCGAAGTTCCATACGCGACCATAACTGGCCAGCAGCACGCAGGCCACAAACGAATGGCTCAGTAAGGAGTGGAGATGCTGACTCCAAGTCGCCCGCGGGTTACGACCGAATTGGCGAATGCGTACAACATCTTGCCGCAAAGAGTGCCAAAGCGTCGGAGTGATGCTGGCGAACAAGATTCCCAGCAGCAGCCAGCGATCCGCGTGGATTGCTTCAGCATCGAAGTGATCGCGGCGATCACGAAACCAGCTGCAGGCATCGCAAGTGACAAACAGCCAGGCTCCCCAACGATAGTCGAACCACGAATGCCATTTCTCTTGCATGTAGTTCGCAGGTTGGAGGGAAGATCGTGACTAAGTTTGTCGCCCAGCATCTTGCAGCGCTCGAACCACGCAGTCGCTGACTGCAGCTGCTTCCACCTCGAGTGCCACTTCCATATCGCCGCGGTTATGAGCAATGCCGCGGCGATCAAAGACCGTGGCGCCGAGCGTCAGTTCGCCGGCCGTTTCCACATCGCCGCTCAGATCGCGGGTCGTAAAGAGTTCTGGATGCAACACCGCCGCCATGGTCACGGCGTCATGCAAGTGAATCCCTTCGATGCCCATTTCGCGCCGATAAGTGCGGAACAAAAACGGCAACGTTTTTCGCAACAAACCACCGGCTCGCGTCGATTCCGGCGGCAGCTGATCGAGTAGATCGAGCGACCACGTGACTTGCGTGGTCACATCGAGCGGGATTAACGTTTTCGTTGTGGGCGAGCGAAAAACCTGCCGCGCGCTGTGCGGATCAAAGTAAATGTTGTATTCCGCGGCGGCTGTCACGTTGCCGATGCCATTTACGCAGCCACCCATGATCACCAGGCGGCCCAGCATCGAGATCAACTGCGGTTCGCGAGCGAGGGCGGCAGCGACATTGGTCAATGGTCCCAGGCAAATCAGTGTTACTTCGCCCGGTGCAGCGCGGACTTCGTCGCAGATCAGTTTCTCGGCCGGATGCTGACGGGCCAGTTTGGAACTGGCGAGCCCCGCATTGCCGAGGCCATCTTCGCCAAAGAGTTGGCGATTGTCGAACATTGCCAATGCATCGGCGGGCGACGCAGCGCCGAGCCGCGGATAACGGGGCGGATCGAGCTGTTCGATCAGCGCTTGCACGTTGCGAGTGGCTTGCTCGGCAGAGACATTGCCCGCGACGGCCGTGACCCCGACGACTTCCAATCGGGGATCGAACAGGGCCATGGTGAGCGCGATCGCGTCGTCGATGCCGGGATCGCAGTCGATAATCACCTTGCGGGGCATGGCAGCAGCCTGGAAACTGGAGCATTACATCATGTAGAAAGCCTAGCGCGGATTGTAGCGCGATTGGCGCTGGCTCACAAGGCGACTCCGGTCGCCGGGATTGCGCGAGCCTGTCATTTTACGCAGAAAACAGCCAGAAAACTTCGAGAAACCATGTCCCTCGCCACTTGGATCAAATTGCTCGAGCAGCGCGAAAATTTGCCCCGAGCCGAAATCCGCGCTGCGTTCACCCGCATCATGCAAGGAGCGTCGCAAGAAGAGGAACTCGCGACTTTTTTGCGGCTGTTGCACGACAAGGGTGAAACTGCCGAAGAGATTGCGGGTGCCGCAGAGGCGCTGCGTAGTTACATGACGCCCTTGCCCACGACGCGCACCGTCGTCGTCGATACTTGCGGGACGGGTGGCACCGGTTCGAAGATTTTCAATGTGAGCACTGCCGCGGCCATCGTCACCGCTGCTGCGGGAGTGGCCGTGGCGAAGCACGGCAACCGCAGCGTGACGAGCGTCAGTGGCTCGTCGGATTTTCTGACTGCCGCGGGGGTGAACGTCACTGCGCCGATAGAAGTCATCGCGCGCTGCCTCGATGAACTCGGCATTTGCTTTTGCTTCGCACCGCATTTTCATCCGGCCATGAAGCACGTCGCTGCCGTTCGCAAAAAGCTGGGGATTCGCACGATCTTCAATTTGCTCGGACCGTTATGCAATCCCGCTGGAGCCAAGTACCAGGTCATGGGAGTTGGCCTCGCGGAACTGCGACCGAAGATGGCGAGTGCGCTCGCTCAACTCGATACAGTCCGTGCGATTGTTGTCGGTGGGCAATGCGACAACGGCCAGGAAGCCTGCGGCGAACTTTCGCTCGCGGGCAACACGGAAGTGATCGAACTCAGCTCTTCGAACCAAACTCAAATGACTTGGTCGCCAGCCGACTTCGGCCTGCAGCCCGCCGGTTTCGAAACGATGATCATCGACAGTCCCGCTGCGAGTGCCGCTCAGATCCGTCGTATCCTCGCCGGCGAGAAAGGTCCGCCACGGGATATGGTTGTAATGAACGCCGCTGCAGCCATCTGGATCGCCACGCCCAACGCCACTTTGCTGGAATCTGCTCACCGAGCTAGCGAAGCTATCGACAGCGGCCGTGCCGCCGACTTGTTGGTTCGCTGGGCCGCGTTGTCGCAGTTGCCTTAAGGCACCCCTTGACGCAAACGCCATGGCGAACGAAACTAAGTAAGGTTTTCGATTGATCAAAAATCGACTTTTGGTCGATGAAATAATGGTGGCGATTCGATTTATTCGCTATCGTTCCCACCTGAATTGCGATCCTTCCATGAAACAGTTTTCTGCTTACACGCTCGCCTTCATTGCGCTGGCTTTGTCGTTGGTCGGTTGCGAGGCTACCACTTCCGCGCCCGCCAATGCGACGGCTGCCAAGACCTATCAAGGCCCAGGGCCGCTCAACATTGTCTGCACCACCGGCATGGTCGCCGATCTGGTGAAGAACATCGCCGGCGAGCGCGCGAAAGTGACGCACCTGATGGGAGCTGGCGTCGATCCGCATTTGTACAAATCGTCGCCTGGTGATATCGCGGCCCTGAGTGCGGCCGATATCGTCTTTTATTCGGGCTTGCATCTCGAAGGAAAGATGACGGATGTTTTTGAGCAGCTGGCGACAACCAAACCCGTTGTGCCAGTGGCGGAAAAAATCGACCACGCACGGTTGCTCGACGACGGCGGGTTGCACGATCCGCATGTCTGGTTTGATGTGAAACTGTGGGAGCAAGCTTCGCGGCAGGTGGTAGAGACGCTCGCGAAGTTCGATCCTGAGAAGGCAAAAGAATACGCGGATCGGCACGTCACGCTGGCGGCCAAACTGGGTGAGCTCGACGAGTTCTGCAAGACCGAGTTGCAGAAAATCCCCGCCGACCGTCGCGTGTTAGTCACCGCCCACGATGCGTTTCGTTACTTCGGCAAAGCGTATGGGATCGAGGTCCGCGGCATTCAGGGCGTGAGCACCGACAGCGAAGCCGGGGTGAAGCAGATCAACGAACTTGTCAATTTTCTCGTGCAGCGGAAAATCAAAGCGATCTTTGTCGAAACCAGCGTTTCGGAACAGAATGTGAAATCGCTGCTGGAAGGCTGCCGGGCTCAGTCGCACGAGGTGGTGATCGGCGGCGAGCTGTTTTCCGATGCGATGGGCGAAGATGGAACGCCGGAAGGAACGTACGAAGGAATGATTCGCCACAATGTCAACACGCTGGTGAAAGCGCTGCAATAACATTGCAGTAAGTTGTTTCGTATGTCTGCAGCTTCGATTCTCGACATTCACGACGTCACGGTCGCTTATCACCGCAAGCCGGTGCTCTGGGACGTCGACCTCACGATCACCCAACCCTGCCTGGCGGCGGTCGTCGGTCCCAACGGCGCCGGCAAGAGTACGCTGATCAAATCGGTCCTTGGCCTCACGCCGCTGGCCAGTGGCTCGGTCACCATCTTCGGCCAACCGGTGCCGCAAGTTCGCAAGCGGATCGGTTACGTGCCACAGCGGGAAAGTGTCGATTGGGATTTTCCCGTCACCGTGCTCGATGTGGTGCTGATGGGCACGTATAGCCGCCTCGGTTGGTTTCGTCGTCCAGGCGCACCGGAACGAACAATCGCGCGTGAATGTTTGGCGCGAGTCGGCCTCGCCGATTACGAAACGCGGCAGATAGGTCAGCTCAGCGGTGGTCAGCAGCAGCGGGTTTTTCTCGCCCGAGCCCTCGCACAGCAGGCCGACATTTATTTCATGGACGAACCGCTCGCCGGCGTTGACGCACTGACCGAGCGCGTGATTTTTGACTTGCTCACCGAACTGCGAAAGCAGGGCAAGACGATCATCGTCGTGCATCATGACCTGCGCACGGTGCCGTTGTATTTCGACTTCGTCGCGCTGCTGAATGTACGACTCGTCGCGAGCGGGCCGGTCGAAAATACCTTTACGCCGGAAAACCTGCGCAAGACCTACGGCGGCCGATTGGCGCTGCTCGATGCGGCGGCCGACGCGCTTGAGAAAGCCGGGCTCGAGAAGGTCGGGCCATGATGCTGCAGTACAATACGGCCGTGGTGGTGACCGGCGCGAGTTTGCTCGGAGCCTTAGCGGGCCTGGTGGGATCGTTTGCTGTTCTTCGCAAACGGTCGCTCACCGGTGATGCACTGTCGCACGCCGCTTTGCCGGGTGTTTGTTGTGCTTATTTGATCATTGGCCAGCGCTCGCTGCCGGCGTTTTTGCTTGGCGCGCTTGCCAGCGGTGTGCTCGGCATCATCACCATCAACCTGTTGACGACGCGCACGCGCATCCGTGAAGACGCCGCAATCGGCAGCGTGCTCGGTGTCTTTTTCGGCGTGGGGATCGCGCTCAGCAAACGGATTTCGCAATTGCCCGGCGGCGGCAGTCGCGCGGGGCTCGATTCGTTCTTGTTCGGCAAAGCGGCGAGCATGACTTTCGGCGATGTGGTGTGGATCTCGATCATCGCGGCTGTTTGCCTCGTCGTGATTCTGCTGCTGTACAAGCAATTCAAATTGATTTCGTTCGACGCCGGCTTCGGACAAACGCTGGGTTGGCCGGTGCGGCGGCTTGATCTCACGCTCATGTCGCTCCTCGCGATTACGGTGACGATCGGCCTGCCCGCGGTCGGCGTGGTGTTGACGGCTGCGATGGTGATCATTCCCGGCGCAGCGGCCCGTTTTTGGACCGATCGCTTTGGCAGGCTGATTACCCTGGCCACGCTGTTTGGCCTGGCGATGGGTTTCACCGGCACGTTGCTCAGCGCGTATAACCGTGCTCTACCCGCAGGACCGACGATTGTGCTCGCGGGTGCGGCTATCTTTTTAGTTTCTTTGTTGGGTGGTTGGCGACGAGGTGTGATTGCTCGCTATTTGCAGTGGCGAAAATTCGAAACAGAAATCAGTCGGCGGCGATTGCTCGAAGGGGTGTGGGAATTGCAGCAACGTTCCCCTGCGCTGCAGCAACCGATCCTGCCTGCCGATCTCCGTAACTTGCAAACTTGGAATCCCCAGCGTTTAAACCGGGCTCTGTTGGCTGCCTTTCATGCCGATGAATTGACGCCGCGGTCGGGAGGATTTCAGCTTTCGTCCGCAGGCGAAGCGGCGGCGGTGGATATCACGCGTACACATCTCCTCTGGAAAGAACTGCTGCAGGAGCATCCCGAACAAGCGGCCGCCATCGCCGATTTGACGGCGCCGCTCCAGGAACAAGTTCAGCCGGAGCTGATCGAACGCATGCAGCAACGTTTGCAAGCTCGCGGCGAATGGCCGATGCCGGTGCAACAGCCAAAGGGGCAAACATGATTGCTCCTGCTCGCGAAGTTCAGCGCGGTTTGCCAGGTTGGGTTCGCAATCTCTTGTTTCTTGTCGTGGGATTGTTGGTGACTGCGGCCATCGTCTGGTTATTCTTGCGAATCGTGCCGTCGTTCAATCACAAGATTGCTTTGCGCACGATTGCGGTTGGCATCGTCGCGAATGTTTGTTGTGCTTTGGTCGGCACCTATCTCGTCTTGCGACGCATGAGTTTGCTCGGCGATGCGATCAGCCATGCGGTGCTGCCGGGGATTGCTTTCGCCGTGATTCTCACCGGGCGCGTCGATGGCTGGCCGGTGCTTGTGGGAGCGATGATTGTCGGCGTGCTTACCGCTTTGCTCGCGCAGGCGTTGCAAGGCTTTGGTCAGGTCAGCGAGGACTCGAGCCTGGGAGTTGTCTATACCTCGCTGTTCGCGCTCGGCGTGATCATGTTGCATATCTGGGCGCCGCATGGGCATTTGGATGTCGACTGCGTGCTGTATGGGGCGATTGAAAATACGGGGCTCTCACCGCCACTGATTTGGCTGAACATCGGTTGGCCCCCTGCCCTGCTCAAATTGCTGCCGGTGCTGGCTATTGTGCTCGCGTTGATCGTTGTCGGTTGGAAAGAACTGCTGCTGGTCTCGTTCGATGCGGCCCTTGCGCGAGCGATGGGGCTGCCGGCGCTCGCAATCCACCTGGCATTAATGGGCGTCGTGGCGATGGTCACCGTCGCTTCGTTTGAATCGGTCGGTTCGATCCTGGTGGTGCCAATGCTCGTTGCTCCGGCAGCGACCGCACGGTTGCTCGTCGATCGCTTGTCGACAACGTTGCTCGTGGCTGCGGTCGCGGCGGCAATTGCGGCCATCCTCGGCTACCTGGCTGCGTATGCGTGGAACACGAGCGTCGCCGGCATGATGGCCGCGGTTGTCGGGTGTGAACTGGCGCTCGCCGTGTTGTTCTCGCCGCGGCATGGTTTGGCCAGTCGTTGGCTGCGGAACTTGCGGCTGGCCGTGCAGATTGCGGCGGAAGATATTGTTGCGCGGTTCTATCGCGCGGAAGAACGAGGAGCCGCGATTGCTGCTGCTGAATCAGAAGCCAGTTGGCTGGTTTCGCTGCTCGCCCAGTTTCGGGTGCGGCGCAAAGGGTGGCTATCGCGACAAGCGGGCCAGGTTCGCCTCACCAACCGCGGCCGGCAACATGCTCAGAGCATTGTCCGCGCGCACCGTCTGTGGGAATCGTACCTGGCCACCCACTTCGATCTGCCAGCCGATCACTTGCACGCACCGGCTGAACGGATGGAACATTTTCTCGACGCGGAGTTGCAACAACAGTTGGCCGACGAGTTGGCCCACAAACAACTCGATCCCCACGGCAGCCCGATTCCGCCGCAGGCCGAAGACTAGTAGTTGAACTGGAACTGTGTCCGCAAAATCTCGCCTTCGAATTGTTCGTACGAGCGGGTGTTCGCGGTGCTGAAGGCAGTGGTGTTCGTGCGGTTGGTCCAGGTGTAACCGACTACGAGTTCCATCTGCTTGTCGATCTGCCACTCGAGGCCGATTTCGGTTTCATCGATGTTGCTGTAAGGAGCGTTGCGCTCCGGCTTATAGCCACCCTTGAAGCGGTTGTATCGCGCGAACGGGATGAATGTGCCGTGGCAGGGGCTGTCGTACTTGTACATGACCATCGCGTAGCCGCCGTTCAGTGAGCGGACGATGACTTCCGTTTGAGCGTCGTTCAGACCGGGGCCTTCGCCAACGTTCCATTCGCACTGAAAGCCGAACGGTTGCGGATACCAGATGAATGACGCCGCCATCCGCTTGTCGGTTAAACCATCGCGATTGTCGTTGAGCGTTCCTTGAGGAGTTACCGCGGGGCCGATTCCGAGCGGGCTGATCGCGGAACCGAGCACGGTGTACATGCCGGTGTAGCCTTGAATGCCCACTTCCATCCGTTGACAGTTTTCGAACGTGTGCGGCAACGTGAGTCGAGCCACCACGTGCAAGTTGTCGTTCTGTTCAACAAATGAGCCACCTTGGCCGTTATACACGCCGAAGCCAAAGACGCCGTAGTTGCCCGAGCCCTTCAGGCCTTGATCGAGCACGTCTTTAAAAAACTGCTGAGCAGGTTCCGGCGTCCAATAGTAAAAAACGCCCAGATCGCGTTCGTTGCGGACGGCCGAATTCAAGGAGTCGCTACGGTCAAGGGGCAGGCGGTTGGAACTCGACTGCAAGTTCTCCCAGCCGTAGGGAACTTTGGATTGACCGACGCGGAAACGGTGGACCTTGGTTTTGTCCACGTAACAGTCAGCATACCAGTCGCGGATTTGGGCGAACTGATTGGCATCGGGACTTCCTGGAACGTTGGTAGCGAAGTCGGGTTGCAGGTAAATATAGGTGTGTTCGCCTACGTCGCCCGAAATGATCACGCGAGCCCGGCGAATGAGAAAGCTCTGATTGTCGCCGATCGAACGATCGCCTGTGTGCTGAGCGGGCGCGCTGCCTGGCTCTTCTTCCGTAACTTCATTGATACGGATCTGAGCGTAGCCGCGGATGCTCAGCTTGTCGTACCACTTCTTTTCTTTGGGCTTGTCGTCTTTCTTTTTTTCTTCTTTTTTGTCGTCCGGCTTGAGGGCGTCGGCGATCAACGTTTCGGCCGAATAGGCCGCGTCGTAATCGCCGGGAGCACCCGGCGCCGGCGAAATGCCGCCGTTGAATTGCTGTGCCTGCATGGCCTGCAGTGCGTTCTCGGCCCGTTCCAAGCGGGCCATGATTTGTTCCATCGACGGGCTAGCGTCGTTAAGCGCATAGGTGGCAATTGGCTGCTGATTCGCTTCCACGTCGGGCACAGGGAATTGTGCCCACGTGCTGGGCAAAATTGCCAGCGTTGCCAGCATGAAGCCGATGGCCGATTGCAGGGCGAGAACTGGGCGCGTGTGAAGCATGGTGGTTGCCAGCAGGTGGAATCCTTAGAACCCGAATAAACACTTTCTTCGGCAGCAACGATACAACCCCTACAGCTTGCGCATGATCTTCATCGATTCTTAACAAAGTTTGCGGCGAATCACTGCTGGCAGGCGAGTTGCTAGCGGCGAAAAGTTCGTCTTCTTGCTCGGCCGCGTTTTCGCTAAATACACACACCCGCGCATTCTTCTGATTTGCTCACACGATCCGCAATTGGCTGCAGCTATGGACCTGTCCGTCATTGTTCCCATTCACAACGAGCTCGAGAACATTCCGGTGTTGCACGAGCGGGTGACGGCCGCGCTGGAGCCGACAGGGCTAGATTTTGAATTGGTGCTGGTCGACGACGGCTCGAAGGACGGCAGTACTCAGTTGCTACGGGAACTCGCGGCGAAAAACAAACGGGTCCGCGTGATTGAGTTGCGGCGGAATTTCGGTCAAAGCGCCGCAATGCTCGCGGGCATTCGCGAGAGCAGCGGCGGCTATGTCGTGACGATGGATGGTGATCTGCAGAACGACCCGACGGATATTCCGCGGATGATCGACAAGTTGGGCGAAGGCTACGACCTGGTGCATGGCTGGCGGCGGGATCGCAAAGATCGCTGGCTCGATCGCAAGTTGCCGTCGCTGCTCGCCAACAAACTCATCTCCCGCGTGACGAAGTTTTCGGTGCACGATTTGGGTTGCACGCTGAAGGCCTTTCGCCGCGAAGTGGCTGTTGAATTGGAGCTATACGGCGAGATGCATCGGTTCATTCCGATTCTCGCCGACATGCGCGGCGCGAAATGCATCGAGCTGGAAGTGAAACACCATCCGCGGATCTTCGGCAAAACCAAATACGGCATCGATCGCACCTTGCGCGTGCTGCTCGATTTGATCACGGTGGCTTATCTGAAACGCTATGCTGCGAGCCCGATGAAGCTGTTTGGTCGTTGGGCGCTGATGTGTTGCGTCGCATCGTTCCTACTGCTTGCCGCCGCTGCCGTGCAAGGCGGACTGACGCAGCAGTTGAACGTGCCGCTGCTGGTCGGCGGCTTGCTGATGAGCGGCCTGGCCGGGCAATTCTTTGCGTTCGGCTGGCTGGCAGAAGTGGCTTCGCGAATCTACTTCGCGGGGCGCGACGAATCGGTCTATGCGGTCCGGCATCGCTGGGGTGGACGCGAAAGTGTGCTTCCTGCTGACGGCACGCGAACCCAGACCAGCACGTGGCGAAAGGCGGGCTAAGGCGATGAGTATTCTGATTACCGGCGGCGCCGGTTTTTTCGGCAGCCATCTGATTCCGATTCTCCTCACATCGTGCGATGAACCGCTCGTGTGCCTGGATAACTTCAACGACACCTATTCGCCCGAGCGGAAATGGGCGAACCTGGCGCCGTTCGAAAATCAGCATCGCGTCCATATTTTTGTCGGCGACATTCGCGATCAACCGCTGCTGAAGCATATCTTCGAGCGGCATCAGGTCACACAAGTGATTCACCTGGCCGCACATGCGGGTGTGCGCCGCAGTGTCGATGAGCCTTTGGAATATGCCGACAACAACGTGAACGGCACGTTGTCGTTGCTCGAACAATGCCGCCGGCAACCGTTGTCGCGCGTGGTTATTGCCTCGTCGTCGACGGTGTATGGCAAACAAGCGACGGTGCCGTTTGTGGAAGACAAGCCGCTGGGGACCCCGGCGAGTCCCTATGGCGCTACGAAGCGGGCCACCGAGTTGCTTGCCGAAACGTATCACGAGTTGCATGGCGTGCCGACGGTTTGCATTCGGCCGTTCAGCGCTATCGGTCCTCGGTTGCGGCCCGATCTGGGTATGAGCATCTTCGCGCGCACCATGCTCGCGGGGCAGCCGCTGCCGTTGCTCGGCGATGGATCCATTCGCCGCGACTTCACGCATGTGCACGACATTTGTCAGGGAATCGCTGCGGCGCTCACGGCTGACCATGTCATCGGCGAATGCATCAACCTGGGGCATGACGAACCTTGGACGATTCGTGAGTTGATTTCGCTGCTCGAAAATGAACTGGGCTGCCGAGCCAAGATCAAATACCTGCCGCCGAACGCGGCCGACTTGCCGGCCACTTGCGCCGACCTGACGAAAGCCCGGCGGCTGCTCAAGTACGAGCCGCGGATTGACCTGCAGCAAGCCGTGCGCGAGTTCGCCGTGTGGTTCCGCCAGGAAGGCGTGTTCACGAGTTCGGTTACGCCGCAAGCGGTTGGATCAGCCATCATTCCGCTATCAGCAGTTCGCTCCCCTGCTCTCCCCTTTCGTCGCGCGGCGTAAATCGGCTGGTTGTCCGCACGGCTCTTTGCTCGTTCGCACACCAGAGTGATTGATCAGCGATCAGCGATGGGCTGGGATGCGGACTTTCTCGAGACGACGTTCTGTCGCCATCGACGCGCTTTGCGCGTCAAATTCCCCACAAGCTGAGGGCAAGAATTAACTTCTTCTTTTAACTGCAGCCAACTGATAGACATTTTTGGGATGGGCATACATAGTGCAGATTCCCGCACAATCTTGCGTGCCAGCGGGTGCGAACAGTATTACGTATGCGAACAAAGAAGAAGGGTTCCTCTCTCATGTCTCAGTCGAAACGTCGTGCGGAAAAAGCGCGCCGCCCTCAAACGACTCGTCGTCAATTTCTGCAGTGCGAACAGCTCGAAGAACGCGCGGTTCTCGCCGGCAATGTGACCACTTATAACATCGCGGGTTACTTGACGTTGTTTGGCGACGGCGCGAGCAATGAATTGAAGCTGACGCGCGTTGGCACATCGCAAGTGCAGATCACGCCGCTGGCTGGCACGAAGATCAACGGCTCGGCGAATCCTGTCACGCTGAACGGTGTGACCGCAGGCTTGACTGCGTACATGGGTAACGGCAACGACGTGCTCGAGCTGAGTGGCTCAACGACTACGAACTTCCGCGTGTCGGGTTTCAGCACGATCAGCATGGGTAACGGCAACGATACCGTGCGGTTCGTGAATTACTCCAGCTCCAGGGGGTTGTTCCTGGATACGGGCAACGGCAACGACACCGTGTCGGCTGCGCTCGATCCGCTTGCACCGACGATTACTTCGGGCGGTTTGCGGGTGAATGGTCCGGCCATCATCAGCACGGGGCTGGGGAACGACAACGTTTCGTTGCGCAATTCGGCGTTTAATCAAACCTTCCGGCTCGATACGAGTTTGGGTAACGATACCGTTGATATTCGCAACACGGAAATTCGCTCCGTGGCAACGATCTTCGACGCAGCTGGAACTGACTCGCTGAACAGCGCTGGCAATACGTTCAGCAGTACCTTCCCTCCGTACATCTACGGCTATGAAACGCGGACGTCGGTCAACGGACCAACCGCTGCGAACGATACGGCGACGGTCGCCGAAGGTGGCAACACGACCATCACCGTGTTGACCAACGATGCCGCGAATGGCAGCCCGCTCAATCCCGGCAGCGTCGTGATTGTCACGCAACCGACGCGCGGCACGGCTGTAGTGAATGCCAACGGCACGATCACCTACACCAACGGCGGCGGCGAGTTTCTCGCCGATTCGCTGACGTACACCGTGAAGGATGCGGCAGGGAATACATCCAACACAGCCACCGTCGCGATCACGATCACACCGGTGAATGATCTGCCAGTCGCCGTTGCCGATGCTTTCACGGTGACCGAAGGCGCCGTCACGACCTTGAACATCGGGCAGAACGATGCCGATGCCGAGAATCGGTTGAATCTGGGCTCGATCGTCATCACACAGCAACCGGCCAGCGGCACGGTGACAGTGGGTACGAACGGAAACGTCATCTACACAGGTAATCCTACCGCGCTGACTACAGATTCGTTCCAATACACGATCGCCGACCTCGACACCGGCGTCTCGCTCGCGGGAACTGTGACGCTCACGATTACGCAGGTCAACGGTTCGCCGACGATTGAGGCCATCGCCGACCTGGCAACCAATGAGGACACTGCGACCAGCTCGATTGCTGTGAATATCGGTGATGCTGAGACCGCCGCAGCCGCACTCATCGTCGCCGCGACGGCAGACAACGCTACGCTGTTGCCGCCGGGGAGCTTTGTGTTCGGCGGTTCAGGCGCCGCTCGCACTTTGGTCATCACGCCCGCAGCCAACCAAACGGGCACGTCAACTGTGACCGTTACGGTGACCGATGGCGACAACGCCACCACTACCGAAACCTTCGTGCTGACCGTAAATGCTCAGAACGATGCGCCGACAATCAGTGGTGCTACCAACGTGACCACCAACGAAGACACCGCCAGCACGGCGATGACGGTGAACGTAGGCGATCTCGAGACACCGAACGCGTTGACCGTCACGGCGACGGCTAGCAGCAATCCGTCGGTGGTGGCACTGAGCGGTGTACAAGTTACGGGTAGCGGCGCAACTCGCTCCGTCGTTGTCACCCCGGTAGCCAATGCCTTCGGCACGTCGACGATCACGCTGACGGTGTCGGACGGGACCGCCACGGCCACCACCACGTTTTTGGTGACGGTCAATTCGGTGAACGATGATCCGACACTGACCGCGATTAGCGATGTTACCGCCGCGGTCGGGGCCACCATTCCTGCCTTTGTTGCCGCCGGCAGCGACGTAGAAACCGCTGCTGGCTCGCTCTCCTATACGGCAACTTCCGACAATCAAGCTGTCGTCGCCGACGTTGGCCTCGTATTCACCACCAACAGCTTGCAGATTACTCCTGTCGGTGCAGCAACAGGCAGCGCAAACATTACGGTTCGGGTGACCGATGCCGATGGCGGCTTTGCTGAGCAAGTCTTTACGGTGACGATCGACTCGCCGCCGATGATCAGTGCGATTGCCGATCGTACGATTGACGTTGATTCGACCACGGGCGCGATTAACTTCACCGTCGGTGACACCGAGACCGCTGCAGTTGATTTGACGCTGACGAAGACTTCTTCAAATCCGACCCTCGTTCCGCTCGACAACATCGAGTTTGGCGGTACGGGCGCTAATCGCGCAGTGACGGTTTCGCCGGCGGCGGGTTTAACGGGGAGTTCGACTATTCGCGTGACCGTGACCGATGCCAGCGGCTTGACCGCATTCGAAGAGTTTGTCGTGACTGTGGTACCAGGCAATGCGTTGCCGACGATTTCCACGATTGCCGATATCAACGTCAACGAAGATGCTCCGATTCTCCCCTTCGACATCACGGTCGGCGATGCCGAAACTGCAGCCGACGACTTGATCGTGTCGATCAGCAGTGACAACCAATTGGTGGTCGCCAATAGTGGCTTGTCGGTTAGCACAACCGGCACCACGCGGTCGATATCGATAACGCAAGTGCCGAATGCCAGTGGCACGGCAAACATCACCGTCACGGTTGACGACGGCGATGGTGGTGTCACCACCGAAACGTTCGCGGTCACGATTGCAGCGCAGCCAGACTTGCCGGTAGCTGGTGCTGCTGCCGGGGCCGTGGCTGAAGGCGGATCGGTTATCATCGATCTCGGCGCGGTGTCGAGCGATCCAGATAACGATCTGAATCTGACGACGGGCATCGTGATTACCGGCCAACCTGCCTTTGGCACGGTCGCGACGAACGGTAATGGCACCGTGACCTATACTCACGACGGCTCAAATACACTGATCGATTCGTTCACGTACACGATCGCCGATGCTGCCGGGAATGTGTCGAATCAGGCGACGGTGAGTATCACCATCACGCCGCTCAACGATGCCCCCGATGCAGTGGATGACACGGCGACGGCAAACATCGTGGTCGGTTCAGCAGACCCGGTGGTCATCAACGGTAATTTGTTGACGAACGATACGGATGGCGACACTGCTGCGGCTTCGTTGGCGGTTTCCGCGCTCAGCCAAGGGACGCTTGGTACTTCGATCCAACTCACGTATGGTGACCTTTTCATCTTCGACAACGGCGCGTTCGACTACACCGTGGATGACATTGACGCGGTTCTCGCGGCCACCGATCCCGAAGAACTCATCACTTACACATTGTCGGACGGTGAGTTGACGGATACGGCCACGTTGCGGATTACCTTCAACATCTCCGGACAGTAACCCCGTCGGTTGAACGCGTCTTCCCATGCGTTCGACTCCCTACCATCGTTACAAATTGCCGCGCGGTCCTCTCGGGGATCGCGTTTGGCTTTTCTTGCCGAGGCTTTCACTTGCTCCACAACAGCCAGCGAGTTAGAAGAGAGGTCATGACAATAAACCACGACTTCTCGCGTCCGCTCCGCGGCATTGTTCCCCCTGTCGTCACGCCGCTTGCAGAGCGTGAGCGCTTGGATCGTTATTCGCTCAAGCGTTTAATCGAACGGATGATCGACGGCGGCGTGGCCGGACTCTTTGTACTTGGCACCACGGGTGAAGCGCCGGCGCTTGACTATCGGCTGCGGTATGAGTTAGTCGAAGCTGCGGCCGAATTCATTGATGGCCGCGTGCCGATGCTGGTGGGCGTGACCGATCCGTCGCTGACCGAATCGCTCGAGTTGGCGAAGCATGCGGCCGATTGTGGCGCTGCAGCCATCGTCGCGGCTCCGCCTTATTATTTTCCGTTGCAGCAGCGCGATCTGGTGCGCTACTTCAAGCTGCTCGCCGATCAATCGCCGTTGCCGCTGTTTCTCTACAACATGCCGGCCTGCGTGAAAATGGACATCAGCCTGGAGACCACATCCGCCTGCACCCGTTTGCCCAATATCTGCGGCGTGAAAGACAGCGGTGGCAATCTCGAACATTTCAAGCAATTGCTGCGATTGCGCGAGGAGCGGCCTGACTGGACTTTTCTCATCGGCCCCGAGCATTTGCTGGCAGAAAGTGTGTTGCTTGGCGGTGACGGCGGTGTGAACGGCGGCGCGAATTTGCATCCGCAGCTCTTTGTCGATTGGTTTGCCGCTGCGGAGGCACGCGATGTAGCACGCATTGAAATGCTCGGGAAGCAAGTGCAACTGCTTGGGCAAATTTACAGGCAGGCCGATGAGTTCATGGCCGTGATTCGCGGGTTAAAGTGCGCGCTGTCGATTGCTGGAATGTGTGAGGATCGGCTTTGCGAACCGGTTCAGGTTTGCGATGCGGAGACGAGGGAGCGAATCGCGGTCATCGTCTCGCGATTGGGGCTGGTACAACAATCTGGTTCGCTCTCCCCGGTACTCCGGGGAGAGGGTTAGAGGAGAGGGGCTGACTCGTCATTGGAGTATCACTCCGCTTCAGCCCCTCACCCCGGCCCTCTCCGCAGCGGCGAGGGGTTTCTGATATGGAGGCTTTCTGATGCGCAGCGGAATTGTTTTGCTAGTCTTAATAGGCTTTGCTGCTTCAGCTCACGGCGAAGGTCTCCAACGTCTCAAATACAACAACCCCGGCCTCGTTGTCGATCTGGGCGTCGGTCTGTGGGCCTGGCCGGTTCCCGCCGATGCGGATGGTGATGGCGACCATGATTTGATCGTGGTCTGCCCCGATACGCCTTATAACGGCACGTACTTCTTCGAAAATGCCGGCCGCAAGGATGAATCTGACCGGACGATTTTCAAGCCGGCGAAGAAACTCAGCAATGGCGCGTTTCAAGTCACGCCGTCGTATGTCACCGATGCGAAGGGCAAGACAACTGTCCGCGTGATGACGCCGGCAACGGAGTATCCGGATTTTCTGAAGACGGGTTTGGCAGATCCGCAGAAGCTAAAACTCACTGCGAATGTGCACGGCAGCAAGATTCGCTTCAATCAATGGCGGCATGTCGATTATGACGGCGACGGCGCGCTCGATCTGACCATCGGCATCGAAGACTGGGCCGAGTACGGTTGGGACCGCGCCTTTAATGACCAAGGCGAATGGACTCGCGGGCCGCTGCATGGACAGATCTATTTGCTCCGCAATAAAGGGACGACTGCGAAGCCTGATTACGAAGAACCAACGAAGATTCAGGCGGGCGGCAAGGTGCTTGATGTCTTCGGCTGTCCCTCGCAGAGCTTCGCCGATTTCGATGGTGATGGCGATCTCGATTTGATCTGCGGCGAGTTCCTCGACGGCTTCACTTATTTTCAAAACACCGGCACGCGGCAGAAACCGGTGTACGCCACGGGCGAGCGATTGCAGCACCGCGAAGAATTGAAAATGGATTTGCAAATGCTGATCGTCGTTCCCTTTGATTGGGATCAGGACGGCGACGCGGATCTGATTGTGGGGCAGGAAGATGGCCGCGTCGCATTGCTCGAGAACCAGATTCAAGAAGAGGGGAAGCAGCCCAAGTTCAGCCTACCGCAGTTTTTTCTGCAGGAGGCCGACGAGGTGAAGTTCGGGGTGCTCTGCACGCCGGTCGGTTTCGATTGGGACAAGGATGGCGACGAAGACATTGTGAGTGGCAACAGCGCGGGATACATCGGTTGGATTGAGAACCTCGGTCCGTCGCCGGGCAAAACCACGCCGAAGTTCGCCGCGCCGCGATTGATCACAGATGACGGCTTATCTCCAATTCGCATTCAGGCCGGCAAGAATGGCAGCATTCAAGGCCCCGCCGAAGCGAAGTGGGGATATACAACGATCAGCGTCGCGGATTGGAATCACGACGGCTACGCCGATATCGTCGCGAATAGCATTTGGGGAAAGGTCGTCTGGTGGCCAAGCAACGATCACGGCAGTCATTTTGGCTCGCAAGGCAAGATGCAACCGATCGAAGTCGAATGGCCGGCTGCTCCGCCGAAACCGGCGTGGACCTGGTGGAATCCGCAAGGGAAGGAACTCGCCACGCAATGGCGCACCACGCCTGTGGTGCACGACTTCACTGGCGATGGCGTGCTCGATCTGGCCATGCTCGATCAAGAAGGTTATCACGCACTCTTTCCCCGGCAAATGCAGAACGGCAAACTAACGCTGCAGCCGCCGCGACGAATCTTCTTCGGCGTGAAGGGTTCCGAATTCGATTCCGGGGGCAAGCGACTGAACGATGCCGATGGTCCGCTGCGATTGAATGTGGGCGAAGCTGGTAAAAGCGGGCGCCGGAAGCTGTCGGTTGCGGACTGGGACGGTGACGGCCTGATCGATTTATTGACGAACGGCCGCAACGCCACGTTCTTCAAATGCTTGAAAGCGACGCCCGACCGAATCGAACTGCAAGAAGTGCGCGCGCTCGACGAATTGCAACTCGCGGGTCACGACACGAGTCCGACCACGGTCGATTGGAACCGTGATGGAAAACGCGACCTGCTGATCGGCGCCGAGGATGGTTTTCTGTACTACCGCGAGCAGAAATAATCAGTTGGCTCCCGCAGCCAGCGTATTCCGTTGATCGACCAGGTCGAGCAACCGCTGTTTCAAACTCCTGAGCTCGGGCGCCACTTCTTCCTGTTCCGCAAAGCGTGCCTCGAGTTCCGCGATTCTTTGACTGAGCATCGCTTCGGTCGTGATCCGTGGTTGAACTTGTACGAGTCGCGGATAAACCTGCCGCACCAGGATCTGCAGCACGTAACCCACCAGCGGTCCGAACAGCAGCCCCCAAAAGCCCCAGGTTGCAGCCATCGTGATTGCTGCGAGCGCGGTCCAAAGCGGATTATAGCGATCGCGCTGAAACAACCGCGGCTCGACCACGAATTCAAGAAAGCACAGGACGAGCACAATGGCAGCGAGCGCTGCCCAGCCTTGCGGACCAATCCAAACTGCCGTCCAGTCGCCCACTTTGGGTGAACTCAATAGCAGCACCACCGCGGCAGCGAAGAGCGTGCCGATCCAGGGAATCAACGTCAACACGCCTGCCACTACGGCCACGAGCGCTGCATAACGCAAATCCAAAATCAAGAACACAATCCAGAGGAGAATGACAGCTAGCAGAAATTGAATGACTTCACTGCGCAAGTACGCTCCGACCTCGCGTTCGATCGATTGCCACATTCGCTGCGCACCGACACGCCGGCGAACCGGAACGAGCGACAGCCACAGCCGCTCGAAACGTTCGCGGTCCAGCGTCCAATAGAACGCGAGCGCAATGCAGATGCCGCACATCGCCGACAATTGAACCAGCCCCGCGGCGGTGCCAACTAGCGGCGCGAGCAACATGCTCCCCAGGCCACCCAGGCTCGGGGCAGCGCTTGTTTGTTCCGCTCCGGCAACATGGGGCGTCGACATTTTCACCAGCCAATGATCAGGATGCTCCTGGGCAAAGGCTGTGATCGCCAGCGAAGAGTCTCCTTCGAACGAGCGCAAATTCGCAATCAACGAAGGGCCGATCAAGAGCGACAGTGCGACCAGCACGAGACCGCAGGCACTGGCCACAAATCCCGCCGCCGCCCAAGAAGGCCAACCGCGATCTTTAAAGTACTCCACCTGCGGATGGAGCGCCGCTGCCACCGCTAACGAGGCCAAGAAGATCGCCACCGCCGATCCCGCTGCCCAAAGCGTGAGGAGCGCTAACAACGTACAAGCAATGGCCGTCATGTGTTTGGAGTATTGCGTGAGACTCATGACAGGGTCACCTTGGCTAGCGGCGCAGCAACGGGTTCGTCATCGAATTGTTCGCGGACAATTTCATCGAGCGCCACGGCCAGCGTTTCGATCTCGGCGAAACTCTCCGTGGTCCAGCTATCGACAGGTGTATCCTTTTGCCGCTGCTGCCGTTTGACGTCGTTAATCAAATCTTGCAATTGGTAATGCATTACGCCGGCAGCATCGCGACTGGCGGTGAAATTTTGCGTTTTGAAGTCGGCCTGCAGCACCAAACGCTCAAATAGCGTTTGACTGACTGCAGCCAGAGGAATAGCAAAGATGGCGCCGACCAGACCGAAGAGCGCCCCGCAAGCGACGATGGCGATCAGCGTGACCACCGCGCCCAAGCCGACGCTGCGGTCCATAATCTTGGGAACGAGCAAGTAGTTTTCGAGCGTTTGAATCAGCATGGCGGCGCCGATGACCAGCGCGGTTTGTTGCGGGCCGAGCGACAGCGCGACCAGGATTGCCGGGACGGCGCCCAGCGTCGGGCCAATGATCGGCACGGCTTCTAACAAGCCCGCGACGAGCGCGAGCATGAGCGCGTAGGGCAAACCAATGACGAGATAGGCAATCAAGCTCAATACACCCACTGCCACGCACAGAATCAATTGCCCGCGAATGTAACCGCCCAACTTTCGAAGCAACTCGTCGATCACACTTTGATAAAAACTGCGGCGATGATCGGGCGCCAGATTCAGCACGGAACGAATCGTCTGTTCTTCGTTCACGGACCAGTAAAAGGCGAGGACTCCCACGGCGATCAATCCCAATATTCCTTCGCCCATTTGCCAGATGATCGATAGCGGTGAATTTCCTTCGCCGCTCATGCCCCCACCGAGTGCGGCTAGCTTCCACACATCCGGCATTGTCTCCGGAATACGAGTCCCCAGGCCGTGTAAAGTTCGATTGGGCGACGCCTCGAGAAAGTCGCGTGCTTGTGTGTACAAGCTCGGCAGCCTTTGTACAAAAGCCTGCGTTTGCTCAATCACTGCGGGAGAAACCAAAACCGCCGCTCCCGCAAGTAGCAACACAAAGCCGCAGTAGACGATGATGGCTGCGCGGACTCGGCCGATTTGCCAGCGGGGTTCCAGCCAACGAATAAAGGGTTGTAGCGCAGTCGCTAAGACAATGCCACCGAACAAGAGCAAGGCTATCTGCCGATGCCAAACGATGAGAACGGCCAGAAACAGAATTGCTGCCGCGATCAGGGTGGCGACGACCGTTTGACGAATGGGCCAGACAAATGCCGGCTCAGGTACGGCAACGACGAGGGCAGGGATTTCGACAGCGTCGCTAGCCACTGCATTTGCAGATGCCCGCAGTGGGGCCCCTGGAATCGCTTCCGGCTTGCTGAACGTAATATGTGGACTGGGCATGGGCAGGCGATTCCGTGGTAGCAACGACGCCGAGTCAGCATCCTGTCCGCCGCCAAATGCACGTTCTGTGCCGAATGATCGCTCCCGCAATTCCCGCGGGATTCTTCGGTGCGAGTGCAGACCACCAGCTGTCGTTGTTTCCCCTGCGGGCACCCTGACATGTGCGCGAGCACCAACCTTCACTGCGACGCGCAGGCCGTTGCGACGCCGCGGGGCCGTTGCTAAACTAAGTCCATTCGCGGTGGCTGTAGCTCAGTTGGTTAGAGCGCCAGATTGTGGATCTGGAAGTCGCGGGTTCAAGTCCCGTCAGCCACCCCTTGATGGGCTCGTCGGAAACTCTTTCCGCCGAGCCTTTTTTCGTTGGTTTTCGCAGAGTTGGCGCGGCTGTGGGAAGGTCGTTGTCGGGCAGGTCGCGGATAGCAGGTCCCGATAACTACTCGCAGTGTTATCAAATCCGACCGGCGGCGACCGGAAAACTCGAAATTGGGAAGCAGTTGAATCCGCAAACCTTACGTTGAGGTCATCATGCGCTGGCTTAGTTTGCTGCTCTGTCTTTTCTCGGTCACTTCGTTTGCGGCCACGGCTGGCAAACCGGGGAAGGAAGATCTAACGATCGCCACTGGCGGCAAGTCGCCGGCGGTCATCGTGGTTGCTCCTGATGCAGGAACTTGGGAGAAGCGGGCGGCAGCGGATCTGGCCGCGTATATCGAGCGGATGAGTGGCGGCAAACCGACCTTGGCAGATACCAAAGAAGCCGTCGACGCTGCGGTTAAACAGGCGGGGCCGCAGATTTTGCTCGGACGATTGGCGCTTGAACAGAAACCGGCGCTTCGCGACCGACTCGCGCAAGCGGCCAAAGCAAGACCTCTTTTACGCGCTGATGCCGTCGTTCGTCGTCGTGATGGAAATCGCGTCTATCTCGCGGGCAGCAATGACGACGCGCATTACTATGCTGTGGTGATGTTGCTCAACGAATGGGGCTGCCGCTGGTACCTGCCGACGGAACTGGGGGAGTGCATTCCGCAACACAGCGAATTGAAAATCGGCGACCTCGACGAGGCCTACGGTTCACCCTTTGAAGTTCGTCGCTTTTGGCTCTCTTGGAACGGCAGCAACGAAGGCCAGGCCGAGTTCATGCATCGCAATTTCTTCAACGAGTTGCTGGTGCCCAATGGTCACAACCTGGCGCAATACACCAAGGATTTGATTCCGCCTGGCAAGACCATGTTCAACGTGCCGATTGCCGAAGATAAAACGGCCGATCATGTCGCGAAGCAGGTGCTGCCGCTATTCGCACAAGGCAAGGACGTGCAACTCGGCATGGAAGACGGTTTGTACGAAAGCGATTCGCCGCTCGATAAGGAATTGACCGCATTGCAGTTCGATAAGTACTTTCTCAAGCCGTCAGCAACCGATGCATTTCTGACCTTCTACAACAAGGTCGCCGAGCGGTTGTTGAAAGAGCATCCGAACAGCGCGTCGCGAATCGGTTTCCTGGCGTATGCGAACATCACGCTGCCGCCCGTGCGGGTGAAAAACGCTGCCAAGCCGCTGGTTGCCTATCTGGCGCCGATTGATATCGATCCGATTCATCCGATGAACTCGCCCCTCTCGGCGCCGCGGCGGGAATACAAAGAGATTATGAACAAGTGGTCTGATGTCATGGACGGGCGTGTTGTGATTTACGACTACGACCAAGGGATGATGGTGTGGCGCGACATTCCCGCGCCGAGCGTGCAGATGTTTCGGCACGACGTGAAGGAGTATCAAAAGGCCGGCATTCTCGGCGTCGATACGGAGAGTCGCGGCGCCTTTGCGACGATCTTCACGAACCTTTTTTATCGCGGCCAACTGCTCTGGAATCCCGATGCCGATGTCGACGCTCTGGAGAAGCAGTGTTATCGCGACTTCTTCGGTCCTGCGGCGGAACCGATGCAAGCGTATTGGTCCGCGATCAACAAGGCTTGGGCGGAAACCATCGTCACCGAGCATGAGTATCACGTCGTGCCGGCAATTTATACTCCGGACCTCGTGAAGCAACTTGCCTCGCAGCTGCAGAAAGCGGAACAAGCGGTCGCGGGCAAACAAGACCTGTACGTGAAGCGGCTGCAGTTCATGCGGCATGGATTCGATGTGCTCGATGCTTATACGCAAATGATTCGAGCGTCAAACACGGAAATTGATTACGCCGCTGCCGTCAAGCAAGGTGAACGCGGCCTGGCAGCTCGCGAAAAGCTGACCGCGCTCAACGGGGTGCTCACCACTTACAAAGTGATCGGCGAACATGGCTCGGCCTGGTGGCCCGGTGAAGTCGAGCAATACCGCAAACTTGCGAAGCTGACAAACGGTGAGACCGGCACACTCATGCAAAAACTGCCGCTCGAATGGATGTTTCGCACTGACCCACAAAACGTTGGAGTCGATCAAAAGTGGGCTACGGCCGCGGTGGATGCTCCGGCAAAAATCGACAACATCAAGCGATGGCAGGAGGTGCAGGCGCAAATGGCCAAATGGCAATGGCTGCGGACTGACGTTTATGCGCAAGCGCAAGGCGTCGTCACGGCGGAGCATCAAAGTTACACCGGCCAAGCCTGGTATCGCACCGAAATCGATCTGCCCGCCGATAAAGCCGGCGCCAAGTTGCAGCTGATGTTTCCCGGACTGTTCAACGAAGCCTGGCTTTACATCAATGGCGAGCAGGTGGCACAGCGCGCGAATTACAATCCCGTTTGGTGGTACAACGCGTATGAGTTCGAGTGGGACGTGCCGGTGGCCGGTAAACTGAAAGCTGGCAAGAACATCGTGGCGCTGCGAATCAACAATCCGCATCACATGGGCGGGATGTTTCGCCGGCCGTTTTTGTATGCGAAGTAGGAATTCGCTGAATCGACGTAAGTGCAGATCGCTGAAAAGAGAGGGGTGTCCATTATTTCGATCGTCAGAACGTTGTTTTTCTAGGTGATTTTTCATAAAAACAACCCGAAATAGGGGGTTGTTTGTGTACGCTTAGAGTGAAATCGATTGCTCGTGACTTTGACTTACGTCGATTTGGGCAGGGACGGTTTTCGCCGCGCTATTCATCCCCATCACGGGCTTCGTGGTGCCACTGCGCGAAACAATTTGCGGATTTCTACGCCTCTCATCAGTAGTCCTGTTCTAGGACTTGATGAGTGAAAGCCGGGGTTTGGAAATGGCACCAGCGGCTGCGTTCGCGGAGTTGGCGAGTCATCCGGTTTGTTCCATCGCTGATCGAGGCCGGGTGGAACGAACTCTCATCGAAACGATAGTCCGTTTTGTCGCTTTCGCGGCAGGGCTACGCGCCTTTCACAACTCTTCTGAATCGTTTGGAACGGAGAACCTGCCATGGCCACGCTGAAACAAATCGTATTGCGGACTTTGTCGTCTTCACACGTCAAGTGGATCAATTTTGCCTTTGCCGACCGCATGATGTCGCCCATTTGTTATTGGTCGCTCTACGGCTTGGTCGACAACAACACGATCACCTGCGAAGTCGATCCCAACCTCGACGACACCGCGTTTTATGACGTCACCAATGACAAAATCATTGCCAGCACTGGATATGGGGAGACGTACTTCTATCAACAAGCGCTGCTGATCCACGAATGCAGCCACGCCATTCTCGATCATTACTACAACAACCGCGACATGAACAACAAAAAGTCCGGGGGCATTACGGTGCTGACCGACGAAACCATTGCCTATCTCGCGCAAGCGTTTTACATCGTGGCTTCGAAGGGAAATTATCCCAGCAATAGCGCGAATCCCGATTACCAGGCAGTCGCACTCGTGCGACCGAAGCTGGAAGCAATCATGAAGAATGGTTGGACTGGCTGCGATACGATCTATTTCACTTCGACGGATGTGACGGACTTGCAAAAGGCGATCAAAGGTCACAGTGCTTACAAAAACTCCTGGTCGGGGATTGCGGTCCACGACGGCGCGAAAAAGAAAAAGTAGCACTACGCAGTTGCGGCAATCAGCTCAGCGGCGCAGCAAGCGTCGCCGGTTCTTTTGCACTGCGGGTTCGGCTGCGAATTTTGCAACATTGACAGCGTAGACCGGGCGAGAGAAGATCAGCGAAACGTTTCGTAAGCAAACTGTTTCAACACTGCCGTATGAAATCTCTCTCCCCTTTGCCTCCCGCTTCGCGGCGAGGCTTTACACTCGTTGAACTGCTGGTCGTGATTGCGATCATCGGCGTCTTAGTGGCGTTGTTGTTGCCAGCGGTTCAAGCCGCGCGAGAATCGGCCCGCCGCACGCAATGCAGCAACCACCTCAAGCAATTTGGGCTGGCGATTCACAATTATCACGACACTTACCTCGCTTTTCCGACGGGTGGCGCCGATGGGCCAACCGAATGCTGCAAAGCCGATGACCCCAACGTTGCGTACTACAACTGGACGTATCACGTGCTGCCGTTCATGGAGCAAACGGCCATCTACCAGATGTGGCCCAATCAGATTGGCCAGATGAACAAGACGATTCTAGGTTTGACGTATTGCCCGTCGCGGCGGTCGCGCAAACTGTATCAGGGGGTGTCGAAATGCGACTACGCGGGGAGTCGCGGAACTGGCGCCAACGGCATCTTCGTCCAAACGACAACCGGTTGGATCGGAATGCGGATGGTGACCGACGGTACATCCAACACGCTGATGCTCGGCGAGAAGCGAGTGCATCGGTCATTTATGGATAACAGCGGCGGTTGCTGTGGGGATAACGAAGGTGCATGGAACTCGGGTTGGGCCGACGACGTGGTGCGGGCTGCGACGTTTGCGCCGGCGTTTGACATTTTTGATGCCTCGATTGCGTCGGCGCTTGCCGACAATCAGTTTGGTTCCTCACATCCCGCCGGCATGAACGCCGTCTGCGGCGATGGCGCCGTAAAGATGGTTACGTACTCCGTCGATCTCAAAGTTTTTCAGAAAGATTGCGTACGCGACGACGGCAATCCGTAGGCGCGGCTTGGATTGTTCTGCTTTCTAGTTTTGCAAACGAAGAGCCATGATCTGTTTTCGTTGTTGCTTGCTGCTGCTGTTGTTGGCATTCACTGGCTGCGGTGTTAAGACCGCCCGACTGACGGGCAAGGTGATCTTGGCCGGGCAACCGGTGCCGAACGCGGAAATTGAATTCGCTCCCATCAATGATCCGTCGAAGAACTTCCGCGGGCTGTCGCTCGCCGGCGGCGAGTATCAAATCGATTACGGCCCAGGCGGTGGTCTGCCGCTGGGGGAATATCGCGTGACAGTGACGGTTCACGTAACCAAAGCGGGCGCCTTGCTTCCCGAAGGCGAGGCCGGCGCAGTATTGAAAAATTCCGGCCAGAGCGTTGCCCGCAACTACGTACTGACGCTACAGGTTGACAAGACGTCACTCATCGACCTGAATCTCGACGCGGCGAAGTTATAGACAGACGCGGCAAGTTCATGCGCTGGCGGAGAAGCGGAACAGCTGCGTAGTCTTAAAACAAAAGCGTCGATCCCCGCAAACTATCGTTTCAGCAGCGCGTCTCGCAAGCTTTCGCGCCAGGCCTTTTTCTCGCGGTCGTACACACCAAAACCAGCGCCAAATTCCCAATAGGCCCAGCTCCAGCCACGCTTCTCGGCTTCGCTGGAGATGGCTTTGGTCCACGTCGCGCGGCTGGCATCGTCGGCTTTGCTGAAGGCGCCGAATTCGCCTAGATAAATGGGCCTCTTGTTCTCCTTGGCCCACGCAGCGGTGATGTCGAATTCTTTCGTCACATCGGCGACTTCCTTTTCGTTGCCGGTCCACTTGGTGCCGATCCAGGGTTGGGAATCCTTGACCCAATGCGCGCCTTGATGTGTGAACTTGAACGGATTGTAGTAATGCACGGTGACAATCAAATTCGGATCGCTTGGTAGCTGAAATTTGTTCAGAGCCCACATGCCGTTCCAAAAGGGAGGGCCGATGATTACCGGCCGCGTGGGATTGGTCTCGCGCACAGCGGCAAGCAGGGGCGGGATGATTTCGGTCCAGGCATTGTCCTTGTTCAGCTCTTCGTGTGGTTCATTCATCAGCTCGAAGTACAGCCAGTCGCCGCGGTCCTTGTAGCGCGTGGCAATCTGCTTCCAAATGGCGACCGCGCGCGGAAGTTCATCCTTCGGATTCTTGTCGAGCACTTCGTAGTGATGGTGATTGAGCACCACGCGCAGTTTGCTCGCTTCGGCCTGCTTGAGGATCTCATCAATGCGCGCAAAGAACTCTGCATCGACGGTGAACGGCTCGGCTTTGCTAGCATGCGACATCCATTTGACTGGCAGTCGCACGTGTTGAAATCCGGCTCCCTTGATCAGCGGAAAGAAACCGGCTTCGATCTTCATGCCCCATTCGCCCTCCTTGGGCGATTCGAGCGCATTGCCGAGATTCACGCCGCGGCCCAGTGCTTTGTTGGCGGCGAAGATATCTGGCTCTGTGGCGGTGGCTGCCAAGGCAAGGCTGATGAGCGAACAGCAGGCTGCCCATAAAAACGTGGTTGAAAATTTCATGTTAGGTGTAGTCGGAAAAGTAGCAGGGAGAAGTTAGCGATCATTTGCAAGCGTAGTTTAACTCTGCGCGCTTTTGTCTGCGATGACAGGCCGTGTGCAACGTCCGCTAGACAATAAGGCAACGAAGAATCAGAATGCCAAAATCTGAATGTTTTTCGATAAACGGCCTCATTTCAGATGCTCGTCTTTCGTCCCGATCGGTCCTGCCAATTCTGTGAGAGGGAATTTTTCATGCGCCGGCAAACTTCGTTTGCATTGGTTGGTTTGTTCTTGGCGGTGGCGTGTGTGCTGCTGAACTCGCATTACACGTCCCAGCGGAAAACTGCTGCCCAAGAGCAACCCGCACCTTACGTTCTTGATCGCACGACTCTGCCGATTCCCGAGCCCAAGGTGCCGACCATTACCACCCTGGACGTTCGTGATGCCAAAGCCCCGGCGCCGTTTCAAGTGACAGCGCCCGCGAAAGCGCCGAATGTGTTGATCATTTTGATCGACGACATGGGGTTCGGCCAATCGAGTGCCTTCGGTGGTCCCATTCACATGCCGACTTTGGAGCGTCTCGCCAAAGCGGGGCTCAAATACAACAAGTTTCATACGACGGCTTTGTGTTCGCCGACGCGCGCTGCGCTCCTTAGCGGTCGCAATCACCACGTTTGCAACATGGGCTCGATTACCGAAACTGCCACTGCTTTTCCCGGGCAAACCGGCAAACGTCCCGACAGTGTGGCGCCCCTCGCCGAAATACTTCGGTTGAATGGTTACAGCACTGCTGCGTTTGGCAAGAGTCACGAGACGGCCGCGTGGGAAGTGAGTCCATCGGGCCCGACCGACCGCTGGCCGACGCGTTCGGGCTTCGACAAGTTTTATGGCTTCATTGGAGGCGAAGCGAATCAATGGGCTCCCGGTTTGTACGAAGGGCTGAACAGAATCGAAACGCCCCGCACGCCTGGTTATCACTTGATGACCGATCTCGCCAATCAGGCTATTCACTGGACGGGTTTTCAAAAATCGCTTACGCCGCATAAACCGTTCTTTACGTACTTTGCACCTGGCGCCACGCATGCGCCACATCATGTCCCGAAAGAATGGATCGCCAAGTACAAAGGAAAGTTTGACCAGGGCTGGGACAAACTTCGCGAAGAAACGCTTGCCCGGCAAATCAACCTTGGCGTCGTTCCGGCGGGCACGAAGCTCGCGCCGAAACCGGCAGCGATTAGGGATTGGGACACACTATCAGCAAACGAGAAGAAGCTCTTCTCGCGGCAAATGGAAGTCTTCGCCGGCTTTGGCGAGTATGCCGACTATGAAGCGGGGCGATTGGTGCAAGCAATCGAGGATCTCGGCCAGCTCGACAATACACTTATCTTTTACATTGTCGGCGACAACGGCGCGAGTGCCGAAGGAACGATGAACGGTTTGTACAACGAAGCCACGTATTTCAACGGCGTGCCCGAATCCGTAGACGAGATTCTCAAGCACTACGATGATCTCGGTGGTCCGAATTCCTACGCCCACTATGCCGCTGGTTGGGCAGTCGCGGGTGACACGCCCTTCAGTTGGACCAAGCAAGTGGCAGGCAGCTATGGTGGCACGCGCAACGGCATGGTGGTTCATTGGCCGCAGGGCATTCGGGCCCAAAATGAGATTCGCTCGCAATGGCACCATGTCATAGACATTGCCCCGACCGTTCTCGAAGCCGCAGGCTTACCGGAGCCTAAGGTGGTGAATTCCACGCCGCAAAGGCCCATCGAGGGTGTGAGCATGCTGTATACCTTTGCGGATGCGAAAGCTCAGGATCGCCACAAGACGCAGTATTTCGAAATCTTTGGCAACCGGGGGATCTATCACGATGGTTGGCTGGCGCATACGGTTCATCGTGCGCCGTGGGAAGGCAAAGTCCGTGCGCCGTTTCTCGAAGACAAGTGGGAGTTGTATCACGTCGACGAGGATTTCAGCTCGGCGAATAATCTTGCCGCTTTGAACCCCGAAAAGCTCAAGCAACTGCAAGAGCTCTTTTTGCAGGAAGCTGTGAAGTACAACGTTCTGCCGCTCGATGATCGATCACTCGAACGACTCAACGCTGCGCTCGTCGGCCGCCCTGACCTGATGGCCGGTCGCACCTCGCTCACGGTTTTTCCAGGCATGGCTGGCATGAGCGAGAACGTGTTCATCAACACGAAGAATCGCTCGCATACGATCACGGCCGAAGTTCAGATTCCGGAGAATGGCGCGAAGGGGGTGATCCTCGCGCAGGCCGGCAGGTTCGGTGGTTGGAGCCTGTATCTGAATGATGGCAAGCCGACTTACACGTACAACTTCTTAGCGCTCAAGGAATATAGTGTCGCAGCGACAAAGCCGATTTCTTCCGGCAAAGTGATTATTCGCTATGAGTTTGCGTACGACGGTGGCGGACCTGGCAAAGGTGGAGTTGGGACGATTTTTGTAAACGATGAAAAGGTCGCATCCGGCCGCATCGAACGAACACAGGGATTCATCTTCTCTGCTGATGAAGGTGCTGATGTCGGCTTCGATGGCGAGACGAATGTGACCTCGAATTACGAAGAAGGAAATAACAAATTCACCGGCACGATTCGAAAAGTGACAGTCGATTTGAAATAAGTCTCCGGGTAGTTAACGTTCTGAAATCGCCGCGAATGCCAAGCTTGCCTCGCTTCGCGGCTACCAAACAATCCGTGCACGGATTGTCCGAGTTGGCTCGCTTCGAAGCACGCTTGCACAGGCATCCTATTTGCAAATCGCTGCGTGCTTGCCCTCGATTAGGGCGGCGTATTATCACCACCGAACCATTTCGCATTTGGTACTCACCTTGCGAAGTGAGTCACCATCGAGCAAGCAGCGAGTGATGAGACGAATATCGATGGCGCGAACGCGAACCTCGACGCTGGCCACGCTTGGCAATAACGATATCGCTGCAAACGGTGGCTTGAACACCAACGTTAATGCGATCTTTAACAGCGCGTACCAATCTCGCTCGGGTGTACCGCTGGGCTAATTGCTCGGGCGACCCAACTTTCCATTCCCGGTGGACCACGGCATGTTGCCGGAGTCTCCTTTTTCTCGCGATGCACCGCGGCTTGGTTAACTGCTTTCCGTGGGAGCAAGTTGCAATTGATCGTTCAAGTACCGCAACAGCCCACGACTATGCTCGATGATACCCATCTTTAGCAAACTAATTCCCAGGCCCGCTGCTACTACGCCTAGGCCACCAGCCAGATATGGTAGGCCTGCTGCGAGCCAAGATCCCGTCAACCAAGCGCCGGCGGGCCACAACATCAAAACGAAGTTGCACGAAAGCGTCATTGCTACGGCAGTCAACTGCGGCACTTGTCGCTGCAGTTGCCACAAGCGGACTGACGTTAGCGTGAGATATCCCAAATACGCCGCGAGATGCATCGCGGGTACATCGCCGAACCAAATCGGATAAACGGCCGCAGTGGCTATGGCCAGCGTCGGGATGACACTCAGCGCCAGACTTCGCAACCGCTCGGCCATTCGATCTTGAAAGACAGCCATCAACGCAAGGACGATCAGCACGGGCGCATGGAGTCGCCAAAAACCTTGCGGGTCGCAGAATTGACCGGCCATTCCTGAGGCCGAGATGCATAGGCCGCCGAGCGTGGCAGCGATCAAGGCTCGCACGCTGCAGTTCAACCGCCAGGCATTGGCTAACCAACCGGCAGCGACAATCGCCAGGCCGGCCGTGTTCGGCATGACCAGCGATTGCCAATCGAGCGTGGTATGGCCCGTCATGCAGGCCAGCAATGCAGTGCAAGTCAGGGCCCACTCTTGGCAGCGGTTCGCGGAGAGTCCCAGCGTTCGCCAAAACGCCCAACCTTGAAACGCGAGCACACTCCACACAGCCAATTGAGGTGGAGTGCCGAAGCTGCGCCGCAAGTCGAATAAAAACGCAGTGTCGGCAGTGCTGTTACCCGAACCCCAATAACCAAGCACCAGCGCGATCCACGGCAACATCAGCCCCGCGGCAAGTCCCGAGCGCGATCGTTGCGTGATGCCGCCTTCCACCAAAATGATCGCCCAGACCAAGACGAACGGAATCAGAAAATAAGGCTGAAAACAACTCCCCGCCCCTTTCGTCGGGTCGAACGAAATCGTCAGCCACCAGGCTCGCAGCCCCATGCCAATCGTGAGAAAGATGAACAACGACCAAGGATAGTACGGCGGCTGCCAGGAAGCGCGGCATGGCATCGGCACCCCTGCCCTGCTCCGCGCAGCTGGTATGAGCGCCAGGAGCGGCCAGGCAGCGACGATACTAAAACAGCCCAGCGCCCAAGTGCGCAGTTGATACCAGCGATAAAAACTGATCCAAGCCAGCGCGATGGGATAGAGAAAAAGGACCGCCAAAGAGAAATAAAATGCCATCCGGTAAGGCATTGGCAGTTGCAGCCGCAGTTGGCGGAACAACAGTTCGCTGACGGCGATCGTGAATAGTAATCCAGCGCCGAGTAAGTATGAGCCTGTCTCGGGCTGCTCAAGCACCTGTACATCCAGGCTGGTCGACAACATGTAAAACAACAAGACGACGACCAGCAGAATGGTGCGGACGTCGTCCCACAGATTTCCCCAGCGGACAATGAGGATCGCGACGGCCACCAGTATCAACGTATAGCCGGCGAGGATTGTCGAGAGCATACCGGACGACGCAAACTGCGGTTCTTGGCCTAGGCATTGTTGCAACCCGAACAGAATCACCAGCGTGCCGATCAGATAAAACGGATTTTGCGTGTAGAGAAAATGACCGAAACGATGCAGGAATGAGGGCGAGTTTGCAGTCATCGCAGCCTCCCTTTGAGTAAGAATGATGAGATGAGCGCGCGAACCTACGGCTGCGGCAGATGACATTAAAAAATGCCTGCAGCAGCGCTTGTGGTTGATCCAGGCTGTGTACTTGCAGCAACAGCGAATAGGCAACGAGCGCGAAGAGAGCGCAACGCGAGCGAGAACAGCTGCAGCCTGAGAAAGAATGGCGCGACCGCCAATTCAAATCGAACCGGCGACGCAGATAAAAAGGAATAAGACCAATCGTCAAGGGCCAGCAGCAGTGAACGCCTGCAAAGCGAACAGACTTCGCTTCGTGAAACGTCGGTTAATTCATCGGCACCTCCCCTCGCGAGATGAGATTTGGGGAGCAGTGGGCAAATCGAAGATGTCATTGGGTTCTAACGCGCGCAGCATTCCGAATTCAAGAGAATTTGAAACAAAATCACATGGCCTGCCGTTTGCTGTGAGCCTCTGCCGCGGATGCGTCGCGGCCAAAGGGCATTTGGATCGCGTCTGCTGCTCGAATTAGTTCCTATCTGCAAGGAGACGAATCATGATCGGACGTAGAGACTTTACCGTGGCAGGTTTGACGGCGGTCGCTTTGGGGGCTTTGCAAAACCCCTTAAACGCACAAGCGCCAGCGACGCGGACAACTGCCAACGCAGCCGAGGCCCACGATCATGGCATGGAGGCGTGTGCGAAGGCTTGCTCCGATTGCCAGCGGGAGTGCGAAAGCTGTGGGGCCCATTGTGCGAAGCAACTCGAAGCGGGCAAAAAAGATCACGCTTCGACGCTCGCGACCTGCCTGGATTGTGCAGTTTTCTGTGCAACGGCGGCCTCGATCGTCGCCCGCAGCGGGCCGTTCGCCGCCTTGATCTGCAAGGCCTGTGTCGACGCCTGCGCGATGTGCGGCAAGGAATGCGAAAAATTTCCCGACGACAAGCACATGAAGGAATGCGCCGCCGAGTGCCGCAAGTGCGAAAAGGCCTGCAAAGAGATGGTTGCCCATGCCGGGCATGTTCATCAATAGCCTGGATTTGTCGGATTTTGGCGGAATTGAGCGGTTTGCTTGATAGCATCGCAGCGCGGGCTGCATTTATAATGAGCGTCTGCCGCGGGCCCTTGGTCCGTCAGCCCCTCCTGAACGTTTTCCCTCCCCGCACTTCGAGGCTGCTCGCACAATGCTTCGCTGTCTGGTCTTTCATTCGTCCTGGTTGTTGGTCGTCGTCGCTTGCGTTTCGCGTGTTGTAAGCGCCGAACCGACGAAGAAGATCGATTTCAACCGCGACATCAAACCGATCCTTTCGAACAACTGCTACTTCTGCCACGGCCCCGACGAGGCCGAGCGCAAGGGCGGTGTTGAAGGGTTGCGACTCGACACCCTCGACGGTGCCAAGGTCGATCTCGGCAGCGGCAACTTTGCCATCGTTCCCGGCCAGCCGGAAAAGAGCGATCTGCTCAAGCGGATCCTCTCGACCGACCCTGACGAAGTGATGCCGCCTGCGAAGACCGGCAAGAAGCTTTCTGCGAAGGATATCGAGACGCTGCGAGAGTGGATCAAGCAAGGCGCTCCTTACGCACAGCATTGGTCCTATTCGCCACCGATCTCTCCTCCCCTGCCCTCGCTTAAGAACACGGCTTGGCCGAAGAACGAGATTGACCACTTTCTGCTCGCGCGATTGGAGCGCGAAGGACTGCATCCGCAGCCCGAAGCCGATCGCTATACCTTGATCCGCCGCTTGTCACTCGATCTCACTGGGCTGCCGCCGACGATTGCCGAGGTGGATGCCTTTATTAAAGACACCGATCCGCAGGCGTATGAAAAGCTCGTCGACCGCCTGCTGCAAAAGGAAGCCTATGGTGAGCACTGGGCGCATCAATGGCTCGATCTGGCTCGCTACGCCGATTCGGCTGGCTACGCCGATGATCCCTCGCGCGTGATCTGGCTCTATCGCGACTATGTGATTCGTTCGTTCAATGCGAATAAGCCTTTCGATCAGTTCACCATCGAGCAAATCGCCGGCGACTTGCTGCCTAATCCGACGCATGAGCAACTGACCGCCACGGCCTTTCATCGCAACACGCTGACGAATAACGAAGGCGGCACCAACGACGAAGAATTCCGTAACGTCGCCGTTGTGGATCGCGTGAACACCACAATGGCGGTGTGGATGGGAACGACCATCGCGTGCGCTCAGTGCCACACGCACAAATACGATCCGCTGTCGCAGAAAGAATTCTTTGGACTGTTCGCCATTTTCAACAACAGCGAAGATGCCGACCGCCGCGATGAGTCGCCGTTGCTCACGATCTTCTCGCCTGAACAGCTGGCGAACAAAGCTAAGCTAGAAGCAGAACTCGTCGCGGTCGAACGATCCTTGCAGACCAGCACGCCCGAGTTGGTTGCTGCCCAAGCGAAATGGGAGCAAGCATTCCCGCGCTCGTTAGCATGGAATTCGCTCAAGCCGACGAAGTTTGAATCGCAGGCCAAATTGACCGGCGAGATTGCCGAGGATGGCAGCGTTGTGGTCGCTAAGACCGCGGACAACGATACCTACACGCTCGAGCTGCCGATCGCTGCTGGCAAAATTCGCGCACTGCGGCTCGAAGCACTCGCTGATGACAAGTTGCCCGCCAAAGGTCCCGGCCACGCAAGCGGAAACTTCGTCGTTACCGACCTCTCGGCCGTCATCGATCCGCCGCAAGGCAAGACTCTGAGCGGGCGTTACGTGCGGATTGAAATTCCGGGCAAAGCGAAAATGTTGTCGCTCGCGGAAGTGCAAGTCTTTTCCGGTGCAGAGAATCTCGCCCAGGCCGGCGAAGCCTCACAGAGCAGCACCGACTACGACGGCCCTGCGAAATACGCCATTGATGGCAACACCGACGGCGATTTTCAGAAGAAAAGTGTTACGCACACTGCCGCTTCGGATAATCCGTGGTGGGAGGTCGATCTCAAAAGCTCACAGCCCATCGATCGCATTGCGGTTTGGAATCGGACCGATGGCAATGTCGGCAATCGGCTCGCTGATTTTCAGATCAGTGTGCTGAATGAGAAGAAGGAAGTTGTCTGGGAACAGAAAGTTGCGAAGTCCCCTTCCCCTTCTTCTGAGTTTTCGCTCTCGGGACGGCGAGCCGTCGATTTCGCGGTGGCTCTTGCCGATTACTCGCAGCCTCAGTTCGATGCCATCAACGCGATCCGCGGCAACGACAAGCAAAAGGGATGGGCGATCGGCAGCAAAGCAGGTGAATCGCACGTACTCACGCTCGTCGCCAAACAAGCGGTGGAAGTGCCGGAAGGAAGCAAGTTGCTCGTGACGATTCAGCAGCAATCGACTCACAAGCAACACACGCTCGGCAAGTTCCGCTTGAGCGCCACAGCCGATGACCAGGTGCAGCTGTGGGCCGAAACACCCGGCGATGTCCTCGCTGCGCTGCAAGTGGCGGCTGACGCAAGAACGGTTGCTCAAAAAGACGTGGTTGCCAAATACTTTCTCAGTTCGACCCCCGAACTCAAAGAGCAACGTACGAAGCAAGCCGTGCTTAAGAAGCAAATTGCCGATCTGAAGCCTGACACGGTGCCGATCATGAAGGAAATGGCTGGCAATGGGCGCGTGACCAAATTGCAGCATCGCGGCAATTACCTCGATCTCGGCGACGTGGTGCAGCCGGGTACGCCCGCGATTTTCCCGCCACTGAAAAAGGACCTGCACCAGCGACTCGCGCTGGCGCATTGGCTTGTCGATCCCGCCAATCCTCTGACCGCCCGCGTGGTGGCTAATCGCTTTTGGGAACAGATCTTTGGCGTGGGAATTGTGGCTACAAGTGAAGAGTTCGGTTCGCAAGGCGAGCTGCCAGTGCATCCGGAACTGCTCGATTGGTTGGCTACGGATCTGGTCAACAACAAATGGGATTTAAAGGCTTTCGTCAAGAAGCTCGTGACATCAGCTGCATATCGGCAGTTGTCGAAGGTCACACCTGAATTGCAAAGTCGCGATCCAGAAAATCGCCTGCTGGCTCGCGGACCTCGTTTCCGCTTGTCTGCCGAAATGGTTCGCGATCAAACGCTCGCCGTCGGCGGCCTGCTGAGCAACAAGATGTACGGCCCGCCAGTGAAGCCCATGCAACCATCGATGGGCTTATCGGCAGCGTTTGGCAGCGGCATCGACTGGCAAACCAGCGAAGGAGCCGATCGGCATCGCCGGGCACTTTATACCACCTGGCGGCGGTCAAATCCCTATCCGTCGATGGCCACCTTCGATGCACCGAATCGCGAGGTTTGCACGGTCCGCCGCGGCCGCACGAACACTCCACTGCAAGCACTCGTCACGCTCAACGACCCGGTGTACATCGAAGCCGCTCAGGCACTTGGACGCAAGGTCGTCGCTGAAGGCGGCGCCACGAACGCTGATCGTGTTGCCTATGCATTTCGGTTGGTGCTGACGCGGCCTCCGACCGTTGAGGAACAGTCACGCCTCGTGAAACTGCTCGAAACATCAAGGGCCAAGTTTGAGCAACAGCCCGAAGCGGCCAAGAAGTTAGCCACGGAACCCATTGGTGCACTCCCCAAAGATGCATCTGCAACGGAACTCGCGGCGTGGACCGTTGTGGGAAATGTGCTGTTGAACTTGGATGAAGCGCTGATGAAGCCGTAGTGCGTAACGGTTGGGCTTTGTGAAATCCGTCTGTGTGGAAGTGAGTCCGATGAACCCATTGATTCAAAACATTCAATCCCAAACTCGCCGCCACTTCCTCGAATCGTCGGGGGTCGGCCTCGGCGCTGTGGCGCTCGCAAGTTTGCTGCAACAAGATGGCTACGCTGCGCCTGCGACCGCGAGCCCTGTGATCAACGACATCAATCCGCTCGCGCCGCGGCCGCCGCACTTTGCGGCCAAGGCCAAGCGGGTGATCTATCTGCACCTCACCGGTTCGCCGCCGCACTTGGACATGTACGACTACAAGCCGGAGCTCGTGAAGCGCGACGGCCAGAATTGTCCGGATGAATTCGTGAAAGGAAAGACGTTTGCTTTCACCTCAGGGATGCCGAAGTTGATGGGCACGCCGCGGAAGTTCACGCAACATGGCCACGGCGGCATGTGGCTGTCGGATGCCGTGCCGAACTTTCATGGCATTGCCGACGAGATGTGCATGATCCGCAGCATGTTCACCGAGCAGTTCAATCACGCGCCGGCCGAGCTGCTCCTCTACACTGGTTCGCCGCGCTCCGGCCGGCCGTCGTTTGGTTCGTGGGTCACTTACGGACTCGGCAGCGAGAATGAAAACCTGCCCGGCTTCGTGGTGCTCATCTCCAGCGGCGTGCAACCCAATGGCGGCAAGAACTCGTTCGGCAGCGGCTTTCTGCCGTCGGTGTTTCAAGGTGTGCAATGCCGTTCGAAGGGTGATCCGGTGCTGTATGCTTCCGATCCCGCCGGCATGGATCGTGAATTGCGGCGTGCGACGCTCGATGCGCTCCGCGACTTGAATGAGATTCAGGGTAAAGAACTCGGTCATCCCGAAACGGCCACGCGCATCGCGCAATACGAACTCGCCTTCCGCATGCAAACCGCGGTTCCCGAAGTGATGGACATCACCAAGGAAACCAAAGAAACGCTCGAGGCCTATGGTGCTCAGCCGGGTGGAGCGAGTTTTGCCAACAACTGTTTGCTCGCGCGGCGGCTGGTCGAACAAGGCGTGCGCTATGTGCAACTCTTCGACTGGGGATGGGATTTTCACGGCACGGGCCCGGGTGAAAGCATCGGCGATGGCCTGACGAAAAAGTGTGCGACGATGGACAAGCCCGTCGCCGCGCTCATCAAGGACCTGAAGCAGCGCGACTTGCTCAAGGACACGCTGATCGTTTGCGGTGGTGAATTTGGTCGCACGCCGTTCCGCGAAGGGCGCACGGCGGGCGGGCCGAATCTCGGTCGCGATCACTTTCCCGATTGCTACAGCATGTGGCTGGCCGGCGGCGGTGTGAAAGGTGGTTACACGCACGGCGAGTCGGATGAGCTTGGCTTCTCGATCGCCCGCGACAAAGTTCACATTCACGATCTGCAGGCCACGCTGTTGCAACTGCTCGGGTTTGATCACACGCGGCTCGTCTATCGTTTTCAAGGTCGCGACTATCGGTTGACCGATGTGCACGGTCACGTGGTGAAGCAGTTGATCTCGTAGCAGATCTCGCAGTGCAGGATCATTTGCCTAGGGACGGGTTGATTGCATGATTCGCTTGATTCCAGCAACCAGTTCTCACACCAAGGCATCTGACAATGGCGAAGAAAAAAGTTCCGGTGAAAAAGATCAAGCCGGCAGCGAAGAAGCCCGCGGCAAAACCAACTGCAAAAAAGCCAACACCCATCAAAGGCAAGCCCCAAGCAGCGAAGAAGAAAGCGGCTCCCGTGGCCAGGTCCGCTGCGAAAAAGCCTTCATCCCCGGCGAAGAAAGATTCGTCAGCGCCCGATTCTTCACTTGGCCGGCCGCTGGTCACTATGGAAGAGAAGCTTTACATGCTCTTTCACGAGGACTATGAAGCCCGCCAGGTGTTTGAGTTTCTCCGCGTCGAAACCGTCGGTGACTTGATTCAAATTTCGGCCGAAGAAATCATCCGCGTGCTCACGGCGCCCGTTCGCCGTACGGTGAATCGCATCCGCCAGCGACTTGCCGAAAAGAACCGCTCGTTGCAAGGCGACGAAGAGTTCACCCGCCAACATCAAGCGAAAGTGTCGTAACCTCACTTGCCTCTCGCCGGAGCGAAGAAGATGTCGAAATTCCTGCCCACGTTGCTCCTTTTGTTCTCAATGCCCATCGTCTGCTGCGGCCAATCGCTGAGCGATGAAGAGACGAAGGAAGGTTACATTGCGCTCTTCAATGGAAAGGATCTGACCAACTGGCGATTTGGCGATGAATCGCCGCCGGAAAAAATGCCGGACAATTGGAAGGTTGAAAACGGCGTGATCAAAGTCACGGGCGGCGGCAGTCCTCATCTGGCCTCGGCAAAGGAGTACGCCGATTTCGAGTTTCGGTTCGAATGGCGGGGCATGAAGCCTAAATATAACAGCGGTTTCTTCATTCGCTCGGGAAAGAAAGTTGGCGCTCATCAGATTAATCTGGCGACCGGCAGTGAAGGGAATTTCATCAACGGCAAACTGACAGGGGCCAAGCCGGTGCCGAAACTCCAAAAGCCGGCTGGCGAATGGAACGAGTGGCGGTGCCGCTGTGTGGGAGACAAAGTCACCTTTCATTGCAACGGCCAACTGGCCTGGGAAGGAACCGGCCTTGTCGCGAAGAGCGGCTACCTGGGACTGCAGGCCGAGGGGGCGCCGCTGGAATTTCGAAACCTACGGATCTTGGAAATCAAGTAAACCTGCGCACGAGTCTGTGTCGCTTCCAGGGCGAGCATAGCTTCCGAATAGTTGCATAACTGCAGCATTCGCATTTCATAACACGGATAATCGCCAGGCAGCCTGTAATAGGCTCTGGTCCGGATTGAGCCCTTCCTGCGATCAGCAAGATTTGCCTCGCGTGGATTTGGCCTACGGATTGCCATCGCGATAATTTATGGTCCGCCGTGTTCTCCCCGGATGGTCGCTGGTTGGCCACGCTCGACTCGCTCTCCGCGGTACATCTCTGGGCCGTGCCCCAGGAATGAGGCCGGTCGTGCTGGTTGTGACAATTGCAGCAATGCTCGCCCAACACGCTCTCTGCTAGCGCAGAAGGATGCGCAATCGATGCGTTCTCTGTGACCTAGGGTTGGTAGGGCAGTCGACTGGATGCTGCGCGCAGACTGGCGTTGCGCGCGGCAATTGCGCGGTCGAATGCCCAGTGAACGATCCCCGAAATGTTTGCTGGCAGTGGTTCCGCATGTTGTCACGTTCCACACTCACTTGGATAGCGCTCCTCAGCGGCGAAACGTGTTTGGCTGCGTTTGCGCTGGGCGTGTTCTGGTACCAGGACTGGCGCTATTCGTTGCCGACGCCGCGGCCAGCGTCGTTGCGACAACCTGCTGTCGGTAACGTAATCGAGCTGACACAGATCAAATCCACATCGCAGCCGACGCTATTGCACTTTTTCAATCCCGCCTGTCCGTGCTCGCAATTCAACCTCGACCATGTGCGCGAGCTGATTGCGGAATTTGACGGCAAGGTCCGCGTGGTTGCTGTTCTAGAAGCGACTGCAGGCATGAATGTGCTCGAGGAGTTTGCCAAACCCAATTTGAATTGTGACGCGGTCGTCGACACGAATGGCGAAATTGCGCGGCTGTCGGGCGTGTATTCCACGCCGCAGGGCGTGGTGCTTGATGACCGAGGCCGGCTGTACTACCGCGGCAATTACAACCTGGGACGCTATTGTGTTGCCGATGAGACCGAGTTCGTTCGGATCTCGCTCGAATGCTGCCTTGCACATCGTCCTCCTCCCGACTTTTCCGCGGCGGCAACGGTGGCCTTAGGGTGCCAGTTGCCAGCCAACGTGACTTTGATGACGGAGGCTCGCCGGTCATGAAGACGCCAGCTTCCGCCATCGACTTGCAGGGCCTCGGCATTTCCGAAACCCTCAGTGAAGAAGAAATTCAACTCGCCCTGAGCGAGCATCGCGCACTCGGGCATCGGCTCATCATGCAGGTGTTGCTCGTGCACCTGGTCATCGCGCTGGCGCTTGGCTTTGTCTATCAAACCTGGCTCGTTACGCTAACCGTTTCGGCAGCGGGCCTGGCGATGTATATGCTGAGCGCGAAGCTGTCGCCGCAGTCGTTTTTCACGCGCTGCATGGCGGGAATTGCGCTGCAGGCGTTTGTTGCGCTGCACATCTATCAAATGCACGGTATGCCGGAGATGCATTTCTTTTTCTTCACCGCCTTTACCGCGATGATCGCTTATTGCGATTGGAAAGCAATGTGGCCCGGCGCGCTGTTGATCATCGGCCAGCACATTTTGTTTGCGCTGCTGATGAATTCCGGCGTGAATATGTTTTTCTTTCCGGAATCGTATGTCAGCTTTACGAAATTGTTCTTTCACTTCGGCATCGCCCTCGCACATGTGGGAATCTGCGGAACGTGGGCCGGGATTCGCCAGAACCAGATTCTGAGGGATGCTCGCCAGCGGAGGATCTTGCGGCGGTCGCTCGAAACTGCCGCCGTTGCACAAGCCCGCTTGGAAGAGCAATCGATCAAGCTGCATTTTCAGAATGATGAACTCGCCATCGCACGCGGCCGCGCCGAAGCAGCGACCAATGCCAAGAGCGAATTTCTGGCCAACATGAGCCACGAAATCCGCACGCCGATGACCGCGATCATGGGTTACTGCGATATCCTGCTGAGCGAAGCCGAGAGTGACCCGCAGTTGCGTAAACATCGCAATTCGCTGCACACCATTCGGCAAAATGGCGATTTTCTGCTGGGGTTGCTCAACGACATTCTCGATCTTTCGAAGATCGAGGCTGGCAAACTGGAAGTGGAAAGAATTCCCTTTTCGCCCGAGAACCTGGTCAATGAAATTCGCGCTCTGTTTCGCATGCGGGCAGCAGCCAAGAGTTTGCCGCTGAATGTTCGCTTCGAAGGAGAGCCGCCTCTATTCGTCGAATCGGATCCGGCGCGCATTCGCCAAATCCTGCTGAACCTGGTGAGCAACGCAATCAAGTTCACCACGACGGGCTCGGTCGATATTGTTGTGCGCATGCTGCCCGGCGAAACTCCGCGATTGCAGTTTGAAGTGTGCGATACGGGCCTGGGGATGTCGCCCGAAGTCGTTGCCAAACTCTTTAGCGCGTTCATGCAGGCCGATGCCTCGGTAACGCGCAAGTTTGGCGGCACTGGGCTGGGGCTCTCGATCAGCCAGCGTCTGGCCAAAATTCTGTCCGGTGAAATTACCGTGTCCAGCGAACCTGGTGTGGGGAGTAGTTTCTACTTGACCATGGCAGTGGGAGTGCCCGCTCCCGCGGTGACGCAGGGAACGCCAATCACCGCCGTAAGTCAGGCTGCAAAAAAGCCGCCGGCTTTGGAACTCTTGCCAGCGGGCTGTCGCATCCTGATTGTCGAAGATGGTCCAGACAACCAGCGTTTGATTTCGTTGCTGCTAAAGAAGGCTGGTGCCGAAGTGTCGATTGCGGACAACGGCGAGCTCGGTGTGCAAGCCGTGCGAGACGCACTGCAGCGGCGGCGGCCTTTTGATTTGATCCTGATGGACATGCAAATGCCGGTTCTCGATGGCTATCAGGCCACGGCTCGGTTGCGAGCAGAAGGCTACACGTCGCCGATCATCGCACTCACCGCGCACGCAATGACCGGCGATCGGCAAAAGTGCTTGGATGCTGGCTGCGACGACTATGCTCTCAAGCCGCTCGAACGGTCAACGCTGATGGCGATGATTCGGAAGTACGTGGGACGTGCGACAGGTTCGCTGCAGCGGATGTCGTTTTCGTCTTAAAGGTGTTGCTAAAAGGACGCCGCGAGCCGTGAGGCGAGAACGCCGCGAGCGTTCAGCGCTGTGCGTGACTGGCTGAATGCCAGCCACGACGACGTTCCCTCGGGTCATGCCTCGGGCTTCTTTTTTTTGCGCATCAACTTCGCAATGACTCGCCGGTCAACTTCTCCAACGCCTCCAAGTACTTTCCCCGAGTCTGCTGCACCACATCAGCAGGCAATTGCGGCGGTGGGCTGTTTTTGTCCCAGCCACTTTGTTCCAGCCATTCGCGGACGAACTGCTTGTCGTAGGAAGGCTGCGGGCCACCGGGCTGGTAACGATCGGCAGGCCAGAAGCGGCTGCTGTCGGGCGTGAGAACTTCGTCGCAGAGAATCAACTGGCCGTCGTGCCAGCCCCATTCGAGCTTGGTATCGGCAATGATCACGCCGCGTGCCAGCGCGTGCTCGGCAGCGCGAGTGTAGACATCGAGTGTCTTTTGCTTCAGCGCGGTCGCGGTTTCCTGGCCAATGATGTCACACATCTGCGCGAACGAGATGTTGATGTCGTGGCCACTTTCCTCTTTGGTGGCCGGGGTGAAAATCGGCTCTGGTAACTTATCGCACTGTGTTAAACCGGCGGGTAGCGCGACGCCGCAGACAGCTTGGTTCTGCCGATATTCCTTCCAGCCCGAACCCTCGAGGTAACCGCGGACAACGCACTCGATGGGAACGATGCTGGCTTTGCGGCAAATCATCGAGCGGCCCCGCAGCGGCGCACGGTTCACACCGGCGGGGAGCTGCAGGCTGTCGACATTCTGCGACAGCAAATGGTGGGGCACTTTCAGCAGATCGAACCAGAATGCGCTGAGCTGGGTGAGAATGCGGCCTTTGTCGGGAATGCCATTGGGCATGACCCAGTCGAAAGCGCTGATGCGGTCGGACGCGACGAGCAGCAATTGCTCTCCCAGATCAAAGACTTCCCGCACTTTGCCGCGGCGAACCGGAACGCCAGGGATTTCGGTTTGGAGTACGGTTGTGTTGGTCATGGTTCTCGAACGTTAGTTAGTGCGTTATTTAGAGCGCGACGGACGCCCTAAAGCATCGTCAATCGCGGCATTCTGTCAACGACCAAACAAGCTGCCACATGATCGCGGTTGCTGCCAGCCGGGCGTTAAGATAAACTCGCAAACGCTACTCCGCGCCTGCTCTTCGTCCGAGAATTCAAGTACTCCATGGGCCAGTTGCGATTTATCGTTCCCGCTCCCGAGCGGTTGGCCCCGCATGGCCGGGAACTGGCCTTTGTCGCCGGTGCGGACGGCATTCCCTGGGAAGGCCGAGCTCGCCTAGATGGGAAGCTGCTCACCATCGATCGCGACCAGCGCGAGTCGGGGTGGACCTATGTCGCCTGGCATGTGCCGAAGCGCGGCGTGGTGATGCTCTGCACCGGCAGTTTGATGGAGCGGCCTCAGGCGTATTGCTTGCCAGTGGAACTGGCCCGCGGCACGATCACTCGCCTGCGAAATCAGGCCGCGGCCTGGCAACAGGCCGGCATGAATTTGCCAACAGCGTTTATCCAATCATCGAAGCACGCTACCGCGAAGTTGATCGCGGCAATTACTTCGCAGAACGAAGCGACCGCGGCCAGCCTCGCTGACGAGAGTTTGCAGCACGGCCTCGACGCTGCCGATCAGTTGGCGATTTCCTACACGCAGCAAGTGCTGGAAATCCGTCGTGGTCAGCACAGCGTGCTGCCGACGTTGCTAGGAGCGCGGCTCGAAACTGCACCGGCGAAGGAAATTGCCGAAGAGTTAGCGGCAGCTTCGAACACGTCGCTCATTTCGCCGCGCTGGCCGGTTGTTGAACCGGAAGCTGGTGAATACGAGTGGCAAACGACTGATGCTGCGTTGCAGTGGGCTCGTGAACGTGGCCAGCGAATCTGCTGCGGTCCGCTGGTGCAACTCGATCGGGCCAGTTTGCCTGATTGGTTGTTCTTGATGGCGGACGATTTTGATGAAGTCCTGGAATATGTTCTGCAGTACATCGACGCTGTCGTGCAACGTTACCGTGGCCGGGTTCATCTCTGGCATGTCGCGGCCCGCATGAACTTGCCGACCGGCATCGAGATGGATGAAGAACAGCGGTTGAAATTGACCGTCGAAGCCATCGATCGCGTTCGTTCGCTCGATCCGCGGACGCCAATGATCGTCAGTTTTGATCGGCCCTGGGCGGAGTACATCGCGGCCGAGGATCAAGAGCTCACCCCGTTGCACTTTGCCGATACGCTTGTTCGCGGCGGCTTGGGATTGGCGGGAGTCGGCCTCGAACTCAACTTGGGTTATTGGCCTGGCGGCAGCGCGATGCGAGATCTGCTGGAGATCAGCAGGCTCATCGATCGCTGGAGCCAGTTGGGCGTACCGCTGGTATTGCAATTGACCATGCCAAGCCAGGACACAGCCGATCCGCTCGCGCGGCATCATGAAAAACCTCACTACTGCCAGCCTTTTGGTCCGTTCACGCCGACCGAACAAGCGGCGGTCATGAAGAAGCTCGGCATGTTGTTGTTGGCCAAACAGCCGGTGCAGGCACTCTTTTGGAATCAGGTGCGCGACGACTCGCCGCACGATTATCCGCTCGGCGGTTTGGTCGATATGGGTGGCAAATTGAAACCGCTGGTTGGCGTGCTCGCCAAGTTGCGGGCAGAACTGCTGAGCTGATCGTAAGGATTGTGCCGGTCCTGCGGCCGTTTCTTCTCGCTGCCGCCTCTTGCAATTGCCGCTGCAGCCGATCACGCTTAGCGGGCAAAGTACACTTGCCACACGGGCGAGTGTGCTGACAACGAAGTGCAGCAACGGCGATTTTCTGCGGAGTGTTTGCAATGAGGCGGTTTGCGTTTTTTGCGTCGATGATGGTTTGCGGTCTGATGGCGTCTGCGGCACTGGCAGCGGATCCGCCGAAGGACAAGAACAAGCGGACCTTTTTGAACGCTGCCGAAGCAGGACTCGACTACGCGCTGCAAGGCGAATGGGCCGGCAGCGTTCGCGCACCGGGCTGGGGCTATATCCACTGCGGACTGCAAGTGGTTGCCTATGGTGACCAGAAATTCGAAGCCGTTCTGTATCGCGGCGGTTTGCCCGGCGCTGGTTGGGATCAGGTCACGAAGTTGAAGCTGAAAGGCCAAAGCAACGAGCAGAAAATCCTCTGGCTCGAAACTGCAGATTTCAAAATCGCGGTCACAACGGGTGCTGCGACTGCCTTCGATGTGTATGGCAACGGCGCCGGCACGCTCTACAAACAAAATCGCGTCAGCCCAACGATGGGTTTGCTGCCGCCGACCAATGCCGTGGTGTTGTTCAATGGACAACAGACGGACGAGTTGAAAGGAGCCAAGTTGACTGACGACAAACTGTTGCTCGCTGGTGTGCTGACCAAGATGCCGGTTGGTGATTTTCGGATGCACATCGAGTTCCGCACGCCCTTCATGCCGTACGCCAAGGGGCAAGCTCGCGGCAACAGCGGTGTGTACATTCAGCAGCGATACGAAGTGCAGATCCTCGATTCGTTCGGGCTCGACGGCGTCGAAAATGAATGCGGCGGTTTGTATCGACAGACTAAACCGCTCGTGAACATGTGCCTGCCGCCGCTAACCTGGCAAACCTATGACATCTACTTCTCGCAGGCTCGGTGGTCCAAAGACGATCCGAAAAAGAAAACTGCCAACGCTCGCATTACCGTGCTGCACAACGGCGTGCCAATCCATTGGCACCGCGACATCCCCGCCAAAACCGGCGGCGGCAAAGCCGAAGCGTTAGAAACGTTCCCCATCAATCTGCAAGACCACGGTAACCCGGTCACGTTCCGCAACATCTGGCTAGTGCCGGATCAAGGCGATGCGTTGCCCGCAGCGACGGCGTATCAGAGTTGCTGCGGGCGGCGACGGTGTCGGTGAATGCTGTGTCGCGATGAATCGACGTAAGTGATCTCGGCAACAAAGTCCGTTTCATCCTAGTTGTCCACTTTTGCAGGTAATTGTTGGACAGGTGTTGGCGGTATTTCTCGAGAAAGATACAGTCCTGTGTCCAACAATCGGACCAATTGTTGGACACCACCCATTTGTCGTCAGTGCGATGTTACGTCGCTTGGTACTATGCGTACTCTTCCATAATCCGCCGACTGTAGCTGTCAAGTTTGCGATAATCGGGAACCAGATAACGCTGCCCGATGGCATCAACGATCAGTAGTTTGCCGGGGCTGAGACTACGAATGTCATCTTCGCTTTTCAGCACGAAGCGCGTGGGGCCGCGATCGGTTTGCACCTGCCATTCACTGGGCTCGGTGTCGCTGCTGCAATGGGTGACTTGCTCGATGATCGGCAAAAATTCCAAATCGGCTAATTCGTCTTCGATGATCTTGCGTAACGGGCTGGGCAGCGACAGCAAATCTTCGATCAACAGCAGTTCTTTGTTGTCAGTCCCCACCAGCGAGATCCAATGCTCGCGATCGGAGAAGGGAAACATCCGTAGCGGTCTCACGCCGACGAATCGCTCGCCGTCCGCGTTGATCAGCGTCAAGTGACCAAAGGCGTCGCGCGTGAGGCCGAAGGACACATTGGACTGTAGTTCGTTCTTCATCGCCGGGTACCCCCGCAATCCAGCTCGCTCATGGCGCGGCGACTCCTTGCGTCAGCTCGTACTGAGCCTGGTGCAACTTGGCGTAAGCGCCGTTCTTTTCGATTAGTTCGCCGTGTCCACCCACTTCCATCACTCTCCCCTGCTCCATCACCACAATGCGATTGGCATTGCGGAGGGTGCTGAGTCGGTGGGCGATGGCAATTGTCGTGCGACCCTTTGTCAGCACGTCGAGCGCTTCCTGAATCTCGCGCTCCGTTTCGGTATCTACCGAGGAAGTCGCTTCATCAAGAATGAGAATCCTCGGATCGGTGAGGAGCGCGCGAGCAATCGAAATGCGCTGCCGTTCTCCGCCGGACAAGGATTGGCCACGTTCACCGACGATCGAGTCATAGCCATCGGGCAAGCGCAGAATGAAATCGTGCGCCTTCGCGGCTTTCGCGGCTGCGATGATCTGCCCACGTGTTGCTTCTGGCTTGGCGTAGGCGATGTTCTCGGCAATTGAGCCAAAGAACAAAAATGGCTCTTGCAACACGATGCCGATGTTGCGGCGATAATCTTCGACAGGGAATGAGCGAATATCGACGCCATCGACCAAGATCGATCCTGAAGCGACGTCGTAAAAGCGGCAGACCAGGTTCACCAGCGTGCTCTTGCCGGCGCCGCTCGCACCGACCAGGCCGATCATTTCGCCGGGTTCAATCGAAATGCTAACGTCGTTGATCACTTGCCGCGTGCCGTAGGAAAAGCGAATGTCTTTGATTTCGATTTTCCCTTCGACGCGACCCGGCGCAACGGGCTTTACGGGCTCGGCGACGCTCGGAATGCGATCGAGGATTTCAAAAATACGATGTGCCGCCGCGGCCGCTCGTTGGGAGTTCGAAAACATCCGGCTGAGTGCATCGAGCCGCGTATAAAACCGCCCGATGTAGGCCAAGAAGCCGATCAACACGCCGACCTTGAGTTCGCCGCGGGAAATGAGCCACACTCCAAAGGCCCAGATCACCAGCATGCCGCCATCGGTCAGCAAACTGACCATCGGCCCGAAGAATGCCCAGACGCGATTGACACGGTCGTTCGATTCCAGCACGTGATCGTTCGCCCGCTTGAAGCGTTCGACTTCGCGCCGTTCCTGAGCAAACGCCTTCACCACGCGAATGCCGGGGATCGTGTCCGAGAGGACGCTAATCATGCCCGCCCAGGTGCGATTCTCTTGATTGAAGCCGTGCCGCATGGTCTTGCGGACTTTTTGAATCAGCCAGGCAATGATCGGAAACGGTACGAGCGTGACGATGGCTAACTTGACGTCGGTCGTGAACAAAATGAACGCAGTCCCAGCAATCATCAGCAAGTCGCTGACGAACTCGAGTAGATAAATCGAAAGAAAAGTGCAGATCTTATCGGTGTCGCTGCCGACGCGGGAAATCAAATCGCCGGTCCGCTTGCCGCCGAAAAACTCCAGCGACAGCCGTTGCAAATGCGTGTACATCGCATTCCGCAGGTCCGCTGCGATGCGTGAACTGAGGCGGGCTATAATCCAAGTCTTCGCCCAACCCAAGAGCCAAGCCAAAATCGCGGCGGCGAACAGTCCGGACAAATACCAAGGAACTAGTTCCAAGCCACGTGCTCGTTCGGCTGCTGTTCCCGCCGCAATTGGCGTAAGGACATCGTCGACGAGCGGAATCGTCAGATAAGGCGGAATCAACGTCGCTGCCGTCGCCGCGATCGTGAAAAACATCCCCAGGCCCAGTAACAATCCTCGACGTTGGGCAAAAGGCAAAACCCGCAGCAACGACTTCGATGGCGGCAGCTGCGCCATGGGAGCGCAATTCTGGCAGGTCACATCTTCAGGGCCAAGTGTTGTTCCGCACGATGGGCAGACCGTAATCGTATCTTTTTCCGCGAGTGTTTCGTTCCGCAATGCTGCGGTTACCCGCTGAGCGAAGCGGTGCGCCGCGGTCGCATGCCGCGAAGTAAATCGCCAAACTTCGAGGCGAGACGCCGCTCCCAATAGCTCAACGGATCCCAGCCCGAACTGATCGGTGCAGCGAATCGACTCGATATCGGTCCGCGGCCAGTCGCGAGCATGGACGCTGGGAATCGGCGAAATCGCCAGAAACCGTTGTTCGGTAAGGACTAACAGCGCTTTTCCGTAGTGCAGCTGCCGGTCCAAATCGACTTCTAACCAGCAGATGACCGTCTCGGGAGAGGTACCTAGCGCTGCGGCGACCGGATTCCCCCATTCCGGAGGAAGCGAAGTCGCAGAGGTGGGAGGCAATGGAAGAGTCACGGTCCGGGGGAAGGGGTTGCGGGCTGAAAGGCTGGCGGGAACCAGCAAACTGCAAATATTTCTTTGGTCGTTCAGTAACGGAGTGTAACTGGCATGTCCATATTTTAATTCAGAGACCGGAATTGACCGGCCTGCGTGGGAATTGGGGCATCAGTTGGCTAAATCTTAGGAATCCTGCACCGATCTAGCTAGCCGAAACCTGAGTAACGAGCATAATAATCGTCACAAATTACCGGTGTTAAACCGGGGAAGAAGAGAAGTCTGGTGCGAATGGCGAGGGACGTCGCCTAGGGCGTCGCGGGTGTTCTTCAAAAAGAGCATTGCGGCGCATCAGTACTATTGCTGCTTAACTCGCAGCATTTCTTCTTCGATGCGGAGCAATTGGTCGGACGGCGAAGTGCAAACCTTGCAAACCAAGGACTGTGGCTTCGTCTGTAACATCAATTGACTTGTTTGATGCATCGCCGCACACGAGTGCCGCTGAGAACACTGGCACTGAATCACCCCACGCGACAATTGCGCGGGCAATTCACACAGTGGGCTACAACCTGGAGCCAAGCCTGTCGATATAGGATAGGACTTGAGTCGAACGCTGCGCCTATGCCGATTGCCCGGCCCCATTTTGCGGGTGTTGCGGTGGCAGAGCGAGTCGCATTTGTGCCACAAAAAATTGTGGCGAAACAATTCGACCGCAGCGAACATCAAGTGTGTGGGCTTCGTAGGAAAACTCGAGGATTCGTTCCTGACGTTGTCAGGCCGGAGACGGAAGCTCCTTCGCTGCAATCCTGCAGCAGTCAGCGCGGCCAACCGAATCAAGGCGCTGGATCAGAACACGCTGGAGTCTGTTTTTTGCGACATTTTTCGCTCGTTCAACCCTATTTCTGATCACGAGCGCATCAGAATTGCATTGGCAGGAAGCCACTGCGTTCGCGCAGCGATAACGCAGCCTTATCCCCACCTTCCTGCCCCAACTCCAAGCACTGGCCAATCCATGTAAATCGTACAAACCAACCTTCGCAGTTTTCCCCTTGGTGAATGTCAAGCACTTCAGGTGCGGATCGCTCGCGATGGTTTGCCTGCTACCCTCTCCCCAACTTACAACCGTTTCTTTCGATAGGCTTGAATCACTGTTATGCAATTCCGTAAAGTTCTCGCCCTGCGTGGACCTAACTATTGGGCCAACTTTCCCGTCCTTGAGGCCTGGGTCGATCTGGGGGAATGGAAGGATCATTCCTCAGAAATGATTCCTGGATTCAACGAACGGTTGATGTCGTGGTTGCCCACGATGATCGAACACCGCTGTTCCGAAGGCGTACGCGGCGGATTTTTCGAGCGTCTCCGTCGCGGCACCTACCAGGCCCACATCCTGGAACACGTGACTCTGGAGTTGCAGTCGCTCGCCGGCACCGAGGTCGGCTATGGCCGGGCTCGCGAAACGTCGGAAGAGGGCGTTTATAAGGTTGCCATCGAATACAGCGAAGAAACGCTGGCCCGAGCCTGCCTCGAAAAGGCCCGCGAACTGGTGATGGCTGCCTGGCTCGACCAGCCGTTTGATGTTGCTGCGGAAGTGCAACGCCTCAAGGAACTGGCCTACGATTCTTGCCTCGGTCCCAGCACGGCGGCGATCGTCGATGCTGCGGTGGCCCGTGGCATTCCCTACCGCCGCCTGAACACCGGCAGCCTGGTCGTGCTCGGTCACGGCCACAAGCAACGCCGTATCCTGGCCGCGGAAACCGATCGGACCGGCGCCATCGCCGAATCGATTGCTCAGGACAAAGACCTGACTCGTGCACTGCTCAGCAGCGTGGGTGTGCCCGTGCCGGAAGGCCGCCCGGTGAAAGACGCCGAAGACGCATGGGAAGCTGCTCAAGAAATCGACGCGCCGGTCGTTGTGAAACCACAGTTCGGCAATCACGGCCGCGGTGTGGCGACGAATTTGACAACTCGCGAACAAGTGATGGCCGCTTTTGAATCGGCCATCAAAGAAGGGAAAGAAATCATCGTCGAGAAGTTCGCTCCGGGCGCCGATCACCGTTTGCTCGTGGTGGGCAACAAGGTGATTGCTGCGGCTCGCCGCGATCCACCAACCGTTGTAGGCGACGGCAAATCAACCGTCGCGCAGCTCGTAGCGGAAGTCAACAAAGATCCTCGCCGCAGTGATGGCCACGGCACGGTGATGAGCTTTGTGAAGCTCGATCCCATCGCTTGTGCCGTACTTGCCGAACAAGGCCTTGCTCCCGATGCAGTTCCCGCTGCCGGGCAGGCCGTGCTGATTCGCCGCAATGCAAACCTCAGCACCGGTGGCACGGCCATCGATGTGACTGACGAAGTGCATCCGACCGTGGCCGATCAAGCCGTCGATGCGGCGCGCGTCATCGGCCTCGACATCGCCGGCGTCGACATTATCTGCCAGGACATTCGCCAGCCGCTGAACGAACAAGGGGGCATCGTGTGCGAAGTGAACGCGGGCCCAGGCCTGCGGATGCACTTGCAGCCAGCCGCCGGTACGCCGAAACCGGTCGGCGAGAAGATCGTCGACTTGATGTTCCCGCACGGTGAAAATGGCCGCGTGCCAATCGTCGCCGTGACCGGTGTGAATGGTAAGACAACCACGACGCGCTTGATCGCTCACATCCTGAGCGTGACCGGCCGCACGGTGGGTCTGACTTGCACGGACGGCATTTACATCGGCAACCGCCGCCTCGATCACGGCGATTGCAGCGGTCCGAAGAGCGCCCGCGCGGTGCTGATCAACCCAACCGTTGAAGCAGCCGTGCTCGAAACGGCACGCGGCGGCATTCTCCGCGAAGGGCTCGCCTTTGATCAATGCGATGTCGCGGTGGTGACCAACATCGGCGAAGGCGATCACTTGGGCCTGGCCGATATCAACGACCTGGAAAAGCTCGCCCGCGTGAAGCGGGTCATCGTCGATGCCGTGGCGCCGACCGGTTACGCAGTGCTCAACGCTGCCGATCCACTCGTAGCGGGCATGGCCGAGAAGTGTCCCGGTGGCGTGGTATTCTTTGCGCTCGATGAAAACAACGCTGTGCTGAAAGAACGCCGCGCTGCCAATGGTCGCGTGGTGTTTGTCCGCGACAACAGCGTCGTCCTTGCCGACGGCCTGTCGGAATTTTCGCTCCTGTCGCTCGAACGGATTCCGCTCACCCATGGTGGCCGAGTTTCGTTCCAGGTCGAAAACGTCCTCGCTGCCGCTGCTGCGGTTTGGGCGCTCGGCGTGCCGGCCGAACAAATCCGCGCGGGCCTCGAATCGTTCCACGCCAGCGTGGGCAAGTCGCCGGGCCGGTTCAACCTGTTCGCCTACAACGGTGCGACGGTCATCGTCGACTACGGCCACAATCCGTCGTCGCTCCTCGCGCTGATGGACGTGATTCAACAGTTCCCGCACGAGCAGCGGTTCGCGGTTTACTCCGCGGCCGGTGATCGCCGCGACGTCGATCTCGTCCGCCAAGGCGAAATCCTCGGCGAACACTTCGACCGCGTGATCGTGTACGAAGATCACTACTTGCGTGGCCGCCAGCCGGGCGAAATCTCGGCCCGCTTCCGCGAGGGGCTGGAAACCGGCAAGCGCGTGAAAGAGATTCAGGAAATCACCGGCTGGAAAATCGCCTGCGAAAAAGCGCTGGCCAACGTCCGCCCCGGCGAACTGATGCTGCTGCAAGCCGATGTGGTTGACGAAACGGTTGATTATTTGAAATCGCTGGTCGCTGCCGAAATGCCGATCCGGCAAATCGATTTGCAGGAAGCGCTGGCGCAGCAACCGAAGCCGAGCGACACGCCACACTCGAGCCGCGTGCCGCTGAAGTAATCTTTACTGGCTCTTCCGGATTGAGCGTACTTGGTGGGGTTGTCAAAGAAGTGGGACATGC
>CAYMWL010000030.1:0-71698 GCA_964394305.1 uncultured Pirellulaceae bacterium
TCGTCTTCGGCTCGGCAGGAGCCTCGCCCTCCCATTGCATTGAATCCAACGAAAACGGTAGCTAGCAGCGCAACTTTGAACTTCGCGCACGGAGCAGTTCCTTCTAAACTCCCGCCCCCTAGTCCCCAGCTCCTAGTTCCCAGCCCCTGTTTGGGTGCCGCGATGAAAAAGAATGCGCCGCTGCTGTTCATCCTGATCGCACTTTTCGGCGGCGGATTTTACTTCAAGGATCAACTGCAGGCGATTCTGAAGAATCTGCCGACTGCGAATGGCCCCGGTGCGACGAACACCACGTGGACCCAACCGCCGCCGCCGCGGATCAATTCGACCGGCACGATTCGCATCGCTTCGTTCAATATTCAAGTCTTCGGTGAAGCCAAGATCGGCAATCCCGAGGTGATGCCGATCATTGTCGACATTCTGAAAAACTTCGACCTCATTGCCATTCAAGAGATTCGTGCTCAGCAGGATGTGTGCGCGGAACTGGTACGGATGCTGAATGCCGATGGGCGGTACCGCTACAGCTATGTGGTCGGCCCGCGGCTTGGACGGACCGTCAGCAAGGAACAATACGCGTACATTTTTGACATGGCGACGATTGAGGTTGATCCCAATCAACTTTATACGGTCGACGATCCGAACCGTTATTTGCATCGGCCGCCGCTCGTCGGTTGGTTCCGCGTCCGCGGTCCGGCGCCGCAGGAAGCATTTACTTTTTCGCTCGTCGATGTGCACACCGATCCGGACGAAGTGGATCGCGAACTCGAATGGCTCGACGATGTTTTTCTGGCCGTGCGCGACGATCAGCGGCAGGAAGACGATGTGATCATGCTCGGCGATTTTAATGCCCACAACACGCGGCTGGGGCAGCTCGGCCAACTGCCGGGGCTGGTCTGCGTCGTGAACAACACGCATACCAACACCCGCGGCGACAAGCAGTACGACAATATTCTCTTCAGCCGCGTAGCGACGACCGAGTTCAGCGGCCGCGGTGGCGTCTTCGACTTTTTGCGGCAGTACAACTTGACGCTGGAACAAGCGCTCGCCGTTTCCGACCATCTGCCAGTCTGGGCTGAGTTCAGCATCTATGAAGGCGGTCGGCCATCAAGTTTGGCGGCTGGTGCTGGGCCCGGAGTGCCACGGTGATCCATCCCTTTTTGCGTGACTTACTTCGACGCGCAACCGCACCACCCCTTACGAGGGGCGTCCAACAATCGTGTCCATTGTTGGACAACACCTAGCGCCAAATGAGGACCTGGCGCAATTGTCTGTCCAACAATGGCGATCAAAAGTGGACAACTTGGGTGAAACGCAATTGCGACCGCGCTTTCGCCGTGGACGTAAGTCGGTGCGATGGTAACAGGCGGTGCAGGACTGACCACTTGATTGCAGTCAGGGGAGCGTGGCGACTAAGATAGGAGCATCTCTCCCGCCTGCCACCTCCCACCCCAAAACCCGACTGCGCTACGACCGTTATGGATTCGGCCCCTCGACGAGCGCGAAGAATGGATGCCGCCGTGGCCCTCGCGCCCGACGACACGCCACCAGTCGATGCCGAGCCGGCGAGTCTTGCCGTCAATCCCGCGGCCTTGAACGCTGCCACTGCAGAGCCCCATCAGGGCCTGGTGCTGGCTGCCCAGCGTGGCGATCAAAAGGCGTTCACTGCCCTGGTCGAGTTCTATCAGCAGACGGTGTATGGATATCTGCGGGCGCGGCTGTTTGATTCGACCGATGCCGAGGATTTGTGCCAGGAGACGTTTCTCCGTTGTTACCAAGGCCGCGAAAAGCTCTCGCGAGCCACGCAGGTTGGCCCTTGGCTGATCGGCATTGCACGAAACTTGCTCCGCGAGCACGTGAAGCGAATCAGCCGGCGAAAAGAAGTGGCCTGGACGGAACTGTGCTTGGAACTTGATCAACTGGTGCAGGATCGCAACTCGCCGGCCAGCGACGTGTTGCAGACATTGCCGATCTGCCTCGAAGCGCTGGGACCAAGTGCTAAGCAAGCGATTGATCTGCGCTACCGTGCTCAGATGCGAATGACGGAAATTGCCAACTTGCTCCGTCGCAGCGAAGGGGCCGTCCGCCTGTTGGTTCATCGTGCGCGGCTCGCACTTAAGCAATGTTTAGAAAGTCGCTTGTCTCCCGGTGTGAACGAGCCTAGCGAACGAGTATCGGAATGACCGACCAAGAACTGCTGCAATTGCTCGACGACAAAATGCCGGAGGAGCTCTCGCTGGACGAGATCGAGCTGCTGCGCAAACGGCTCGCCGAGTCGCCGGCGCTGCGTGCAGCGCTCGCCAGCCAGGTGCACTTCGAAAGCTATCTGCAAAGTGCCTTCGCCCGCCTGAAATTGTCTCCTGCAGCCATCGCGGCGAAAGCGCGGGCTCAGCAGGCAGGCCGCGGTGGGCTCAGCCTGATCATGCTCCTTCTGATGATCGTTGTTCCAGCGATCGCCGTGGTTGGAGTCGTCGCGCTCAATGTCTTCAGCGGACCCGAGGTCGCGCAAAACAGCGAGGAAGAAAAAGACGAAGCAAAGAAACAGGAGGAGAAAGCTGCGAAAAAAGAACCAGCAGTTTCAGCTCCCGGCATAACCGACGACGCAGCGAAAACAAAACAAGACGACGTCGAGGCTGATCTCTCGAAGGCGAATCAAACGCCGCAGGCCAGCAATCCGTCGACGAAGGCGGCCACGCCTGTTGCGCTTCCTTGGCAGCTAGTGGCCGAATCGACGGCCGAACCGCCAGCGTTCCAGCAAGTCGCCTATCAAACGTTTGACTTATCCAAAGAAGTGGTCCGTCGCGAGGCTTTGCAACAATGGTTCGGTGCTGCTGAAGGGCACAACCATCGCTTGCACGAAGTTGACACGCAGTTCGGCCGCTGCGGAGCGCTGGAAGGACTAGCGCGGCTCAAGTCGCCTTGGCTGAATGATTCGCTATTGCGGATGTCGCTGGAGAACTACAACAAACTGCAGATCCATTTGTTCCACAAAAATCAAGGTGTGACCCTCGTCTATCACCAGGACAATCATTACTTGTGGGCAGCGTACACCACGTCGCGCAAACCGAAGACCGCGAAGCCTGATACTTGGGCGTTGACTTCAACCGATGATTCGAAAAATTTCCGCACGGAGATTCGCTACGGCGGGCCGCTCGATTTGCGCTATCGCGATGGCCAGGTGATTTTGAGCCGGGGAGATATTGTGCTGGTGAGTGCGCCACTGGCTGGACTTCCCGATGATGTTTATTTCGAGGGGCGGGCGACGTTTTACGGCCTGCAGTTCTTGCGGACCAAAGATGCGCCGGTCATTGACCCGCCGCGAAAGCTCACCTATGAAACCGATCGACCTGCGGAGTTGACCTGGACGTCGTCGACGCCTGAAGCGCCACAGCCGAAGATGCACGAAGACGGCTCGATCACTTTCACTGCCGACAACCACGAACGAGGAAGTTGGCATTGGTCGCCGCTGCCGCAGGGCGGTTTGCAGCAAGTCGTCTTTCATTTGAAGAACATCAGCCCCGGTGTGGCGGTTTATTTGGGACGCAATCAAGGAAAACCCGACGAGTGCCTGCGGTTCTTCAAAAATCGCCGCAGTAATCGGTTGATGGCGACTCTGCGTGGCATCGACAACGATCACGAAATCGATTTTGGTCTCGTTACTGAGGCTGTCGAGCCTTGTGCGAATCCCGACAACTGTTGGGTTCGTCTGCAATTTGGCTGCGGCACGTTTCGCTGCTGGATGTCGTCGGACGGCCGCAACTGGGCGCAGCCAAATTACATTCGCGAGTCGCTGCCGGGCAACATCGATTCGCTGGGGGTGTTCCTCGCTGGCAAACGACCGAAAACCGCAGTGACGCTGACTCGCTTGGAAACGCGTGAGCTCTCGGCAATTACCAACCTCGCGAAAGCCGAGTTGCTCGACAAAGTGACGGCATTAACCACGCCCCAGAACCTCGAAGCGTGGAAAGTTGAAATTGCCAGGGCCAAGTCTGATGAGATCGCTCTCGAGGATTGGCAACGAGCCTGCGCGGTGAAAGCACTGGCCGCGGGAACGCCGAAAGAACTCAGTCACCAGCTGCTGGAAATGCTGCTCGATGATCCGGCCACGCGTCAGTTGCCTATCGGCGATCAATTGCAAACTTACAGCGACGCATTCACGCTGGTCAGCGACCTCAAAGATGGCCAGTCCATGCGTATTGGTTTGGAACGACGATTGGCGAATCTCGGCATGCAAGCCTTTGCCGACCGCAATCTGCCGCCGTGGTCGACAATTCGCCGTACATTTATCAGCACGCCAGTGCATACGGTCAATCGCAACAGCGGCCCGCCGCTAGCGCTACTGGAGCAAAACATCCGCACGGAGATCATGCAGCTTGCTTATGCACAGCAGCCGCAAGATCTGCTCAAGCTGTGCGAACAGCTGCGGTTCTATCACGTCGAAGAGAACCTGCCGATGATCGTGTGGGCCGAATCGCACGCCCGCCGCGAAAGCGCCAGCCGCAGTGCTGCTGCCGCGGGGCCGGCTGTGATGAAAGAAACCTGGCGGCCGTTGTTGGTCGAAGAGGTCAGCAAAGAAACCTACAACCTGACTAGCGAACTGCAATCAGTCCTTGACAGCGAAGCTTGGGAAGATGCCGCGAGGCTGATCACCAGCGTCGATCCCGAAGCTGCGCCAGGTGTTTCGCCGTATGTGAAGGATCGGCAGTTGCTAACGTCGCTGCCGGTCGCCGTGCAATTGCTGTTGCATGATTATCCACAGTTAAAGGAATCTCTCGGGCAACGCTACGGTCCTCTCGCCAAATTACGGATCGGTCAGGCAATGGCTGCAGCTGATGCGGCTGCCGTGGAGCTGGCGACCGTGCAATTCGGCGCCACCGCAGAATCGGCAGAGGCTTCGCGCTGGCTCGGCGACCGGGCGTTGTCGAACGGCTGGTTCGAGGAAGCGTTGGCTCACTATCAGTTGGCCATCGAACGCCATCCGCTGCTGAGCAACGAACTCGCCCCGCGAATTCGCCTGGCCGCGGCGATGCTTGGCCGCGATGTCGGTTCGCCGGCAACCAGCATGGTGCAATTCAACAACTTGAAACTCGATGCCGGCCAATTCGAAGCCCTCGTTGCTGAGATGCGTGCCCGTGGTACGAGTGCGACCGTCAGTTCCGCGGTGCATGTGATTGCCGGCAGCGCATTGCCCGTTCCGCACCCCACAGCATATGCCACGCACCATCGCAGTCGGCTGGATGGGCCTGTGGGGGACCGGCCGCAGGAAGAAGTGGGCCGCAAGACGAATCAGAACTCGGTTCCTTGGCCTGACATGCAGCTCTCGGCGACGATCGAAGGGGACACGCTGCTGGTCACCAATCGCTTTCAAGTCGCTGCGTACAACTTGACCAATGGCCAACGCACCTGGCAAAGTCAACCGCCGCCGGGAGCGGTGCAAAAAGCTCAAGACTGGGCACTCATCGCCATGCGACCACTGGTGCTGCGCGATCAGATTTTGGCTCGGCAGCTTTATGGTCGTAGTCCACAAATCGTCTGCCTGGAAAAGACGAGCGGTAAATTGCTGTGGACGAGCGAGCGCGGCGAGCGTGAGTTTTTTGTTTCCGATCCGGTGTATTTGCATGGGCAAATCGTGGCGCTCAGCGTCGCCTTGCAGGATCAACAAGAGGGGCAACTGCGTTGGAATGTGCTCGATCCAGCGACGGGCGAACTCCAACTGCAACGCGACTTGATTCGCTTACGCAATACCTGGGGAAGTCGCGCCTGCTGCGAAGTCCTGCCGCTCGATCATCGGCTGATTGTTGCGCTCGGCGGAATCACCTTAGGCCTCGATGCCCGCGGCCAGGTATCGTGGGTGCGCAAGCAAGTGACGATGCCCAGCGATGAAGACCCGCGCTGGGTGCTGCAAAGTTTTCAGCGCCCCTTTGTCGCGAATGGGCAACTGATTGTCGCTCAGCCAGGGACGCGCAGCGTGGTCTGTCTCGATCCCGCGACTGGCTTGCAAAAATGGGAAACGCTATTGCCCGATATTCTCGGTTGCTGGGGCACATCGCAGGGTCAGGTCGTGTTGCGAACGGAAGCCGGTGTGCAGACTCTCGACGCGGCGACCGGCAAACGGAATTGGTTCGCACCCCTGACCGACTTGCAACCCCACGCCCTGGTTGATGAGCAAAATATCCTCGTGGCCCGTAAGGTTCCCAAGCCGGATGACAAAAAGCCTGCCATCCAACTTGTCTGGTTTGAGCCCGGCACAGGGCACGAACGAGCGGCGACGATATTGCCCGCTCTCACCGACAATTTGCCGCGGTTGGGGCTGATCGTCCCTTACAAGGACCGCCTCTTCACGTTCTTCGGTCGTGGCCAGCATGATCCCAATCGGGATGTGGTGGAACTGATCCCGAGCGGGTCGATTCAATAGTTGGAGTCCCGGTTTCAGCCGGTCCTCACCGGGCAATCCGGCGGCTAAAGCCGGGACCTCCAACGCGTGTCGTTAATTTCGCCACATCTGTAACGTTTTTCTCCCGCTGGCCATAGCAAAGTGATGCTCGGCCAATGAGAATGGCTGTTCCCACCCTCTCCAACCATCCACCCCACCGAAAGGCAACTCGCATGTTGCAACGCACGCTGATCTTTGGCTTGCTCGTTGCCTTGGTGTTTTTTACGCCGTTCGGGCAAACTTCGGGCCAAACTTGGGGACAGTCACCGCGGTTAGAATTTGAAGAAATCACCCCGGAAAGTGAAGTAGCGCTAGAGCGTGGTCTGGATTGGCTGGCCCGGAATCAGGGCCCGGAAGGGAACTGGGGGTCGAACGATCTGGGGCTTGTCGGCATGGGGGCTTTGGCCTTCCTGTCAGCCGGACATACTCCCGGCCGCGGCAAGTTCGGCCGCGAAGTCGACAAGGCTCTGGAGTTTGTCGTCAGCCGGGCGAAACCTTCCGGTTTGCTCAATATCAGTGACGGTCAGCGCGACATGTACAACCATGGCCTGGCGACGTTTGTCCTTGGCCAAGCCCACGGCATGACGGCCAGCCGCGATCGCCGATTGAACCGCGTACTCGACGGCGCTCTGAAACTGATTGCCAATGTGCAATGCGAAGATGGCGGCTGGGATTACAAAGCCCATCAGCAGAAAAATGGCCACGACCTGAGCCTCGCCGTGATGCAAGCCAAAGCGCTTCGTTCCGCTGTGGATAGCGGCTTGGAAGTTCCGCCCGAGGTGATCGAGCTCGCGATTAAAAGCGTCCGTGAGCACTACGCCTGCAAAGGCGATCGTCGCTTGTCGGAAGCCGAGCAAATGAAGTTGCCGGGCCAATTCACGTACAGCCGCGGCGGTGGCGGCGGCACGATTGCGATGGCCGCGTGCGGCGTAGTTTGTATGCAGGAATTCGGCGAATACGACGATTGGCGGATCGGCAAAAACATGGAAGTCATTTCCGCTGCCGTCAAAGAATTGCCCAAGGCGACCGAGCGCAAAGGGAACATGCCATTCGATGCGTACACGCTCTACTACGTCGGCCAGGCGCTTTATCAAGTGAATGGCGAGCCTTGGCAAGATTGCTATCCGCGGTTGCGTGATTACCTGGTCGCTTCGCAAGTGCTCGAAGACAAAAACTCATCCAATCACGGGTGCTGGCACGATCACGGCGCGAAGACGCATGGTCACGTCGGCGGCAAAGAGGGGCAACTTTACGCGACCAGCGTCGGCTGTTTCATTCTCGCGATTCCCAATCGTTATCTTCCTATCCTGCAAGAAGGAAAGATCGAGAGCTTCCGCCAGAAAGCAAAGGCGGCAAAGTAGCATGTGGTGGATTCCGTCGTTCGCGGTGTGGTCGTTTGTCGTCGCCGGCATTGCCTGCGCGTGCGGACCGATCATTATCCACCTGCTCAATCGCCGGCGATATCGCGTCGTGCAATGGGCCGCGATGGACTTTCTAAAGGAAGCTCTGCAGCGTAACCGGCGGATGTTGCAGATTCGCGACATTATTCTGCTCGTCATGCGCACGGTCGCCGTGCTGTTGTTTGGGCTCGCACTCGCTCAACCGTTCTTCACGCGCGGATGCAATCAAGCGGTCGATGAACGCCAGCCTTTGCACGCAGTCGTCGTGCTCGATAACAGCCTGAGCATGGGCTACGAAGGGCTCGATGGCACGCTGCTCGAAAAAGCCAAAGACCGTGCTCGCCGGCTGATCGACCAGTTGCCGACCGGCAGTAAGATCACCGTGCTGCCAGCCTGTGGATCGCGCGAAGGAACCAGCCTCGATCCATATGACACGAAAGACGGTGCGCTTGACGCGATCGGCATGCTGGAACTCGTCGATAGGAGTGCGAGTCTCGCCCGCGTGGCCAACGATGTGCAACGAGCCATTGAAGCAGCACCCGAACTTTCGAAACGCGTGGTTGTGTTCAGCGATCAGCAAGCGACCAATTGGCGTGATGCGAACTCGCCCGAGGTCCTGAAGAAATTGCAGGATTGGCAATTGGTCGCCGTGGCGCCGGCTGGCTCCGCTGCAGACTGGGAAAATACCTGGGTTGCCGATTTAGAAGTGGCCGATGGTCTGGCAGACATTGAAACGCCGACCACGATAACGGTCAAATTGCAGCATCAAGGCGGCGTCGCGCGACAAGACGTGCAAGTCAAGCTTTCCTACGGCGACACCGTGATCGGGGAACGGGCGGTCTCACTCGAACCCGGCGCGAGCAAGGAAGTGGAATTTGAATACGTCTTTAACACGTTGACCGATGTCCCCGAGCCGGATCATCCCGTGTTTGTGGCTCTCAAGGCCGAGATTCAAGGGAACGATTCGCTCGCGGCTGACAACGTCCGTTATCTCGCCTTGCCGATCGTCGCCGGCCTGCCGGTGGTGTTTGTTGATCAGTACGGTCCTGCTGAAGACCCCGCCCGCAATCAATTGGGGGAAACTCGTCACTTGCGGAAGTTGCTCGCGCCGAAAACATCGCGCGCCGATGCACCACGGCAACTTGTCAAGATTCGACATCTCACGCAGAGCGATCTCGATCAAGAGGTGCTGCAAGATGCCCGCCTCGTCGTGATTGCCGGCTTGAAAGAACCACAGTCCGAGGAAACAGTTTTATTGTTGCGAGATTATGTGCGCCAGGGTGGCCGCCTGGTCCTTGCAGCAGGCGCTGATTTTGATCCAGTTCGCTGGCAGGAACTGGCCTGGCGCGATGGCGATGGCATTCTGCCGCTGCCACTGAAGGAAACGATCGGTGAAGTGCCGGAAGTCGCGGGCGCTAACACGCGGCCCTTTTCCATTTCGTTTGAAAGTCTTTCCGGCGATGAGTTGTTTCAGTTAGCCACTGCTGGCGAGAACGAGTTGCGTGATCTCTATGCAGAGCCGTTCTTTTTCAAAGCGGTCGCCACCGACGTTTCGGCAGAAACGAACGAAGCCACGCAGCGAACCGCGCGGGAGCGCATCGCGGCCGAATTGAGGCTACGTGGTGAGATTGCTCACCGGCGCGAATCGCTGGGCGCCAAACAAACCAGCGGTGAAATGACCGCTGCGGAACGGAAGCAACTCGAAACCGATGAAGCACAACTCGCCGAACTGGAACCACATTGGTTGACTTGGGCCGCCGCTGATCGAGGCGATGCAGCCGATGCCAATACGAATACTCAGGGGCAATCGAAACTCGCCCCCGAAGCAGAGGAGGCAGCCCAGGCTGCACAAGTCGAATTCCTGCTGCAGCAACAGCTGCCACGCGTGCTCGCTAAGTTCGACGATCGTGGCCAAACGCCCTATCTCATTGCTCGCAATCAAGGCAAAGGAGAAGTCCTCTTCGTCTCAACCGGCTTGCTTTCCTCTTGGAACACCTTGCCGAAAACAAATGCGATCTTGATGTTCGATCGTCTGCTGCGGAATATGACCCGTTCGACATTGCCCAAGCGGAATTTCGAACCCAGAGAGCAACTCACGCTGCCCGTGCCCGCTCATGAGCATGACCTCGCTGTGACAGTGAGCCGGCCGCATCAACTCGATCCCGAGCCACTCGACATCGGCTTCATCGGTAACGATCGCCAGGGCGTGACGCTGCATGGTTTGTATCAGCGGGGTGTGTATCGCGTCAGCGGAGTGCGCCGCGATCCCAACGCCGATGTTTTGCCGACCACCGATGACAAGTTGGCCGACAAGCCGGTGTGGGAAGTGCCCGTTGTCGTGAATGGCGATGCGGCCGAATCCGAGTTGCAGCCGCTCACGCGAGCCGAGTTCGAACAAAAGACCGAAGGGACCACGCTCCGTTGGGTTGAAGCCAGCGAAGACATCAGCCTCGCCGGCGCCGCAATACGTGGTCAATCGAGTTGGTGGTATCTAGCGCTCGCCGTCTTGGTTTTGTTACTTGCGGAAATGGTTGTGCTCGCCTGGCCCTCGTTGCGAATGCAACCGGCCGTTTAAGTTTCACCATGAGAAAGACAGTTTAGAAAATGGATCGTTGGTGGGGATGGTTTTTCGGCTTGGATGGCGTGACGTCGATTGACGAGATCGATGTCGACCTCGCTGCGCCCTGGGCGCAAGAAGGGCCGTTCTGGGTCTTCCTCACTGCGGTCGGATTGTTCGCGCTGGCCATCGTTTTTTATCTGCGGTTGCAAGCTGGCCTCAAGGTTCCCGCTCGCTGGGCCCTCGCTGTTTGCCGCGGTCTGTTGCTCGCTCTGCTGCTCATCACCTTGGCCGATCCAGTGTTGCGGATGCATATTACGCGGCGGCATAGGCCACAGGTTTATGTGGTGTTCGACGGCACGGACAGCATGGCCATTGCCGATCAACTCCCCGAAGCACAACGGGCTGCGCTGGTCGCAGCCACCGGACTGAAAGACTCCGCCGCAGCAAACGTCGGTGAAACGCCAGTTGCTGCAAATCAGCAGCCCACACGTCTCGACTACGTCCAAGCCTGGCTGAAGAATACAGACAACAACACGCTTGCAAAGCTCCAAGAGAAAAACGTCGAAGTCGAGGCTTTTCTCTTTGACGGCAATACAACCAGCCAGTTGCGCAAGTTGAGCGAGACGCAGCACCACACCGAACAGAAACTCTCCGGCGAGTGGCTCGCCGATCAGTTGACGCACACCGGCCAAGTCACGGCGCTGGGCGCTGTGCTGCAAGAAACCAGCCAGCAATTCGGTTCCGGCCGGCTCGCAGGTGTGGTGCTCGTCAGTGACTTCGCCCACAATGCCGGCGCTTCGCCGATTGGCTTGGGAGACAACTCGCCGTTGTCCCGTCTCGGTGTGCCCGTCTATGCTGTTGGCATCGGTGCCACCGAAGCGATCGATCTCGCTGTCGATTTGCAAACCGATCCCAAGATGAAAAAAGCCGAGCGGAGCAAAGTCATCGCCAAGTTGCGGCAAAGTGGCTTGCAGGGACAAAGCGTTACGGTGCGCGTCACCGGTCGCAAGATCGGTGGCGATGCAGTCTCCAACTCTGAGTTTCAAATCGGCCAGCGCACCGTCACGCTCGATGGCAACGTGACGACTGCCGAGATCGACTTCACTCCCGAGGAGTCCGGCAACTTTCAGTTCACCGCGAATGTCGAAAAGCTCGAAGGCGAAATCGTCGAGCAAAACAACCGCGCCCAGCGCGAAGTGAATGTAATCGAAGACTATCTCCGCCTGATGTATGTCGCGCATGAACCCACCTGGGAATGGCGGTTCATCAAAGAAGTATTTCATCGTGACAAACTGGTCGGCATGGACGGCTTTCGCACGTTTCTCGCCTCGTCCGATCCGTGCGTCCGCGAATCCAACGTGCTCTTCCTCCCCACGATCACACCGAAGCGCAGCGAGTTCTTTGCCAATGATGTATTGTTCTTAGATGACATGCCACGCGGTGAATTAAAGGACCGCTTTTGCGAGATGGTCAAAGAGTTCGTCAGCAATCTCGGTGGCGGCCTGGTTGTCATTACCGGCCCGCGCTTTGGACCGAAGGAACTACAGCAGTCTCCGCTGGCTGACTTATTGCCCGTGATTGTCGACCCTCAGGCCGACATGCGCGATGCCCCGGAGTTTCCAGAATTTCGGATGCGACTCACACCGCATGCTTCCCGCTATCCGTTCATGCAACTGAGCGCGAACGAATCCGAGAACCAACGAGCCTGGGACAACCTTGGTAAGCTGCCCTGGTATCAACCGGTCGCAGCGCTGCACGAGCAGGCATTTGCGCTCGCCGAACATCCAACCGATAAATGCCGCGACGGCAAAACGCCGCAGCCGCTGATCTCGATTCGCGACTTCGGCAAGGGCAAGGTTGTGATGCTCAACTTCAACGAAACCTGGCGACTGCGGCGGAAGTTCGGGGAAAAGTATTATCGCCAATTCTGGTCTCAGCTGATCTATTCGCTGGGCATGAGCCACGCGCTCGGCAGTGACAAACGGTTCGTGGCACGCGTCGATCAACAACAGTACCGCGCCGAAGACAAGGTCACGCTCACCGTCGAAGCTTACGACGCGAACTTCGAACCGCTCGACGAAGAAAACGTTGTCGATCGCACCCTCGAAGCAGAACTCGTGATTCCCGGCGCCGGCGGCGGTGATTTGCGACCGGTGCGCGTGCCGATGCTCCGCAAAGGTGTCTTCGAAGCGCGCATTCCCGTGCTCGCAGTCGGCGAGTACGTGCTGCGGGTGAAAGACCCCGTCACGAACAAATATTCTGAACAACGTTTCGAAGTGACCGCGCTCTCTGCCGAACGCCGCCGCGGCGTCCGTGACGAAAAGCTGCAAAAGCAGCTCGCTGAAAAATCGGGGGGCAAATCGTACGACCTAACCACCGTGCACAACCTGGTGAACGATCTGCAGGCCGAGCCGCGGATCGAAAAACTGACTCGCAACAAAGCCCTCTGGTCTACTCCGCTCTGGTTCACGCTTGTCGTTGGCCTGATGCTGGGCGAATGGCTGTTCCGCAAATTGCTGAAACTTTCATGAGCCGATTGTCGACACTTCGCAGCCAACTCACCGCGCTTCAGCGTGCTCGCTGGTCCGTGCGCGCAGCTGTTGCGATCTCCGCACTGGTCATCGCGGCACTGTGGGCCCTCGTCGGTATCCTGTTGCTGGATTTGGCGTTCGAGTTGCCGCCGCCGCAGCGGCTGGTCGTGATTGCCATCGCGGTTGGCTTCGTCGCCTGGGCTGGCATTCGCTTCACCTGGCCGATGTTGCAGGTGCACGAATCGGTCGAGGACATGGCCCTGCTCGTCGAACGGCAACAGAAGATCGACAGCGATCTGATTGCCGCTTTGCAATTCGAAAGGCCAGGCGCGGAAACATGGGGTTCGCAGCAATTGGAAGGCGCCGTCATCGACTATGTCGCGCATGTCGGCAGTCAGTTGAACGTCTTCGAAGGCTTTTCCCGCACGCAGATGATGCGTCGCGGCGCTTTGTTACTGGTCACGGTGCTGGCGCTCGTCGGTGGCGCGATTGCTTTTCCCGTGCACGCCAGCCGCTTTGTCAATCGTCTGCTGCTCGGCTCACTCCACTACCCAACCGATCCGACGATCGAACGAATCGTCGTCAACCAAAAGACCGTGCTGGAAGAAGCAGTGCATCACAGCCAACCGCTGGATGTCACGGCCGCGCAAGGCCGGCCGCTTGAATTCACCGCGCTTATTCGCGGCCGCATCCCTGAATCTCGCGAAGTGACCTTGGTCGCTGTCGGCCCCACTCGCACACGCACTCAACTGGAATTGGTCGTCGCCACTCCAGAAGATCGCAAGAACCGTCTCCGCCGCGCTGCTGAGATGATGCAAGCGGCGGCCAAGGACGATCAGATTGATATTTCGGCGCCTTGGCGGGAACAGGTTCTCGCGCTGCTGACGTTTGATGCGGCGGAAATCGCTGAAAAGTTCGCCCAGGAAACAGAGCGGGAAGTGCTGCTGCCCTTCGCCGAGCAGGTAAATGCTCAGCTGAAATCAGCGACGCCTCTCAACAATCAGAAGTCATTGCTCGTCGGACAGTTGCCGCGCCTTTTGGAAAGCGTCCGCTATTCGCTGGTCATCGGCGCTGCCTGGACCGAATCAGCGACGATTAACATGATTCCGCTTCCTGCCGTCGAGCCGCTGCTCACTCCCAAGTATCCAACCTACGCCGGCAAATCCCCGGCCGCGGAACCAGGCCAGCGGCAGATTGAATTGCTGCAAGGTTCCGCGCTCGACTTTGCGATTACCTGCACCAACGGCAAAACGCTGCAGTCGGCCTGGGTCAATCTCCGCCGCCGCGATCAAACCGAGCGGTTTGATCTTTCCAAAACAGGTCGGGACGGATCTCAGTGGGCCTTGGTCGATCAGAACGGCAAGACACCACTCACCAATATCCGCGACGAGTTCCGCTACGAAGTGCAAGTCGTTGACGCCGACGGCCTGAGTCTGGAGTCGCCGATTCGCGGCGCGGTGCGAATCAAGACCGATCGCCCGCCCACCGCTGCCGCCGATGTGGTTCACAAAGTAGTGTTGCCAACTGCGGAACCGGTGATTCACTATCGCGCGACGGATGACTATGGCCTTTGTTCCCTCAAGTTGATCGCCGAAGTCGAACGGCATTCTGATCAACCTGTCGCCGCTGCGTCGCCGGAAGAAAGTGCACAAAGCAGTACAACTTCTGCCGCCACCACGTCGCTGGAAAAACAGGAATTTCCGGTGCACACCGGCGCACCCATTCGCAGTGATCGCTTGCCGCTTGATGCGACATTTGCTTTGAGCCTGTCCCCCCTCAAATTGACGAAGGGGGATCGGCTGCGGATTACGCTGGAAGTTTGCGACTACAGGGGTGAGAATGAGGCCGGCCAGCCGACCGGAGAGAAGTATCAATCCGATCCGCTGGTGCTGGAAATCTCCGACGAAAGTGGAGTCCTGGCGGCCATTTCAGAGGCCGATGAACGTTCGGAACAACGGCTTACGGACATTATCAAACGTCAACTCGGGATTGGAGAATCTCCATGACAATGAGTCCTGCTCAATCGGTCGTCGGTCGAGTCTGCGGAAACGCAGCCACCGTGCTGCTGTTCGTAAGTCTCGTTACATCGGCAATGGCCGCCGAAGGTGATTCCTTCAAGCGCAAGCAGCAAGCGCAAGAAAAAGCTCGCGCCCTCGCTGGCGAGCTCGTGTCCGGCGTGCTCGACATTCAAATTCGTCAGCTCGAAGAGAACGGCCTCAAGGGGCTCCCCATCTACAAAGACATTTTGTCGATGAAGGGGAACATCCATGAGCTGATGAAAGCCGACATGGAAGAGATCGTCGTCCTGCTGGTGAAAGCGCAGGAAGGGACGCAAAAGGAGCGGCTCGAGAACTTCAATAAAGCCCGCGCTCGCATCCGCGAAGTCGTCGTGCAGCTGATGGCCGAGCGGCAGAAGCTCTTTCGCCGCATGCAAATTGCCAAGCTCTCGGCTCAGGTACGTGAGCTGATCAACATGCAAACCAAAACGCAAACGCTCACGGTGTCGTTGCCGGCGCAAACGCCCACGCAACGCGATCAACTGGCGCTCGGCGCCATCGAGGATCAGGCCGACGTGCAGCGGCTGTTTTATCAACTCGTGGTCTCGCTCGAAGATGTGAAGACTTGGGGCGGGCAAGTCGCAGTCGGCGCCGAAGGGGGCCTGCGAATTCTCCGCGCTGCACAAGTAGATGAGGAGTTGAAATCGGCCGGCACTCAACTTGCCAAAGCCGAATTCGTCGGCGCGGGCAAAGCTCAGGAAGCAGTGATTCGCGGTTTGCGCTCACTGCTCGAAAAGCTGGAAGAAACGCAAGGCTTGATCGACAGCGATCGCGAAGCAGCGCTCAAGATGGTCCGCGAGATGATGAAGAAGCAGGAACAACTCCGCGACGAAACCAAAAGGTCGCCGCTCGATGCGTCCGCTGCCGACAAGCTTTCGGACAAGCAGGGTGAACTGCACAAGGAACTTGGCAAACTCGCCCAAGCACTGCAAAGTGCATTTCCCACTACCGAACCGCTGCTCGACGATGCGAAGGCTGCCGCGCAAGACGCCCGCCGCGAGCTATTTGAAACCGACAAAGCCGAAGCTCTCGAAAAGCAGAATCAAGTCATCGGCGATCTCGCTCAAATCGAAAAGCAAATTGAGCAAGGGATCGATCTCGAACAGGCTGACAAGAGCGCTGATCAACTGGGCGAAAAAGTAAAAGAGCTCAGCGAGCTGAGCAAGGACCTCGGCCAGGCGATGAAGGAGCAGGCCGAAGCGACCAAGCAAGCCGAGCTGGCTCCCGCCGAAGCGGCTAAACAAGAACAGAGAGTTGCCGAAACGCTCGAGAAGGCTGACAAAAAGGCCGAGCTCAATGCGGCCATCGAAAACAAAGTGCAGGAAGCAAAGGAAAAGGTCGCCGAAGCTGCTGCTGCCGATCAAAACACGGCTCCCGAAAAAGCCGCCGCTCGCAAGGAGGCTGCCGATGCGGCGAAGGAGGCGATCGCCCAAGCCAAGGCCGAAGTCGATCAACAATTGGCCGACGCGATGCGTCAGGAACAAGCAGTCAAAGTGGGTGAACTTGCCCGCGCTGCGGAAGCACTCGAGCGGGCCGCCGCTGCGGAAAAGGAAGTTGCCAAAGAAGCGAAGGCCGCTGCCGAGAAGCAGGAAGGGCTCGTTGCCGAGAAGGCGGACGCTCTCGCTGCCAAGCAAGCCGATGTAAAAGAAGTTGCTGAAAAGATCGCTGAAGGCGTGAAAAACACGGCCCCCGAAGTGGCCAAGAAGGTAGCGGAAGCGCAAAAGCCCGTCGAAGAAGCTACGAAGAAAATCGCCGAAGCCAAGCCGATGGCAGGCCAACCAGTCAAGCCGGAAGCGAAGCAAGCCGCCAAGGACGCAGCGAAAGCTGCCGAGATGGCCGCCGAACAATTGACGCAAGCTGCCGCCGAACTCCGCAAAGAAGCCGGTGAAGCAGCTGAGAAACTCGCCCAGATCGCCGGCGAACAACTCGAAAAAGCGGAAGCAGTTCGCGAAGCTGTTGAACAAGCAGCCGCCAAGCCGATGCCCTCGAAGGCTGAAGCAATCGCCGATCTGCAGAAGGCTCAAGAGAAGATCCGCGCTGCGGAAACTGAGCAAGCCCGCGCCGAAGGCAAAGCGGCCGCAGCCGAAGCCAAGTCGCAGGCTGAAAAAGTTGCCGAGGTGAAAAAGGAGCAGAACCAAGCCGACAAGGCCGCCAACGAACTAGCTCAAGGTAAAGCCAACACGCCGCTCGAAGCAGCTGGCGAACAGCAAGAGGCCTCGGAAAAAGCCGCCGAAGCTGCGAAGGAAACCAAGGGTGAAGTCTCTGCCGCATTGAAGGAAGCTGCGAAGGCAGCCGCCGAAGCTGCGAAAGAAACGCTCGGTGGTGACCCCGCCAAGGCCGAAGCCGCTCGCGAACAAGCCCGCGAAGCGATTGCCGCAGCGATGGCTGCTGCGGACAAGCAAGCTGCAGAAGCTGCCAAGCAACCTGCCGGCAAACCAGACGCCGCGGCTCAAAAGGCCGCCGGTGAAAAGGCCGCCGAGGCCGAAGCGCTCGCCGACAAGGCCGCTGCCGAAACTGCCGGAGAAAAAGCCGGCATGCCCGGTGATATGGCAGCCAAGGCGGCTCAGGAAGCTGGCAAGGCAGCCGCCGATGCCGCCGCTCAAGCCGACGCCGCTAAAGAACAACTCGACAAAGGCAATACCGAAGGTGCTGCTGAAGCTCAAAAGAAAACCGGCGAAGCTCTCGCGAAAGCGGGCGAAAAGATCAACGAAGCTCTGAAAGAACTCGGCAAGAAAGAAGCCGAAGGTCTGGCTGAAGAAGGCAAGGCTGCCGGCGAACTTGCTGAGAAAGCAGGTGAAGTTGACCCCGGTGCTCAGGCCGCCTTGCAACAAGCAGCGAAGGCCGCCCAGCAAGCGGCAGCGGAAGCAGCGGGCGAACCAATGCCCGGTGATGCAGGTAAACCCGAAGCCGGCAAGCCAATGGCAGCTGAACCAGGCAAGGCTGCCGAAGCTCGCAAGGAAGTTCAACAACGACTCGATCGCGCGGCTGCCAACCTGGCGGCTCGCGAACAGCAACTCCGCCGCGATCGCGATCTGGCCGAAGCCATCGCCGAACTCGCCAAAGATCAACAAGCGGCCCGCGACGCCATCGGCGAAGCAGCCAAGCAACTCGCCCAAGGCGAAGCGCCGATGGCCGGTGAAGCTGGCAAGCCAATGCCAAGCGAAGCTGGAAAGCCCGGTGAAGCAGGCAAGCCGATGGGACAAGCAGGTAAGCCTGCTGCCAAACAACCGTCAGCCAAGCAACTAGCAGCAGCGGAAGCACTACAGCGTGCAACTCAGGATTTTGCCGAAGCCCAAAAAGCAACGGGCGTTGGCGCCGCCGAAATTTCCGGTCAAGAAGAAGTTGCCAATGAAGGAGTTCGCGAAGGCCTGGAAGCTGCGTCGCGCTTAGCCGAACCAATGCCCGCTGGTGAGCAAGTCGCCATGGGCGAAGGTGCACCAAGGGGAGAAGGCCAACCTGCCGGCGAACCCGGCAAAGCACCGCAGGGAACTCCTGCTACTGGTAATCCAATGGGACAGGCTGCCGCAGGCAAGCCCATGGGCAATTCCCCGATGGGCCAAGCTCAATCGCCAGCCGGCAAGCCTGCTCAAGGTCAGCCCGCAGCCGGACAGCCGATGGGCCAGGCTCAAGCTGCCGCCCAAGGAATGAAGCCCACCGATCTTGGCACCGGCCTCGTTCCGAATTCACCGGAAGCAACCGCGCAACAAATCGCCGGCGCCGATGCAGTCGCGCAGGCCGAAGCTGCCTTGCAAGCCGCGGCTGAAGCAATCCTCGCCGGTCAACTCGCTGCCGGTGAACCAGGCCAAGGACCGCCAATGCCCGGCCAAGGTCAACCCGGCCAAGGCCAGCCCATGCCGGGGCAACCTGGTCAGGGTCAGCCGATGCCAGGACAAGGCGCTCCGATGCCGGGTCAGGGCCAACCGATGCCTGGACAGGGTGAAGGTCCGCCGATGCCTGGCCAAAGCAATCAAGAAGCAAAGAAGGGCGGTTCGCCGATGGGTGGTGATACGTCCAACAATCCTGACCCTGAAAAGGGAGAATTGCGAAACGAAGCCACCGAGCAAGGTGACAGCCGCGGCGAAAAGAACGACCAAGACTCCGACGCCAAAGCTCAGAAGTTTGCGAAGGAACCATGGTTCGCCAAGCTGCCTCCAGCGTTGCAGTCGGCCATCCAAGCCAAAGCCCGCGGCAAGGCGCCGCGCGGTTATGAAGAACGTTTGCGTCGGTATTTTGAAAGCATTGACTAACGAATTTTCTCGCTCTCCTCTGTATTCAGGGGAGAGGGGACCAGAACTACTTTCCCTTTGATTTGACGAGTGAGTTTGTATGAGTGAGCAAGAACAAAACGATGTCGCCGCGGTGCAGCGGTGTGAGAAGGCATACAACCGGCTGCGTGACGAGTTGTCGAAAGTGATCGTCGGCCAAAGCGACGTCATCGAGCAGGTGCTGGTGGCGATGTTCGCCAAAGGCCACGCGCTGCTCGAAGGCGTGCCTGGCCTCGCGAAGACGCTGCTCATCAGTTCGCTGGCCAAGTCGTTGCACTTGTCGTTCAAGCGCATCCAGTTCACTCCCGACTTGATGCCCAGCGACATCACGGGCACGGAAGTGATTCAAGAAGATCCAGAAACACATCAGCGGTCGTACAAGTTCCTCGCGGGCCCGCTGTTCACCAACATGCTGCTAGCGGACGAAATCAACCGCACGCCGCCAAAGACGCAGGCAGCGATGCTCGAAGCGATGCAAGAACGACAAGTTTCGGCAGGCGGCAAGATTCACGGCCTGCCGGCGCCGTTCTTTGTGCTCGCCACGCAAAACCCGCTCGAGCAAGAAGGAACTTACCCGCTGCCTGAAGCGCAACTCGACCGCTTCTTACTGCACATCAAGGTCGATTACCCGAGCCCCGCCGAGGAGTGGGAAGTGGCCCGCCGCGTCACCAGCGGCCAGTTGGGCGACATTCAAGCGGTGCTCAGCGGCGAAGAAATTCTCGAATATCAAAAACTCGTCACGCGCGTGCCGGTCAGTGATCAGGTGCTCGGTTACTGCTGGGCCTTGGTCCGCGCGACCCGCCCGGGCACCAAAGAAGCTCCCGAGTTCGTCGGCAAGTGGATCAGTTGGGGCGCCGGTCCCCGCGGTGTCCTCACGCTCGTCACCTGTGCCAAAGCCCGGGCCATTCTGTACGGCCGCTACCACGCGACCGTGCAAGATGTGCAAGCCATCGTGAAACCAGCTCTGCGGCACCGCATCGCCGGGAACTACGCTGCCCAGGCCAATGGCTTGAACAGTGAAAAGCTGATCGACATGTTGCTGCAGGCGATTCCGGCTGATCGGAAGTACGAAAAACCTGCTGCATAGTGTGTCGCGGCGTTGAATGAAATGAGCCTCCGCTACTTCATCCTGCGGCCCGCGAAGTCTGAGGATTGGTTGTCCCTGGAGGAAACTGCGAGGCGACTGCAGCATGCGTTTGCCCAATGCCGGATTGACCGGGAAAAAGGCGCGGCCTATAGCGATAAACGAATCGCACTTGTGCGGCAGTTATATACAGTGGAAAAATTCGGCGGCCGGGCGGCGGAGCTGCTGCGGGAACAAATTGAACAGTATCAAGGGGCTTTTGTGATCGATATGGAAGATGTGGGAGAACCGACGGTCCGCACCTTCGTAGCATTGCGTTCGAATCTGAATCTTGAATTCGAACCAGGAGTCAAATTTTCGGTAAAGCAGCGAGTCGCTAAAAAAGTTGCCAGCTCGTTGGGTTATTTCGCAGCTTATTCGGAAGAATGGTAACAAAGTAAGTCATGTTCCCCCGCCCTTTCAACATCTGCGTTGCTTGATTTCCGATTCCTGGAGTACTCGCTAAAAGCTGTTTCTGATGTCACAAACCGTTCTCCACCGCTATCTCGACCCCGAAGTCCTCGCCCACGTTGCCGATCGGCACTTGGAGCCGCGAGGGCTCGTGATCGGCAACCTCGCCGGCGCACACAAGTCGCCGCTGGCCGGCTTTGCGGTCGAGTTCGCTGGCCATCGCGAATACACGCCGGGCGACGATCCGAAGCATATCGATTGGCGTGTTTATTTCACGCGCGAAAAGCTGTTCATCAAGCAATACGAACTCGAAACCAATTTCATCTGCCACCTGGTGCTCGACGTCAGCGCTTCGATGCGCTACGGCGACGGCCGCGAACAGAAGTTGCTCTACGCCGGCCAGATGGCCACGATGCTCGGCTATTCAATCGTTCGGCAGAGTGACAAGGTTTCGCTGGCCACGTTCGATAGCCAGGTCCGCGGCGTGGTGCCGCCGAGCAACTCGATGGATCAGGTCGTGCGGATGACGCAGCATCTCGATACGATCGAACCGCGCGAGAAAACTTCGCTGGGCGAATGCTTGAACGAAGTGGCCCGGCGCATGGGCCGCCGCGAAATCGTGATGGTCTTCAGCGACTTCTTCGGTACGGACTTGAAAGAACTCGAGTCGGTGCTGCAGCGGCTCCGCTACAACAAGCACGAGGTGGTGCTGTTTCAAGTGCTGCATCACGAAGAGATCGCCTTCGACTTCGACGGCATGGTAAAATTCGTCGGCCTGGAAGCGCCAGATGAACTCTTGGCCCAGACCGAAGACCTCCGCCGCGGTTATCTCACTGCACTCAACCGTTTCAACGATGAGTTTCAGGAAATCGCCCAGCGCAATGGTTGCGAGCGAATTCTGGTCGACACCCGCCGGCCGATGAGCGAGCTGTTCATCGACTATCTCAATCAGCGCAGCATGCTGAACCGCGGCCGATAGTGCTGGCATGCCAATTTCGCCTGCACGCCCCTTCTTTCGCTCTAAGGGTTGCTTATCTCGCCTAAGCAGCTAGAATCGGACTCAGCAGAAAGGGGATTCGTTTCCCCTCCTGCGCGAGAATCACGCGATTAAGGCAGCGTCAACGCCACGAGCCGCGCAGGAAGCCAACGGCTTTGCGGAAGACTCACTGCCGCTAACGGACAGTCGCTTACGGGCTGCAAATCACAGGTAACAGGCGATGCGATACTCTTTTCGGCTGGCTGAAGTTGTCGGCCACGTTCCCGATCCCCGCAAGCGTCCCGGCACGATCAAAGCGATCTGCGACTACACGATGCTCGACCGGCATCAGGTCGCGGCTTTGCTGAAGAATGAAGTTAAATACATTCCGCTCGATGCACTTTCCAAGCTTTGCGACTACCTGATCGAAAAAGGCTTCGCCACAGCCGAGGAATTGCCCGGGCGGCTGTTTGCGGTCGAGCCGGAGCACTTTTGGGAACTGCTCGCGCGGCGGCGGCGGTTGGAACTCTGCCTCGGCGTTCGCCGCGGTGAACCGGGCGATACGCTCGACGATGCTTGGGTGGTGGCCAGCGACTCGGTGTTGCTCGGCGAATTGCTGAATGGTGTCACTTCGCTCGGCGGCACTTCGCGTTTTAAGCGAGTGGCGGATGTCAACGCCCCAGCGGAAATGACCGCCGATCCGCATCCTGAGCAATTGCATCAGTCGCTGGTCTTCAGCCCCGGGCAGTCGTCATTTGCCGATTACGTCGAACTGGCCCGCAGCGTGTACGATGGCTTCTGTTCAGCAGCCGGTGATAAAGCGCTGATCTGTCTGGGCAGCAACAAGAGCAATCCCGTTGTAGAACTGCTCCTTGCCGAAGCCTTCGGCGCCACACCGTTCGAATCGCAAGACACGCTGCCGGTCGCCAGCAAGCGCAACTGCCCGATCTTTATTCGCTATCGCAGCCATGATCCGCAAACGCCTTCTTGCTGCGGCGGCAACGAGTTGTCGAAGTCCGAGCAGGCCAACACTCCGGGCATCTACTACGAAAAGTCGGACGGCACGTGGGATGTGTGCCCCTGGGAAGCCAATAAGCAGGATGCAGCGATGGTGTTTTACATCCATCGGGAATCGCAGGGCCGCCTCGAGATGATGCTCGGCGGTTACTCCGGCCGCGCGACTCGCTTGCTGGCCCGCATGCTCGCCCGCCGCGGCGAAGAGTTTTGGCCGCCAGTCTATTCCGGCCACGGCATACAAATCGGCGCGTTCGTGGTGAAGTTCAAGTTACAGAATCAGCAAGAGAGCGATGCGAAGTCGCTCCTTACGGACCTGGCAGCGGAAAGCGAAATCATCCGCCTCTCGCCCGATGTAATTGAGAAGCGAATGCAAGTGGCTGGGGACGAGGAGCTATAAACATGGAACTTCAAGGCAAGATCACCCTCATCACCGGCGGCACAATGGGCATCGGCGCTGCGATTGCCCGCGAACTCGCGAAGCGTGGCGCTGATATCGCCATTGTCGCCCGCAATCTGGCCGGCGACGCGCAAGCGACAAAGCAGCAAATCGAACAAGCAGGCCGCAAGTGTTTGCTCATCCAGGGCGACATGGCCGTCGCTACGGAATGTGCGCGCGTCGTCGATGAAACGGCGAGGCATTTCGGCCGGCTCGACGTGTTGGTGCACAACGCTGGCGGCCCCGCGTTTGGCAAGACGGAAGAAGTCACGCCTGAATTGTGGGAACACACCCTGGCGCTGCACGTGAGCGCCAACTTTTATCTCACCAAGGCCGCCCTGCCGTATTTGCGCAGGAACGCCGAAGGGGCAATTTTGATGATCTCTTCGTCGGCGGGCGTCCGCGGCTGTCCTGGCGCGATTGCCTATGCCACGGCCAAGGGTGCCCTGCCGCAAATGGCTCGTTGCCTCGCCCGCGATCTGGCCGACGACAACATCCGCGTCAACGTCGTCGCGCCGGGCGTGATCCGTACTCGCTTTCACAAGGACATGACCGCCGAACGCAAGGAGCATAACCTGAAAAACCGCATTCCGCTCCATCGCGAAGGAACCGCCGAACAAGTGGCCGATGTGGCAGTATTTCTGATCACCAACGATTACATTACAGGTGAGACCGTTGTCATCGACGGCGGATTGACGAGCCGGATTGCTTAGGAGTGTTCACTCCCACGTGAACGTTGTCTTACGTAGGTGCAGCAATCCTTCTGTCTTGCTGCGCATTCGCCTTGCTCTGGGGCGAGAATCCGCCGCGGGCTCCGCGCGATGCCGAAGTTGAAAAGCTGATAAGGGGTGACGTTGCCCGGCGGCTAGGGCGGCGCGATCGTGGGGCCGAATTTGCAGCGGACGACTCGCTGCGGCATCGATACGGCCTCGTCACAGCTTGAACTGCTAACGCGACGGACTTTCTTGTAAATGCTGGTCGAACCAGGCCAAATTCCGCTGCATGCAATCGAGCAGCAGCGCGGGTTCTTCGATGCCGTGGGGCGTGCGCGGATAAATCACCATCTTGGTCGGGCAGCCCTGCTGCTTGAGCGCGTTGTAAAATTCCAATCCTTGCGACAGCGGCACGCGCTCGTCCTTTTCGCCGTGCTGCACGAGCGTTGGTGTTTTTACGCCGCGGACCTGAAACATGGGCGAATACTTTTCATAATGCCCCGGTTTGTCCCAGAACTCGCCGCCGAAATAGTCGGGCAGAAAGGAAGGAATGTCCGCAGTCCCGGTGAAGCTCACGAGATTCGTGACGCCGGCGCCGACAGACGCTGCGCGAAAGCGGTTCGTTTGCGTCACGGTCCACGAAGTCATGAACCCGCCGTAGCTCCAACCCATGATCCCCATGCGCTCGCCATCGGCCACGCCGAGTGCAATCACATGATCAACACCGGCCAGCAGGTCGCGATAATCGCCGCCGCCCCAATCGTTGTAGTTCGCATGGCGAAACTTCGCGCCATAGCCACTGCTGCCGCGAACATTCGGCCGCAGGATGCAGTATCCCTTCGCTGCAAAAGCGGCGACCGGATACGTTCCGGCGGAGGCATCAAAGGTGCTGGTGAAGGCGCCCATCGGACCGCCGTGGGCAATCACCAGCAGCGGATATTTCGTCCCGCGCTGATACGAGCGCGGATACGTGAGCAGCCCTTCGATTTCAAACTCTCCGCTCTTCCAGCGAATTGCTTCGGTCCGCGGCATGTCATTCGTCGACAATTGAGTTCGGTTCACGCGACTGAAGTTCACCGTGGAAAAATTCTTGAGTGAGCTCGCATACGCTTCGGGAGCCAAGTGCGAACTTTCGAAACTGTAACCGATTTTGGTCCGCGTGTGATTGAGCGCCGCGCCCGACAACGACATGCCCTGTTTGAAATCGCTGAGCAGTCGCGGCTCGCCGTTGAGCGGCATGGCCAGCACTTTCCAATGGAGTCCTTGGATCTCGCTATAGAGCAATTCGTCGCCGGCTTCATTCCAGCCGATCAATTCCGAATAGCGGCCAAAATCATCAGCAGTATTCGCAAGCGGCCGCGGTACTCCACCATTCGACGGCAGCACATAAATGCGACGCCGGCCGGCCCAGGTCGGCGGATTGTCGCTGCCGACGAACGCGATCGTCTGACCATCGGGCGAGTACCGCGGCGAACCTTCCGCGGCTAGCGTGCCGAGCAGCGTCGTTACTTTCTTGCTCGCGACATCAAGGAGCGACAGATCGGCACTCGGCCAATCATCGGGCCGCGGGGTTGTCACATGGGAGAAGGCAATCGTCTTCCCATCGGGCGACCAATCAAAGGCCGCGCGGCCGGGGCGAGCGGAATCGATGGCGACATTCAGTTCGCCTTCGGTGAGTTGCCTTGGTGAACTGCTGAACGCGGGCGGATCTTTAACAGAAACAACATACAGCCGCTGCCGCTTGATGTTTTCGTCCAGTACGCGGGCATCGTTCTTATCGCGCTCGCCGTTTTTCTCGGCTTCCGTTTTGGGATCGAGCGCGGTAAAGGCAATGCTGCTCCCATCGGGCGACCAGCGAAAGCTGCTGACATCGCCGGGCATCTTTGTCAGCTGCTGTGCTTCGCCGCCGCTCGCCGAAATCAACCAGAGATTGGCTTTCTCCGCCCGCTTCGAAACAAACGCAATCGTCTTGCCATCGGGCGACCACTGTGGCTCATCGCACGACTTTTCCCCTTGGGTGAGCTGCCAGGATTTCGACTCGGCGATGTCGGCGAGCCAAATATGCGTGAGGTATTCGCTCTTCCCTTCTTCGACGATCGCCCGGCGAATCGTGTAAGCCGCTTGCTTGCCATCGGGCGATATTTGCACTACGCCGATGCGTTTGACCTGCAGCATCATCGCTGGCGTCCAACCGGTGGAATCTTTCTCAGCTGCGCTCGTGTATGTCGCGCAGAACAGCAGCAGCAGGGCAATCGAACGCCAGGGCAGGGTTTTCATGGAAAGTCCTCAGTCAGAAGCGAACCGCGGCAGCGGTATCGTAGTGTGCGCGACGCGGGCGTTCAAAGCTATCCTTGACATAGCTTCCTCGTCGCGCTCGTTGCCGTAGATTGCCATGGCGGTTTAGGCATCCTTTTTCCGTTTCAACCGTTCTTCATTCGCTGCCATATCGGTGGCGATATCTTCCGCTGTCGGTTTCCAATTCCGGCCCGCGAGTTTGATTTCAAAATCAGGTTGCTCCGCCAACACGCAAATGGCTCGCAGTACGCGCAGCATCAGTTGCTGTACAATTTCGGGCTCGCTTTCGCGGCCGTAGAACTCCGATACATCGATCAATTCGCCGACGCGGACCTCGACATTCGCCCGCATTAAGAACGGGCTGTAGGCCGTTTTTCGAAAGGGGGAACCCTTGATGTAAACCGGCAGCAGCGGCACTTTCGACTTGAGCGCCACCACCACGGCGCCCGGCCGACAAGCGAGCAGCAATTGCTCCGTCATGTTCAGCCGCCCTTCGGGAAACATCCCGACGAGACCACCAGCCGCCGTGTGTCGCAACGCCGCCTTCGTTGCGGCCGTATCCACGCCGCTGCGGCCCACGGAGATCACTTCGCAAGCCCGCAGAAATAAGCCGAACAGAGGATGCTCGACATACTCGCGGGCGACCATCCAATAGATTTTGCGATGCGAAACCGTCTGCAAAAAAAACGGATCGACGCTGCTCCGATGATTGCAAACGATTACACACCCTTGGTCATCCGGGATCGGCAACGATCGGGGCAACTTTGCCCGCCACTGCCATTTCACCAACACGTAAGCGCCGCACCAGAGTAACGCTTGCAGCGGCCCAAAACGGCTGAACAAGCGCAGATAAATCAACCAAACAACAACGAATCCGACGAACAGGCCGCCGCCGATCAGCAATCCTTGCAGCCAGGTCACAGGCAGCCTCCGTGCGGGTTACTAAGCAACGTTATCGCTGCCTGGCGGTTTTTCGGGCGTGGTGATCTCGGTCGAGTTTACTGCGGGGGGTGGTGCAGGAGGCGCTGCGGTATCGAAGGCCACCGTCGCAGCGGACGGCTGTTGCTCGTACACCGGCGGCGGTTGCTTGACCGGTGGCGCCTCGGCAGGTTGTTCGCTGAGCATCGCCTGCCGCGCGGTTTCCAGATGCTCCTCTTCGTCTTCGAGATGGACCTCGTCCATTTCTTTCTCGTCCACCGCGTATCGCATCAATAAAAAGATCGCCGCAGCGGAAACAAAGAAGTAGCTGTAGGCGGCCGCCGATTGAACGATCTGCAAAAAGTGCATCACCAGCGAGATGAGTTCGACGCCGCCACGATGCATCGCTGGGCCAGCCACATCACCGCCGCTTTGTACAATGCCCACGTCACGGCGAATCGCAGCAATTTTCTGCGCACCAGCGCCCCACGACGCGCCCCAATAACCAAACTCAACAGCAGCCGACGCGAACAGACTCACCACATACAACGCCAATCCGCCGAGCGTGAGCGCGACCGCGGCATACCACAACAAATGCAATGGCTTGCCATAGACATAAGAAAACGAATCGCTGAAGGCCTGCAACGCATCGCCGTCGCGTTTCGAACCGATCACGGCATACATCAGCGGCCAACCAAACACCAGGCCGACGATCAGCCAGGCAGCAATCAGTCCCAGCGCAATCACCATGAGCCATAACAGGCCCGCGATAAACACGCCGAAATCGGCATTCATGAACCAACCGAGCGGGACAACGAGCAAGCCCATGGCGACGAGAGCCAGCATCGGCGCAATTGGCGCGAGGAAATACTGCAGATAGCGGCGGACCACAAACCTGGCAGCATCGAGCCAATCGTATTCTTGTTCGCAGCCGAGAATCACCAGCGCCTGCCGCGTGATCACGCCGCCTACGAATCCCCAAACCGCAGCAGAAATTAGAAAACCAACGAGGTAATAAACGACATACGGAAACGGAGTCGCCGCTTGAAACAGTTTTATGGCGGGCAGCGTCAAGCGCCAGTAAGGTTCATCGGCGCTCTGATCGGGCAAGTACGTCCGCACAACATCCGGGTAGGGGCGCAGCTTCCACATCCCGCCGGCTGGCACGTGCGCGTTGGCCAACACAACGGGCCCCCGCACCTGCCTGAAATCGTCTTTCGGCAAAAACAAGAAGCCGCTGATCCACCAACCGAGCGAACAAATGGCAACTGCAGCCGTGGCGAGCATTAGCGGCCCGGGCGCGATCGCAACGCGAAAGACACGCACCAAAATCAACCAGGGAAAAATGTCGCGCCAGATGATCTGGCGCACGGCAACGGGATTTTCTCGCAAAGTATCGTTCATCGTGGCAATCTCAGGGAAGTAGCGAGCGTGTGGGGCATCGTGCACACCGATTCTTTCATTCTGCTTGCCCTACTTGGCCGCTGCCAGCATTTTCAAAAACTCACGCATCAGCGGAGCGTTATCATGCCACGTGCGGGCCGAGATCAACGTGCCGTCGATTACCGTCTCTTGGTTAACGTACTTGCCGCCACCTTGCTCGACATCGAGTTTACATTTCGCGACCGTGGTCACGCTCTTCCCTTGAATGATGTCGGCCGCGGTGAGAATCTCCACACCGTGGCAAACCGAGGCGATCGGCTTGCCCGCGGCAGAAATTTCGCGCGTCACACGGAGCAGATCTTGATCGTAGCGGATGTATTCCGGAGCCCGCCCGCCGGAAATGAACATCCCGGCAAAGTCGCTCGCTTTGCAATCACGAAACGCCATCGTGGCGCGGATAAAGTAGCCAGGCCGTTCTTGGGTAATATCCCAGGGAATGCTGGAATCAGGTGGAATTTCGTGGAGCACGGTGTGATACAACCGCGCTTCAGGCCCGGCGACGACCACGTCGTAACCGGCCTCTTGTAAGCGGAAAAACGGATAAAAAGTGTCGAGCGCTTCGGTGGCATCGCCGAGCGGCATGAGGATTTTGGGCATATTGGTAGAGTCTCGTTGTTAGAATCGGCGAGCGTCGAGGCGCAAGCCTTCCGAAGATAGCGGTCAGATTAACGACGCCGCGTGGCCGCGACCAGTAGCCGATCTGCGCCCGGGGTTGGTACGATAACAGTTCCCGCCTCGCCATTGTCTCCAACTCAGCCCCTCCCGCATTCACGCGAGCCAAGTCGCCATGAGTTCCGCCGCACCTGCTTCTGCTTCGTTCGAGCAATTGAAATCGACTCTTGCCCAAGGTGGCGCAGCCAAAGTGCTGGAACAAGCGGCTGATCAGCTACGCCAAGATAAGCGTTACCACGAATTGTTCGAAGCGTTGAAGATGCAACTACGGCTGCGTCTCGGCCTGCCGCTGCAATCGAGCGAAGGGAGCGACGGCCTGAATGAATCGCAGCGCAAAGACCTCGAAGACGGCCTGATCGCCGCGTGCCGCGAAGTGGGTTCGCTACTGATCAAGCAGGGCAAGGTTCGCGAAGGCTACATGTATCTGCGGCCGGTCGGCGAACCAGCCGAAGCCCGCGCGCTGCTCGCTGATGTCGAAGCCGATGAAGACAACGCGGAAGAACTCATCGAAGTGCTGCTGCACGAAGGGGTCGATGTCGGCCGCGGCTTTCAACTGCTCATCGATCAATACGGCACCTGCAGTTCGATCACGCAGTACGAACAATCGGTGGCCCGTCGCCCGCGCCACGAACAGCAGCCGGCCGCCCGCAAGTTGCTGCAAAAGGTTCACAGCGACCTGCTCAGCAGCGTGAAGCACGACATCGCCAAGCAAGAAGGAGCCACTCCCGCCGGCGATACGCTGCTCGAATTGATCCGCGATCGCGAATGGCTGTTTCACGAAAACGCGTACCACATCGACACGACACACTTGGCTGCCACCGTGCGCAACGCCCGCGTGCTGGGCGATCCAGCCGATCTGAAAATGGCCCTCGACCTGACCGAATATGGCCGCCGCTTGAGCCAGCAGTTTCAGTATCAGGGCGATGAACCTTTTGCCGATCAGTACCCATCGAATGCACTTTACTTTCAAGCGTTGCTTGGCCAAAACATCGATGAGGCGATTGCCTATTTCGATCAAAAGGCGGAACTGCTCGACCCGCAGTACAACGGCACAGCCCCGCTCGAAACGCTCGTCGATCTGCTGGCCCGCGTGCAGCGGCCCGCGGAAGCGATTGCCGCAGGAATCAAGCTGAAGCCCAAGTGCGTGCAACCCATCGGCATGGCGCCGTCGCTGATCGAATTGGCCGCACAAGCCAAACAGTTCGAAGCAGTGCTGGAATACTGCCAAGAACAAGGCGACGTGCTGGGCTACGCGGCGTGTTTGGCAGCGCAAGGTAAATAGCTTCTTTCCACTCTTGATGCCCGTTACCTTGCGGTAACTAGTGCTATGGAGGGGTGTTCAAGAAGTAGTCGACTTTTTGAACACTGCTACGCGCCGCGCCCGAGAATGGCGCTGGTGCGCGTTCAAAAAGTCGGTGACTTTTTGTACGTTTACGCTGCAGCGGAGAATGTGGAATCGTCGTAAGTCGGCTTTGTCTCCGAATTGGGGGTGTCCAACAATGGTGTTGATTGTTGGACAAGGTCTAGCGCCGTTTCCGGGTTTTGCTGGAAGGTGCTGTCCAACAATCGAGCTGAAAAGTGGACAATTAGGTCGAAACGACCGCTGGGGCTGCTGCGAGTTGCGCTCGGGAGTCCCGCCTCCTGAAGCTGCCAGGGCAGCGCCGGTTAACTGCAACAGCCCCTTGCGGTTCAGACAGCAGACGCCATCATAAAAGGCTTGCTATTTGCTGCTCAAGGATCTTCGCATGTCTGCTGTTGCTAATTCCGCTAGTGAGAAGCTCATTCGCGTCGGTCACAGTCCCGATCCGGATGATGCGTTTATGTTCTATGCCCTGGCCAAGGATTGTTTCGACACCGGCAAGTTCCGCTTCACGCACGAACTGGTTGATATCGAAACGCTTAACCGCCGGGCCTTCACCGGCGAACTCGAACTGACCGCGCTCAGCCTGCATGCCTATGCGTTTCTCGCCGATAAATACATGCTCTGCACTTGCGGCGCGAGCATGGGCGATAACTACGGCCCGATGGTCATCGCCCGCGAGCCGCGCGACGTCGCGTCGCTCCGCGGCCAAACAATTGCTGTGCCTGGCACGCTGACGACCGCCTTTCTCGCCCTCAAGCTGTGCATCGGCAACGATTTTAATCACGTCGTCGTGCCGTTTGATGAAATTCTGAACGTCACCGAACGGGGCGAATTCAACGGCACGAAGATCGATGCCGGCCTGTGCATTCATGAAGGGCAACTGACCTACGGCAATCAAGGCTTGCATCTGATTGTCGACCTGGGCAAATGGTGGATGAAAGAAACCGGCTTGCCGCTGCCGCTGGGCGCTAACGGCATTCGCAAGGATCTGGGCGAAGAAGACATTCGCGAGGTGAACCGCTTGCTGAAGCAGAGCATTGCGTATGGCCTGGAACATCGTGGTAAGGCTCTCGATTATGCCCAAGGCTACGGCCGTGGTCTCGATCGTGCCAAAGCAGATCAATTCGTCGGCATGTACGTGAACGACTGGACGCTCGACTTTGGTCCGCGTGGCCGGGCTGCGGTGAAAGAATTGTTGAAGCGCGGTTTCGAAGCGGGTGTGATTCCACATTTGGTGGAACCGGAGTTTGTGGATTAGGAATCGTGCCACTGGCACGCCCGAAATAGTCCCGGCTTGCAATTGACCTTTGCTTGTAACAGACTCGCTCTAAAGAGCCACTTGGAAGTGGGCGGCCGGTGGGCCGTGTTGATTCCGCATTTCGCCAGCGAAGGCAATGCTCATGAGCGATTCGATTCAGCGACGTACTTTTCTCGCCGTGGCGGCCGCTGCCGCGGGCATCGATTGGGCGAATCTGCCCAAATCTGCAAGCGCGCAGCAGAATAGTCCGTTGCCACGCAAGCCGAGCAAATCGCCGGACGCCAGCGACGCGTTTTTCATCAACGGCGAAATTCCCTCGATGAAAATCTTCATCGAAGACGGTGAACTGAACAAACTCCGCGGCAACCTGCGGGCCTATGTCAAATGCCGTGTGCTCGAGAACGACAAGACTGAATACAAAGACGTCGGCGTAAAGTGCAAAGGGGCCGCGGGCAGTTTTCGCAGCATCGACGACCGCCCGGCGCTGACGCTAAACTTTGACAAATACATCAAGAAGCAAAATTTCCACGCGATGGACAAGATCCATCTCAACAACAGCGTGCAGGACCCCACCTATCTGCACGAGATTCTCTGCAGCGATATTAATCTGGCTGCTGGCGTCGTCGCCACCCGGGCTACACATGCGCGTGTGTGGATTAATAATCGCGATCTGGGATTTTATGGATTCAAAGAAGGTTTCGATAAGGCGTTCTTGAAGCGGCACTTTGCCGACAATGACGGCAACCTGTACGACGGCGGATTTTGCCAGGACATCGATGGCAACATGGAACGGGACGAAGGGAAAGGGCCCGACGACAAAGCCGATGTGAAAGCACTGATCGCGGCCTGCCGCGAAGGAGATCCCGCCAAGCGTTGGGAGAAGGTCGATGCCCTGCTCGACGTCGACAACTTCCTCAGTTTCATGGCGCTCGAGCTAATGTGCTGTCATTGGGACGGCTACTGCCAAAACCGCAACAACTACAAGTTCTACTTCGATCCGACTTCCAAAAAAGCATATTTCTTTCCGCACGGCATGGATCAGATGTTTGGGGATCCGAACTTCGGCGTGCTACATGTTCCCGGTCCAATGGTCGCGAGCGCGGTGATGTCGAACCCCGAATGGCGCGGCCGGTATCGCGACCGCGTGAACGAACTGATGCCGATGTTCAACCCGCCGGACAAATTGCACCAGCGGCTCGATCAGATTCATGCGCGCACACGTCCCGTCCTCGCGGCGATTAATGCCAACGCGGCCAACGATCACGACAATCAGCTGAAGGGTTTGAAGGAACGGCTCACGAATCGCGCGAAGAATCTGGTGCAGCAGAACGCCACGATCGAGCCTCGGCCGTTGAAGTTTGATGCGAATGGCGTGGGTAAAGTCGCAATCTGGGCCCCGCAAAAAACGACCGACGCCACGGTGATGGAAGACACGCCGGCCGGCATCAAGACGTTGCTAATCGCGGTTGGCCCCAGCGGCCGGACCTCGGATTCGTTTCGGTCCAAGGTGCTGCTGCAAGCCGGCACTTATAAGTTGCAATGCCGGGCTCGAGTGACGGAGGTTGTTGCGGTGACGGAGTCGTCAGGCACCGGCGCAGGTTTGCGCCTCTCGGGTGGGCAGCGTACCAACAAGCTCGAAGGGACGACCGATTGGACGAACTTAGAACATGAGTTCGCGGTGACTGCTGCAACGCAGGAAGTGACATTGGTAGCCGAAATGCGTGCCACGAAGGGGAAAGTTTGGTTTGATCTCAACTCGCTGCAAATTGCGAAGGTGAAGAAGTAGCTGCAATCGCGCGTCGGGGCGTGTTTTGCTAGAATGGTGGTTTACCTTCAACCGCCGTTAGCGCCGCCAACTTGTCTGCTCCTTCGCTTATCAACGAGAACGACACCTCCAATTGGGCGCTAATGCGCCGCATGTTGGGCTTGGGCTGGAAATATCGCTGGGGCTGCATTCGCTTGTTGATGTTGCAAGCTTTGCTGCTGTGCACCGCGCTATCTTGCCTTGGATTGACTGGGCATGGCATCGACCTGATTCGGCATATTGCTGATCCCAACGCCAAAGCCGTCGAGCCGCTGCCGTTCGGTTTGGAGCCACCCAACGACTGGCGGCCGATGGCCAGAGTGGCGGCAATCGCCGCGATGATTCTCGCGTTGGAACTGACTCGCGGCGTGCTCAATTACACGTACGCGCTTTCGGCCGGGTACCTCATTCACACGCGGATCGTGGTCGACTTGCGAGCTCAGGTCTATGACAAACTGCAGCGGCTGTCGTTTAACTTTTTCGATGCGAACGCAACGGGCTCGATCATCAACCGCGTGACCAGCGACGTGCAATCGGTGCGCGCGTTTGTCGACGGCGTGTTGATTCAACTCGTCATTCTCACACTGTCGCTCATCGGTTTCATGGCCTACATGCTCAGCATTCATGCTTGGCTGACGCTGGCCTGCCTCGCCACCACGCCGCTGATGTGGCTGGTGACCGCCGTTTTTTCACGCATGGTGCGGCCGTTGTACGATCGCAATCGGGAACTCGTCGACAAAGTCATCCTGCGACTTGCGGAAAGCATTCAAGGTGTGCAGGTCATCAAAGGTTTCGGCCGCGAGCAGGAAGAGATCAACCGCTTTGCAACCGACAATCGCGAAGTGAAAGATCAGCAGCAGGGGATCTTCTGGCGAGTCTCGATTTTTGGTCCGATCATCGGCTACATGACGCAGATCAACCTGGTGATTCTGCTCGCGTATGGCGGCTATCTGGTGACGCGCGGCGAACTGCCGCTGGGCTCCGGCTTGATTGTGTTCGCCGGATTGCTACAGCAGTTTTCCAGCCAGGTGGCCAATCTCACCAACATCGCCAATAGCGTGCAGCAGAGCTTGAGCGGTGCTCGTCGCGTTTTCGAAATTCTCGACGCGCCGATTCATGTGCAGAACCCAGTCGAACCGATCTCCATCGGTCGGGCCAAGGGGGATGTTTCGCTGGAGCAACTCTGGTTCGAATATGTCGCCGGCACGCCGGTGCTGAGCGATCTGAATCTAAAAGTCGCGGCCGGCACGCGGATCGGGATTTTGGGCGCAACGGGCTCGGGGAAGAGCACGCTACTGAGTTTGCTCTGTCGGTTTTACGACCCCACGCAGGGCCGAATCTTGCTCGATGGCCATGACCTGCGGTCGCTCGATCTGGATGAACTGCGACAGAACATCGGGCTGGTGTTTCAAGAGACGTTTCTCTTTAGCAACACCGTCGCCGCAAACATTGCTTTTGGGCATCCGGAAGCGACGCAGGAGCAAGTCGAAAAAGCGGCGAGAATCGCCGCTGCGCACGAGTTCATCGTCGAACTGCCCGACGGCTATCAAACCATACTCGGCGAAAGCGGTCTCGATCTTTCCGGCGGCCAACGACAACGTCTAGCCATTGCCCGCGCGGTGCTGCTGGATCCGGCGTTGCTGCTCTTAGACGATCCAGCCGCAGCCATCGACCCACATACCGAGCACGAAATTCTCGGTTCGATCGAACAAGCGATGAGTGGCCGCACGACGTTCATCGTTGCTCACCGCCTCAGCACGTTGCGAGCCTGCGATCTTGTGATGGTGCTGGAAGAAGGCCGCATCGTGCAACTCGGCACGCATGATGAATTGCTCGCCCAGCCTGGCCATTATCGGCTGGCCGCGGAGTCGCAGTTTGCGGAAGTGTAAGTCGTCGCTTCGCTCTGCGAACGATGAATCGAGCAAAGAACTGTATTGTCAGCCAGAACCAGCGGTGCTACGCGGCGTTCTCTCCAATTGTCGGAACTTCGCTGAACGCTCGTTCCGAAAACTTTCGTCGGCCCCCCTTCTCCGATCGCGGAGCGATCGGCGACTATCGCCCCTGCTGTAGCATGTGCTCCAAGCCGTCATCCTTCGCAATGACTACGACGCCACCTTCGCTCACAGTAAATCCGCGGCGGCGGTCGAGTTCCAGGTCGTAGCCGATTTCCACACCCGCTGGAACCTTCACCCCCTTGTCGATGATGCAACGTTTCACGCGCGAATGCCGGCCGATGTCGACTCCTTCGAAGAGAATGCTGTCTTCGACGTGTGAGTAGCTGTTCACGCGGCAGAGCGGTCCGACGATCGAGCGTTCAACCAAGCCGCCGGAAATGATTGTTCCCTGACAAACCATGCTGTCCACTGCGCGACCGCAACGGTCCAATTCGCCGCGGCTGCCGAAGACGAACTTCGGCGGCGGGATGTTGGCCTGAAAGGTGCGGATCGGCCAAGTGTCGTCGTACAGATTCAAGAGCGGATCGACCGAAATCAAATCCATATTGGCTTCGAAGTAAGCATCGAGCGTGCCTACGTCTCGCCAATAGGCATCATTCTTGCGATTCTCGTCACGGAAGGGAAACGCATAAACTTTGTGGGTGTCAATTATCGACGGAATGATATCGCGGCCGAAGTCATGCCGGCTGCCGGTTTTGGTCGCATCGCGGCACAATTGTTCAAAAAGGAACCGCGCGGTAAAGACATAAATACCCATCGAACCGAGGCAATGCTTGTCGTCGCCCGGGATCGTCCGCGGGTTCGCGGGCTTTTCTTGAAAGCCGATGATTTTGTTCTCGGTGTCGACCTGCACGATGCCAAACTGCGTCCCTTCCTGCGGTGTGACGCGGAGCACGCCAACCGTCAGATCGGCTTTCATATCCTGATGGTATTTCACCATCGACTCGTAGTTCATTTTGTAAATGTGATCGCCGGCAAGGATCACCACGTATTCGGGCCGCTCTTTTTCGAGCACGTAGATGTTCTGATAGACGGCGTCGGCGGTGCCTTGATACCACTGCTCGTCGATCCGCTGCTGCGGCGGCACGACGTCGATAAATTCGCCCATTTCGCGGTTGAAATAATGCCGCCAGCCAAGGTTGATGTGCCGGTCGAGGCTCATCGCCTTGTATTGCGTGAGGAGCAGCACCTTGCGGAAGTGGCTGTTGATGCAATTCGAGAGCGTGAAATCGATGATGCGATACAACCCGCCAAATGGCACAGCGGGCTTGGCCCGATCGCGGGTGAGTGGTTCGAGACGCGTTCCCTTACCGCCAGCAAGAATGACGGTGAGAATATTTTTCATGATCGGGTCCTTCACCTGTGGTTTCGAGCCACAGGGAGTTGCAAACGGAGTGCCACGGCAGGAACCCTGATTTTAACCTTAGATGGGCGAGACCTAAAGAGGCTGTGTGCGCGCGGAAGCCCGTCGCGTTAGCAAGGGCGTCCTTGTGCTATCTAGTCGATGTCGGGACTTCGCGATGAGGATGCACTTTCTCGCTCAAGCTGGCTTCTTGGCCCCATTCCTTCAACCACAGTTCCAGCATCAATAGCGCCCATAGCCGGGCGCTATGATCGAATGCTTGTTCGTTATGCGCAGTGATTAATTCTTCGACCGCTTCGCGTCGAAACCACCGCTGCACGCTTTGTCCGTCGAGCAAGGTTTCGCGCAGCAAAGGCTTCAGTTCATTCCGAAACCAGTGATCCAGTGGCACACCAAAGCCCATCTTCGGCCGCTGCCAAATTTCGCGCGGCAGCAAGTCGCCAAAAGCCCGTTGCAGCAGCCATTTGCCGCGACGTTTGCGATACTTCAGATTGGCGGGCAACGTGGCAGCAAATTCGACCAACCGATGATCAAGAAACGGCGCACGAACTTCCAGCCCATGGGCCATCGACGCGATATCAACCTTGGTCATCAGGTCGCAGGGCAAATAGGTGACAAGATCTGTCAGCGAAGCCGCCGAAACAGCGTCGCGGCCTTTGGTTCGCTTCCAAGCATTCAGCAAGAAGCCAGCCGGATCGCAGTTGGGCAATTGCGCGACAAACTCTTCGTTGTAAAGTTCGCCGCGGCGAGTCTCGTTGAAAATCGAAATCCAATCGAGATAGCGGCGCTCTGCGGGCAGATTCAAGCTGCTGGAAAATCGTTTGAACTGGCGCACTTTCGATTTCTGGCGGGCTGATGAGGGGAGCACCTGCCACAGACTGGTAGCGAATAAACTGCGGACCCACGGCAAACGATCGAACCAACCGGCCAGCGCCACGGCTCGATATCGCGAATAGCCCGCGAAGAGTTCATCACCACCGTCGCCACTGAGAGCCACCGTGACATGCTCGCGGGTCAGTTGCGAAACATACCAGGTCGGCACTGCGCTGCTGTCGCCGAACGGCTCGTCGTAGTGATAGGCGAGCTGCGGGAGAATCTTCACCGCGTCGGGGTCCACATGCAGCGTTTGATGCTCGGTCCCCAAATGCTTCGCGACTCGCTTGGCGTACGGCGATTCATCGTATTCCTTGATCGGAAAACCGATGGTGAACGTTTTGACCGGCGTGCTGCTCTGCTGTTGCATCAGTGCAACGATCAGCGACGAATCAACGCCGCCGGAAAGAAACGCGCCGAGCGGCACTTCGCTTTGCAGGCGTTTTTTCACCGCGTCGGTGAGCAGTTCGCGAACACGCTGGACGGCGTTCTTTTCAGTCGTCAATTGTTCGAATGCAAAATCAGGCTGCCAGTAAGGCTTGATCGTGACCTCATCGTCCTGCCAAACCAACCAATGCCCGGGCGGAAGTTTTTTGAAGCCTTTGAAAATTGTGTTCGGATGCGGCACGTATTGGTAGGTCAGATACTCATCCACCGCGGCGAGATCGACATCGCGCGGCACGCCTGGCACCTGCAGCAGGCTCTTCAGTTCGCTGGCAAATAGCAGCCGTCCTGGTTCGGCGCGATAGACGAGGGGCTTTTTGCCGAGGCGGTCGCGGCCCAGCACCAGCCGCCGCCGCACGCTGTCCCAAATGGCGATCGCAAACATCCCGCTCAAATGCTCGAAGCAGGCCGGCCCTTCGTCTTCGTACAAATGGACGATCGTTTCGGTGTCGCTATTGGTCCGAAAGCGATGCCCCGATCCTTCGAGTCTGCGGCGGAGATCGGCGAAGTTATAGATCTCGCCGTTGAAGACCGTCCAGATAGTTTCATTCTCATTGGCTAGCGGCTGATGTCCGCTGGCTACGTCGATGATCGCCAACCGCCGATGTCCCAGTGCGATGCCGGGCAGCGCTTCATACGGCGGCCGCAGCCGATAACACTCTTGATACAGCCCTTGATCATCGGGCCCACGATGTCGGAGCGTTTCGGTCATGCGTGTGAGTACAGCTGGCTCAATCGCCAATTCCGGCCGCGTCCAAATCGCTCCTGCAATGCCGCACATTAGTTGCTTTCCGCTTGTTCGTCGGCCGAAAACTGTCCCGCGAGGCGCTGTGCGATCGCGGCTACTTTTTCCAACTGCTGCGTGGTGGTCGCTCGGCTGCTCTCGAAGCGTTCGGTCAGCGACGCATTTTCAGTTCCTAAATGATTCATCATCTCCACGAGTTTCAAGATCATTTCGCTTTGGGTGGCGACAATCTTTTCGAGTCGTGCCACGCGTTCGTCCAACGATGTACTTGTCATTCAACTCATCCCGCTAGACAAACAGCGTGTTTTTCAGTGTCTCCACCATCATTCGCTGCTTTTCCTGAATCAGCGCGCGAGCCTTCTCCACTTTGGCTTTCGTCCCAGCGGGATTCTTGGCAATTTCCAAAACAGCGGCAGTCAGGCCTTTGTGCGCTTCGTCGTGGTCATGATTGAAGAGCCATTCAGCCAAACCGATATCGCGCCACATGAAACCCTTGCTGGTCTGTTCCTCGAAGCGGCAAACGATGGCCGGCACGCCGTTGCCGATGCACATGATGGGGCTGTGCATTTCGTTGCCGAACAGGCCGGCGCTGCGAACGTACGTGCTGAGCGCTTCGTCGGTGAGCCAGTAGTTTTCCCGCCAGACGACGCGTTTCTTTACATCGTTGGGCAGTTTGTCCATGATCATCTCTTTGCCGACGGCCATGTGCGACATGTCCTCGGGGCAGACCAGCACTTTCAGGTCGGTTTCGCGGACGAGCGCGACGATGGCCTCACGCAGCGGCGCGTTGTCGTGTTCCTTCATCTCTTCGTTGCGGGCGTGCTTTTTTTCGTCGAAGGCTCGATCCTTTTTGATGAGCCAGTAAGGGGTCCAGCGGAGCCGCGGAATGCAGCACATGAACTTACCAGCATCGAGACCGTTTACTTTCAGGAACTTATCTGCCGCTGTGTCATTGCGCAAATCAACAGCAAATGCGCCATCGGGCCCGAACTCCATAATCGGAGCCGTGACTCCAGCCTTCTTCACAGCCGCCAGCGAGACAGTGTCGCGAAAGAAGAGAAACTTCGCGGCGCTCAGCAACTCCTTCGACAGGTCGTTGACGATCGGGGCGTGCGTAATGCCGAAAACGCCGAAGGGCTTTTTTGTTTCTTTATGCCAGCGGGCGACATCTTTTTGCGCGACGAGGGCCGGGCCGGATCCATGCAGCAGAAAATCGCATTCAGCGAACGCCTGTTCGATATCCGCGGGCGTCTTCACGAACTGCAATTTCGGAAAGCGTTTTCTCAGTAATGGTTCAACGCCATCTGCAATACTGCTCGGCCATAGCCGGACTTCGACGTCGGGAAGTTGTTGTTCGAGCAGCGTGAGCACGCCCGGCGTATGCCCGATGTCGCCGATGTTGACCGTTTGCCAAGAAGAGCGGAGCACGATCCGCGGCTTGCGTTTCTCTTGTGCGAAGGAGGCAGTAGACGTGGCAGCAAGCGAAGCTGCAGCGGCGAGCAAAAAGTTACGGCGTTGCGTACGTTTCAACATGGGGAGACTGATGGGTTAAGGCAGCGGACTCGGGAGAGTAGTAGGAGGCGGCGATGTCGTCGCAACGTGAACATGTAGTTTCAAAGCTTCGCGGAGCGGATCGTCGTCCGCATCGCAAAAGCCCATGTGCGAATGCCGCCGCCAGCCCTCAGCATACTCGAATACGCACGACATGCGGCCGCATTCGGCATCGAGAGCCGACAGCGTGTCGAGATATGAATCGAGTCCCTGGCTTTCGTCGAGCCATTGCTTTTGACTGATATGCAGCGCGAGCAGCGCTCGCTTTTTTTTCTGCAGGCTCGTTACATCGACCATCAACTTCGGCTCGATTCGATTTCCCAAAGGATCGCAGTGCGAATAGGGTTGTGCATGATAGACCGTGAGCTTATTGCCGACGTGCTGCCGTGGCGGATCGGTGGGAAAGTTCGGCATGCCGCGAGTAAATGCCGCGGTCGTTGCTAGCCGGCACGTGTTCGTGTGGTCTTCCATATAGTCCGACGACGAATGCGTCAGCACGATGGTCGGTTGCACTTCCCGAATCACGGCGGCAACCTTCGCGAGCGTCGGGCGATCGTAAAAAACCGCGAGGTCGTCGCAAATGCTGTCGTGAAACGTGGCTCCCATGGCAGCAGCAGCGTTCATCGCTTCCTGGCGACGCATGCCGGCAATCGTTGCAGCGTCGTATTGCGTCGTGCCACAGCAACCATTGGCGAGATTCCAGTAATGAATCTCATAGCCCGCGTCGAGCAGCCGGAGCAACGTGCCGGCCATCAGGAATTCGATGTCATCAGGATGGGCGGCGATGGCGAGGGCAGTGGGTTTCATGAACAGACAGCCGGGAGAGTGAATCAGTGGCCAACTCCGCCAGATTATAGCGAATCCGCGCGAAGAAACGCCGCAAATCGCGCTGCTGGCTCTTTTCTCTTATTTCTAAGCTATACTTTCGATGCGCTCCGTCTCCAATTCCCGCCCCACCAGGTACGACAGATTTATGAAGCGATTTCTTTCTCTCCTCGCGATTGGCTTGCTCGCGACAACGGCCACTTTCGTTCACGCCCAAGACAAGCCTAAAGAAGGCGGCTATCGGCTGCTGATGATCACGCAAAGCGCCGGCTTTCGCCATGGCAGCGTGACTCGCAAAGAAATGAAGCTCTCGCCCGCCGAAATGGCGATTACAGAACTGGGCGTGAAGAGCAATTTGTTCCGCGCCGATTGCAGCCAGGACTCTGCCAAGGACTTCACGAAAGAAAACCTGCAAAACTACGACATCGTCCTCTTCTACACGACCGGCAACTTGCCGATCAAACCAGAAGACCTCGATTACTTTTTCACCGAATGGCTGACGAAAAAGGGGCACGGCTTTATCGGCGCACATTCGGCAGCCGACACCTACCACAGTCACAAACCGTACTGGGATATGATCGGCGGCACCTTTAACGGCCATCCATGGAACTCAGGCGAAACGGTGACGATCACGGTGCACGATCAAAAGCATCCCGTCGCGAAACCATGGGGCGCAGAGTTCACGATCAAGGACGAAATCTATCAGTTCAAGAATTGGCAGCCCGAAAAGGTCCGCGTGCTGATGAGTTTGAACATGGAAAAGACCAAGCTGAAGAAGCCCTACCATGTGCCAATCGCGTGGGTGAAGAACTACGGCGAAGGGAAAGCCATGCACATGAGCCTCGGCCACAACGAGGCGGTGTGGGCCGACGAACGCTACATGGCGTCGTTGCTCGGTGGCATCAAATGGGAACTGAATCTGGAAGAGGGGGATGCCACGCCGAATCCGGAAGTTTCCGCCGCACAAGAGAAGAAGGCCAAGGCCGATGCTGAGGCAGCGGGCGCGAAGTAAATCGTGTTTTGCTTCTTTGGGAAAAACCTGCGGGCAAGTCAAGCGACTTGCCCGCTTCCGTTTCGCGGCTATTAACCTTTCACTTCATGCAACAGCGGTTTGCCCGCGAGCCCGAGTAATAGATTCTCGACCGAAATCTTTGCCATCTGGCGGCGGGTTTGCTCCGTGGCGCTTCCCAAATGGGGAGCGATCGTGACGTTGCTCAGTTTCAGCAGTGGATGATCCCGCGGCAGCGGTTCAGGATCGGTAACATCAAGGCCCGCCGCGTAGATCTGATGTGTAGACAAAGCTTCGGTCAGCGCTGCAGTATCGACGACGGGGCCACGAGCAATGTTGATCAAAATCGCCGTGCGTTTCATCAAGGCGAACTGCGCTCGGCTGATCAGTCCGCGCGTTTGCTCGCTGAGCGGACAACAAAGCATGACGTAGTCAGACGAAGCGAGCAGATCGTTGAAGGCCAGAAATTGCGCGCCGAGTTGTTGTTCTGCCTGTTCATCGCGACGCCGATTGTGATACAGCACGGCCATATCGAACGCTCGCGCCCGTTTGGCAACTTGCCGACCGATGCGGCCCATGCCGATGATTCCCAGCGTGCTGCCGTGAATCTCGCGTCCTAGCAGGTAGCCAGGATCGTATCGAGTGAATTCGGCGCAGCGCGCATAGCGATCTCCTTCGACGAGTCGTCTGCCTGTTGCGAGCAACAAGGCAAACCCCATGTCGGCCGTGGCGCCGTCAAGAATCCCGGGCGTGTTGCCGACTGGAATGCCCCGTGCCACAGCGTCGGGCAAGCTGATGTGATCGACTCCCACGCCATAGTTGCTGATGATCCGCAGCCCTGGCAAACGGTCGAGCATCACGCCATCGACGAGCGGATGACCATACGTGTACATCGCATCGATTTTCTGACTCGAACCTGCGAGCGCGACGGACCACGGCAGGATTTCGACTTTGCCCGCGAGCAATTCTTCAATCACAGGATTCAAGGGCGTATCAGCTACAACGCTCGGCAGAGGCATTTCGGTGGCTTTCCTATTGTTTCGCGGCAATTCCGTCGCGTTCTTTCACGATCTCCAATAGCATCAGCCGCCGTAGCGCGTCGTAGCCACGGTCATTGGGATCTTCGAGGTTTTCGTAGTACCAGTAGTGCGGGTCAGCGCTCCGGTAATGCTTCGACCAGAACTTGCGGCAGTGAATGCCATGGCCGAGAAACTCCGCATGCATCGGCACGACGCGCACGCTGACATGTTTCGCCGCAGCGTTCCTTAAAGCGGCGTTGTAGCGACTATGAATGGCGATGCAGTCTGGCCACGGCGGCAGATATGCACTTTCTGGATTGCCGTAGCCGTCGGAGGGATCATAGATATCGCAGACAAAAATCAGACAGCCGCCAGGGAATTTTGAACTGATGCTCCCGAACAGTTGATCCATCCGTTGCTCGTAGCTGGTGATCCAAGGCTCCGCTTCGGCGAGCGTCGCGCCATACATGGCCGCTTCGCGCGGCGGGGTGCGGCCGTACCAATGGATCAAGTCGTTGCCGCCACTGCTCATCACGACCAGGCCGAAAACATCGGCGGGTTGCACCGGCAGCTTTTTCTCGACCTGTTCCACATGCTGCAGCGAATTGCTGCCCGACATGGCGATGTTGAGCGTTTCCAGATTCGGCAGCGCAGCCTTAAGCGAGCGCCCTTTCATGTCTTCGAAATCATCGGCCCGTGGATCGTGCAAGCGGCGAAAGTACGACCGCCCCGCAGATGCGCCAAGGCCCGCTGTAACGCTGTCGCCAATGCCGACCAGCAACACCGGCCGATCCGTCCACGGCATTTGAAACGGTTCGAGTGGCACAGCCCGACCCGCCGGCCCCGTGCCCATCGGCAAGTAGAGCCAATAGTGAACGTATCCCAGGGCCAGCAGGATCAACACGCAACCCGTCAGCAGAATGTATCGCAGCCAACGACGCCGTTTGGGCGCGGTTGACTGCGGAGTTTCTGCAACAGTACCTGCAGTTGCAGTTACTTCTTCCACGCATGATCCTCGGGCTTCACGCCCTTTTTGTAGCCGCCGAAGCTGAAGCGCGAAGGATTGTACTCACCGACGATATCGACGTTGGCCTTGTCGGGAATCTTTTCTTCCATCTTCAGAGCCCAAAAGCTGGCGTTCACGATCAGGCGGCGAAGGGCTTCGTTGGTGAGATCAGTCGCAGCTCCCATCGTCGTGGTGAACACGCGGGCCTGTTTGCCACTCGACGTTTCATAGGTCTTGGTCCAGGCGACCGGCATCATCGGGTCGTTCTTCTTGCCTTCGACGGCCTTGTCTTCCGGCTTCATGCCAGCGACCACTTCGCCCAGCACGAGCGGTTTGCTGTCGCCCGGCAATGGCAGGGTGACCGTGTAAACGTCCGAAGGCCCAAAGATCTCGCCGCTCGCGATGCCATTTAGAATTGGATTGCTTTCTTCACCTTTCACGATGACGCCGCGCGTGGCTTCGCTGCCGTGAGCACCGTGATGCGCCACCCAGGTTTCGCCCAGCACTTGCTTGCCGAATCCCTTCAGATAGGCTTTATCGCCGTTGCCCCAAGAGTATTTTGCATAGGTTTTGCCTCCTTTGATATTAAAGGCATGCGTCGAAGTCCGCAGCCCGATCATCGGCTTGCCAGATTCGATGTAATCGACGATCGGTTTCATTTGTTCGTCGGGCAGATCGCGAAATCGCAGGCCAAAGATCACCAGGTCGGCAGTATCCAGCACTTCGGTGCCGGGAATGGTGCTTTCGCCCGCATTCGGATTGATGGTCCCGTCCTTGCCAATCGGAAACAGCACGGTGCATTTGAAGCCATGATGCTTGGCCAGGATCTGGCCCAACTGCGGCAAGGCTTCTTCGCTGCGGTATTCATCGTCGCCAGCAATCAGCACAATGTGCTTGCCTTTGCCGGGACCTTCGGTTCCTTCGTAGACGACGCCCGCCGCCGAAGCGGTCAGCGGCAGGAAGGCAATAATAAGAAACAAAACGCGGTAGAGCATAGTGGGAACTTTCGGAGATAATGCAGAATGTAGAAGTCAGAATGCAGAATGAAACGTTGGCTCTTACGTTTTCAATTCTGCATTCTATGTTTTGCGTGCTTACTTCGACTCAAACTTTCGCTGGCTGGTCTTATCGGGCGAAGGAAAATCGTCCGGCACTTTCACGGTCACTTTGCCGGTCGCGGCCCATTCGGTTCCGCGCTGCAGGCAGGTGATAAAGCCGACGCATTCTTGCGAATCGTTGCCGTGCCCCATCGGCGTGTGAAAGATGCGCCCCTTGCCGTATTGCAGCGTCATCAACATCGGTTCGTGCTTACCGGAGCCACCCTTTTTCGGATCCGCAAAGGCGGTGGCGAGGACTGTCATGTTCTCGCCCGGGCCACGGAGTTTGTCGTAAAGTTCGTCGTTCACATGTAACCACTCGCGGGGAATGCCGCGGGTGATCGGATGATCGGCGTCGCGAATGATGATTTGAAAGGGATGCTGCGGGCCGTGATGACCACCACCGCCGGGCGATGTATCCCGCACGACCTTGCCAGCGTCGTCCAGGTAAACATATGGACCACTCTTTTCATTGCGGCCGCCCCACCCACCGAGGCCGATCATCTCGTTGTACTCGGCCCATTTGCCGAATGCGTTGTTCGCGGCATGCACCACAACAAACCCGCCGCCACCTTTCACGTATTCAATAAACGCTTGTTGCGTCTCTTTCGGCCAATCAGCGCCGTTGTAGTTCGAGACAACGACAGCGTACCTGGCAAACTCCGGCTTGAAGTTAGGGTCGGTCCCTTGCTTCGCAGTAGTTGCCACGTCGACCTCGAACAGGCCGGTCTGTTCGAGGTAGCTTTTCATCATTTTGGTGGTCTGCGGCCAATTGCCGTGATTGTTTTGCCCTTCGATGATGAGGGCCTTGAGCTTGGCATCGGCTGCTGGGGCCGCGAGTGCCACAAGTGCACAGAACAAAAGACTCAGAGAGTATTGCCACAAAGAACGCATCGCGGACGCTCCGAATTCAATAAGTAGATTCGCCAGTTGCTTGAGAACTGGGGCCAGTGTAACTGGCGACTGGGCGCGAAAAAAGAGTGCGGCAGCCTGGGAAAACAAAGCACTGCACAGTCTTTTGGGCAGGTAGCTGCAATACCTCTGTTTGCAAAAGATCGTGGACTCGAGCGGCCCGACAGAGCAGTGCTCGGACTTACGGCGTTACTTCTTTTCCCGCGCTTCCAACCGGCGATAAGCCTCGGCAGCCATGTTCTTGACTCTGGTTCGGTCGGACTTGATCGTTGGCACTTTGGTCCCGTCCGCCTTGGTCGTTTCGAGCGGAGAATTTGACAAATCTTTCAGTGCAGCAATGAGGGGCTCCATATCCGCTTGCGGATTATTCTCCGCAAGTGTCATCGAACCTTGAACGCCGGCGACCAACACGGCAACGCGCTTGCGATCCTTATCGGCCGGATACCGTTCGTCTTTGTCCGCGTTTGGATTATCGGGCGAGAGCATTTCTTTCAGGACGCGAACAGCCGCTTCGTCACCTTGGCGGCACAGTCCCGTCGCCGCATTGTATCGTGCAGCGGCATAGCCATCGCTGAGCATGATGGTCAGCCGCTTCTTCGCCTCGTCGCCGCCGATCACCCCCAGCGTGAACGCGGCGACAGCCCGCACTTCGGCTCGAGGACGATAGGCACTCTCTTTATCTGCTGCCTGAGGAACCGTATTCGCTTCGATCGAGCGCGATGCTTCGAGCACAGCTTGCACGACCTTTTCGTCTTTGCGCAGTTCCTCCGGGCCAACGTTACGAGCGAGAGTTGCCAGCCCTTCGAGCGCAGCCAAACGGACTTCAATTTCCATCGGATCACGCTCTTCGTTGGCCAGTCGCGCGAGGAGCGGTGCAGCGTCGGGAATCGTAAATGAACCAAGGGCGCGGCAAAGGAACATCCGTCGTTCGATGCGCTGCCGATCTCCTTCGTTGTTGCCTCCGACGAGCGGATGCTTGGTATCGGCTTCGACCAATGCCATCAGTTCTGCCGCCACTTTCTCATCACGGCGAAGTTCGTCGTACCGCGGGTCCGGACTACGGAGGATCTCGGCGAGAGTGTAGGCGCTTTGCCAACTCACATCGGTGCCGCGGCGAAGTTCATCGACGAGTTTTTTCGGATCGTCGCGGCCGGCCTGTGCCAACCAACTGAACGACAGCCACAGGAGAACGACGATCGAAACAATCGCCAGCGGAATCAAGAATAGCTGCATGATGAAAGCGCCGGTCGGCGCTTCCACTGGAGGCAGCGAAGATTCGTAAGGCCGCTTGGCTTCGACCGGCTTCGGGTCAACGGCATCGGGCGAAGTCATGAGCGGGCCTGCATCACGTAAAACTCAACAAGTCAACAACGGTGGGCTACAAAACAGCAGCCTTTCAGTTTAGGCTCGCAAGCAGTTTTCTTGTAGGGGCCGGGATTCGCTGGAAAACGCTTTGCACATGCTTTTGCTCGACCTTTCCTTACCGACGGCTGCGGAAAACTTGGCGCTCGACGAAGCGCTGCTGGATTCGGCTGATGAGCAGCCTGCCGGGCCAGCCGTTTCGTCGGAAATGCTGCGGCTATGGGAATGTCCGCAGCTTGCGGCGGTATTGGGACGCTCGGGAAAAGTCGCCGAAGAAGTGGACTTGGCCGCGTGTGCCGCAGCAGGAGTGCCGGTTTTGCGGAGAACATCCGGCGGCGGCACCGTGCTGCTTGGGCCAGGTTGCTTGATGTATTCGCTACTTTTGAGTTATGAGCAGCGACCGCATTTGCGGGCTCTCGATCAAGCCCATCACGAAGTCCTGTCGACCATGGCTGCCGCGTTAAATCAGTTGTGCCCGCAACTGAAGTGCGAGCCGCTGGGAACCAGCGACTTAGTCAGCGAAGGCCGCAAATTCTCTGGCAACAGCCTGCGCTGCAAACGGAATTTTCTGCTCTATCACGGCACTTTGTTGCATCACTTCGATCTGGCCCGAATTGAGCAGTTCCTCAAACCTCCACCTCGCCAACCCGAATATCGCGAGCAACGGCCCCATCGTGAGTTCGTCGTGAACTTGCCCCTGCAGGCGGGCGACTTGCGGCGAACTCTGATCCAGGCCTGGCAGGCGAATGAGGTCGCGAAATCCTGGCCGCAGCAGCTGACTCACCAACTGCTGCACCATCGTTACTCGCAGAGGGCTTGGAACTTAGAGCGTTAATCGCCTATATTCTTCCCTTTCCCTTTGTCCCTTGAGACTTGCATCGCCATGAGTGCCGCCACCGACCTGAAGAGCTACATTCGCGACATTCCTGATTTTCCCAAACCGGGAATCATGTTTCGCGACATCACGCCGCTGCTCGCTTCGCCGGCGGCGTTTCGGGCTGCCATCGATCAACTGGCCAAGCAGTTCGCCTCGGCGAAGATCGATGTGATCGTGGCTGCGGAAGCCCGCGGTTTTATCTTTGCCGCGCCACTGGCAGTGGCTCTGAACGCCGGCTTTGTGCCCATTCGCAAACCGGGCAAGTTGCCCTTCGACACCCATGCGTTTCACTATGATCTGGAATACGGCAGCGACACGCTCGAGATGCACGTCGATGGCCTGAAAGCAGGCCAGCGAGTGCTGGTGATCGACGATCTACTCGCCACGGGCGGCACCGTGCGAGCTTGTGCGCAGCTCGTCGAAAAGTGCGGCGGCACGATTGTGGCCTGCGCGTTTGCCATCGAGCTGCTGGCCCTCAATGGCCGAAAAATCATCGCGCCTTACGAAGTTTTCAGCCTGGTGCAGTACTAATCACGCGACGCACACAACCGATTCGATCATCGGCTGCTCGCAAAGTTTCTCGCGACTGCCGTCGGCCTTTTGATAGAAGACCGCCGAGCCATTGGTGAACAGCACGCCGCCATCGGACGTTAAATCATAGGCGAGCACATTGCTCGCCAGCACCGTTTCTGAGCCATCCGCCAGGCGGCGGACCAGTTCCCAATCTTTCGGCACGAGCGCGCCGGCTTGCTCGCCGCGATTCTTTTGCATCGCTCGCTTGGTATCAATGGCTTGCCCCCACAGTGTCAAGAACTGGGCCTGCTGCGGTTTAAACTGCCGCTGCCCGAAGGTCGTGGCGAGTGGTTGGCCGGAGAACATCACCGAAAGAAAGTTGAAAAACATGTAGATAGCACGCAGGATGCGAAACGGCAGCAACAATATATCGAACGCAAACTCGAGGAAGCCGGGAGCATCAGAGCCGGGCCGTTTATAGGGACGGCGGATGAAATACAGCGTCTTATCAACGGTCACGCGAGGCTGCAACAGATCAAAATCCTGCTGCTGGTGCAGTGGCTCCGCTTCCCCTTTGCCATCCAGGTCGAGGCTTTCGATTTTGTAGGGTGCGAGCCCCAATCGCTGTCCTTGCTTGTTGCGCCCAATGGCTGCGGATTGAAAGACCACTCGCCGTTCTTCGCCAGGAATCCACGTGGGCGCTTCGTCAACCGAATCGCCTCCCGCCAATTGATTCCAATGACGCCCTTCATCGTCGCTAAACGCTAAATGGGCTGAACCATCCTCCTGTTCGAGTGCGGTCGCAACGGTTCCACGCGTCGGATGGCAGGCCAGGTCGTGCGCGAAGAATTCGTTGCGATGCATCAGTCGGCGTTCCAAATCCTGCGCCAGATCAAACTGAAACAAGCCGCGCACCGCCTGCAGGTCCAAGATGTACATCAGTTGCCCGGGCTTTGTCCCGCGTCCGACGCTGCGGAACGAGATTCCCGCCTTGGCTACTTCCTCTTCATCCCATTGCGACATTTGCGGGGGCGCCATGCCCATGCTGCTCCACACGCCGCTGCGCGATTTCCAGCCGTCGATGGCCTGGCTTCGCTTTTGCCGCTCTCGCGACTCTTTGGCGAACGTGCTTTGTACCTGCCGCAGTGGTTTGCCCGGCGATTTCACATGCACGCGACCGTGGGCGAGGATGGCAAAAGTCGGTTCCATGTGCATGCAGAAAGGAGTGGAAGCAAAGCGTTGTAACGACTATGACGCCTCGAAAGATACCACAACTGGCCTCACTACGGTGCAGATGGGTAGTGCACACTACGTGGCAAAACTTCGCCAATCACGCTGAAAATTACAAATCCGCGGGAGTTTGTCGTCGCGCTGTCAAATTGCATCGTAGATATGAAGGTGCAAGAGCACGACAGTTAACCTATTGGGGGCAGTAGAGTATGTCGATTGCAACGATTGATGCGCCACCGCGCGCGCCGTCGGGCAACGAGACGGAAGGGACGATGCAACTCGTCAGTTTCCGCCTGGCCGACGAAGAGTATGGAATTGAGATCAAAAAGGTCCGCGAGATCATTCTGCTGGGTGAAATCACCCGGGTCCCGCAGACACCGATCTACGTCAAAGGATTGATCAATCTCCGCAGCACGGTGATTCCGATCATCGATCTCAAGCTGCGTTTTGGCTTGCCGGAAACGGAAGCCACTGATCAAACTCGCATCATGGTCGCCAATGTCGGCGGCAAAACGATCGGTGTGATCGTCGATGCCGTCAGCGAAGTGCTGCGAATTTCCCAGGAGCAAATTGCGCCGCCGCCACCAACGGTTGCCGGCCTGGGGCGCGAGTATCTAGTCGGACTCGCCAAACTGAAAGACCGACTCCTGATCTTGCTCGATATCGAGAAGATCGTCCTCGAAGACATCAACCGCGAACCGGCCGCGCGCTAAGCGCTTCCTTGGTCGCTCCTCTCTCACCTTCCGACTTCGCGCGCTCGCCCGAGCGCGTCTCAAAATCCCTGCGCACATAGCCCACCTTCCAAACTTCCACCCGTCCTACCTGAGGTCTGCAAAATGTCTATCACGTCTATCAAAACCGCTAACAAACCCGCCAAAACTTCTGCTGCCGAGTTGCAAGCACAATTGCTCGACGCGAAAGCGCAGCTCGGTGCCATCCACGCGGCCTTTGCGGTAATCGAGTTCCAGCCGGATGGCACGATCATCACCGCCAACGACAACTTTCTGAACACCGTTGGTTACTCTCTGTCAGAAATCCAAGGCAAGCATCACCGGATGTTCGTTGACGAGCGTTATAGCAACAGCGGTGAATATCGCGATTTCTGGAGTCGCCTGGGCCGCGGAGAATCGCAAGATGGCGAGTTCCAACGGTTTGGCAAGGGTGGCAAGGAAGTCTGGATTCAAGCCCGCTACAGCGCGCTCAGTGACGGAAATGGGAAAACGTACAAGGTCGTTAAGTTCGCTTCCGACATCACCGCCGCCATCAAGTCTCGCGGTGAAGCAGCCCAGAAATCGGCCATCATCGAAAATGTGCCGATCAACATCATGCTCGCCAACACAGATGGCACGATCGTGTATATGAACCCGGCGTCGCGCAAGACGCTGAAGTCGATCGAACATCAGCTGCCCGTAAAGACCGATACGATTGTCGGCGGTTCTTACGACGTGTTTCATAAGATGCCATCGCATCAGCGCAAGCTGCTCGCTGATCCGAAGAACTTGCCTCATACCGCGGAGATCAAGGTCGGCGCCGATACCTTGGCGCTAACTGCTTCCGCCATCTTCGATGCCAATGGCACCTACGCCGGGCCGATGATTGCCTGGGAAGTGATCACTGCCAAAAAGGAATCGGAACGGCGTGAACGCGAAGCTCAGGAACGCGAACGTGCTCAGCAGGAAGAGCTGCGGCAGAAGGTCGATCAATTGCTCGGCGTTGTGTCGGCCGCTGCGGACGGCGATCTCTCCCGCGAAGTCACCGTTTCCGGCGACGACGCCATCGGCGAATTGGCCAACGGACTGCGCAAGATGCTGGCCGACCTGCGCGATGTAATTTCGCAAGTGGTGGAAGGCTCAGCGCAGTTCACCGAAGGGTCACGAGTGGTATCGGAGAGCGCTCAAACGCTGGCTCAGGGAGCTCAAACGCAGAGCGCGTCAGTGGAGCAAATGAGCGCTTCGATTGAAGAACTGACCCGCAGCATTGAAGCGGTCAAAGAAAACGCTGGCGCCGCCAACAAGGTTGCCAAAGAAACCAGCAGCCTCGCTGAAGAAGGTGGTGCTGCTGTGAAGAAGTCGATCGACGCCATGGCGCGGATCAAGACTTCGTCGAGCCAGATCAGCGAGATCATTCAAGTGATTTCGGAAATCGCCAGCCAGACGAATCTGCTCGCCTTGAACGCTGCCATCGAAGCGGCTCGTGCCGGCGAACATGGCTTAGGTTTTGCGGTTGTCGCGGATGAAGTCCGCAAATTGGCTGAACGCTCGAGCGAAGCTGCCAAGGAAATCTCGAAGCTGATCAAGGAATCGACGCAACGCGTGGAAGAAGGCGCGCAACTGAGCGAACAAACCGGCGGCTCGCTCAGCAAGATCATCCAAGGTGTCGAAGCCACCGCGAAGCGGATTGCCGAAATCGCTGACTCGACCGTCGAACAAGCTCAGAACGCCAACGAAGTTTCGAATGCCATCCAACAAGTGTCGCGGGTGACCGAGCAATCGGCCGCCGGCAGCGAAGAGATGGCTTCGAGCAGCGAAGAGCTGGGCGCCCAAGCGGCCGCCTTGCGGGACCTGGTGGGACGCTTCCAGCTGGAAGCAGCCACGCAGACCTTCGGCGGCTCGACGTTTAATGCTAAAGGGCAAGCTGTGGAACTTGCACGTAGCAAGTCGCAGTTTGGTTCAGCGCCTCGCGGCGTTAATCAGCGGGCCTAAAACTCGGTAAGGCGAGACCACCGCCGTGCCGTCACAGCGGCATGGCGGCCTGGCCTTTCAGGCGCCTCGGGAACGGGCCTCCTCCAACTCCCGCCTTGACCGGCAAATTTCCCACCTACCACCGTTCGCACTATGTCCACCGCCCTGCTTACTCAACAAGTCACCGAAGCACAGCTCGGTCGCTACGGCGACCTGATCTATGAGCGAACTGGCATTCGCATTTCGTCACAAAAGGTAACGTTGCTATCGAACCGCTTGCGACGGCGGCTCAAGGCCACCGGCATCGACTGTTTTGATCGCTATTTCGAACATCTGCGCAAACTGTCGGCCGATCACGCCGAGTGGGATGCGTTTCTGCAAGAGATTACGACGCACGAAACATACTTGTTTCGCGATGCCAACCAGTGGGAATGGTTCAGCAATGTTTATCTGCAGGAAATGCAGCACGCAGCCCGACGGGGCGAGCGCAGCAAGTCGTTGCGAATCTGGTCGGCCGCCAGCAGCACCGGCGACGAAGCGTACACGATTGCGACCTGCATTGCCGATCGGTTGACCAATCATCGTGAATGGAAAATCGAAATACTGGGAACCGACATCGGCGTCGGTGCTTTGGAACAAGCGAATCAAGCCAAGTTCGGCGTCCGCGCCATGCGGCTCGTGCCGCCAAGCTGCCGCACCAGATTCTTCACGCAAGCGGGAGAGTTCTGGACCGCGCAGACCACAATCAAACAGTGGACCTCGTTCCGCCAGCACAATTTGCTCGATCCGCTGCGGCTACCGCCGTTCGATTTGATCTTCGTCAAGAACGTGCTGATCTATTTTGACGCTGATTCAAAGGTGCCCGTCTTTCGCAATGTCGACGCGGCGCTCAAACCAGGCGGCATGCTCGTCACAGGACCGGCCGAGGGGATCGCCGATTTGACGCGCGGCTACGAACGGCTGCAATCGTGGCTGCACCGCAAATCCATGCAACGCGCGACCGCAGGCAAAGGAATTTCCCAATGACTGTGAATAACATCGGCCTGGACGACGACTTCATGGCGACGATGCTCAGCGACTTCCTCGACGAGTCGCAGGGTTATTTGACTCGCCTCAATGAGAATTTGCTGACGCTCGATGAGCTGGCGCAAACGCTGGGCGACGACGTTCCGTTGCAGCCCGACGCCGAACTGCTCAACCAGATGTTTCGCGATGCGCACAGCCTGAAGGGGCTGTCGGCGATGTTGCAGCTGACCGATATCAACAGCCTGACGCACAAAGTCGAGAATGTCTTTGATGCAGCCCGGCATGGCAATCTGGCTGTTTCGCGGCCGGTAATCGATGTGATGTTCCAAGCTTTCGATCGTTTAACCGGAATGGTTGAACGGTTGAAGGACAGTGATCTGCCTGAGGTGAAGTGCCACGAAGAAGTCGCCCAGATTCAGCAATTGTTGGCTGGAGCTGGAATCGGCAACGCACCACCGCCCTCAGTCACAACGACGCCGCCTGTACAAACGCCGGTCCCCCCAGTTGAAGTTCAAGCCGATCTCTTCGGCAACGTCGTCGACGAAAGCGATGTTCCTGCTAAATATCTTTCGATTTTCATCGGCGAAACCGAAGAAACACTCGACGTCCTTGCTGACTTGCTAGTCGCGGGAGCTGCGGCCGATGTCGATGCATTGCTCGTCCATTGCCATCGAATCAAAGGATCGGCGGCTTCAATCGGATTGCATCGCACGGCCAAATTGGCCCACGCGATGGAGGACTTGCTCCAAGTGCTGCGCGAAGAGCGCAAGCAAATGACCACGGAGCTTTCCGACGCGCTGCTGATCGCCACCGATTCGTTGCGGGCGTTCGTCAAAGTCCTGCAAGCGGGTCAACGAAGTCCTGATTCGTACGACCAAGCCTACCCGAAGCTCCGCGCCGCCCGGCGGGCTGCTTTTGCTGCGATTGAAATTGAACAGGTGCAAACGGTCGCTGCAAGCATTCAAGCCGCCGCCGCAGCCCAGATCGCTGCGCTCACTGTGCAACCTGCCAGCTTTACCCCTGCCGAACGGAGTCGCATTGCGACCGCTGCCCCGCTTGAACAGCGCGTCATTGGCGGCGTGGTAATGCTGGAACCTGGTTTGCAACTGGCCGAACTCAAAGCGCAGGTGATTTTTGATCGCCTCGGCACTTTAGGTGAGCTGTTTTTCCGCGAGCCGACGGAAGCGCAGTTGGAATCAGCGTCTGACCTGCAGCGGTTGGTCTTCGCGTTGACCACCGACGCTTCCGAAAAACTGATCCGCCGCGAAATCGACCTCGAAGGCGTGCAAGCGATTGAACTCGAGCACGTAGTGCATGCTTGCGTTGAGTTGCCCGTCATTCCCACGATCACGAAACCCGAAGTTGTTGAATCAGCGGCTGACCCGGCATCGTTCGAACACGATGAAGCCGATTTGAAGAGTGGTAATCGCAATAAAGCCGATGCCACGGCCGGCAAAGACAAGCCAGCCGAAACAATTCGCGTCGATATCGAGCGGCTCGATCAGTTGATGAACCTCGCTGGGCAATTGGTTATCAACAAAGCCCGGTTCGCGCAGTTAGGAGACCAGCTCAAGGGCCTGTCGACGCGTAAGCAATCAATCTACTCACTCGCCAATGTCGGCACCTTGCTCGAGAACATCCTCAGCGAGGCCGATCAAGCCAAGGGAGCAGCCGAGAGTCCGTTCGCTAAAATTGTTCGACGTCACGTCGAACAGATCCGTGGCGACCTGGAAATCGTCCGCACCGACCTCGATTTGCTTTGCCAGGCCCGCATGATGGTCAACGGTGTTTCGGAAGCAGTCCACCAACTCGACCGCATCGCCGACGGAATTCAAAAGAGCGTGATGGATACGCGCATGGTGCCGATCGGGCCGTTGTTCGGGCGTTTCAAGCGAGTCATTCGCGACATCACACGCAGCAACAGCAAAGACATTCAGCTGGTGATTCGCGGGGAAAAAACCGAACTCGACAAGCGGATGGTCGACGAACTCGGGGATCCACTCATTCACATGGTTCGCAACTCAGCCGACCATGGCATTGAGTCGCCTGCCCAACGCATTGCGGCCGGCAAACCAGCGCAAGGAACCGTCACGCTCGACGCCTTTCATCGCGGCAATCGCGTGGTGATTCAAGTGCGCGACGACGGCGCTGGTCTCGATCCTCAAAAGATCCGCGCCAAGGCCGTGGCGAAGGGCTTGATCTCGGCTGTCGATGCGGAACGGCTGACGACCCAACAAACCTATCAGTTGATTTGGGAACCTGGTTTCAGCACGGCAGAGAAAGTGACAGAAATCTCTGGCCGTGGGATGGGCATGGACATTGTGCGATCGCGCATCGAACAACTGAACGGCGTCGTGGAACTCGACAGCCAATTTGGCGTCGGGACGACGATCACCATCAAGCTGCCGCTCACCATGGCGATTCTGCCGAGCTTGTTGACCGTGATCGCGGGCGATGTCTTTGCGGTTCCCGTCGAATCGGTCATTGAGATTGTGCGCATCAGTGAAAATGCACTACAGACGGTTCATGGCATGTGCACCGCGCGCGTGCGTGGTCGGGTGATCTCGGTCGTTGAGTTGAGCAATTTGCTGCAATGGCCCGATGGCTCGCTGCGGACGGCGATTTCGACGAAGGGCGAGCGAACGCTCGTCATCGTCGGCACCGACGGCAACGAAGTGGGCCTCTCCGTCGATGGATTACTCGGTGAAGAAGATATCGTCATCAAGTCATTGGCCGAGAATTACCGCAATGTGCCCGGTTTGGCGGGGGCCAGCATCCTCGGCAACGGTCGCGTGTCCTTAATTTTAGATGTATCTGCCCTTATCGCCCTCGCCGGTCGCAAGATCTCGTTCAGCGATACAGAGCCAGTTGCTTAAATGGATTTCACAGCAGGAAAAATGACTGTGTACGAAACCACCACACTCGATTTGGCTTCGCTGAGAGACTTTTTCTCAGCGGCCACCCACCATGCTTCCGTGGCCATGTGTCAATGGACCAGCGGCCGCGTCACGTTATCGCTCGATGAATTGCGCGAGGCGCCGCTCGAGGAAGCCGCGGCGGAACTCGAGATCGGCGACGACTTGCTCACGATGGTGGTGCTGGGAGTGCAAGGAGAACTGGGCGGACAATTGATTCTCGCCTTTGACGATGAAAACGGTCGCAAACTGGCCGCGAGCCTGTTGGGCCGAGCCGTCTCGAATTCGCCGGAATGGTCGGAACTCGATCAGTCGGCGGTGATGGAGACCGGCAACATCCTGGCCTCAGCCTATCTCAACGAATTAACTCGTTTGACATGTCGTAAGTTGGTGCCCACCGCGCCGTACTTTGTGCAGGACTTTGGCGCGAGCGTGCTGATGCAAGTGCTGGCGGCTCAATCGCTCACAAGCGATCGCGTGCTGGTTTGTCGCACGCGCTTTGAATTCAACAACCAGCACGTCAACTGGAGCCTGTTCTTTGTTCCGGGTGATGAGCTGTTGCAAACCATGCTCGCCGCCGTACAGACGTCCGTTTCCAGCTCGTAACCATCGGCGTCTGCCCGCTCCAAGAAAGTCGTGTTCCATGATCTGCACCGCTCCAGAACGAAAACCCGACGCCAACGTCGGCATGGCCCAGATCGCCATCGTGGCGCAGGGCGAGATAGCGCGTGCTGTGCTGGGCTCTTGCATCGGCCTGGTGATTCAGCACGAACTGAAACGAACTGCCGCCGTCGCGCACATTGTGTTGCCACAGGGCCAGGACCGCCCGGGCCCGCCGGGTAAGTTTGCCGATAGCGCCATCCCCGAAATGTTGGAACTGCTTGCCGCCGATGGCATCCCGCGCATCGGCCTGACTGCCAAGCTGGCTGGGGGCGCGAACATGTTCGGCAGTTCCGGTCCGCTGCAAATTGGCCGCGAAAATCACGTGACAGTCACGCAGTTGCTGCAGAAGCTCCGCATCCCGATCGTTGCCGAACATGTCGGCGGCAAGCTGGGACGGCGAATTACTTTTGATTCGAGTACCGGCCTGATGCAAATTGAAATGGCCGGTTCGCCCAGCGTTACGATCTGAATATTTTCAAGAGAAACATTGCCAGTGAAAGTCGGTTACCTATTACCTGCTTGACCGATTCGGAGAGAGAGATTCCATCATGACCAAACGATTATTAGTGATCGATGATGCGCTGATCATTCGCGAGATGATCAAAGACGCGGCTCGTGAAGACGGCTGGGAAATTGCCGGACAAGCGACGAACGGACAAGAAGGGATCGAGCAATTCGAGAAGCTCCGGCCCGACGCCGTCACGCTCGATCTCGTAATGCCGGAGTTCGACGGCATGCACGCACTGCGTGGGATCAAAAGTCTTGATCGGAATGCGCAAGTGTTGATTGTGAGCGCCCTGGATCAGGCTGAGATTTTGAAGGAAGCGCTGCGAACCGGCGCTGCCGATTTTATTGCCAAGCCATTCAACAAGGGGCGGCTGCTGGCGGCATTGCAAAAAATCGCTGCTCGCCACGAACCGGCTGCCGATCGCGAGCAATCGCTGCAAACTGCTTGAGAACGCAGGGGAAGTGATGGACTGAAATCATGGAGAAGATGATTCGCGTCCTGGTGGTGGACGATTCAGCACTGATGCGCGAAGTGATTTGCGATCTCCTGGCCGGCTTGCCCGACATTCTGATGGTTGGCGTCGCCCGCGATGGCCACGACGCACTCGTGAAGGCCGCCGAACTTCGCCCCGACATCATCACGCTCGACGTGCAAATGCCCGGAATGGATGGCCTGGCGACTCTTGATGCTATTCTGGCCGAGCGGCCCGTTCCCGTACTGATGGTAAGCGCACTCACGCAACGCGCTGCCGATGTCACGCTGCAAGCACTCGACCGCGGCGCTGTCGACTACCTCGCCAAACCTGAGAATGTGCGAGCGACAACGCAATCGTTTCGTGAGGAACTGCTGTTTAAACTGCGAACTATGGCAGGCATCGATGTGATCCAGTTGTTGAAATACCGACGAGCGCGCGCACAGCGGGCGGTAACGCAGCGCGTTATGACCACGCCGCAAACAACATTCCACAATTGCTGCGTGGCGGTGGGCATCTCCACTGGCGGGCCGCCGGCGCTCAGTGCAATCTTCCAGTCGCTCGTCCCACCGCTGCCGCCCATTGTGGTGGTGCAGCATATGCCCGCCAACTTCACAGCGCCGTTTGCTCGCCGTTTGGATTCTCTCTCGCAACTATCCATTAAAGAAGCAGAATCCGGCGATGTGTTGCAAGCTAATCACGTACTGATTGCACCGGGCGGACGCCATCTGCAGCTACGGCGAAAGGGACAAGATGTGCTGGTCGACATCATCGACAGCGATCCCATCAGCGGTCATCGCCCGTCAATCGACGTCATGATGCAATCGGCTGTCGGAGCATTCGGCAATCGCTGCTTAGGCATTACCATGACTGGCATGGGATACGACGGCGCCGACGGCTGCGCTGCAATTCGCTCTGCGGGCGGTTACGTTCTGGGACAAGATCAAGAAACGTCCGACGTTTATGGAATGAATCGCGTGGCGTTTGTACGGGGAGATGTCGACCAGCAGTTTCCCCTCGATGAACTGCCACAGTTGTTAACCCGGCAGTGCTTTGGCTTGTTCTCCGGTTCCAAGCACCGACAGCGACCAGCCGCGGCTGCCTGCAAACAACGTCACTTCGGCAGCGCGATTTGGTCAGGCCCCATCAGGTAAGCAAGCAACTGCCGCACTTGATCATTCGACAGGTTCTGCAACAACCCATCCGGCATCATCGAAACCGACGAGAGCTTGCGGGCTTCGATCTCGTCCACAGGCACCACAACTTTCTCGTTGACAGTCTGAATGGTTACCGCCGTCTTCGATTCTTCGACGACGAGCCCTGTGATCGTCCGGCCGTCGATGGTTTGCAGCACCTGCATTTGATAATCCTTATTCACCGCGGCAGATGGATCGATGAGGGTCTGCAGCAGATAATCGAGATTGGTTCGCTGCGAACCGGTGATGTCGGGGCCGATCTTGCCGCCGGCATCGAATATCCGATGGCAATTGGCGCAGATTTTTTGAAAGATCGCGCGACCCGCGGAGCGATCGGACCGCTGAATCGCTTCGAGCGAGAAGCGTTTCTTAAAGACTGCAATTTGCTGCTGCTTCTCTGCCGGACTACTGCGAAGTTCTCCCCAGGCAGCTCTTAATCGCTTGCTCAGTTCATCGTCATTCAAACTGAACAGCTGCCGCGCTGTGTAAGCCGTCACATCGGCTCGAGGAATGCGGTTATCTTCCAGCGCCGCCACTAACTCCAGCGCCCAAGTTTTTCGCGACGCCAAGGTTTGCAGCGCATCCTGGCGAGTATTCGCTTCGAACGACGCGTAGCGAGTAAGAATGGTCGTCGGCGTCGCGGGGTGATCGTACTCAGCCAGCCCGCGCAGCGCCGCCTTAGCGACGGCAGCGTCACCAATCATGAGGAGCAGCTCGACGTCGAAACCAGCGGCCTTTTTGGCCACCAACGCTTGAATGGCTCGGTTGCGAATCGCTGCCACAACTCTGGAATCCTGCGATTGAGTTCGGAGTTCTTGCAGAGCCTGCGGATCATCGAAAATCAATGCGAGTTGCAGCGACTGTTCTGCCAATTGGCTGTTGCGAACTTCTTTCAGACTCACATAGGCTGCGGGCCAGGTTTCGGGCATGGCGACCGTTCGCCGTCCCGCCAGCCCCTCGATCATGCCGACCAGCAACTCACTTTGCACATCCCCTTTCGCTGTGCCGAGAAGCTTCACCAGCGCAGCAAGTTCGGCCTTCGAATCGGGCAGCGATAATGCGCGTCGCGCGATGAAGCGCGAGACCAGCGGGATCTTCGCTTGGCCGGCTAGTGCGACGAATCGCTTCCGATCTTCGTTCACGAGAGGTTCGATGGCATACCAGAGGAGCAGCGGAATGTTCTCGTCATCCGCATCTTCGTCATGACTCAGCAAAGCTTCGACAATCTTCCAACGGTCCGCCATTGTCAAACGCTGTAAACTGCTCGCTAAGTGCATTCGCACCAGTGCGGATTCATCATGCACAGCGAGCATTTCCAGCCGGTCGATCGCAGCTGCTGGCAGATCCTTCACTTCGGATAAGAGCCGCAGAGCCCAGGCGCGGACGTATTCGTTCTTGTCGTTGAGACTGCGAATGAAATCCTCAGGCTTGAGAAAACCGAGGCAATGCAAGGCCCACATGGCCCGCAATTGCTTGGGGGCGTCCGCGACTTTTTGATAATCATCAAACATCGACCCCAAGTTGCGGATGGCTTTGCTCAGATCCTCTTCCCCCGCCGCGGCCCGTTCCTGCAGCACCCGCCGCGCGTGTCGCACAAACCAATCGTTGCGATGCAGTTGCAACTCGACTAACTTCTCCGTGCTCAGTTTCGCAATATCCACCTGCATGTGCTTCGGCTTGCCATAGGAAATCTTGTAAATCCGCCCCGTTTCACGCCGTGTGTTTCGCGTGCTGTGGCATTCGCCCGTGTCCGACCAATCGATGACGAAGACGCTGCCATCGGGACCATATTGCAGCGTGACACCCATGAACCACGGGTCTTTCGACCGCATCAAATCTTTGCCGTGCGAAGCCGTGTAGCCCGAGCCAGAACGTTTCAAGATGTCGTTGTTGATTCGCCGGCCGTGAATGTTGTTGGTGAACAGTGTGTTGCGATACTTCTCCGGCCAATTGTCGCCCAGATAAACCATCGTGCCGCAGTGCGCATGGCCGCCGCCCACTTCGTCCTCGGCCGTGGAGTTCAAACCGTCACGCACATTCCAGGCGCCAATGAAATGCAAGTGATCGGCGATGGTGTCGATGCGCTGATACGCATACTGGCTCGACTCGCGATTCCGCCATGGCTCGTAATGTGCCCCGTAGATCACGTGAAACAAATGCGGATTCACACAGTTGGTGATGAACGCTTCGCCGTAGTCGTTCCAATCGATGCCCCAGGGATTCGTCGTGCCGTCGGCGTAAGGTTCCCACACATGGCGCACGGGATGATAGCGCCACACGCCTCCATCGAAGCGTTCGCGCTCTTTTTCGGGAGTGCCTGGTTTTCCCATCAGCGACCAGTTCGTCCGGCCGTGCGTGGCATACAGCCAGCCATCCGGTCCCCAAGCAAACCCATTGGCCAGGTTGTGAGCGTTTGCATGAGTTCCAAAGCCATCGAGCAGCACTTTCGGCTCGCCGTCGGGCACATCATCGCCGTCGTGATCGGGAATGAAATAAAAGTTCGGCGGCGACATAACCCACGCGCCCCCAAAGCCGACCTCGATGCCGGTGACGTAGTTCAGTTTGTCATAGAACACAGTTCGCTTGTCATGCTGGCCATCGCCGTCGCTGTCTTCCAGAATCACAATCCGATCGCCGGGCTTCGTGCCGTGAACCGGATAGTTGTACGCTTCGGCCACCCACAGCCGGCCTCGATCGTCAATGGCAAAACCGACTGGCTGCTGCACCGCCGGTTCGTCGGCGAACAGCGTGACTTGAAAACCATCAGGCACCACCATCGTCCGCGCGGCCTCGGCGGCTGGGAGCGGCGCATCGATTTCTGTTTCTTTCGGTTGCTGCACCGCGGCTGGCTGCGTTTGCGCACTGTTATTGCGAACGAAGTTCACCGCCGCGGTGCTGGCCAAAGCGATCACGAACAACCGCGAGATGCTGTGAAAGGAAGAATGCCGTCGCATGGTTGCTGTCGCCTGATTCGCCGGATCGATCGAAGAGCTTGAATATTGGCTGAGAATTCTACGCTCGGCAAGGCACGACGCTTGCATTGCTTAGCCGGCAGTTCAATTCACCTGTTTCCAGAGGCTGCAAACCATGTCGACTACACACCAACCAGCCACCAACGACAACGCCCGCTGCGGCACTTTCTCGCGTGAAGAAGACACGGACCATGACATTCACAAATTGGCCGAACTGATCAGCGACATTCGCGTGGCCATGCTCACCACATTCCCTCGCAGCGGCAAACCGCACGCCCGGCCGATGTACACGCAAGAACTCGACGCCAAAAACTTCGACGGCACGCTCTGGTTTATGACCGATGCCGAGTCGCTGAAGGTCGCGGAGTTAGAAACCAATCCCGCTGTACTGCTGACCTACTCTGCGCCGAACAAGAACCGCTTCGTCGTCGTCACCGGCCAGGCTCGTAGCGAGTGCAATCCAGAAAAGGCTCGGGAACTGTGGAATATTCACGCGAAGGGTTGGTATCCAGAAGGACCCGAGGATCCGAACCTGGCGCTGTTGCGCGTCACCGTGAGCTCGGCCGAATATTGGGATGGGCCGTCGAACGCCTCGTACTTATTGAATTTGCTGGGCGCCGTGGTGAGCGGCACACGAGTGCAGACGGCCGGCAAGCATGGGACGTTGAATTCTTAGTTACCGCCCCAATGTTGTCTCCCCTTGGAAACTCATTCGACGCTCCGCATAATCGCGAGCGTCGTTTGCTTTCTTCTTAGGAGAGATGTCATGAAAAATCTGTTATTCGCATTCGCCTTGCTCAGTTTGTCGGCCACTTATGTTCAGGCAGCCGAGCCTCAGTTGGCCCACATGGTATTTTTCACTCTTGCCAGCGATACGCCTGAGAATCAGCAGAAGCTGATCGACGGTTGTGAAAAATATCTCTCCGGCCACGATGGCGTCGTTTATTTTTCCGTCGGCGCGCTCGCGACAGACTTGAAGCGCGAAGTAAACGACCAGGGCTTTCAAGTCGCGCTGCACATCGTCTTTGAAAACAAAGCTGCGTACGAAAAGTACGCTCCACATCCACGCCACAACAAGTTCATCGAAGAGAACAAAGCCCTCTGGAGCAAAGTTCGCGTCTTTGATTCCTATGTGACGAAAAAATAGTCGTCGTTCGCGACAATCATAGGGCAGTGCATGTACTCCTGCCTGACCTGTATGCATATGGCGATCGAGATGCGGGCCCGCAATCGTCAGGCAGGAGTACCTGCCTGACCTACAAAATTAGTTCTCCCTCGACTAATCCCAGCTCAGCGTCGACGCGCTTTGATACTCCGTCACGCGGGTCTCGAAGAAGTTTTTTTCCTTCGAGAGATCAATCGTCTCACTCATCCACGGGAACGGGTTGCTGCTGCCATATTGCACCGGCAGGCCGATCCGCTCGAGCCGGCGATCCGCGATGAACTGCACATAGTCGCGGAACAAATCGGCATTCAACCCTAGGATGCCGCGGGGCAACACGTCGCGAGCGTACGCGATCTCGAGTTCAACCGCTTGCCGCACGCGGGCGATCATCGCTTGCTGGAACTCGGCCGTCCAGAGCTGCGGATTTTCGTTGCGAATGCCGTTGATCAGGTCCACGCCGAAATTGAGATGAATGGTTTCGTCACGCAGGATGTATTGAAACTGCTCGCCAATGCCGGTCATCAAGTTGCGGCGATGGAACGACAGCACCATCACAAAGCCGGTGTAAAAGAAGATTCCTTCCATGATCAGGTAGTAACCGATCAGGTTTTTGAGAAACGCTTGAGCGCCCTCAAACGTATCGGTCGTAAAGTTCTCGCTGAGAATTTCCGTCGTCAGTTCCATTTCGAAATCGTCCTTCGCGGCAATCGCGGGAACCTCGTGATACATGTTGAAGACTTCCCCTTCGTTCAGGCCGAGGCTCTCCACCACGTACAGAAACGTGTGCGTGTGCACCGCTTCTTCAAAGGCCTGCCGCAGCAGGTATTGCCGGCATTCAGCGTTGGTCACATGACGGAAAATCGCGAGGACCAGGTTATTGCCAACCAGGCTCTCGGCCGTCGCAAAAAAGCCGAGGTTCCGCAGAATCACGCGACGTTCATCGGCGGTCAGCTTGCTCGACTTCCAGGTCTCGATGTCTTTGTTCATCGCCACTTCGGTCGGCATCCAGTGATTGGCACAGGCGTTGACGTAATGTTCCCAAGCCCAGTGGTACTTGAGCGGCATGAGTTGATTGACGTCGACTTGATGGCAGTTGATGAGCCGCTTTTCGCGGGCATCGATGCGGGCGGGCGCGCCGGTGGGGGCAGAAGACTTAAGATCCGAGTGAACAGTGGAAGCGGTGGACATGAAGTAACTTTCGAATGAATTTGGATTTTGGAAAAAATGGGAGGGAGAGGCTCCCGCCGAGCCGCCGCGGGAATGAATGTGGAGTAGCTGAAAATGGGTTCCGCGGGAGGAAGACGATTCCCCGCGGAACGCTGGTTAGTGAGTTTTCGCTCGTTCGCCGCGGCTCCCACTGCGAAAGGCGAAATTACTGGCACGCTTCGCACGATGGGTCCGTGATTGGACACATCTGCGGCGCGGCCTCGACCGGTTCGCGGTTGAGTTCCACGTCGCTCGAGGCGCTCTTGTTCTTCATCCACTTCGGCTGAATTCCGAAGCGGTTGACGTCGAGTGTCGATTTCTCGACCTGGGTGGCAGCAAGCGTGCGGAGGTAATAGGTCGTCTTGAGACCTTTCGACCAGGCGAGCAGATACATCTCGTGCAGCTTGCGGCCGCTCGGTTCCGCGAGATACAGATTCAGCGACTGCCCTTGATCGATCCACTTTTGGCGGCGAGCAGCGCATTCGATCAACCACTGCGGCTCGATCTCGAAGGAAGTGAGAAAACGCATGCGCAAATCCAACGGCACGCGGCCGATGTTCTGCAGCGAGCCGTCGTAGTACTTCAGCTCTTCGAGCATCTGCGCGTCCCACAGGCCGCGACGCTTCAACTCGCTGACGAGGACTTCGTTCACTTGCGTGAACTCGCCGGAAAGGTTGCTCTTCACGTAGAGCAACTTGTATTCGGGCTCGATCGATTGCGTCACGCCGATCAGTGTCGAGATGGTCGCCGTCGGCGCGATCGCCATTACGTTGCTGTTCCGCATGCCGTGCTTGGCGATCAAGTCCCGCACCGGCTGCCAATCGAGCGTGCAGTTGCGATCCACTTGAATCGCTTCGCCCCGCTCGTTTTCCAGCACATCGACGGTATCGATCGGCAACAAGCCCCGATCCCACTTCGAGCCAGCGTACGTCGGATATGAACCTCGCTCGGCCGCGAGTTCTGCCGAGGCAGTTAGCGCGAAGTAGGAAATGGCTTCCATGCTTTCGTCGGCAAACGTCACAGCTGCGTCGCTCGCATAGCACAAGCCGAGCTGATGCAACGCATCTTGAAAGCCCATAATGCCGAGACCGATCGGCCGATGCCGCTTGTTCGAGCGTTCGGCTTCGGGCGTGGGATAGTAGTTGATGTCGATCACATTATCGAGCATCCGCACGGCCATCTTCACGGTGATGGCGAGCTTCCCCAGATCGAGCTTGCCGTCTCGAATGTGCTGGCCGAGGTTGACCGAGCCCAAGTTGCAAACGGCAGTTTCTTCCGGCGAAGTGTTGAGCAGAATCTCGGTGCAGAGATTGCTGCTGTGGACCACGCCGACGTGATCCTGCGGCGAACGGATGTTCGACGGATCCTTGAACGTGATCCACGGGTGCCCCGTTTCGAACAACCGCGTCAGCATCTTTCGCCACAGATCGGCCGCGGGAAGGCGGCGGAACAGTTGCACTTCGCCGGCATCGGCCATCCGCTCGTACTCTTCGTACCGTTCTTCGAAGGCGCGGCCGAACAAATCGTGGAGATCGCTGACTTCATCGGGGCTGAACAGCGTCCATTCCGCGTTGGCCTTCACGCGTTTGAGAAACAGATCGGGAATCCAATTCGCCGTGTGCATGTCATGCGTACGGCGGCGTTCATCGCCGGTGTTCTTGCGCAGATCCAGAAACTCCTCGATATCGAGATGCCAGGTTTCGAGGTACGAGCAAACAGCGCCCTTGCGCTTACCTCCTTGATTCACCGCGACAGCAGCATCGTTGACGACCTTGAGAAATGGAATCACACCCTGGCTGCGGCCGTTGGTGCCGCTGATGTGAGCGTTCGTGGCTCGCACGTTCGTCCAGTCGTTACCGAGGCCGCCTGCCCATTTCGACAGCATCGCGTTGTCGCTGACGGCTTTGAAGATGTGCGCGAGGTCATCGCTAACGGTGCTCAAGTAGCACGAGCTCAACTGCGGGTGCATGGTGCCCGAGTTGAACAACGTCGGCGTCGCCGAGGTGAAGTTGAAGCTCGACAGCGTTTCGTAAAACTCGATCGCCCGTTCTTCGCGGTTTTCTTCCTTCATCGCCAGGCCCATGGCCACGCGCATCCAAAAGTACTGCGGCGTTTCGATCCGCCGGCCGTCGATGTGCAGCAAGTAGCGATCGTAAATCGCCTGCACGCCCAGATAGCGGAACTGGCCATCGCGCTCGGGCTTCATTGCGGCGGCAAGCTTGGTGAGATTGAATTCACGCAGGTCCGGCGACAGGCGGCCGGCGCGAATGCCGTCGATGATGTAATGTTCGAACTGATTCTCATGAACCCTCGCAAGCGACTTCAGATCAGGCGTTTCGCCAAAGGCTTCGCGATAGATGACGTTGAGTGTCAGCCGCGAAGCAACGGTATCGAAAGCGGGATCGCGTTCGATGCGCGAACGGGCCGCGAGAATCTGCGCGCGATAGATTTCGGCCACGCTGATGCCGTCGAAGACCGAGCGAATTACCTCTTCGAGCAATTCGTCGACGTTGACGAGGTCTTCCAAACCGCGGGCGGCTTCAGCGAGGCGTTTGCGAGCTCGGCGAGCATCGAAGGGAACGCGCGTGCCGTCGTCGAGCACCACGTGCACCGTCGAGGGCTGTTCGAGCAGCGGTTCATCGCCCCGCAGCGCGCGGATTTTGGCATGCTCGGCGCGATAGAGGATGTAGCACCGAGCCACGCGATAATGCCCGCGGCTCATCAGTTCCATTTCGACCAAATCTTGAATCCGCTCAACGTCGACGCCGCCACCTTGGCTGGCCAGCGGAGCCACGTCATCGGCCACCGCGCGAGCGACGGCAGCGATATCTTGCAGCACATCGTTTTCGAGCGGCTGGCCATCGGCTAATCGCAACTCGGCGCGAAAGGCGTTGACAATGGCGTTTTGAATGCGACCCAGATCGAAGGGAATGACGCGAGCATCGCGTTTCCGAACCAACCACTCATGCGGCGCGAGCAACATGACCGAACTCCTCCGCTTGCCGCTCGGCAAGCTGCTGATTGCCACGCTGGGTCTTGGAGGCGCGGCAGAGGATTCGGCCGGCGGCGCGAGTCGGCGCGCAGCGGCACGGAAGAGCGGACCTGAACGAAAAACAGGCGCGCTGTCCTCGACCGACCTTCCCCTAGAAGGCCCGGCGGTGAAACGCGCCGCCTGACAGCAACCGGCTGTCATGGGTAAAAGCAGCACGCTCCGTCGCTGGCAGGTCTTCGGACTTGTGGACGCGGCGTGAGGCGTTTCAGAAACGCGCGACGCAACCTACTGGCCATCGCTTCCCAATCGGCCGGCGAATTCTGATCGTGAATCCGTTCGGCGAATCAGTGCATGTGATGGCGGTCGTTTCCACTTACCGCTGCGGGGCAGTCCCGGTTTTGCACCGGTGTTCCCTCTTTGCGAGGCTCTGAGCATTCAGAGCCAACCAGCAACGCGACCCAGCATATCGTGCAATCAAAGAGTGTCAACCACAACGTATAGATTTCGTGAGGTTGCGGGGAAGAATCGCTGGCACGTTTCTTGGGAGGACGAAGCGCGCCAGCGAGGTGTCTTTACCCTTGCCTCAGTAACCCGCAGAGAGGGCTGGGCGGTACGTGAAATCTTACCCACAAAAGTCTTGCGCCCGCGGAAACAAGGATCGACGCGACAGTGGTCGTTCGCCGCGGCGGCTCGGCAGGAGCCTCGCCCTCCCAGTAAATCCGTGTGCTGGCGTGAACGCGTACGATCGCGGGATCGCAGGGGCACTTGGTCCTGAGCTGTCATTCACCCGTGGTTAAATAGAACGTACGTAAGTGAGTATACAATCGATAATATCTTATTACTTAATAACAATCAAAACCTTCCTGCTTATTCCCGATGCGCTGCTAACGGCGTCAATTCCGCCAGTGAGCAAAACGGGGCACGTGGTGAATAATTCGCCGGCGGCTACCGCGTATTCCTCGGCAACGGCGCCGATTCTCGCGCCAAAAGCGTCGATTAATTCACCAAACACGATGAAAAACAGGCACCGAAAAAAGTGTATTAAGGGCAAAAGACTGGAGTCCGGCAGGCCGAGGCAGCGGGATGCGCCGCGAGTGTGGTGAAGCAAAGTGTTGAAGAGAAAAGTTTCGCTCGCTCCCTGCCGCCGGTAGAATCAGCGCTCGGAAAGACCTAATAGCAGCCCGCGAAATCAGATTTCGGAGATCAAGCAATGAGCCAGTGGGTGTGTCGGATGAGTTTGCTGACGTTGCTTTTATGCGGCGCACCATGGCTGTCTGGCTGCGGTACATCTTCCGCTCCGCTGTCTCCCGCGGTTGACAACGCAGCCCCGAAACCGCCGTTGGAAGAAACGCAACCGCGCGCAGCCGAAGATGCCAAGCCGGAGGTTGGCCACAGCAATGCGCCGAGCCAGGCCAACGCGGTACAACTCACTTCGTTCAAGGCGCCATCGCCGGAAGGGACCTGGTCGAGCTTTCGCGGGCCGACGGGCATGGGGATTTCGGCAGCCAAAGGGACGCCGGTCAATTGGAGCCTGACGGAAAACATCGCCTGGAAGGCAGAGATGCCGGGACCTGGCGCTTCGAGCCCTATTGTCTTTGGCGATCGGATTTATATCACGGCATACTCCGGCTTTTTTGTGCCCGGCAAGGAAGGAAATCAGGAAGATCTGAAGCGGCACCTGCTCGCCCTAAAGCGAACCGATGGCAGTTTGATCTGGGAACAAAAGGTGGCGGCGAAGTTGCCGGAAGAGAACAAGATTCGCGATCACGGCTTTGCGGCGAGCACGCCAGCAGCGGATGCGGCGGGAGTGATCGTGTTTTATGGCAAGACGGGCGTGATCGCTTACAACCATGAAGGGAACGAAGTCTGGCGGCAAGACGTCGGTTCGAAAACCCACGGCTGGGGTTCGTCAGCATCCCCCGTATTGTACAAGGACCTGGTCTTCATCAATGCCAGTGTCGAAAGTGAGTCGCTGTTCGCACTCGATCGCAAAACGGGGGCGATCAAGTGGCAACAAAAGCGGATCAACGAAGCCTGGAACACTCCGGTGCTGGTCAAAGCAGAATCAGGACGAATGGAATTGGTCGTGGCGACGCATGGCAAGGTGCTGGCCTTTGATCCGGAAAGTGGCGAGCCGCTGTGGAACTGCAAAACCGACATCACGTGGTACATGGTCCCCAGCGTGGTGGCGGCGGACGGCGTGGTGTATTGCCTGGGGGGCCGTTCGGGCAAAGCGGGATTAGCCGTGCGAGCGGGAGGCAGCGGCGATGTGACCGACTCGCACCGTTCGTGGACCAGCACCAAAGGTTGCAATGTTCCCTCGCCCATTTATCTCGACAAGCATTTGTATTGGATGCATCAAGATCTGGGCGTGGCCTATTGTGCCAAGGCAGAGACCGGCGAGATCGTGTATGAAGAGCGTGTCGCTCGCGGGCAGGTTTATGCCTCAGCGCTGTTGGCCGACGGCAAGCTTTATTACTTGACGCGCGACGGCAAGACGTACGTGATTGCAGCGAAGCCGCAGTTCGAAGAAATTGCAGTCAGTGATTTGAGCGATCGCAACGACCGCAATAATTTGTTCAACGGCAGTCCCGCCGTTGATGGTTCGCGGCTGTTGATTCGTAACGACAAGTATCTGTATTGCATCGGAAAGTAACTCATGCGGATCGGGATCATTGCCCTGTTGCAAGAGTCGAACACGTTCATTGCTCAGCCCACCACGCTGCAGCATTTTGAACAAGACATGCTGGTCGAAGGCGAAGCCGTGCGCGAACGCTTGCACGGCACGCAGCACGAAGTCGGCGGCATGTTTCATGCGCTCGAAGAATTGAGCGTCGATGCCGTGCCGATTTTTGCTGCGCGAGCCTTTCCGTTTGCGTGCATCGAAAGGGCAGCAGCGGAAGAGTTGCTGCGAAGGATGTTTGCCGCGCTCGCAGCTGCGGAGCCCATTGATGGATTGCTCGTTGCGCCGCATGGCGCGACGGTGAGCGAGCCTTGGCCTGATTTTGATGGCCATTGGCTGAGCGAGTTGCGCCGCCGTCTGGGACCGGACGTGCCGATCATCGGCACGCTCGATCCGCATGGCAATCTGTCTGCGGCGATGGTCTCGGCCTGCAACGCATTAATTGCGTATCGCACCAATCCGCATCTCGATCAACGGGCTCGCGGCATTGATGCCGCGCGGCTGATCGTGCGAACGGTGAAAGGTGAACTGAAACCAACGATGGCGGCGGCCTATCCACCATTGGCGATCAACATCGAACGGCAATGCACGCACGACGAACCGTGCCATTCGCTCTACAAACTTGCCGACGAACAGCTGAATGATGAGCGAGTGATTTCGAACAGCATTATGCTCGGCTTTCCCTATGCGGACGTCGCGGAGATGGGAACGTCGCTGATCGCGGTTACCAACAACAATGCGGAACTGGCACAGCAGTTAGCGAATC